>JASFYR010000001.1:0-3744 GCA_045047115.1 Sulfurospirillum sp.
GAGAGCATTGCTTAGCTCTTTAAAGTTGACGGGCTTTACTATGTACTGCTCTATGTGCAAATCAATTAAACTTAAAAGATATTCTTTATCCGTATAGGCCGTAATCATAACAATAGGAGTTTTATTATCTTCTTTTCTGATAATTCTTACTAATTCATTTCCATCCATTTTTGGCTTCTATCACCTCTTTTACATAGCATCTAAGGGCATAAGTATCCTTTATCCGCCTTTTATTTGTTATATTAGTTTAGTCTCATAGAATTTTCTATGAGACTAAAACTCTATTTAGCTGCTTCTATCGCATCTTGTGCATGATATTGCAAATATTTTGTAACCAATTCTGTTTGTTTTTTGTCAAGTGCTGCATTTGCAGCCATAGATTTCAAGGTTACAGGCCATTGATTGGCTGTAAAACTTTTTATTACTGGAGGACTGTGGCATATTGAACATCTATTGTTAAATAAAATATCTGCTTTCTTCCAAACTTTATCCATATTTTTAGATAATGCCTTTGCATTTATCCAAACATTGTCCAATTCAACTTGATTCCAAGTCAGATTGGTATTTTTATCCTTAAAACTTTTTAAACTTTTTAAAACTTTTTCTCCGTTTGGAGTTAGTTTTGCATTTATAATTCTTAAACCTCCAAAAGCATAAATAACCGAAGACAAACCATTTTGCTGCCACCCTATGGTTTTTATTTTATACCATTTTACTTTTTTATCTATGATATATACCTTAGTTCCTATTTTTAGTGTTCCTATTAATTTAGTATGCATAGCATCCATATAAATACCAGAGGAAGAGGATACAAACATTGTATCCTCTTTGGCATAAAGAAAACTAGAAAATAAGAATATTGAAAATACAATAGTCCAACTAATTTTATTTATCACTATTATGCTCCTTCTGGTACATCAAATGCCGTTATCTTTGGTAAAGGTTCAGTATACTTAGAAACATTAACAAGTACAGTATTTGTTATAATTGATTGGGCTAATTTTGAAGTTCCTTTATCTGATGTAACAAGATTAGGATTACCATGTTTACACATAGCTCCTATTTCACCTGGTTTATCAGGATCATATCGGACACCTTCTTGTATCATTATGACATGTTCTCTTATTTTATCAGTTACAACCGCTCCTGCCAAAAGTTTTCCTCTGGCATTATGAACCATCACTACATCACCATCTTTAATACCGATTCTTTTTGCATCTTTAGGATTTATCCACATAGGTTCTCTTTGTTTAACTTCATAAAGTCTTCTAAGCCATGTATTGTCAAGCATAGTGTGAAGCCTGTATTGAGGATGTGGAGACACCATATGAAATGGATACTCTTTGGTTTGTTCTTTATCTCCTAGCCACTCTACTGGCTCAAGCCAAGTTGGGTGAGGAGGACAATCATCATATTTAAATTTTTCTATAGTATTTGAATATATTTCAAACTTGCCAGAAGGAGTCCCTAGAGGATTTGCTCTAAATTTACTATGCATTACCCATTTTTTAGATTTTTCTGATACTGGAAAAGCGACAACTCCTTTTTCCCAAAATTCATCAAATGATGGCATAGAGATTTTTTTAAATTTAGCCTGTTTTTGAGCTATTGAATAAAAATGTTTTATCCAATCCATCTCACTTCTTCCTTCGGTATATTTTTTTTCAAATCCCAATTTTTTTGCAACTTCGGTAAACACTTCATAGTCGCTTTTTGCTTCATACAGTGGCTCTATTACTTTTTTCATAGCAAAAAAATCTCCTTTAGAAGTACCTAAAAAATCTATATCATTTCTCTCAAATGTAGTTGTAATTGGAAATACAATATCTGCAAACTTTGCAGTTTGGGTCCAAAACATTTCATTTATTATTACAGTTTCAAGTTTTCTCCAAGATTTTATCTGCTTATTGCGATCTTGCTGGTCACTCATTGGATTTCCAGCCGCCCACCACATAAGTTTGATATTAGGAAACTTTACTTTTTTCCCATCATAGTCTATGATTTTCCCCGGATTCAATAGCGCTTCAGAAAGACCATGAAATGTAGGAATATGAGACTTTACAGGATTTTTTCCTGCTGAAAGACCTGGCAGTGACGGAGCATCCGCTTTCGGACTTCCACCCGAAGCACGGTGATAACTAAATCCATATCCACCTCCGGGAAGTCCTATCTGCCCAAGCATTGCTGCAAGAGTAATTACCATCCAGATAGGTTGCTCACCATGGTCTCCTCTTTGTACAGACCATCCACTCATAATCATAGTTCGTCCACTTGCCATTTGCTTTGCCAAATCTTTTATAGTTTGTGCATCTATTGTAGTGATTTTAGATGCCCATTCAGGCGTTTTGGGAACTCCATCACTTTTTCCAAGCAGATAAGGTAGGAATTTATCAAATCCTACTGTATATTTATCTAAAAAGGCTTTATCATATAAATTTTCTTTATATAATGTATAGGCAACACCTAACATCAAAGCAACATCTGTGTTTGGGCGTATAGCAAGCCAATCAGCATTGAGATATTCTGTCACATCAGATTTTCTTGGGTCAATTGAGATAATTTTTTTATTTTTCGCTTTAAGCTCTTTTACTGCATTTAAACTATAATGAGCAATTGGGTGGTGATCTATTTGATTGTTTTTAAGAAGATTTGCGCCTAGCAATACAACCGTATCGGTATGTTCCAATATCGTTGGCCACGCTGTTTGTCTGGACTTAGCTTCCATATCTCCTGAAACATGAGGAGCAATCCTCATTATGCAACCTATACTAGGATTTCCAGTGTTTTCCGAATAACCGCCAAATAAATTTAACATTCTTCTTAAAGTTATAGGTGCAGAATTTAATCTTCCTACACTACGCCAACCAGTTCTTCCAGCATATAGTGCTTCATTGCCATAGCTTTTTTTAACTCTTTTAAGTTCATTGGCTGCAAGCTCAATTGCTTTTTCCCAACTAACTCTTACAAATTTATCCTTTCCTCTCATGGACTTGTCACTTTTATGGCCATGTTTTAAAAAGCCTTCTCTAACCATAGGATACTTTATGCGATCTTTTGCATATACTCTATCTACTAAAGCACTAATCATTGGGGTAGGCCACATATCCGCAGAAGCAGGTTTAACACCTGTAAGTACTCCGCCTGTAACTTCAGCTTCAATAGGACCCCAGTGTGTTCCTGTTGCAACAGTTTTTTTGTCCATAACTGAACCACTTGGAAATCTCGTTCCAAAAGCAGATGACTCAAGACATGTAGCTACTCCCGTTGCAGCCGCCATCTTCATGAATGTACGCCTTGAAGACATTATTTTTGTATCTTTTGACATTTTAATTCCTCCTTGTCATAGAATTTATATTATTATGAAAAATAGAGAAATTTTAATCCTCTATTTAGACAACCTGCCCTTCTTTTTATTCTTTGGTGAATCTTATCAAAAAAAAAGCTAAAAAAGAGGCTAAAATAAAATTTCTTATGATGTGATTTAAGCAAAGGGTAGAGTTTATATTTAAATGTGCTTATTCTTTCTATAACGACACCATATTGAGTTGAAGATTTAGATTCAAAAGTATAATGCACCACTTCCACAAGTAGGATCACATATACTATTTCCAGCTTCTGGTTTTATGAGCTTTACTACCTCTTTTAGCGTATAGAACTCTCCATCTTTTCCCCGCCATCATCAGCTATTTTTTTCAAGAAGCACTACAAATTGATCAAGATTTATAAAACATTATTACAAATATG
>JASFYR010000002.1:0-60277 GCA_045047115.1 Sulfurospirillum sp.
GCGTATAGAACTCTCCATCTTTTCCCCGCCATCATCAGCTATTTTTTTCAAGAAGCACTACAAATTGATCAAGATTTATAAAACATTATTACAAATATGAGACCACTGCACAGTAACACAACAAAGATAATCCCCTTTAATCCCCTATATTAAGGAGTTTCAAGCACTTTTTTAGCTATAATAACACATAAATATAAAGAGACTTTTTCTAAAATAAGGTGATAAATTGGCATTTAAACTGGGTATAAAAATCATATAGCTACAGATGCAGATTCAAAAGCTATACTCAAAGCAACAACAACATTTGCAAATACCTCAGATATTTTAATAGTAGAAACATTCATAGAAAGCTTAGGTGTTGATATTGGATCATTAGGTGCAGATAAAGCTTATAAATCTAAAGAGATTGATAAGCTTTTGGAAGATAAAAATATAAAAAATAATGTATGCCTCAAAGAGACATAAAAGATGAGTGATAAAAAGAGAGAAAACCAAAGAGAAGAAGAGAAACCAAAACACAAGGTAAGAGCCAAAGTAGAACACTCCTTTATGAATTTTACTGTTACTTGTATGCGCGCTAACCTAAAACTATTTGCTCATAAGAGAATGAGAGCAAAAATGGTTGGAAATAGATGAAAAATAGAGATAAAATCAGAGTGAACTTAGTGAAAATTAAGAATAAAAATGGATTTTTAGATCTGGAACAGAAATATTTTTCAAAAATTAGGTTTTATAGATAGGGTTTGTATTGGTTTGGTTGTGCAGTGGTCTCATAATGAAAAAGTTATTATATAAGAAGTAAGTGTTCCCAAAGTGCGAAGAGAAATATTATAGAAATATTTTAAGTATGACTTAATAATAATAGGATTATAATTTCAACTGAAAATGATTATCAATAGAGGTTATGTATATATGGAATTTTGCAAAAAAATAGCTCTTTTTTACATTGACGGTTTTAAAAATATGAAAGTAGGCAAAAGATTATGGCTTATCATTGCTATAAAATTCTTTATATTTTTTGTAATTTTAAAACTGCTGTTTTTTCCAGATATACTTCAGACAAAATTCTCAAATGACAAAGATAGAGCTAATTTTGTCATAGAAAATTTAACAAAATAAGGAATAAATATGGATAGTAGTCTATTGGTTGAGCTTTCAAGATCTCAATTTGCCTTAACAGCACTATATCACTGGCTTTTCGTGCCTTTGACTCTTGGATTATCGTTTATCATAGCTATTATGGAGACCATATATGTCAAGACAAATGATCCGCAGTGGAAAAAACTTACAAAGTTTTGGATGACACTCTTTGGTATAAATTTTGCGATAGGTTTGGCAACTGGCATCATTATGGAGTTTGAGTTTGGTACAAACTGGTCAAACTACTCTTGGATTGTTGGAGATATATTTGGGGCTCCCCTTGCTATAGAGGGATTGATGGCATTTTTTATGGAATCAACCTTCTTTGCGATTATGTTTTTTGGATGGAATAAGGTCTCAAAAAAAGCTCATTTGTTCTCTACCTGGCTGGTTGCAATCGGCTCAAATTTATCGGCACTTTGGATACTTGTTGCAAATGGATGGATGCAGTTTCCCGTAGGAATGCAGTTTAATCCCGATAGTGCAAGATTTGAGATGAAAAATTTCTTCGATATACTCTTTAGTCCTATTGCTGTTTCAAAATTTTTACACACTGTATCGAGTGGTTATGTTATGGGTTCTTTGTTTGTGGTTGGCATAAGCAGTTGGTATCTTTTAAAGAAAAGAGATATCTTGTTTGCCAAGCGTAGCATAATAGTGGCTTCCTCTTTTGGATTGTTGGTTTCACTATTTTTGATTTCAACCGGCGATGAGGCAGCTCATCAAGTAGCGCTCAAACAGCCAACAAAATTAGCAGCAATGGAGGGTTTGTATGATGGTGCAAGAAGAGAAGGGATAGTAGCCTTTGGAGTCTTAAACAGTAAAAGAAAAATCGGTGACAAAGGAGTCGATGAGTTCCTTTTTTCATTTAAAATTCCCTATGCACTCTCATTTCTAGCTTATCACAATGTAAACTCTTTTGTTGCCGGAGCTGATGATTTGGTATATGGCAATGAAAAACAGGGAATTGAACCGGCTGGTTCAAAGATAGCAAAAGGGAAAAAAGCTATAGGTTTTCTCCGGGCATATAAAGTTGCAAAGAAAAAGCAAGATATTCAAAAGTCAAAATCTTCACTAAAAAAGTTCAGGATGTACGAAAAGTATCTGGGATATGGCTATCTTAATGATCCAAAAGAGATAATGCCTCCTGTTGCCATCACTTTTTACAGTTTTCATATAATGGTGGGGCTTGGAACCTGGTTCTTGGTGCTCTTTTTGCTTCTTCTATATTCTTCAATGGTGGGTATAGTAGAAAAGCAAAAGCTTCTTTTATGGTTAGGAGTATTTACTGTACCTCTTGGTTATCTTGCGGGCGAAGTTGGATGGATAGTGGCTGAAGTCGGAAGACAGCCTTGGGCTATACAGGGACTTTTACCGACAAAACTTGCAACATCTCAGCTTGACAGTAGTGCAGTTGGGATTACAATAGTACTTTTTGTACTTATCTTTACAGCTCTTTTGATAGCTGAATTGAAGATTATGTTTACACAGATAAAAATCGGTCCAAAGGAGTCTTAAATGTTTGAAGAATTATCATACTTAACTTTACAAGAGTACTGGTGGATGATTGTGGCACTTTTGGGGGCACTTTTTTCTTTTATCATATTCGTCCAAGGTGGTCAAACTATACTTAACAAGGTAGCAAAAGGTGAGGATGAAAAAGATATCATCATAGCATCGCTTGGTAGGAAGTGGGAGCTTTCATTTACAACTTTGGTTATGTTTGGAGGTGCACTTTTTGCAGCCTTCCCACTCTTTTATGCCGTTAGTTTTAGTGGGGCATATTTTGCCTGGATGGTGATACTGTTTTGTTTTATAATCCAAGCAGTCTCTTATGAGTATAGAAAAAAACCAAATAATTTTCTTGGGCAAAAAACTTATGAAATGTTTTTGTTTATAAATGGGAGTATCGGTATCATACTTATAGGTGTAGCACTCGGGACCCTTTTTACAGGTGGAAACTTTGTCTTAAATGATATGCATCAATCACACTGGACTACCGCAACAAGAGGGCTTGAAGCAGTTTTAAATCCTTTTAATGTCGTACTTGGACTCACTCTCTTTTTCTTATCAAGAGTTCAGGCAAGTCTCTATTTTTTACACAATATAGACCACCAGGATATACAAAAGAGGATAAAACTCCAACTTAGAAATGACGCTGTATTTTTTGTTGCATTTTTTCTTTTATTGACTGCAATGATCTTAATGTTAAGCGGAGTAGGCTATGGTGCACATGGGTTTTTTGTGCAAAAACATAAATTTTTATTAAATTTTTTAGCAAATCCGATTTTGCTTGCACTCTTTTTAGCAGGAACGCTTCTAGTGCTGTCTGCCTTGTTTATAGCACTTTTTAAGAATAGTAGAAATGGTATATGGTTTAGTGGATTTGGTACTGTTATGGTTATTTTTTCGATTTTATGTTTATTAGGGTTTAATAATACTGCTATATATCCTTCACTTGTGGACATAAACAGTTCATTAACTATACAAAACAGTTCGGGAAGTTTTTATACACTGACAACCATGAGCTATGTCTCTTTGCTGGTTCCCATAGTGCTTGGATATATCGTTTTTGTGTGGCGGGTGATGGATAGAGAAAATATCACATCAGAAGAGATAGAGTCTGATACTCATAAATATTAGGAGATAAAATGGAATCAATTGATTATACATCAGCGATTATTTGGCTATGTTCTTGGCCTGCTTTGATATATATAGCATATAAATTTATATCTATAAATATCAATCATTTTGAGAAGAATCTAAAGTAGTTTATTGGAGGCAAAGCGATATAGCTTTGCCTCATGGTTGGTTAAAAGTATTTTTTTATCTTATCAAACAGCTTATCTTTTGTGCTTTTATTGAGCTCTATTTTATCCGTTTCATCGATATAGTACTCCTGTGGAAGTCTATTTTGCTCAGTTCCATCGACATTTATCACATTTAAATCCGGAGCTATTAGCTCTCTCAGGCGTTTTTGCACTACCATTTTTGTGGTCATCAAACTCATGGAGCACCCATGACAGGCTCCTGTTAACTCAATATATACACTACCGTCTTTTACACCCAAAAGTTTTATAGCACCACCGTGTGATTTAACATACTCATTTACGGTTGGAAGATAGTGTTTGACTGCCTTATAAATCTCTTCATTACTGAACAACATATTATATTCCTCTATTTTTTTGGAAATATACCCCAAAAAAGCTTAAATAGGACTAAAATTATCTTATTAGTAAGCTTAACGATAAGTTAATAGGCTTTTTTATATACTTGTATATGTCAAAAATATTACTATTAGAAGATGATGATGTGTTGTCTGAAACACTTATAGAACTGTTGGAGAGTGAGGGTTTTGAAGTTCTGCATGTAAATGATGGAGAGATGGCTCTTGATGCATCATTTGTTCAGAAATTTGACCTTTTGCTACTGGATGTAAATGTTCCATATTTAAATGGATTTGAACTTTTGAAAAGCTTGAGAGAGAGTGGAGATATGACTCCGGCTATATTTATTACCGCACTCACTGATGTTGCTTCATTGTCGCAGGGTTTTGAGATTGGTGCTGATGATTACATAAAAAAGCCATTTGATTTTGATGAACTTTTGATTCGCATAAAAGCACTTCTGAAAAAACAGTACCACACCTATGCAAATGAGATAGCAGTAGATGAGTTTCGTTTTGTTATAGAAAAAGATGAGCTTTACAGCGGTTCATCTTTCGTATCTCTGCCACCTTATGAGCTATGTATAACAAGGCTTCTTTTCCAAAACCTAAACAAAACACTCTCAAAGCAGAGGCTTCTTGAAGCTTTAAATGAGGGAAGAGAGATGAGCGAAGGAGCTTTAAGAGTTCATATAAATCAACTTCGTAAAATCGGATTACCCATCATGACCATAAAAGGGATAGGATATCGTCTTGCCTCGTCATGAAAAAAAAGCTTTTTTTAAATTTTTCCTTATCTACTTTCTAAGTGTTGCAATTTTGATTCTAGTGGCTGGATTTTTCTATTTTTCGCAGATGAAAAATCAATTTTTAAAAGCAGAGCAATTCTCTATGATAGAGTATGCAAGAGATATAAAAATGGGCAAGGATTTGAGTAAATTTTCCGGTATCTATAGACATGGTTTTTCAGATAATATCTATAATCATATAGATATAGAGAATTTTGCGACAAAAGATGGTGAGTTTGTCAAGTTTATACCTCTTAACAAATTGGGAAACTACTTTCAAGTATTTAAGTCCACAGCAGGGTATGAGCAAAAACTTTTTAATTTGAAATTAAGGATAGCTTTTGTTCAGTTGATTTTATTGATTTTGTTTGCACTCCTTAGTCATAGATTGGCAAAAAACGCTCTTTTGCCTTTGGAGGAGAGTATAGCCACGCTTGATAAGTTTGCCAAAGATTTGATTCATGATTTAAACACACCGGTAACTTCCATAAAACTAAATATGAAACTTTTGAAAAAAGATCCGAATTTCAAGGACAACAAAGCATTGCACAGGCTAAATAGAAGCGTATATACCATATCGGAATTGCATGAAAATCTTACAATTCTTTTACAAGAAGAGACCTTTCAAATGCAAGAAGTAAATCTGTTCGATATCGTAAAAGATATAGTGCAGACTCAAAAGCAGATATATCCTCATCTTGATTTTATCGTTGAAAATTCTGTGTTAAAGGCAAAAGTAAATCCGAATGCAATGAAGCAAATTTTGCAAAATATAGTTTCAAATGCCTGCAAATATAATTCAAAAGATGGTTTTATCAAGGTATATGCAGACAAAAACTCTCTATGTGTAGAGGATAGTGGAAAAGGCATTAAAGAGCCTGAGCGTATATTTGAGCGCTCTTTTAGTGAAAAAAACAGCAGTGGAATAGGTTTGGATATTGTTATGCGATTGGCTAAGTCTATGGATATAGGCATCAGGGTAAAGTCCACCCCTAAAGGTACCATCTTTACCCTGAGTTTCTAATTGACCTTTTTTAGACTATCTCTATTACTTTTTCAGGGTTGTCAAACAGTGTTTTGACCATCTCTTGAAATCTTGCAGGAAATGTTTTTTTATCTTCCTCGGTGGCATTTGGGCCGATAGCACTCATTAAAATTGCCATAGGATTTACGATATTTTTTGGTCTATAATTTACATTTACCTCCTTGTTTGTATCAAGTCTGGTAAATCTGACATCAGAAACTATCGGTGCATTATAAAAGAGCAAATCTCTTCTGTTGAATTTTCCTGTTGGAATCCCACCAAAACCGTAGTTTGTTGTTGCTCCTGTTATGTTTGAAAGTACACAGCCTACTACTCCTGCATTGTCATCAGTCGGAGATTTTTTAAGCTCTATTTTTATCTCACCTCTTTTTGGTATCTCTTTGCCATAGAGTGCCTTGAGACCATAAAGCGCTATGAGATAAGCTCCCGCTACCGTACCGCAGCTGTGTCCTGATGTTTTAACTATATCGGGATAACCGAATTCTATAATACCATCATCATTAACCCCTAAAAATTGAGCTAACTCATCTTTTAAGACAATCTTCTCTATATCATCAAAAAATGCCAAATAACGCATATTATTTTCTCCTAATTTTGTTTAGAAGAAGAATATCATCTTAGTATTAAGGTATCGTTAATATCCACTTAACGAACAGTTAATATAAATTTGTCATAATTTTACAAATAATATAAGGAAACTAAATGAAAAAGTACATAAAATATACCATCTATATAATTATCATCGCAGTTGCTGCTTTTGGGTTTTATAAAAAGGTTTATATCCCCAAACATACATTTGCAACTACAAAAGCATTTAAAGGAAGCATAGATATAAAAGTCAATGGTATAGGAAATGTGGGTGCACAAAATATATATAAGATTGGCTCTTTGTATGGTGGTAAGATTTTGGATTTTAACATCGAAGAAGGAGAATATATCAAGCAAGGTATATTGATTGCAAATGTCGACAGTGTTGATTTGGGAGATAGAATTGATGAACAAAAGGCTCTGAGATCAAAGCTTTTAAATGATATAAAATCTCTCAAAGTGGATAGAATGAGTGCAAAAGTGAATTTCGACTATCAAAATGAGTTGTTTAACAAAAACAAAAAACTTTATAAACTTCACGCTATATCAAGTCTGGATTATCAAAAGTATTTGACTGCAAAAGATACAGCTAAACTGAAGATCCAGAGTATTGACGCTCATATAGCTTCACTAAAAGATCAAGTTGCACAAGTGATAGCCGGCATAAACGGATTGGAAAAGAAACTTGCCCGCTATATCATAAAAGCACCTGTTAGCGGATATGTAACAAAAAAACTTGTTGTGAACTATCAGATTATTATGCCAAATCAAACGCTCCTGGAGTTAGTAAATCCAAAAGATGTTTGGGTACAGACATATATAGATACAAGAATAAGCGGAAAAGTTAAAATTGGAGACAGCGCTTCTGTAAAATTACGCTCATCTGATAAGGTTTATAGGGGTAAAGTAGTAAATATCAATCCTGTAAACAACCCTATAACTTATGAGCGTGAGATAGACATAGCATTTGATAATCTTCCTATTCCTTTTTATATGGAGGAGCAGGCTGTAGTTAAAATAGAAATAAAAACTTTAAGAGATGTTGTGAAGGTGCCTACAAAAGTCCTAAGCATATACAAGGAACAAAATGGTGTTTGGATTTTAAAAGGCGATAAAGTAAGCTTTAAACCGCTGAAAATTATAGCTTACGAAAATAAAACAGCTGCAGTAGAGGGTTTGGGCAGTGATGAAAAGTTGGTCATACCTGATCCTAAGAAAAATTCTTTAAGTGATGGTATGAAAATATATCATGATTAATCTAGCATATAAAGATATCTCGCACTCACTTAGTAAATTTGTGATAACTGCTATCAGTGTAGGTGTACTTTTGGGTATAGTTATCATCATGATAGGAGTCTATCGTGGGATGGTATTTGATGCAAAAGTTTTAGTTAGTGATATAAAAGCAGATATTTGGGTAGTTCAACAAGATACGCTTGGTCCGTTTGCACAAACCTCAAAGGTGCATGAGGATTTGAAGAATCAAATCTCATATCAAGATGGCATAAAGTATGCAGAAGCTATCACTTTTCAAACTTTTCAAATGCAAAACAAGTATGGTGATTTTAAGGTTATGCTGGTTGGATTTGATCCGTTTGGAAAAATAGATGTTATAAACAGAGCCAAACTGATAGAGGGAAGAAGCATAAGAAAACAACACTATGAGATAGTTGTATCACAAAAAACCAACTATAAACTAGGTGAGTATATAAAGATGGGAAGAGACAGGTTTAAAGTCGTAGGTATCACCAAAGATACAGTCTCCAACAGTGGGGACTATCTCATTTTTACGAGCCTCAAAGATGCTGAAGTTTTACAGTTTACATATACAAATGAGAGAATCAGGAGTGATGATAGCAGAGGTATAAAAGGTGGCAATCCTCATCTCGTAAATGCGATAATAGCTAAAATAAAAGATGGTTACAATCCAGAACAGGTAGCGAAAAATATAGAAACAACAACACATAAAAAGGTCTTTACAAAAGCCGAACAGACAAGACTGCTTTTGGAAAAAGTGATAAAAAAATCATCAAAGCAGATAGGTATGTTTACTGTTATACTGATTATAGTCTCTATCGTAATTATCGCTCTTATCATCTACACCATGACACTAGAGAAGATAAAAGAGATAAGCATACTAAAACTTATTGGTATCTCTAATTTTACGATTTCAAAGATGATCATACAAGAGACCATCACGCTTGGGATTTTGGCATTTATATCTGGAAATATCTTTGCCAGGCTGATAGCAGGGGGCTTTCCGAAGAGGATAGTACTAGAGATAAATGATGCTTTTAGTCTTTTTGGGATAATCCTAATTTCGTCTGTATTTGCTTCGCTTTTTGGTATTTACAAGGTTGTAAAGACAGATCCGTCACAAGCGATAGGGGGATGATGTGAGCAAGAATCAATCTATGAAGATAGAAAATTTAGTAAAAAAATTCGGCAAAGGTGATAGCGAGGTGACCGTGATAGATGGTGCAGACTTTACTCTAAACAAAGGTGAATTTGTAGCTCTTGTCGCACCAAGCGGTGCCGGAAAAACGACTCTGCTTATGATGTTAGGATGTGTACTGGAGCCAACAAGTGGAAAAATAGAGATAGGAGATGAGGTAGTTTATGACAACAGATGGAAAGTGAAAGACGACAGAGAACTGAGACGAAAAAAGATAGGATTTATCTTTCAGGCTCACTATCTCATACCATTTTTAAATATAGAGGAGAACATATCTCTCCTTCCTTATCAAAATGGCGAATCATCAAAAGTTGTAAAGCCGAGAGTTAAAGAGCTTTTAGACTATCTTGATATGAGTGATAAACTACATAATATGCCAAGCGAGTTAAGTGGTGGTCAAAATCAAAGAATTGCCATTGCAAGAGCTTTGGCAAATGAGCCGGCAATCATACTGGCCGATGAACCAACTGCTGCACTTGACAGGCATAGAGCTGTAAGTGTCGTAAAGATGCTAAAAAAGATAACAAGAGAGCAAAATGTAACTATCATAATGGTTACGCATGATGATAGACTTTTGCCGTATTGTGATAAGATTTTGACCATTAAAGATAAAAAAATTCAAATTAAGGAAAACGGCGATGAACATATCATATAAAAAACTAATTTTACTAGCCCTATTGCCTCTTAGTCTAAGCGCGACAACACTAAAAGAGATGTTAAATATAACTCTTAAAAACAATGCGAATATCAAATCTATGAAATACAATATAGAGTCAAAGAAAGAGATTCTAAAGAGCGTTTCAAACACTCTAAATCCTACCGTAAATATAGGAGCAAACTACAACAGACTCGATCTTGATGTCCGCTCCACTCAGATAGGGGCAACGACTTTAGGTTATGTAAGATTCGGGGCAGATTTGTATGACGGCGGTAAAAATAGATCCATAAAGAGACAAAAAGGTTTTGAGTTGGAATCAACAAAACTAAATACAAAAACATCGACAAAAGAGATACTTTTGCAAGTTGTTACGCTTTTTTATCAGATAAAAATCATAGATGCAAATTTGCTAGCGTACAAAGACAAATCAAAAGCATTGTTTGCAGAATACCGAAGAGAGAAACAGAAATATGATCTTAAAATGATAACCATAGACGAGGTTTTAAAACTCCGTTCAGAATATGAATCAAATAAATACATCATAGATGATCTAAAATACCAAAGAGAGAGTTTGTACCAAAATCTATCTCTTTTGACGGGTAAAAATATCACATCTGTTGATGACTCCAAACTTCCTGATTTGAGAAATATAAAATACCAACCAAGCTCTGATGTAAAAGCACTTCAAGCAGGTCTCAAAGCTGCAGATGAGAGTATAACTCAGGTCAATGCGATAAAAAAACCAAAGATTAGGCTGGAAGATACTCTCAGTGTCTATCATTACAATGATTACAACGAAGCTCTTTTGAAAGATTTACCTAATCAGCAAAACCAATTTATGCTTAGCTTTTCTTTAAACCTTTATGACACTTCAAGTTCTTATAAAAAGCAATCTGCTATGCTGGCAAAATTGGTGAAAAAAGAGCAGTTAAACTATGTAAAATCAAAAGAGAAGATAGTTTTTGACTTAGCCAAGAAAAAACTTTTGACACAAAAAGCCAAAATCAACTCAGCCAAGAGTGCTTTAGAGATGGCAAACAGTGTTTATGATATAATTTTAACAAAATATCAAAATGGCATAGTGGACAATATAGCATATCTCGATGCATTAAGTAAAAAGACGATAAACAGAGCACTCTATAATCAAGCTCTAAATAACTATGAGATAGCCAAAGCAAACTACTACTTCAGTAGCGGAGTGGATTATCAAGAGGTTTTGAAAATGAAATTTTAAGGTTAGTTGATATGGAAGAATTAAACAAAGAAGAGATAAGAGACATAACAGTAGAGGTTTTGGATCACATGATGAATCCTAGAAACTATGGAAAGATAGACGATGCAAACGGAGTTGGTATGGGAGTTGATCCGACAAATGGAGAGTTTGCGCTTATCTATCTTGATATTGATGAAAACCAAGATATAAAAGATATAAAATTCTCCTGCAATGCTTGTCAAGATACTGTTATAGCCGGTTCCATGTTTACAGAGATGGTAAAAGGCGAAACACTAGACTATGGCAAAGAGTCAGCTGCCTTGATGAATGAAAAGATCAAATCAGCCCCACCGAAACAACAAGCCTGCTCAGGCATGGTTATAAAAGCCTTTGATGCAGCAGTTCTACATGTAGAGGAAAAGAAGATTGGTTCAACAGAAGAGATGAAAAAACTAGAGTTAGATACCTCTTGCGAGGGTGTGGAAAATAAGGAGCAGTAAGATATGGATGTACTAGATATACTTGCCGATAAAAAAGTTCTGTATGCTGAGGATGAGAAGGGGATACGAAAACACATAACAGAAGTATTGGAGCTTTTTTTTGATAAGGTTGTCTCAGTCGAAGATGGACTTGAGGCTACTTATGAGATGGATGTAGCCAGTTATGATGTTTTGATGTTTGATATCTGTATGCCTCATCTCGATGGACTTGAAGCACTAAGAAAGATAAGACAAAAAGATAAAAAGATTCCCATTATCATACTTTCCGCCCATACTGAAGAGGAGTATCTTTGGAAGGCAGTTGAGCTTAAAATCACAAAGTATCTAGTAAAACCGTATGACAAACATAGTCTTATGGAAGCCCTAAAAATTGTGGCTCTTGAACTTGTGGATAATAATCTTGAGATAAGGTTAAAAAATGATTGTATCTACAATCCCATAAAAAAGATTGTCTGTGAAGGCAGCAAAGATATACAGCTTACCCTCAAAGAGAGTCGTCTTTTGGAGTATTTTATCAAAAGAGCAAACCAGAGTGTTACATTTGATGATATAGGCGAGTATCTTTGGGATTTTGATCCCCCGTCAAAAGAGGCTATAAAGTCTGTAGTGAAAGAGTTGAGAAAAAAAATAGGAAAAGATACCATAAAAAATATCTATGGTATAGGGTATATTCTTGAACTTTAAAAATCTCTCTCACTCCGTCTCGGTAAAAACAAAAACCGTAATTTTAGTTTGGATACTTATAATCATGCTCTCAACCGTATTTTTCTTTATACGATACTTTGATATAAAAAATTTTGCTTCAAATAATCAACTCTTAGAGTTAAAAAGGGTAACAGTTGTGTATAAAGAGACGCTCAAGAGAATCAGAAAATTTTACACAACAAGAGGCTATGCAAATATAAACTCTTACGGCATAGTAAAGGCATTTGTAAAGAAAGATGTTAAATCCTTGCATGATTTGAGTCTGCCCAGGTGGAAAATAATCGCAAAGGAGAATAGATATCTCACATCATTTAGCTTTTATGACAAAAATGGAAAACTTTTGACATATTTTAGACAAAAACCCCAATCTCATCTCTCATATTTTGATAGTTTGAAAAAACCTTATGACGGTTTTTGGTATGATAATGGGGAGTTTTTATATCATACTGTTTCTGAAGCAAGAGATAAAAATTCAAATATCGTCGGCTTTGTTGTTTTTGCTATCAATCCAAAATACTTCTTAGCACAAATAAGAAAGATTATGGATATTGATGCCCATATATATTTTGATGATTCAAAACACAAGATGCTTTTTTCGCTAGAAAAAGATAAACAGATTGATAATTATATTAAAAAAAATAATTTTTTCAATCTAAAAGAGACAAGGATTGGCGGAAGAGATTTTTTATCATATATTATAAATGGAAAGGGTATAGATAAAAATAATGATTTTAAGATAGTTTTTCTACAAGATATTTCACACTGGGAAGAGATAGTAGATAAGGCAATACTTCAAAGTATCATTGTTATGTTTTTGCTTACCATTGTAACGGTTGTTGTTATAAATTATGGATTTGATGTCATTTTACGGCAATTGGATGAGTTAAATCAAAAGTTGGTCAAAAGCCAAAATGAACTTAAAGAGTTAAATAAGAACTTGCAATTAAGAGTGCAAAAAGAGATAGGTTTAAAACTAAAAAAACAAAGAGAAGCAAACGAAAAAGAGAGGATTTTGGTTCATCAGAGTAAACTTGCAAGTATGGGTGAAATGATAGGAAATATTGCCCATCAATGGAGACAACCACTGACGGAGCTCTCCTCAATTTTGATAAATATGGAACTCTTTTTTGAGCGAGGTAAACTAACCAAGCAAAAGCTAGAGTCAAAAATCGAAGATGCAAATACACAGATAAGTTTTATGTCAAAAACGATAGATGACTTTAGAAATTTTTTCTCATCAGGAAAACAAAAAGAGACACTAAATGTATCTATACCTATCAAAAAAGTACAAAAGCTTATGAGCGTATCTTTAAAAAATAACGGCATTAAGCTTAATATCGAGATACAAGATGATTTTCATATATTTGCATATCCAAATGAGATGACACAGGCGCTTTTAAATTTGGTTAATAATGCAAAAGATGCTCTTATAGAAAGAAGAGTTAAAGATGCTTTTATTCATATAGTGACATATGATGAAGACAATAAGCATATTATCAAAGTAGAAGATAATGCGGGAGGTATATATATAGAACCTCTAGATAAGGTATTTGAACCCTACTTTAGTACAAAACATGCAACAATAGGTACGGGTATAGGTCTATATATGACTAAAATCATAGTAGAGAAAAATAATTCCGGAATAATTCTTGTCGATAATTATAGCAAAGGTGCGGTTTTTACAATAATATTTGACTCTTAACACTCTTTATGTTTTTCTTACCCTTCTTTCCCCCTCTTTGTTGTTATGATAATAAAAAATTTAAAAAGGAGAGAAGATGGAAGAGAAAAACTCCAGAAGGGATTTTCTGAAAAAAGGCTTATCAACAACTGCTTTTGCGATGCTCGCAACATCGCAGGCAAATGCCTTTTCTATGCAAAATCCCGGACGAGATGCCAAAGATCCTAAATATATAGGGCAAGTGGGAAAGCATTTTGTTATGGTTATGGACCTTAGAAAATGTATAGGTTGTCAAGCTTGTACAGCAACATGTATGATAGAAAATCTTGTTCCAAAAGGGCAACATAGAACATTTGTTCCAGAGATGGAGATTGGTGAATTTCCAAATGTTAGAAAAGGTTTTCTGCCTCAATTATGTAATCATTGTGATGAGCCATCTTGTGTAAGTGTTTGTCCTACAGGGGCAACATTTAAACGAAAAGATGGGATTGTTGTTGTTGATAATACTGTTTGTTGGGGATGCGGATACTGTGTAGAAGCTTGTCCTTATGATAAGCGTTTTATCAATACAAAGACAAAAGTAGTAGATAAATGTAATTTTTGTGCACAAAGAGTTGACGAAGGCTTGTTGCCGGCATGTGTTGAAACATGTGTGGGAGGAGCAAGAGTTTTTGGCGATTTAAATGATAAAAATTCAGAAGTTTCAAAACTACTCAATACTTTTCCACACGATGTTTTAAAACCTGAACAGGGCAATAAACCCCAAGTATTTTATATTGGTTTAGACAATAGACTTGTAGAAGTTTTGGATTCAACGCCAGGACTTGATGATTGGGTGCGTTTACAATTGAAGATTTTAGAAAAAGAATGGGCAATACTCCCAAAAAAAGAGGTGTAAAATGGAAACACAATTAATAACCACATTGACATCAATTACTCCATACAGAGCTTGGGGATTTGATATCCCTAACTATTTTTGGTTTACGAGTACTTCAGCTGCTGCTTTTATTATTTTTAGCTTGGCTATAGTGTTTGGTATAAAAAAGTATCGTCCTATTGCCGGATTTTCGCTATTGGTGGCATTTGCATTTCTTGCAGCTGCTCCGCTAAATCTTGTTGATGATTTAAAACAACCAGGTCGTTTGATAAATTTTTTCCTTTATGGATGGGAAAACTTTCCTACATCTCCAATGAAGTGGGGTGTTCTGATACTCATGTCTTATTTTGGACTCATTATTTTAACAATACTGATATTTTATCGCTCATATTTTGTTAAGAGGATGGAAAAGTCTGGCACGATAGGTAAGACATTTTATAAAATTATGGCTCTGGGAAGAACTTCACAGGATATAGAATCACAAAATATAGACAATAAGATTTTATATTTTATTACTGCTGCAGGCATTCCGTTGGTCATAGCCCTAGAAGGATATACAGGGTATATTATAGGGGTTGTTCATGCTATTCCATTATGGCATACGCCTTTGATGCCTATTTTATTTCTTGCATCTGCTATGGTAGAAGGGATAGGCGCATTGATTCTTTTGTTGCTTGTATTTCAAAAATTCTTTTCAGAGAAAATGCAAGTTGACAGAAAGATGATTGAAAGTCTTGCCAAACTTTTAGCTTGGTTTATTTTAGCAGAACTTGTTGTGCATGTAATATGGCTAAGTTTTGCAATGCCATTTAACGGATCAGAAAAAAATATACTTTTTAAATATTTTGATTTGCATTTAAGCAAGGTAATTGGCGAATACATTATATGTTATATCGCACCGGCAATTATCGGGTTAACTTTATTAAGAAAGTCACTATTTTTAGTTTCATTGGGGGCAATTGCTTCAGCTGCTGGTGGATGGATGCTCAGAGAGACTTTAGTCATAGGAGGACAAGAGCTACCAAAAACAGTACCTGGATTTATGGAGTATACATCTCCAATTTTTGGACCAGACAGCATAATGTCCGTTGCATCGAATTGGGCATTTCTTGTTGCTATGATTGCAATATTTGCAGTAATTTTTCCATGGGATGAAGAGATGAGAGATAGTTATGAAGGAGTAAAAGATGAACAAAAATAGAAGAAATTTTTTAATAGGGACATCAGCTGTGGCGGCCTCAGCTTCTATTGCGGGGTATGAAGGTACTCTAAAAAAAGCTGTGACAATGTCAAATAACGGAGAGAGTGCAAAAGATCCTATTTATGGAAATTCTAATAAAACTGCATATAGTTTTTTAAATGATAAATTCGTAGCTAATGATGAATTTAAAATCTGTGCCACGACTTGTATAGGTTGTACAACTCAGTGTGGTGTTAGAGTAAAGATAGATAAAAAAACTGATAAAGTAGTTAGAGTTTTGGGTAATCCATACAATCTTCTCTCAACTGATCCTTGGTTACCGTATAATACAAGTATAAAAGAGAGTTATGAAATCCTATCTCAAAAAGGTAAATTTGAAACTTATAGATCAAATGTGTGTGCCAGAGGTAATGTAATCTTTGATAAAATAGATGCCAAAGACAGAGTTTTAAAACCTTTAAAAAGAGTTGGCAAAAGAGGTGAAAATAAATGGAAAGAGATAGACATCGACCAACTAGTAGATGAGGTAGTAAATGGTGGTAATCTCTTTGGCGAAGGGCATGTAAAAGGATTGAAAGATGTAAGAGATGTTAAAACTCCTATCAATCCTAATGAGCCTGTATTTGGGCCTAAATCAAATGGCCTAAGTTTTATTGGTACTACTCACGAAGGAAGAATTAAAGTAGTTGTAAATAGATTTTTAAAATCTTTCGGCACTTGTAATTGGGAAGGTCATGGTGCAACTTGCGGTTTATCCATGAGAGTTGGAGAAGCAGCATTTTTAAATAATTTTAAAAAATATCCTCATTTAAAGCCAGATTTTGAAAATACCGAGTATCTTTTGAGTATCGGGACACCTCCAGGACAAGCAGGTAATCCTTTTAAAAGACAAGGTAAGCTTTTAGCTCGTGCTAGAAGTGAAGGCAATATAGACTATACTATAGTATCTCCGATGCAAGGCAATAGCGATACTATATCAGCTGGATCAAGAAGTCATTGGATACCAACAATTCCCGGAACTGACTTAGCTTTTGTAATGGGAGTTTTACAAATTATTATAAATAACAAGATATATAATAAAAAGTATCTATCTATGCCTTCAGCAAAAGCTATGAAAGTTCTAAAAGATGTCTCTTGGACAAATGCTACTCATTTGATAATTCAAGATAAAGATGGATTTGGGAAGATACTAAAAGATGGCAAAACTCCTTTGGTTCTAGACACAAGTGACAACACATTAAAATCTTCAAATGAAGTTGCTCAGGCAGTTCTTGATTTTAAAGGCAGTGTTGAATACAAAGGAAAAACATACAGTGTCAGAACTTCCTTTAATGAGTTAAAAGAAAATGTAAACGAATTAAGTTTGCAAGAGTACTCCAAGGAGTGTGGAGTTAGTGTAGAAACCATGCAGGAAGTAGCGAAAAAATTTGTTTCTCATGGTAGAAAAGCAAGTGTTGACTGTCATGGCGGTACAATGCATACCACAGGATTTTACACAGCCTATGCAGTTATGATGTTAGGTGCAATGGTAGGAAGCTTAAACTATAAAGGCGGAATGAGTGCCGGCGGAGGAGCTTATAAAGATTTTAAAGGCAAGAAATATAATCTTTTTGCATATAAAGGAAAGCCAAATATAAAAGCTGCAAAAATAGATAAAACAAGAATGTCATATGAAAAAACAAATGAGTATAAAAACAAAGTGGCCAACGGTGAAAATCCATATCCTGCAAAAGGCAATTGGTTTCCATTTGTAAGTCAGCTTTCACATCATATAGTTAAAAACAGTTCCGAAGGTTATCCTTACAAATTAGATGTATTGATGACAAATGCTTCTAACTTTATGTATGGAACAAGTGGATCTGAAGGTGAAATGAAAAAGCTTTTGGCTGATCCAAAGAACTCTATACCTCTTTTTATTGCAGTTGATCCATTTATAAATGAAACATCCAAGTATGCTGATTATATCGTGCCGGATTCTGTTCTTTATGAGACTTGGGGTGTTGTTCATGTGTGGAATGGTTATCAAACTAAAATAAATACACTGAGATTTCCAGTTGTAAAGCCAAAACAGGCCACTTTTAAAAATGGTGAACCTATAGATATGATAAGTTTTATGATAGCTCTTGGTAAAAAGTTAAAACTTCCAGGTTTTGGAGAAAAAGCCATAAAAGGAAATGACGGTACTTGGTATCCATTAAATAAAGCTGAAGATATATATTTAAGAGCATTTGAAAATATAGCAATGGATGGTAAACCTGTGCCAGATGCAAGCGATGAAGATATAAAACTTAGTGGTATAGAAGAGTATGTTCCTGCACTTAAGAGAATCTGTGGGAAAAATTGGAGAAAAACAGCATATGTGATGGCAAGAGGCGGAAGGTATCAAGATATTGAGCATAGTTACAGTGGAGAATTTATATCTCATCAATACAAAAAGCCTGTACAAATATATAATGAAACAGTTGGTACTACAAGAAATTCACTAACAGGTGAAAGATATAGTGGAACTATCAAATTCTTTAAGCAAAGACAAGTTGGAGGCAAAACATATGACGAGGTGTATCCTAAAGACAAATATCCGTTAACAGCTTTTTCTTTCAAATCAAATGTATTGGCAACTCCTGATGCAAGCAGTAATAATTTGGCAGAAATAAGATTTACAACATATATAGATCTAAATCCAAGAACAGCTAAAGAGTTTAATTTAAAACATGGTGATTTGGTGGAAGTAACATCAGAATATGGAAAAGTAAAAGGATATCTAAGATACAGAAATGGTGTAACTCCCGGATGTATAGGTGTTGAGCATGGTCTTGGAAGAGATGCTGAAGGAGCTGAAAATGTTGTCATAAATGGCAAAACAGCAAAAGTAATAGTAAGAAGAAAAAGCGGTGTGAACATAAATAAGCTTGGACTTTTAGACCCAACCGGGGGCATGCAAACTGCAAACGACTTTGTGTGCGGCTCAAATGCGAGACAAGCGATACCAGTTGATATTAAAAAAATTGGGTAGTTTACTATTCTAATTTTTCTTGGAAGATTTATTTAAATCTTCCAAGATATTTATAGATATGTATTTTTTATCTCGTTAAACATTGCAAGATCAAAAATGGATAATTTGCTATAATGTTGAATTATCTTAAATAAAGAAGAGTTGCAAAAGCAAATAACAGAAGATAAAGATATCAATATCAAAGTTCTATAAAAA
Source organism: Sulfurospirillum sp. (assembly GCA_045047115.1). Classification (GTDB taxonomy): domain Bacteria; phylum Campylobacterota; class Campylobacteria; order Campylobacterales; family Sulfurospirillaceae; genus JAADIZ01. The sequence continues at coordinate 19,226 of JASFYR010000002.1, forward strand.
CAATAGAATTTACTTTATTAAAAGGGAGAGTGATGGCTTTTAAACCATTGACATATAAAAATATTGCTGAAGTAATTCGAAACTTCACGCCAAATTGGTTTACTCTAAATATGGGTACAGGTATCGCTTTTTTAACACTACATAACATAAAAGCGAATTTATTTGCTTCTCAAGTGTTTTGGGGAGAGATGCTTTGGTTTGTCGACATATTTTTTTTCGTATTGTTTTCTATATTGTTTATAGCAAGAATTATTTTTTATCCAGAAGCTGTTAAGCTTATGCTAAAGCATCCTATTCAATCAATGTTTCTGGGAGCTATTCCTATGGCGCTTGTTCCCATACTTGAAGGATTTGCAATTTTTGGGATATCTTTATTTGGTGATGGAGCTTTAAATATTTCTCTTTATTTGTGGTGGATTGATGCATTTTTGGCAGCTGGTGTTGGTTGGCTTGTTCCGTATTTTATGTTTACAATTCAAGAAGATCATAAGCTTGAAAATATGACAGCAGTATGGCTTTTACCAATTGTAGCATCAGAGGTTACTGCTTCTGCGGGTGGAATGCTTGCTCCATATTTTCCCACTGCGATAGCTGAACCGATGCTAGTAACCAGTTATGTTTTATGGGCATTTTCTGTACCATTGGCACTTTCTGTACTGGTTATTTTATACCTAAGACTTGTATCACATAAACTACCCGAAAAAGCATTGGCAGTTACAAGTTGGCTGACATTAGGTCCACTTGGTACTGGAGCATTGGGGCTTTTATTGCTCGGAAATGCTTCAAGAACAGTACTCGTCGGAACCCAACTTGAACATTTTATAGATTTTTTATACTCATTTGGATTTATTGCCGGATTGTTGTTGTGGGCTTATGGCTTGTGGTGGTATGTTATGTCTTGGATTATTACATTGAAGTTTTTTAAAGAGGGTCTCCCGTTTAATATGGGGTGGTGGGGATTTACATTTCCTCTTGGAGTATTTACGGCAGCAACATTTCAATTATGGCAAGTAACCAAGTATGAAATATTTATGATTTTAGGAGTTCTTTTTTCTATACAACTTGCAGTGTTCTGGGTACTTGTCTTTATCAAAACACTTAAAGGTATGTGGAGCGGGTATCTATTTCATGCACCTTGTCTATCTCCTGAAACCGGACTTCCAAAACCCGAAGAAGAATGCAAAAAAGTTTTTGAAAAGTAAAGAAAAAATTTAATATTTTAAGGAAGAATTATGAAAAAAGAAAAATGGGTAATGCAATTATTAGAACCAAATCACTATGCACATTTATTTAACATGTTACATGCAAATATAAGTGATATTGATATAAAAGTTGTTGTAGTAGGTGGTGCAGTATTACCTGCATTTGCACCTGGACATTTAAGTGAAAAAATTGAAGAGTTTGCAGCTAAAGGTGTTGACTTTAAATTTTGTATAAACAGCATGCATTTGCTTGGACTTGATGACAAAGAACCACCTAAAGGCACATCTGTAGCAACTGATGGTGGATTACGAGCTATAAGTGATGATAGAAAAGCAGGATATACATACTTTGTAGTTGCGTAAATAGCTATGGATCACAAACAGAACAAAGAATATAAAAAAACAATAATTCCTCCTATCTATTATTGCCAGTTAAGGTTTAGCGTACTGTTAAAAATACAATAGAGGAGAAGTTTAAAATGAATATTATGTTATATGACAAGTATAAAATCAAACAATTCGAATTTAAAAATCGTTTAATCATGCTACCAACAGTCACAAATTTTGCCACTCTGGATGGATTTGTTACAAAAAAGAATATAAACTATTATAAAATAAGGTCAAAAGGGCCGGCGGCTATTATTTGTGAAGCATCTTATACACATCCTATGGGTAAGTGTTTTCCTAACCAAATGGGAATAGATACCGATGATAAAATTGAAGGACTCAGCAAGATTGTAAAAGCAATTTCAGAAACCACCATCCCTGGCATTCAGCTTGCTTTAAATGTCAAATCAAAATCAGTAAATGATTTGTCAAAAGAAGAAATAACCTTGATAAGAGACTCTTTTGTCAAGGCAGCCATTAGGGCGAAAAAGGCAGGGTTTCAGTTGATTGAACTACACTTTGCACATGGCTGGTTGCTCAATCAATTTCTAAGCAAGGCATCAAATAAAAGGACCGATAAATATGGTGGAAACCTGGAAAACAGGATGAGACTTGCCTTGGAAATAACGGAGCTGGTAAGAAAAGAACTGAAAGATGAAATTCTTGAAGCCCGCGTGAATGCTGATGATTATACTAAAGATGGTTTTAGCCTGGAGGAAGCTATTGTTTTTTCAAAACAATTGGAAAAACTGGGGGTAGACATTCTTAATGTTACCGCAGGAACGGGTCCGACTACTTATGTTCACATTTCACCTATGTCAATGCCGAAAGCTCCGTTGATAGAGTATGTGCAAAAAATTAAAGAACAGGTTGATATACCGGTAATGGCTGCTAATCGTTTGAATGATTATGAAATAGCTGAGAATATACTGAATCAGCATAAGGCTGATTTTATTGGTATAGCAAGAGGGCTTATTGGTGATCCGCATTTAGTTGAAAAATGGGAAAAGAAAGATTTTGAGGATGTTATCCCTTGTATTGCCTGCAATCAAGCCTGTATTGCTGGAATTCAGAGTCAAAAGCAACTTACCTGCCTTATGAATCCTGTGGTTTACGATGAGCCTGTTTTACAGCAACCCGGTATGTATAAAAGAAAAATATTGATAATTGGTGCTGGTCCCGCTGGATTGTCGTGTGCTAAATATTTAAAGATGAGAGGGATGGAAGTTGTTCTCTGTGAAAAAGAGAGTGAAATTGGCGGTCAGCTATGTATAGCACATGTACCGCCACATAAAGCTGAGTTTCAAAAGGTAATTGATTATTATACTTATATTATTAAAAAATTAAATATTGATTTAAGATTAAATACCGAAGTAGATTTAGACTATATCAGGCAATTACAGTCGGCAGTAGTGGTATTTGCTTTGGGTGCAGAACCGGTTGTTCCAGATTTTGCAAAAAACAATCCGTTTGTAATAACATCGGATGATGTTTTGCAATCCAAAAAAACGGGAGAGAGCGTTGCCATATTGGGTGCAGGGTTGGTCGGCCTTGAAACTGCGCAATATTTGGTAAAACAAAATAAAAACATCATTGTATTTGAAATGGAAAGTGAAATACTTGGGGATATGCCTATTGTTCTAAAAAAACCATTTTTAGAAAAGCTGGATTCCCGTATTGAAATTCGTACCAATCATAAAGTGTTGAATATTAAAGAAAATACCTTATCTTTACAGGATACTACTTCCGGGAACTTGCTGGAGAAGAAATTTGACACCATTGTTCTGGCTTTGGGAAGAAAACCGAATTATAACCTGAAAAATAGTTTTAATATTTGTATGGACACCATTGATATTGGTGATTATAAACAAGTAAGAGATGCTGTTATAGCAGTCAAAGAAGGTTTTGAAGCAGCAATGATGATTTAGTACGAGCCCGTTCAAAAATTTGTGTCTTTTTAGGTTTTTGTTATTTTGCCTGATCGACACGGATTTCTGAACGGTCTCTACTTTTAAAATCTTAGATTTATTTTTTCCATCCTTCTGATTCAAATATTTTCAATGCTTCCTTGCCATTAAGAAACTTAATAAATTTTGCAGTCTCTGGATCTGCCTTGTCGTTTGTTACAATTGTTAAATCTCTATAAATAACACGCTGTTTTGAAAGCTCTACTATCTCAGCATCATTTGGGTGTGTTAGCGGCCAATGAGACCAAGTTATCCATCCATCAGCTTTTTTACCTTTAAATGCTCTAAAGCTAGCACCGCTACCTTTGGCAAAATCTATAATATTTTTACGAAATGCTTTTACATCATTTAATGAGCCCAATCTTCCGGCAACATCTTCCCACACACCGGTTCCAGATGTATTATACACGCCAGCACCCTCTGTTACAACAACCTTCATACCTGGCTTTATCAAATCATTAAAACCTTTTATGTGCTTTGGGTTTCCTTTTTGAACAGCGATTACAGCTCTTCTGATAAATATTGGCATTACATCACTACTGCTAAACTCTTTATAGTTTTCTAAAAAAGCAGTCATTGCTTGTTCAGCTGTTCCCCACATAATATCTGCATTCTTTTTTGCATTTTGAGTCCACTTGTGTTCAGGTCCAAAATTTACTTTCACAGGAATGCCTGTTTTTTTTGTAAAAACTTTTCCTACTCTGATGAAAGCTGTGTGTGGGCCACCGGCACCATATAGGTTGATAACACCGTCTCTTGGCTCATATTTTGGAGTAGCTTCACTGGCTATTAGTGTTGTAGATGATAATACCATTGCAGCAATAGGTACTAAGAGCATCTTAGTCTTGTTTTTTTTCATTTTATTTCCTTTTGTTTGGCTAATAGCAATATTTTGCTATGACCTAGATTTTTGATACAACAAAATGATAACAATAGTTTGTGGAGATTGTATGAAGATTATATAAGAGTGAATAGTTTGTTGTTGTTTTAAGTGCTAGAGAAGCTATAACTGTAAAAAGTGAAAAAGAGGGATTAACCAGTCTCTACTTTCCCCCATTTTGTTGATATGATACAAAATAATTTTTAACAGGAGGAAAAGATGGAATTAAAAAACTTAGGTTTAAGCGTATTGGCAGTAGCTGCTTTTACAACAAATGTTTACTCTGCAGATTCGCTAAAAGATGCATTTTCAAATGGTAAATTTGATGGGGGATTTAAAGCAGTTGTCTATGATGTAGATAAGGCTGCCAAAGGGAAAGAAAGCATAACGAGTCTTGGAGTTATGTTGCACTATACAACTGCACCTTTTTATGGATTTAGTATAGGTTTAAGAGCTCAGTCAAGTAACTCTCCATGGACAAATGATAAAGAAAAAAAGTTTTACAAAGCTGATCTTTATGGCCCGGGAGCTGTTTTGGAAGAAGCGTATTTGAAATATCAGATCAAAAAAAGCTCAATCAAAGTAGGAAGACAGTTTATAAAAACACCACTTTTGTCAGGAAGCGGTTCAAGAATCATACATGAGTCTTTTGAAGGATATACTGCCGATATAAAAGCATTGCCAAAGACAAGTATATTTGCCGGGTATGTAAATAAGTATCTAACCAGGACAAATTTTCTAACTTCAACTGACCAAGGAGTCGGAACTTTTGCCAAAAATATTTTTATGTATGGTGCAAAGTATAAGTATAAAATGGATAATCTTTGGACTGTTATGATAAACAACAAGAGTGTTAAAGGTTTAAATTTAACAGGTCAATATTTGGTGGTCAAAAACGCTACTATCGCAAGCACAAATACTCCTCAAGGAGATATTACAGTAGGTTTAGCTCAGGCTGAATATAAATTTAAAGCAGGCGGTCTTGGCATGCTTGCAGGAATCCAATACGGCTCCAGTAATGTAGATAAAGATCCTACTAGAAGCGGTGATCTTGTAGGATTTAAACTAGCAACCAAATACAATGGTCTTATGGCAGGCTTAGGCTATACTATAGCCAATAAGGACAAGAGTATGGTCTCTGGCGTAGGTATCTCATCAAACTGGGCATATGCAGGAGATAAAATAGGACTAGAAAATTATAATAAAGATGTAGATGCCTTGTCTTTAAATCTTAAATACAAGTTCAAAAAATTTGGCATGAAAAATCTTATGATGCTTGGAAGATATACAAGATACAATATGGGTTCAAATGCAACTCTTAATGGAGGAAAAGATTTGAATGCGTATGATTTTGTAGCAAGATATGCATTTTTAGGCAGCTTAAAAGGTTTGGCGGTTAAAGTTCACTATGAAAATGTAACTTATGACACAGGAGATGTGACAAACTACAGACTCTATGCAGACTATAAATTTTAATTAAAAAGCTGTGCAAATCAAAAACAAGATTTGCACAGCTTAAATTTGCCCCACTAAAATCTACCTTAATTATAAATAAAATCACTACATCAGAACTTGAGTTAGTTAGTTGATGGTGTAGTAATAAAATCAAATATCTCATCTGCTTTTAAATTTTTTGTATCTATTACGAGTGTATTAAAATCAATTCTTTTAGGCATACTCTAATCAAATCAATGCTATTATACACAAAAAACAAGGATGGAATTTATGCAGTTAAATGAGATATACCAAAAAAAACATGAGTTATGGCTAAAGATACTTTTTGCCTCTTTTGCTATCTTAAACGAGGAGGTAAAGAGTGAGCTTTATGATATGGCAGGCATCGAGTTTAGGCATCTAAAGTGGCTCTCAAATCGTATGAAAGAAGAGGGTATTGAGTATGATTATGAAAAAAATGAGATAGATATAAAAAAGGCTACAAATTTTAATTTTTTTAGATTTTTAATAGATGAGATATCTATCCTTCAAAAAAAGTATGCACAAGACGATAAGTTATATTTTAGAATGCAGACAGATGAGGAGTATTTTCTCTTTGAGCTTCAAAAGTTTTTAGCTGATTCAAAATATGATGAAGAGGTATGTGCTTTCAATAAAAAACGAGTATATAAAGGTAAGAAACTAAGTAAAACTTCGACTGACGCTTTGACCATTTTTTTGTTTGAAGAGAGCTACAAAGAGTATGAACTCATCATGATTTATGCCTATATGCAAAACCACACCAATAGCGTGAGTCTGTACAATGTTTATCAGGATCTCATAGATGAATCGATGTTTCACCTGAAATGTTTTGGCGATATGCAAGCACAGATGGGCATACTTTCAATCCCAAGAACCATCATAGAATCACTCTATAAAAGAGATGATATAAAAGCTTTCTTTCAAGATGGCATAGAAGAGGAAAAAGCAGCCAAAGAGGAGTGTATAAAACTTTCAAGTGCAGTCCAAGATGAGGAGTTATCCAAGTTTTTTGATTTTATAAATTACCAGGAAAACTATCATATGGAGCTAATGCAAAAGGCGATAAAAGTTTTATGATTTAGTTTCAATAGCCTCTATATGTAGAGTTCATGATTGGCGTGTGGGTAATTATGTTATACTGGACTCTGCATCTTTTTTTGTTTGCTAATATAAAATTTTGGAGATAAATATTGTTGTTTTCTGAAAAAAATATACCCAAATTGATTATCCTGACCCCAATATTTACTATTGTTGTATTGGCTTTTATCTTGTCGTATTCATTTATAGAGATGCAAAATAGTTACTATGTACAAGAAAGTAAACAACTAGAATATAGCTATAGTAAAAAACAGAAAATGACACTTAAAAGTGAAATGAATAATATTTTTAAATATATTGAATATCAAAAAAACTTAATACTTGGTAATATAAAAAAAGATATGAAAATTCAAATGAAAGCTTTTGCAAAATCGATAGAAAAAAATAACTCTTTGCAAAGATACATAACCTATATCAAACAAAATTCAAATGATAATACAGATTTTATTATATATAATTACAAAAGAAAAATTTTATATAAAGAGAAAGATATATTTTTTGAGCCTTCAATAATAAAAAAATATAACGGTGAAAAAGAAATTTTTGTTTTAAGAGACGAAACAACTCTTTATCTTCTAAAAAAAATTCCTAAAAAAAATATAATAATTATTCTGAAAAAAGATATATTTTATAAATTAGATGATTTAAAAAATGCTATTGCCAGATGGATAGAATTAGTTAGGTTTGGTAGGGGTAATTATTTTTGGATATATACGAATACAAACAAATTAGTTGCACACCCTTACAGGAAAAATGAAATAGGCGTAGATGATACAGATATAAAAAACCGGAATAATGTTCATTATGTACAAAAAATTGTTAAAATGGCTATCAAAAATCCAAATGGAAGTTTTTTTGAGTTTTTATATCCAAAAGAAGATAGTAATCTTAGTGCAAAAAAACTAAGTTATGTCAGATTATACTCTGAGTGGCATTGGATTATAGGGTGTGGGATATATGTAGATGAGATTAAAAAGGTTATAGCCAGAAAAAATGATTTGCTACACGAGAAAATACAAAAATATATAAAAAAAGTATTAATCACAGCTATATTGTCTATTTTGTTTATATCTATAATGTCAATAATGCTTTCTAGGGAAATCAATAAAACATTTCTTAAATATAAAAAAAGAGTAAGAAAAAAAGAAAAAGATCTCAAAGATTTAAACAACAGTTTGCATTATAAAATTCAAAAAGCGCTGAAAGACGCAAAAGAAAAAGACAGAGCTATGCTGCATCAGTCAAGATTAGCCAGGATGGGCGAAATGCTTAGTATGATTTCTCATCAATGGAGACAACCGTTAAATCAACTAAATAGCATAATGATGGAACTCGAGACAAGGGTTATGTTCAAAAAAACAACCGAAAAATTTCTGATTTTGTGTGTGGAAGATGCGACAAAAATAATTCAGTTTATGTCTTCTAGTATGGAAGATTTTAAAAATTTTTATAAGCCAAAAAAAGACAAAGAGCATTTTCTCATTTCAGTAGCCTGCAAAGATGCCATCTCTCTTATAAAAGATTATCTAAACTCTGCACATATAGTATTGCATTTTATTGTAAAAAAAGACAAGAAGGTTAATGGCTACAAAAGAGAATACTCACAAGTAATCTTAAATATCCTTTTAAATGCGAAAGATGCACTAATGTCAAGTGGTATGAGCAAAAAGAGTATAACATTAATCATTGATACAAAAAATTGTTCTTCGATAGTAACGATTAAAGATAATGCCGGAGGTATAGAAAATAATATTATTGATTTGATTTTTGAGCCCTATTTTTCCACAAAGAAGATACAGGGTACTGGTCTTGGGTTATATATGTCAAAAATGATAATTGAAAAAAATATGCAAGGGAAGCTAAGCGTAAAAAACGATGCATATGGAGCAGTATTTGAAATCATACTCTAAGATATGAAGGAGATTTGAAGATGTTACGGTTAGAGAAGGAATTAAAAGTTTTTACAGTTTTACTGGTTGAAGATGATGAAGATGTAAAAGTTAGGCTGAGAAATATTTTAAGTTTTTATTTTAAAGATGTGTATGAGGCAAGTGATGGGGATATGGCATATAAAATTTTTTTATCAAAGAAGCCAAATTTGATAATTTCAGATATAGTAATGCAGTACAAAAACGGTATATATCTAGTAAAAAAAATAAGGCAGACAAACTTATCTGTACCGATAATAATCTTAAGTGCATATCCAAAAGAGGAGTATTTATTAAAACTAATCAATCTGAAAATTGATCAATATCTACTTAAACCCACTACAAACAAAGAGTTGTTTTTGGCGATTTCTAAAGTTTTGTGTGGTGAGAATTACTCTATGATTGAGCTCTGCGAAAATATATTTTTAGATACTGACAACAATCAAGTTATTTTTGAAGATAAAAAAATTGACTTGCGGAAAAAAGAGAAAGATTTTTTAGAGCTTCTGTGTAGAAATAGAAACAGAATTACAAAATATTTTTTGATTCAAGATTATGTTTGGACAGATAAATATATGTCACAGGATGCTTTAAAAACATTTGTAAAAGAACTAAGAAAGAAACTTCCTAAAAATATCATTGAAAATATAAAACAAGAGGGTTATAAACTCATATAGTTTTTAGTAATTTATACATAATTTACCAAAAATAATGATATTTGTGGAAAGATTGCCAATAAAACAGCCATTAAAATCATAATTATGACAAAGGGCAAACTTCCTCTCATGACCTCGAGTATTGTTCCTTTGTTTCTTATGCCTTGTACAACATATAGATTTAAACCAACGGGAGGTGTTATTAGTGCCATCTCTATAAGTATTATAAGATATATTCCAAACCATACAGGATTAAATCCTAGAGTTACCATTATTGGTGCTATGATTGGAATTGTAATCACCATCAGCGATAGAGTTTCGATAAACATTCCCAAAACCAAATACAAAAGTGTTACCATTGCAAGCATGGAGTATTTCGAGATAGACAAGTTTTCAATAAAGCTGGACAAATCATCAGTCAAGCCTATAGATACCAAAACAAAATTTAAAAAATTTGCAGCTATAATGATAAACATAATCATCCCAGTTGTTCTTATGGTGCCTTTTATAGATCTTTTTAAAACCTCAAAATTTAACAATCCCTTGAAGTATGTAATAAGCAATGTTGCCAATACGCCCAGTGCAGCACTTTCAGTTGGAGTTGCAAAGCCGGTATATATGGAACCCATAATCAATATAAATAAAATAAATATAGGTATCAGATCCTTTAGGGCGACAAATCTATCTTTCCACGTGACAGGCTCTTCTTTTTTTCTTTTGTCTTGTTTTATTATCGAATAAACTAAAATATATAGCATAAACAGAGTAGCCATACAAATTCCCGGAATCATTCCGGCGACAAAAAGTTTAGGTATTGAAGTATTTGTAAGAAAGCCATAAACTATAAGATTTATTGAGGGTGGTATCAAAATCCCCAAAGTCCCTCCGGCGGCTATCGTGCCTGCAAAAATACCAGGTTTATATCCATATTTATCACATTGTGGCATAGCTACGGTTGTGATTGTGGCTGCTGTTGCCACGGAAGAGCCTGAAATTGATGAAAAAAGAGCAGAAGATGCGATATTTGCGTGCATCAAACCACCAGGAAGCCACGATAGCCATTTGTGAAGTGAAAAATATATCCCTTTTGCTATTCCTGAATGCAACAATATCTCTCCCAAGAGGACAAAAAAAGGTATAGAAAGCAAAAGAAAATCTGTACTTACGCTCCAAGTGATTTCACCAAGAGAGCCAAATATAGGATAATCAGAAAAGAAGTATCCTACTACGATAGCCACACCCGCTATAGCCGATGCCACAGGAACGGAAAGAAAAAGAAGAAAAAGAAGTATGAAGACACAAATAAGAATCAGATACATATTTCATCCTTTTTAACATTTGAATATTTGTTATTTTTATTTGTTATGAGTGAACTTATAGCATGATATAGCAACACTAAGACAACAATCATGAAAAAGACAAAACCTAAAAACCATATACTTTGAGGTATCCACAAAGGGGTGCCTAAAGGAGTGTTTGCAGTTGAATTTTTTATGATAGAAGTATAAAATACATCAAAACTCGAATAGACCAACAAAGAAATGAATATCAAAGTAAATAACATGGCTACAATATCAAAGATATGTTGAAATTTTTTAGATACTTTAGTATATAAAATATCTATGCGTATGTGCATTTTTTTGAAAAGCACATACGCTAATGACCAAGAGGTGCATATACCTAAAATGTAGCCTGATATTTCATCGGTTCCACCAAAAGATATTAGAAAAAACTTTCTTAAAACAACTTCTGTGCTTATCAAAAACACAGATGCAAAAAGTAAAAAACCACATATATATGTGAAATATTTAGAAATCTCTTCTAGCTTCTTAGTCATAATATACTCCTACTTAGCTTCTATATTTACTACCTTACCTATGGTTTCATTCCACTCTTTAACTGTTTTAGCAGGAACTTTTTTTACCCATTTTGGGATAACTCTTGAAACCAAAACTTCTTTTGCCAACTTTTTGTCTTTTTCTTGCACTTTGACAAGTTTCATATGTGCAGGTTTTCCATATGAGCAATCTTGGCCTGTCAAGCATTTTTCGCCTTCAGATGTTTCATAATTAGTCTTAATCCATGCCGGAACAACTATATTTTTGTTTACAGATGAAAGAAGTTTCTTTTGTTCTTTTTTTGTAAATTTATTCCAAGTATCTAGATTCATAGCGGTAATTACATATGCCCAGCCACCTATTGGCAGCGGATAAAGATAGTTAGATACTTCACCCCAGCCTGACATATATCCGGATAATCCACCTGTAACTGCACAGTCAATTACGCCTCTTTGTAGAGATTGGGGAACTTCACTGTATGACATTGTGATGCCAGTTGCGCCTATGCCATCCAAAAATTCTGCAACAGTCCATCCTGAAGCTCTAACCTTTTTGCCTTTTAGATCAGATAGCGAGCTTATCTTCTCTTTACAAAATAAAACTTGTGCAGGATAGGGAACAACTGAAATCAATTTTGCATTAAAATCTTTTTTTAATGCCTCATCTAAAGTTTTTTTGTAGCTATCCACAACCTTTTTTGCAGTTTTTATGTTGTCTGTCAATGCAGGAAAATCAAGTCCAGCTAGTGTCTGAGAGTCCGATACTACATATCCGCCTACGGTTGATACTACATCAAAAACACCTTTTGCCAATTCTCTATATACCGAGGCACCCTTAAGTTTTATCTGCCCGAGTGAACTAAGTCTAACTTTAGTACTGGGAAACTCTTTTGTAAAATCTTTTTTCCAGAAAGGTTTTTCATACTCCTTATATAAAGAGAGGCTACTCCAAGAGCCAACAACTCTAAGTTTTGCCGGAGCTGCATATAGACTAGATATGACAAACAATGCGCTCATCACAATAACTGTAAAACTATTTTTCATAATTATCTCCTTAAGATTTATTTAAGTAAATGCTAACAAGTTGAAGTGTGATATGGGTGTGCTTTGAAATTTAAATAAGATTTAGATAGAAATATGCTACAAAATGTAACATAAAGAAGACTGATTAGCTCTTTTTTATCCATTTTGCCAAGATATTTATATCCTTAACAGGTAGTTTTCTGAAAGAGGGCATAGGGATATTGTTGCACTCTTTCCATTTGCCTTTACTTCCATTTTTTATTGAGTAAATTATATCTTTTTTGTCCATTTTTTTAGCAATTTCTCTAAAAGACGGACCAACTTTTTTGAACTTTTTGGCATGACAGCTAAGACAACCGTTTTGTCCTGCCAGCAATCTGCCTTTTGGCATCTCTCTTATTTGTTGGATTCTTTTCATTTCAGTTAAAAGATTATCTTTTGTGTAGTGTGTGAAAACATAGTGAGCTATTGCTCTTAGTTCATCTTCACTCACTTTGCCTTTTAAGGAGGGCATAAGACCATAAGTTTTAAGGCTCTCTTTGTCACAAAAAGATTTTGAAACAGCTGGATTTTGTACAAAATCCACAACAAACTCTATCGCATTTGGCAATCTATCTGCAGGAGTTGCAGCTTTTATAAAGTCAAATATATGAAAACTCACAGCCATCATAGGAGGAGCTTTTTCATTCTCAAAAGTTTTTGGAGGCATATCCAGGTTGTGGCACTTGGCACAATCTTGCCTTAGAAGTTTTTCCCCATCAAGATTTAGGCTTTTGTTTTCACTGCAGCCTGTAAAAAAAACAGAGGTAAAAATCAAACCTAAAATCACCTTTACATGTAGAGCTTTTTTAAAGATCATTTTTTTACCTCCAAAATATTGTTTAATGTGCAGAACAACTACCTTCACCTGCACTTTTTTGTAGTTTTCCCTCTAAAAAAAGCTGTACACTCTCTTGCACTGTTGATGATACTGTGTCAAAGTATAGATCTAATCCTGCCTCTGCAAAACCACGAGCAGGAGGTCCGCCAATACCGCCGACAATGAGGGCATTTGGTCTAAGGCTTAGTATATTTGTCACGGCATTTGAGCAGCCACCATCACTGTGCCCCGGATTTCTTACACCCTCTACATCTACTATTTTATCGTCCTCAAGTGTGATGATTGTATAGTAGTTTGCTCTACCAAAGTGAGCACCTCTTTTGGATAAATATCCGTCATTTGTATCTGTTGGAAATACCAATCTCATTTTTTCTCCTAATATTTTTAAAAATTTACAAATCTATCGTCAGACTTTTCACGACTGACTTCATCTAAACTAGCTTTCATCCATCCGGATTTTGGCACCAAATCAACTTTATCAAAATTTTCAATATACGGCTTTATATCCACCAGTGGAGTACCATCAAGTATATCAACTCCTTTTATTGTTACTATATTATCCTCGACTTTAAGCAACTCCACCACAGACAGACCCAAAGAGTTTGGATGCATAGGTGTTCTGGTCGAAAAAACTCCTCTTTTTGCACCCGTTTTTTCATTAAAAGGTAAGACTTGAAGTTTGTGTTCTTTAATCTTGTGAAAATAGTAGATAAGGTATATAAAATTAAACCCATCCAAATCTTTCAAGCCCTCTGTAAACTCTTCTTTTATCTCTATAGTAGCTATCAGATTCCTTGCTCCTTTTGGTTGTACCGGCATATTTTCCAGATGACAAAAAGGTGAGTGAATTGTGCCTATTTGTTTCAAATTTATATTCATTTCTCTCTTTCTAATATATCTATAATTTTACCTTGCAAAACTGCAAATATCAAAATATAAACATTTACTATCACGGTAAATGTAAGCCCAAACAATCCTATCATAAATGGCAAAAGCGGTAGTTTAACAGCTCTTGCATACATAAAAGTTGCAATTAAGCCAAATTTTAGGCCATGTTTTCTCATGTCATTTAACATCGGATACCATGCATACATCGGTCCATGGCTGATGATGCCACTAATCAAAGCATAAAAGATACCCTTTGCTCCGCTGTCTTTGCCAAAATACTCCATAATCTTCTTCGGTTTCAAAAAGTAGTTTATGAGTGCAGTAAGTGTGATAACAAGCATAAATATAGGTAATAATTTGATTAGTATATTACCTGTTTTATCCATAATTTTTGCTATATTTTCAAAGTCAAATACAGACACAAGGATAAATAAAGCTATAACAATTCCTAAAAACTTTAAGCCTTTAAATTCTATCTTTTTCATGACAATAACCTTAGAGTAGCTACTGAAAGATAGGCGATAATGAGTGTACAAAGAAATGTAAGTATATTGCGGTATGTTGTAAATTTTACACCAAAAACACTCGCTTCTGCAAGCAGATGAGTGAAGCTTAAAGTCGTCCAAGCCATTATAAAAGCTATAAGTGCATAATCTGAAACTCCTTGTTCTTTGAGTCCATCAGCAACTACATAGCTTATGGCTCCATTCCCTGAAGATACAGCACCTATAATGGTTCCATCTAGTATGTCAAGCCCTTCTCCGTGCCCAAAGAATTTTGAGAGCATATCCGGTGTAACATAGATTTGAAAAAGAGCAACCAAGCCGATGACAGCTAGTATCATCGGCGATAAAGATACAAATCCTAACACAGTTTTTTTAAATGCAGTTTTAAGTGTTAGCTCTGTTGTTTGTTGGTTGCTTAACTTTTTCATGTCTAAAATATTGTATATCTAAAGTGTAAAAAACTCATAATGTTTTCTATGTCTTTTACTACTGATTCCATGATAATACCCTCTTTTGTACCGCTCATCATCCTGGTCATCATATAACCATTCATGAGACCTATATATACTTTTCCATCACTTTTTTCATAAACTGAGATACTTAGAGGCATCTTGACTGACATATACTTTCTGTCATCAGCCTTTAGCATTTTGCTTGAGAGTTTTGCATTGCAAAATTTTATAATTTTAACTTTTCCAACCTCTTTGCCACCATTGTCCAATAAAACTTTTTCTTGATTTATTATATCTGTTACATGCCAACCTTTTTGATTGTCGATTCTGTTTGCTATAAGTGAAACAGTTTTTTCAAATCCAAAAGAGCTTGGAACTTCTTTAAACATCATATTTTTAAACGCTAACTTAAAACCAAAAGGTATGACGAACATCGTCACCACTATACCTAAAACTATACCTGCTATAAAACTTCTTTTATTCATATTAATCTTCCTCTATACATAATTGTTCTTCTTTTATACCTATAATTGTTTTGTAAAATACCAATGCTACAATCGTCGTTGTAAAACCTATCAAAAGTATAGCAACTGTGTAATTAAAACTGTTCGGATATGTCATATACATCAAAATTGAAGCTATAGAGATAGCTGCAAGTGGGAATGTATATGCCCACCAAGATATAAAAAACTTTGCACTCATAAAAACTTTTAATTTTGCAAACATTAGGAACAAGATAACAAAAGCTATCGAATATAAAAACATACTCATCATATCAATACTTCCAAATGTGATCCTAAAATAGCTGATAAATCCTACAGCAGGAGGTGCTATCAAGATAAATAGAGTCGGTACAAGTTTACTTGCCATTGGATTGTGAAAAATCATACGATACATCACTATGACAAAAAGCATAATCCAAAAGAAAAATCCGACTGAAAAATAGAATATCGAAACCGAGATAGGCAGCACATCTATTCCAACCACAGGGACCAATAAATTTCCAACTACAGGGATAAACCATGCCGGATTTATATGGTTGATGTTTAATTTTTCATGCATCATCCAAAATTTTATAGTTCTGAGTGTAAAATACAGATGAAGCGGTGCTCCTATGAACCACAGCGACACGGAAACAGTCGGCGCATAATCATAGTATGCGATAGAAAGCAATAAAAAGCTTATAGAAATAGCTGGAACAAATGAGCTTTTTATAGGATGATGCATCTCTTCTTCCACTTTTTGAGGATATTGTATCCATTTGCGTAGATAAATAGTAAAGATGATAAAAAATAAAATCGTATTTATACTAAGTAGTGATAGATACCAAAAAGATGAAAAGTTTAATATATGATATGCTTTGGCATATACTATGGTAAGTCCTGAAATTCCCATCAATACAGCAAAAAACTGTACAGGAAAACAGGAAAGACTCCTTTTTCTTAAAATCATTAATACCCCTTAAAATTGAGCTTGAAGCTCACCGTTTTTATATGCTTCATAAGCCTCTTTGAGACTCATGTTGCCAGCACCGGTAAACATCTTGACATTTGAGCGCTTTAAAATCTCAAGTGCCTTTTGACCGGCACCGTTTCCTGTGATGATAATATCAGGATTTAAATCTAGCACTTTTTTCGCGGTTTGAAGCCCTGCCCCGTGTTCCATAGCTTCTGTTTCGTTGTTAGCTATAGCTTCAAGTTTGTCGCTGTCTTCATCATATACCACTAACATATCCATTCTTCCAAATCTAGGATCCATTAGGCTATCCCAACTGCTTCCCTTTGCTGTAAACACAATTTTCATCTTATTATCCCCTTTTTTAGGAAGTAAATTCCTGAAAAATTCCTCGCGACTAAAGCTTTGGCAATCGCCAAGAATTTATATTGCACTAAAATTTTTAGTTAGCCTCTTGTTTTATCTTTCCCCAAGCTGTTTTAACCAACTTCGAGAGTTCCCCTTTTTTGTCATACTCTACTATCGGTTTTGCTTTTGACAAAGCCTTTGTAAAAGTTTCATCATAAGGTAGGAGCGCTACCAACTCTATGTCTTCATCCTTTAAAAACTGCTCTATATCTTTTGTCATTTTCAAATTTAAGTCATATTTATTGATGATGCAAACTGCTTTTAAATTAAATGTCTTTACGAGTTTTTGGACTCTTTGCAAATCATGTAAACCAGATACCGTAGCTTCTGTGACAAGTACTACCAAATCAGCTCCACTGAGAGATGATATGACCGGACATCCGATTCCCGGACTTCCATCTGTGATGATATACTCAACCCCTGTCTCTTTGGCTAATTCTTTGCCGCTTGCTTTAACTTTTGCTACAAGTTTGCCTGAGTTTTCAGCAGCAAATCCAAGCTTTGCATGTACCATTTTTGAGTTTTGTTTGATATTTGAGATATATAGATCTCCAGCTTTTTGTGTGTTCATACTGATGGCTTTTGTCGGACAGACTCTACTACAATACCAACATCCTTCACAAGAGATTGGATCAACTCTGTGTTGCCCATCCTCTACATGTATAGCATCAAATCTACACACATCTTTACACTCACCGCAATTTGTACACAACTCTTCATCTATAAAAGCAACTTCTCCGCTGAAAAAATCTTCTCTTTGAGAAAAATCAGCATTTAAAAGCAAGTGCATATTTGCTGCATCTACATCACAATCACAAATAAGGGCATTTTTTCCTTCAAGATAGGCAAATGAAGCACTCAAAGAGGTTTTTCCGGTGCCGCCCTTGCCAGAAATAACAACGATTTCCTTCATCTTATTATCCCCTTTTTCAGGAAGTAAATTCCTGAAAAATTCCTCGTGACTAAAACTTTGGCTGATGCCAAGAAAATTATCATTTTATGCCTCCTATGAACTCTACTATTTCATCTAATGAGTCTTTGAAATGGGAGATTTTTGGGTATATAAGTTCCCCTTTTGAGTAGAGTTTTGCCACCTCTTTATCGTTTTTGATTTTTGTGATTATCGATATATTTTCACCTTCGCAGTACTCTTCTACACCTTTGTTTCCTATGCCGTATCTATTGATAATAACTCCAAAGTTTTGTTTTAAAACTCTCATGGTTTCGACCGCAAGTTTCAGATCATTTAGCCCAAAAGGTGTAGCTTCGGTGATGAGCACCACAAAATTACTCCCACGACTTGCCTCTATGACAGGACAACTGGTTCCCGGAGGTGCATCAAATATCTTAACATAATCCTTAAAATTTTCATCTACATACTCTATGGTTTGAGAGATGAGAGGCACTGCCATCTCTTGTCCAAGGTCCAACCTTCCCTCTACAAAACTGAAGTTTTTTGCCTCATACTCTTTTATCTCACCGATTCTAGTAGGATTCATCGGCAGTGAATTTGTTGGACAGAGTTCACTACAGGCATAACAACTATGGCACAACTCAGGAAATACCAATATCTCGCTCGGAAGTGCCACTATGGCATTAAAGTTGCATACTTTGGCACATTCGCCACAGAGTATGCACTTTTCACTCTCCCAAACCGGCACCATCTTGTTGCATACTTTTGTGTTTTTTAATTTTGAATCTATAAAAAGAGCAGAGTTTGGCTCCTCTACATCAAGGTCTGCTAAGACAACTTTTTTGTCAAGATTTGCAAGATACGATGTGAGATTTGCGGAAACGGTGGTCTTTCCCGTACCACCTTTTCCGCTTGCAATTGTGAGTTTCATCTTAGTTGTTAAAACTCCTGTTATGAGCTTTTCCTCTGCCTTCACCTCTTCCAAAACCTTGTCCGTTTCCCTGGCATGCTTGGTTGTTTCTGTTTCTTCCGCCGATTCCTCTGCCTGCACCCTGTCCATTTTGCAAGCCTTGATTTTCAGCAGCCATTCTTCCTCTTCCTCTGCCCATGCCTCTTCCTGCTCCTTGGGCTCTTCCTTGTCCATTTCCTCTCATGATATTCTCCTTATTGTCTATTTTTGTATAAATTTCTTACAGCCTTTTTGAGCTGTTCCTCCATTTGTTGAGTGTTCTGTTGCACCATCTAAGTATAATTTGTATCTTTTGCACTCATCTTTTTTTATGCATTTATCGTTATTGCATGCTAGTATTTTTTTGTCCATTATCTCTCCTGTACTTCTAAAATTTTATGATTCAAAAGGGCATCAGCTATCTTTTTTCTAGCTGATTCTATAAGCCTTGAGAAAGTGGGACGAGATATACGCATTTTATCGGCACACTCTTGTTGGTACAAAGATTCAAAATCAGCAAGCCTTATAGCTTCCATCTCATCTTCATACATAACAACGCTCTCTAGTAAATCCCCTCTAACCCCACAGGGTTTGAAGCAGATTTCACTATGGTCTGCGTTTATTTTTCTGTTTTTTCGTCTTCTTCCACAAGGATTCATTTTGTAGCCTTTTTGAACATATGTTCGGAATTATATCGAACATATGTTCAAAAGTCAAGAGTAAACATGAGAATTTTATCTTTTCTGAGCCATCTTTACATAAATATGGAGTATGTCGATAGCAGCGGGGGTTATGCCACTGATTTCGCTTGCTGCGAAGAGGGTTGGAGGGTTGAATTTTTGTAGTTTTTCCACCACTTCATTGCTTAAGCCTGAGATGGAGCTAAAGTCCATCATTGGTGGGATTTTTATGTTCATCATATCTTTCATTTTGTCTATTTGGTTTTTCTGTTTTTCTATGTAGTTTTTGTACTTGGCTTCGACTAATATCTGCTTTTTAGCGTCTTTTGAGAAATTTTCAAATATTGGCGAGAGTTTTTTGAGTTTTTCCAAATCAAAAGATTTTCTTGCTACTATCTTCTGTAGGCTTACTTTGTCTGTGATTTTATCTTCATCAATCTCTGCTAGAAAGGCGATATTTTCCTTTGATGGTGTAAGTGTAGTCTCTTCTAAAAAAGCCAAACCCTCTTTTATCTTAGAGATTTTTTTGACTATTTTGTCGTAAGTATCTTCATCTATAAGACCCATTTTATATCCATAAGAGCTTAGTCTTATGTCTGCATTGTCTTCACGAAGCAGCAGTCTGTACTCAGCCCTGCTTGTAAACATACGATAAGGCTCTTTTGTTCCTTTTGTTACTAAGTCATCTATCAAAACACCTATATATGCCTCATCTCTGCGCAGTATAAACGGCTCCTTGTCTTCCAATGCAAGACTTGCATTTATACCTGCCATCAATCCCTGCGCTGCCGCCTCTTCATATCCTGTTGTTCCGTTTATCTGACCGGCTAGATACAAGCCCTCCATCTTTTTGGCCTCTAGCGTATGTTTTAATTCTGTGGGGTCTATGTAGTCATACTCTATCGCATATCCATAGCGGACTATCCTTGCATTTTCAAGACCGACAATTGATCTTATCATAGTCAATTGCGTATCTGGTGGTAGCGAGGTTGTTAGACCGTTTATGTAGTATTCGGTAGCCTCTAAAGTTTGTGGCTCAATGAAAAGATGGTGTCTGTCTTTGTCGCTAAATCTGTTGACTTTATCTTCTATGCTAGGGCAGTATCTGGGACCTGTTCCCTCTATCTGACCAGTAAAAAGTGGAGCTCTGTGAAAGTTATTTGATATGATGGAGTGGGTATTTAGATTGGTATATGTAATGTAGCAAGGGAGTTGATGGGGGTTGAAGTTCTCTGCATCTGTTCTAAAACTAAAAGGTTTTGGCGACTCATCACCGCTTTGTTTTTCCATCTTTGAAAAATCTATGCTTTTTGCATCGATTCTCGCACATGTTCCCGTCTTTAAACGACCTAAGTTTAAGCCAAATTTTCTAAGTGAATCAGATAGATTTACCGATGGAAATTCGCCAAATCTACCTGCATTTTGTTTAAACTCCCCTATATGAATCAGACCCTTCATAAATGTACCGGTCGTAAGGATGATTTTTTTGGCTTTATAGATGTTTCCAAGGTGTGTTTTTATGCCGGTTACTTTTTCTCCATCACTTAAAATATCTTCCGCTATCTCCTGAGAGACGGTGAGGTTTTCTGTGTTTAGTACGATATTTCGCATAAAGATTCTGTATCTGTCCATATCGATTTGAGCTCGACTTCCTTGAACTGCAGGACCTTTTGATTGATTGAGGATTCTAAACTGTATGCCTGTGGCATCGGTTGTTAAGCCCATCTGACCACCAAGTGCATCTATCTCTTTTACAAGATGTCCTTTGGCAAGTCCACCGATAGCAGGATTACAACTGGCAGCTCCTATTTGTTCGACCAAAATCGTTAAAAGAAGTGTTTTGTGTCCGAGTCTCGCACTTACAAGTGCAGCTTCGATGCCGGCATGTCCCCCGCCAACTACAATAATATCATATTTCATATATGTAAATTCCTTGAAAAATATTAAATCATTATAGCTTATTTTGTATTAGTTTTTAAATAACTGATATAATTTCAAAAAAATTATGGAGAAGAGATGGAAAAGTTTTTAAAATTTAAAGTTAATATGGATAGCTTTATCGAGAATCTGGAACAAAAGATTAGCAAAAACAGTGAAAAAATAGATAAATTGCTTAGTATAGAAAATAAAACATTTGCCAATTTTGTAAAGCCATTAGAACTTATGGAAGAAGAGTTAGAAGAGTTTTTTACTCCTCTTTCGCATATAAATTCCGTGAATAACAGCGATGAAACACAAAAAGTCTATACCGAGTCTTTGCCTATCATAACAGAGTATTCTACAAAACTCTCGCAAAATCTTGATATCTATAAAGCTTTTAAGCAGATAGAAAAAAATGAGAATTTAAATGCTGAGCAAAAAAGGGTAGTTGAACTAAATATACAAAATTTTGAGTTAAGCGGAGCAAATCTTGATGAAGAGAAGAAAAAAAGACTAGAAGTTATCAATCTAAGATTGAGTGAACTTTCAAATGACTTTTCTCAAAATCTTATAGATGCCATAAATAAGTATGAATTGATTTTGGATGTTAAAGATGTGGAGGGTATCAGTGATGATGACAAAAAAAGCTATGAAGTTGAGATTGACGGAGTTAAAAAGTATAAGTTTACATTGCAGATGCCGCCGTACATAACTTATATGACTTATGGACAAAACAGGCAAATTAGAGAAGAACTATACAAGGCCTATGTTACCAAAGCTCCGCAAAATGCGAAGATTATAGATGAATTGATGAAGCTTAGACAAGAGATGGCACAAATCTTGGAATTTGATAATTATGCACAGTATTCAATAGCTCCTAAAATGGCAAAAGATGAAAAAAGTGTTATTGATTTTTTACAAGAACTGGCAAATGCGGCTAAGCCGTTTGCCATCAAAGAGTTGAAAGAATTGCAAGATTTTGTAGATGTTAAGCCTTTAGAAAGTTATGATTTGTCTTTTTATGCCGAAAAATTAAAAAAATTAAAATATAATTATGATCAAGAACTCTACCGTCCATATTTTGAGCAAACTTCCGTTGTACAGGGACTATTTAAATTTTTAAATTCACTTTTTGGAATAGAGTTTGTTAAAAATGATGAAAAATTATGGGATGAAAAAGCATCTTCTTATGATATTTTGGTGGATAGCAAAGTCAGAGCCAGGATATATCTTGATTTAGAGAGCAGAAAGGGAAAAAGAGGTGGTGCGTGGATGCACAATTGGCAAAGTCACCATATAGATGAAAAGGGAGTAGAGCACCTCGCTTCAGCCTTTGTTGTAGCAAATTTTCCAAGTTCAAAAAATTCACCATCTCTTCTAAGACATGATGATGTAGTGACTCTGTTTCACGAGATGGGCCATGCTCTTCATCACATGTTGAGTATCGTTAGGGAAAATGGCGTAAGTGGCATAAATGGAGTAGAATGGGATGCAGTAGAGTTTCCGTCTCAGTTTTTGGAAAATTTTGCTTATGAGCCGAAAGTGCTGAAGATATTTGCCAGACACTATAAAAGTGGTGAAATACTTAGTGATGAGATGATAGATAAAATCGTAAAGGTCAAAAATTTTGAATCCGCTCTTGGTATGCTTAGGCAGCTGGAGTTTTCACTCTTTGATTTTAAGCTTCACCAAGCTCTACATGTAGAGGATGATGTTCAAGGCCTGCTAGATGAGATAAGAGAGGATTTCTCCCTGATAAAACCACCATCTTACAATAAATTTCAAAATAGTTTTGCACATATATTTGCAGGTGGTTATGCTGCCGGGTATTATAGCTATAAATGGGCGGAAGTTCTAAGTGCGGATGCTTTTTTTGAGATTGTGGACCAAGGAATATTTGATACAAAATTTGGTAAAGATTATCTAAATATCATATTGGGACAGGGCGGAAGTAAAAGCATGAGAGAGCTATATAAAGAGTTAAAGGGCGAAGATGCGCAAGTGCAGAGTTTGCTTCGTTTAAATGGAATTGGTGTATAATATTTGAAGAGGCGAAAGGATATATTGTGAGCATTAAGAAGCCATCTTTTGAAAATTTGAAAGATATATATGAAGACGAACATCAACAAAAATTGGTTACAGGACTTTTAAGCAGTCAATCTTATAAAATAGCCGAAGAAGACGAGATGTTTTTGGAGTCGTATGAAGCAAGAGCTATTAGACTTGAGCTTGATTATTTAAAGGCTGAATTGGCTCTGAACAGTTTTGGGATAAAACATACCGTAGTTGTTTTTGGAAGTGCCAGGATAAGAGAAGAAAAAGTTGCCAAAGAGATATTGAAATCTTTTAAAGGCAAGCTAAAACAAAATCAAAATTCCGAACATTTACAACAAAAAGTTGCAAGAGCCCAAAAGATATTGGAAAAAAGCAAGTATTATGATGATGCCAGAGAGTTTGGGAAAATTGTGGCACTTGAGGGTAAAGATCTTGATAACTGTCCTGTGGTAATTGCTACAGGAGGAGGACCGGGCATTATGGAAGCTGCCAACAGGGGAGCCAGTGATGAGGGTGCGAATTCGGTGGGTTTTAATATAAACCTGCCTAAAGAGCAATTTCCAAACCCTTACATCACACCTGAGTTGTGTTTTCAATTTCACTACTTTGCAATCAGAAAACTACATTTTATAAATCGTGCAAAAGCTCTTGTTGTATATCCCGGTGGTTTTGGTACACTTGATGAACTTTTTGAAACAATGACTTTGATACAGACTAAAAAAACTGAAAAAATACCGATCGTTTTGATTTCTGGTGATTATTGGTCAAGGATTATAAATTTTGATTTTTTGGTAGAAGAGGGTATGATATCCAGTGAGGATATAAGGATGTTTAAAGTAGTTGAAAATGCAAGAGAGGCTTGGGAGTATATTGTAAAATGGTATAGCCGATAAAGGATAAATTATGGCAACAGTTACATCTTACGGTGCGGCAGAAGTAGTCACAGGTTCAGCTCATTTGCTGGAAATTGAAAATGGTCCGAAAATTCTGATAGATTGCGGAATGTTCCAGGGAGAAGAAGAAGATCAAAACCAAAAAGAGTTTGGTTTTGATCCAAATTCAGTTGATTTTCTTTTGATTACTCATGCGCATTTAGACCATGTCGGAAGAGTTCCAAAGTTGCTTAAAGATGGATTTAAAGGCTCTATAGTTGCTACTGCTCCGACTTGTGATTTGGCCGAAGTAATACTTTTGGATGCTGTGAAACTGATGCGACAGGAGTATGAAACAAGATTTAAAAAAGCTCAGCGAAAGGGAAGAGAAAAGGAAATTGAAGAACCGCTATATAAAGAGAATGATGTCCAAGCTGCCTTTGATCTTCCGTGGATTTTTCCTAAATATAATGAAAAAATTAAACTTTGTGATGATGTATATATTACCTATCAAGATGCCGGGCATATTTTGGGTTCATCTTTTATAGAGATTAGATTTAAAGAGAGAGGAGTCTGGTACACTATAGTTTTTTCCGGGGATTTAGGAAATGATAATGATATAGTTTTACCTCCACTTCAAGCTTGCAAAGAGGCAGATTATCTGTATATAGAATCAACATATGGCGATAGAAATCATAAGAATCTAAATGACAGTTTAAACGAATTTAAAAAGATTGTAATTGATACTATGCACAATTGGGGCAATATAATTATACCTTCTTTTGCAGTAGAAAGATCACAAGAGTTGCTTTGCATACTCAAAGATATGTATATAAAAAAGGAACTGCCTGAATGCAAGATATTTTTAGATTCTCCTATGGCAACCCGCGCTACTGATGTATATAGAAAATATGCTGATCATTTAAGCCAACATTGTCAAAAAAACAAAATCAAAGATGGTACGGTTTTTGATTTTGAAAATCTTGTTTATACGCTTGAGGCCAAAGATTCCATAGCTATAAATGATATACAAAGAAGAGCAATTATCATAGCAGGTAGCGGTATGTGCACTGGAGGACGAATTTTGCACCATTTTAAGCACCGTCTGTGGAATCAAAAAAATGCTGTGATTTTTGTAGGTTATCAAGCAGTCGGCACGCTTGGAAGAAGTATCGTTGATGGAGCAAAAAATGTCAATATATACGGAGAGGATATAATCATAAAAGCGGGTATTCATACGATAAATGGTTTTTCTGCTCATGCTGACCAAAAAAGTATGCTTTCTTGGATTTCAAAGATAAAAGACCTTAAGAGGATTTTTTTAATTCACGGGGAAGAGGACAAGCAAAAAATATTCAAAAAAGTACTAGAAGAAAAGCTAAATAAAAAAATACATATAATAAAACCACAGGAGAGTATCTATTTATAGTGCTATGGTTATGTTATAATTATATAAAAAAGAGAAGATATGTTTACAGGACTTATAAGAGAGTTTGCTACGGTTGTTAGTTATCAAAACAGTGTTTTAACCCTGAAAGCCAAATATAGGCCGGGTATTGGTGACAGTGTGGCAGTAAATGGTGTCTGTTTGACTGTTATATCACTTGGTGATAAGACTTTTGGGGTTGAACTCTCAAATGAGACAAGAAGCATAATGGCGGTAAAAAATCTTAAAGGAAGAGTCCACATAGAGCCTGCTATGAAGCTTAGTGACAGGCTTGAAGGTCATATAGTTCAAGGACATACGGATTGTGTTGGAGTCATAAAATCCATAAATAAAAACCAAAATGCAACAGATTTTTATATAACTTATCCGCAGAAATTTTTTAGATATATCGTTCCAAAAGGAAGCATTGCCATAGATGGAGTGAGTCTGACTATAAATGATGTGACAAAAGAGAATTTTAGACTCACTATTATACCCCACACACTCTCTCAAACACTTTTTGGTGAATACAAAATAGGACAAGAGGTAAACATAGAGACCGATATGTTTGCAAGATATATCTATCATATGATAAGTAAAGAGAAGGGTTTAAGCTGGGAAGATGTAGACGGTATGATGGCTAGATTTTAGATGAGATACATCTTTAGCGATAGATTTGGAGGTGTGAGCAAGCCCCCGTTTGAGAGCTTGAATTTAGCTTTGCATGTAGAGGATGATTTTTTTGCTGTAGTAAAGAATAGAGCAGTTCTGGCTAAAAAACTAGGCACTCAGAACCTGGTCTTTATGGAGCAGGTTCACAGGTCAAATGTAGAGATTATCACTAAAAAAAAGAGTCAGACAGTTTCACAAACTGATGCCTTGGTGACAAATATAAAAGGTGTGGCACTTTGTGTTATGGTGGCTGATTGTATCCCTGTTTTGTTTTATGACAAGCTAAAAGGTGTCGTAGCAGTTGCACATGCGGGTAGAAACGGTGTAAAGGAAAAAATCGCAAATAAAACTATCCAAAAGATGCAAGATAAGTTCTTTTCTAAAGTGGAGGATATAATGATATATATAGGTCCGTCCATAAAATCCTGCTGTTATGAGGTAAAGGATGATGCAACAAAAGGCTTTGAGAATTATCTGCATTCAGAAGGCGAGAAGATATATCTCGACATAGTCTCAAAGTGTATAAATGACATGAAGAGCATGGGTATAATAGGTAGAAATATAAAACTTTCACCTATTTGTACTTGTTGTGATAAAAACTACTTCTCATACAGAAGAGACGGAGAGACAGGCAGATTCTGCGGAGGAATTGTTTTATGAATTTTTTTAATAATATAAAACCACCAAAAGAGGGTGAAATCTTTGAAGAACTGTATAAAAATGAGAGTGTGATGATAGAGAAGATTATCAGCTCAAACAAACAAACAGGCAAGCTTTACAATCAAAACTATGATGAGTGGGTGATGTTGATGGACGGTGAGGCAACGCTGGAGACAGAAGGTGAACAAAAAGTTTTGAAAAAAGGAGATTTTATACTGATAGCAAAAAACAGTCCCCATAAAGTTTTGCAAGCCAAAGAGGGAACTCTTTGGCTTTGTGTACATATCAGTATGAACTCTTAGATTTTTTCGTAAATTTCACCTACCATTTGACTCTCTTTTTTCTGAAACTTTTTGGCTTGTTCGCTCATTCCTTTTTCTAATGCATCATCAATGCTCTCAAGCCCTTTTTCTTTTGCATAGTCTCTGACATCCTGAGTGATTTTCATGGAGCAAAATTTTGGCCCGCACATAGAGCAAAAGTGTGCTACTTTGGCCCCAGCAGCCGGAAGTGTATCATCATGAAACTCTAAAGCACGATCCGGATCAAAGCCCAGATTGAACTGGTCATGCCATCTAAACTCAAATCTAGCTTTACTGAGGGCGTTGTCTCTTATCTGTGCTCCTGCAAATCCTTTCGCCAAATCTGCTGCGTGGGCTGCAATTTTATAGGTGATTATGCCCTCTTTGACATCATCTTTATTTGGCAGACCAAGATGCTCTTTTGGCGTGACATAACAGAGCATTGATGTGCCATACCAGCCTATATTTGCGGCTCCTATGGCAGAGGTTATATGATCATATCCCGGAGCTATATCCATCGTCAATGGTCCTAGAGTATAAAAAGGTGCTTCAAGACAGTCTTGCAACTCTTTGTCCATATTTTCTTTTATCATTTGCAAAGGAACATGTCCCGGACCCTCTATCATCACTTGTACATCATGCCTCCATGCTATCTTTGTGAGTTCTCCCAAAGTCTCGAGTTCGGCAAATTGAGCTTCATCATTTGCATCATAGATAGACCCCGGTCTTAAGCCGTCTCCTAGTGAAAATGCTACATCATAAGCTTTCATAATCTCACATATATCTTCAAAATGTTCATATATAAAGCTCTCTTTGTGGTGGTGAAGACACCATTTGGTTATTATAGAGCCTCCACGAGATACTATGCCAGTGAGTCTTTTAGCTGTCATTGGGACATATTGGAGTCTGACACCTGCATGAATAGTGAAGTAATCAACCCCTTGTTCGGCTTGTTCTATAAGTGTATCTCTGAAGATTTCCCATGTTAGATTTTGGGCAACTCCGTCAACTTTTTCCAGTGCTTGGTATATAGGAACCGTACCGATAGGAACAGCTGCGTTTCTGATGATCCACTCTCTGGTTTCGTGTATATTATCTCCTGTGGAGAGATCCATCACCGTATCGCCTCCCCATCTTGTAGCCCAAATCATCTTGCCGACTTCTTCTTCAATCGAGGAGGTTGTGGAAGAGTTTCCTATATTTGCATTTATCTTTACCATAAAGTTTCGTCCTATTATCATAGGCTCAATCTCAGGATGATTTATATTTGCCGGCATGACGGCTCTGCCAGCAGCTATCTCATCTCTAACAAATTCAGGGGTATAAAATTCCGGGAGATTTGCTCCAAAACTTTCACCTTTGTGTTGTTTACAAAGAAGCCCACTCTTTTTCATTTCATCAATTTTGCAATTTTCTCTGATGGCAACAAACTCCATTTCGGGAGTGATTATGCCCTGTTTTGCATAGTGCATCTGAGAAACATTTTTACCTTTTTTGGCTCTTCTTGGTTTGGAAATATTTGGAAATCTAAGAAAATCAAGCTTTTTATCTTGTGCTCGTTTGTGAAAATAGCTTGAGCCAAAATTCTCTAAAATTTCTGTATCATTTCGCTCTTCTATCCATTTGCCTCTTATATTTTTTATACCTTTGTGCAAATCTATGTTTTCACCCGGGTCAGTGTATGAGCCTGTTGTGTCATAGACATATAGTGGTGGATTTTGTTCAAATGAGCCATCACTTTTTGTTGTAGGAGCCTGATTTATCTCTCTTAGCGGAACTTTTAAGTCTTTACGACTTCCTGTGACAAAAATCTTCTTCGAGTTTGGCAGACTTTGTATGTATGTTTTTTTGACCTCTTTGAGGTTTTCTAATGTGGCACTCATGTAGTTTTCTCCTTTTCCTACGCTGGCATTATCCAGATCAGGTTTACAGTAAAAGCGAGTAACTTTTGCTGTATGTTGAGGGTATTTTCTCAGCCGAAAAATTTCAGCACCCCTAAGACATTTTGAACAATAAAAAGGTGATTATAACACTAAATTCTTAAGTTTTGTTAAAAGTTTTTAGATCTTGCAACTAGACGAGGAGCCGGTTTTCCTATGTAGTAGCCCTGGGCATAATCTACACCCATATATGTGACAATATCCAAGATAGTCTTTGAGTGTACATACTCTGCGATAGTTTTAACTCCAAGTTTTTGTGCAAAGTCAACTATTGTTTGGGAAATTATTCTCATATCTTCATTTTTATCTATATTTTTTATGATGCTTCCGTCTATCTTTATGTAGTCAGGCTGAAGCTTGACGATCCTCTCAAAGTTGGAGTATCCACTACCAAAATCATCTATAGCGATTTTAGCACCATATGATTTTGCCATCTCGATGAACTTCAGGACTATATCATAATTGTCAATTCCCTCACTTTCAAGTATCTCAAAAACAACCCAGGAGCCTATGTCGTACTCATTTAAAATATCAAGTATGAAGTTCATAGTTTTTTGATTTAATATGTCTAAAAATGAGAGATTTATTGAAAATTCATTTGAAGAGTGTTTGAAGTTGTCAAATGCTTTTTTTATAAGACTTCTTGAGAGTGACGGATATAGTTTTGAGTGTTTTGCGATCTCAAGAAATTCATAAGGTGAAAGTATGGAATCGTTTTCTTTTTTAATTCTCATAAGTGTTTCGTATTTATCTATTTTCTTTGTTTTTACATCCATAATTGGCTGATAGTATGGGATAACCATATCGTCTTTGAGTGATTTTTTTAAGATATTTATTGTTTTGATATTTTGTAGATACTCCTCTTCTTTGTTGCTTGTTGAATCATAGATTATATAGGTTTTTTTATTTTTCTTTGCTTCTTTGTACGCTATAGAGGAGAGTTTTAGAAGATTAATTTTTCCTTGGGCAGCGCCGATAGTGAAGCTTATATTTACATCTATACTCAAGCATCTTAAGCCATCTTCTGTGATTTTTTTGGATATGGACTTTAGATAAATTTTGAGTTCATCTTTATTGTATGAAAAAGGAATCAAAATCGCATATACATCTGCTTCAAATTTGTATAGTTTGGAATTTTTAACAGGAAGATTATCCTTTAGCCATTGTGCTGTTGCTACAAGAACTTCATCACCAAATTCATTCCCATATATGCTGTTTATTGCTTGAAACGAGTCTATATTTAAGATAATTAAAGTTAGGTTTTGTCTTTGATTGAAGTTTAATTTGTCTTTTATTAACTGCATTCTATTTGATAGTTTTGTATGCGAATCAATAAATGTATTTTCATGTATAACTTTTTTGACTATCATTAATTCTGTCAAATCATGTCCAATCAAGAGGTATTCTTTAGAGGAGTTTTGGTCATTTCTTATAGGAATAATAGAACATTTTATATATACCTGCTCTCCAAAAGGAATTTTTAGATACAAAACCCCTTCCCACGACTGGTCGTATTTGAGTGTTTCGTAAATTTCATTTTTTATTTCAGCTTGATTAATGAGAAAGTCATCCAGTGTTCTTCCCAGACATTCATCTTTTGAGCATAATGTGAGTTGGCAAAAAGATCTGTTTACATAATTTATGGTAAAATCTTCGTTAAATTTTGCTAAGGAAGAGCTGTTTTCAAATGCATCAAGATATGCCTGTTTTGGATTCTTTTCTTCATTTTCTTCATTTTCTTTGTCTCTTAAGAGTCTTATTAGATTTAGAAGCAGTATAAACATTACAAATGCAAGCAGGGAAAAAGAGATGATTTTCGGACCCTGATTTACGGAAATCAATAGTGAAAATATTAAAAACATCATGATAATATTTAGATATATCTTGTATGTTTTTTTCATTGTTTAATCGCCACCCTTACCAAGTTTTTATTAGAAATAGCAACAGAACTCTATCCAAAATTATGTTGAAATTATCTTAAAATTTTATCACACATAAAAGTTTTTAATAGACTAATACCTATATCGACATTTTGAAGCAAAATTTAAATAAAATTTGAGTATAATCTCTATTCGTTTAAAATCTCACACATGCCAATCCTTGAAAGGTTGCAGAAAATTTCTGTTGATGGGCATGGAGGCTAAACCAAAAAAATTAACATAAGGAGAGCTTCATGGTAGCCATGAAAGACTTGTTGGAATGCGGTGTACACTTTGGACACCAAACTAGAAGATGGAATCCAAAGATGAAAAAATATATCTTTGGTGAAAGAAAAAATATCTATATTATAGATTTACAAAAAACACTTCGTTTTTTCAGATACACTTACAATGTAGTAAAAGATGCTGCGACTGAGGGACAGACAATGCTATTTGTCGGTACTAAAAAGCAGGCAAGCCAAGCAGTGAAAGAGTATGCTGAAAAATGCGGTATGCCGTATGTAAATCACAGATGGTTGGGCGGAATGCTTACAAACTATCAAACTATCAAGCAATCAATCAGAAAACTGGACATCATCGAAAAGATGGAAGAAGACGGACAGATTGACCTTTTGACAAAAAAAGAAGCTTTGATGCTAAAGAGAAAGAAAATTAAACTTTTGGATTATCTAGGTGGCATCAGAGAGATGAAAAAAATCCCTGATATGATTTTTGTAATAGATACTGTAAAAGAAAAAATTGCGGTCCAGGAAGCCAGAAGACTCGGAATTAAAGTTATAGCACCACTCGATACAAATTGTGATCCTGACCTTGTAGATTTACCGATTCCCGGAAATGATGATGCTATTCGTTCAGTTAGACTTTTCTGCAAAGAGATGGCAGAAGCCATGAATGAAGGCAGAGAGATAAGGGAACAAGACGCAGCAGCCCAAGAAGCCCAAGAAGTATCGGTTAGTGATGAAGAGAAAGCAGCAGTTGTAGACGAAGCTGTAAAAGATGAGACATTGGTTAGTGAAGAAGTAACCCAAAAAGTTGAAAAATCTCAAGAAGAATCAAAAGAAGAGACAGAGGAAAAATAATGGCAACTATAAGTGCACAAATGGTAAAACAGCTAAGAGAGATGACTGGTGCCGGTATGATGGATTGCAAAAAAGCACTAGGCGAGACTGAAGGTGATATAGATAAAGCAGTCGATGTTTTAAGAGAAAAAGGTCTTGGAAAAGCGGCTAAAAAATCTGATAGACTTGCAAGTGAAGGTTTAGTAAGTGTTGAGGTAAGGCCTGATTATAAAGAGGCAACTATAAGTGAGATAAATTCAGAGACTGACTTTGTGGCAAAAAATGACAACTTTATAAATTTCACTAAAAATACAACAACTCACATCATGAGTAGTGGTGTCAGCGAAGTAGAAGAGTTGATGAGCACAGAAGTTGACGGTGTAAAATTTGAAGAGTACTTTAACTCACATATAGCCACTATCGGTGAAAATTTGGTACTTAGAAGATTTGTAACACTAAGAGCCGGTGAAAACGGT
The DNA here is from genome assembly GCA_045047115.1 of Sulfurospirillum sp. Taxonomy (GTDB): domain Bacteria; phylum Campylobacterota; class Campylobacteria; order Campylobacterales; family Sulfurospirillaceae; genus JAADIZ01. Next base: position 52,132 of record JASFYR010000002.1, read on the forward strand.
GTCGTAAACGGATATGCTCATTCAAACGGAAGAGTTGGCGTTTTGATTTCTGCTAAGTGTGAAAATGAAGAAGTAGCAGCTAAGAGTGCAGAGTTCATAAGACAACTTTGTATGCACGCAGCAGCTATGAAGCCGATATATCTGAGCTATAAAGAGTTAGACCCTGCATTTATAGAAAAAGAGACAGTAGCTCTTAAGGCAGATATTGAAAAGCACAATGAAGAGTTGGCAAGATTAAAAAAACCTCTTAAAAAAGTTCCATTATATGGAAGTATGCTTCAGCTTACTGATGAAGTGATGAAAGAAGCAGAAGAGGATATAAAAGCAGAACTAAAAGCTCAAAACAAACCTGAAAAGATTTGGGATAGAATTATCCCAGGACAAATTGCAAGGTTTATAGCTGATAATACTCAGCTAGATCAACAGTTTACACTTCTTAGTCAATTTTATGTCATGGATGACAAAAAGACCATAGAGCAAGTGATAGAAGAGAAATCTAAGGAGTTTGGCGGTAAGATTGAACTTGTAGATTATGTAAGATTTGAACTAGGAGAGGGTTTAGAGAAAAAAGGTTGTGATTTTGCCAGTGAAGTTGCAGAACAACTAAAATAACCCCTGTATTATAAGTATAGTGGAGCCTCTGGCTCCACATCCTCATCCTATATAAAGGATAAAAATGCCCCTGATAGAAGCTGAAGATATCTCTCATTCGTTTGACTATCCACTTTTTGATGATATAAATTTCTCTCTTGACGAATCTGAATCCATGTCGATTACAGGCGTAAGCGGTAGTGGAAAATCTACTCTTATGCATATCTGTTCTACCATACTTCAGCCAAATAGTGGAACAATAAAGCTTTTTGGAGAGGATATATACTCTTTGAGCCAAAAAGAGCTCATAAAGATAAGACGGGAGAGAGTAGGTATCATCTTTCAGGCACACTATCTTTTTCGGGGACTCAGTGCTTATGAGAACCTTGAGCTTTCAACTGTTTTAACAGGAAACAGGATAGACGATGGGTTGATAGAGAAGTTTAAAATTGAAAAAACCATGAATCAAAAAATTGGTGAGCTCTCAGGCGGACAACAACAAAGAGTCTCTATCGCAAGAGTCTTGACTAAAAGACCAAAAATTATATTTGCAGATGAGCCGACAGGAAATTTGGACGAAAAGACGGCAAATGAAGTGATGGATATACTTTTTGAGTACATTAAAGATATCAAAGGTGTACTATTCTTAGTTACACATGAAAAAGAGCTTGCAAAGAGATGTAAGTACAGTAGGGATTTGAGTATCAAAGGGCTTTTATAGAGATATCATGCAAACACTTATAGAATTTCTCAATCAAAATCATGTCATTTTGTTTCTATTTTTGTTTGCCAGAGTGACCGGCTTGTTTGCTTTTTTTCCTTTTTTTTCTCATATGTCGATTCCTGTATCGGTAAAAACAGCGTTTGCTCTTTTTATGGTTATGTTCCTCTACCCTTTGGCTACTATGCCAAATATTCACTTGGATATTTTTAGTATCTCTTTGGTGATAGCAAGTGAACTTTTTTTGGGTTTGATCGCAGGTTTGATACTAAATCTTGTATTTGCGATGTTGCAGATGGCAGGCATGCAGATCTCATTTGTTATGGGTTTTACTATGGCAAATGTGATAGATCCCCAGTCAAATATCTCTTCACCAATTATGTCTCAGATACTTACTACGCTGGGCCTTGTAGTTCTTTTGGCTTTTAATGCTCACCATTTGATAATTATTTTTTTAGCAAAATCCCTCCATTTTTTGCCTTTGGGTGAATTTTATCCGGGTGGAAATCTTTGGGTATATTTGATGAAAGCAACTACGGGTATGTTTGTATATGGCTTTATACTCTCTTTCCCCATAATAGGCCTCTCTTTGCTTGCAGATCTTGTTTTCGGGATGCTTATGAAGACAATGCCTCAGTTTAACCTTTTAGTTGTTGGTTTTCCTATCAAAATTATGGTAGGATTTGTTGTTTTGATAGCGACTCTTAGCTCGATTATGTTTATATTTAAAAGAGAGTTTATGCAAGCACTGGAGCACCTTTTTGTTCTGTTCTAGATTGTTTTAATAGAATCGTAATTAAGTTTGTAATAAAATGTATAGTGTAAAAATTTAAGGAGTTAAAATGCGTCTTCTTTTGATCAACAGTAATCCGGCAGTTTCGAGACTTATCAATCTAAGTGCTGAAAAATATGGCTATGAGATAGAAGAGTTTAAGGGTGATGATTTTGATTTGAATGAAAATTTTGATATTACCATAGCTGATAATGAAGCAGTAAGCGATAACTCTATGTTACTACTTCGAGAGAGTGGAAATTTGGGAGAGATTATCTATGTGGGACCTAAAGGTTTACCAAAACCAATTTATGCAAATTATTTTTTGCAAAAGCCATTTTTACCAACAGATTTTATAGAATTGGTCAAAAAGATAGAAAAATCAAATGAAAAAGAGGATGTTGAAGAAATTCCTGTTCAAGATGAAAAATCTTTTATCGAAGAGGGTGTGCAAGAAAATTCCGATATAGGAGATGAGAATGCCATTGCTCTTGATTTGGACGATATGGATAGCTTGGATTTGCCTATGCCTGATGAGGATTTTTTGGTTTTTGAAGAAGAGAAACAAAAAAATGATGAAGATAAAAAAGATGAGATATCCAAAGAGGATACAGAGAAAATTGATGATGAGAATTTTGATCTTGAATCTGATGTGCAAGATATAGAATCAGATGAGAAAGCTAAAGACGATAAAGTTGAGACGAAAATAGAAGATAAAAATGAAAGTGAAGATTCAGATATAGATATTCCGCAAGAATTAAAATTGGATGAAGAGATAGATGGCAAAGAAGAGGGAGTGGCTATCTTGGACAGTGAAGATATAGATGAAGTCAAACAACTGCTTGATGATGACATCGTAACTAATGAGATTGAAGATGTTAAAGATGCAGAATTGAAAGAGATAACTGAGGATGACGGGAGTGAAGAAGAAGCTTCAAATGATGATTTTGATATCGGAGATGAAGTGCTGATTGACGAGACAAATATAGAGACTGCTATGGAGGATATTTCAGATGAAAGTGAAGTGCTTGGCAGTTTGATTGAAGAGAGTGAAGATTTGGAAGAGCCTGAAGAGATACTAAAAGAGATAGACAGCATTGAGGATGAAGAGACTCTTGAGCAAGAGAGCCAAGAAGAAGAGTCTCTAGGGATTTCTAGCGAAGAAAGAGCATCGATAGATGATATTTTGGAAGAGGATCTTGATGGATTGTTTGAGGAAGAAAAACAAAAAGTAAGTTTTGAGCCAAAAGAGAGTGTATGTATAGAAGAGATGAAAGAAGAGCTAGAAGCCAAAATAGAAAATGATGTCAAAAAAGTTCTTGATAAAGATGAGATAAGAGAGGCCTTGAAAGGCTTGAAAGTAAATATCTCCATATCTTTTGATGAAGAGTAATGATGAAAGGTAATATTTTGGTTATCTCGGGCCCTAGCGGATCAGGTAAAAGTTCTTTGATGCATGAAATGATGAAGAGAGTGGAAGAGACATACTTTTCTATTTCAACAACGACAAGAGAGATGAGAGAAGGCGAGGTGGAAGGTAAAGATTACTTTTTTATCAGTAAAGAAGAATTTAAACAAGGTATTGAAGAGGGTAATTTTCTCGAGTGGGCAAGGGTGCATGATAACTACTATGGTACATCTTTGAAGCAGATACTAAAAGAGTTAAATGCAGGTAAAACCGTCATTTTTGATATAGATGTGCAAGGGCATAAAATCGCTCAAGAGAAGTTTGGCAATATCATCACTTCAGTATTTGTAACAACTCCAAACCAAGAGGTTTTAAAAAGCAGATTGATTCAAAGAGGAACTGATTCTGTCCAGTCTATCGAAAAAAGACTTGGCAATGCCATATCTGAAATGACAAGGGTAAAAGAGTATGATTTTTTACTTATCAATGACTATTTTGATAAAACTTTAGAGAGTTTAGTCTCTATAACTTATGCCTCAAGGCACAAAGTATCTTCGATAAATACACAAGAGTTTATAGGCTCTTGGGTACATACATAAATAATTAAAAAAATAATGGTATAATGCCAATCTTAAAAAAAAGAAACAAGGAGAAATTATGGGTATGCCAAGTATGCCGGAATTATTGGTAATCTTAGCTATAGTAGTTTTACTATTTGGTGCTAAAAAGATACCGGATCTTGCAAAAGGACTAGGTACAGGAATCAAGGATTTCAAAAAAGCGATAAAAGAGGATGAGTCAAAAGATAGTATAGAGGCCGATGAAAAAACGGCAGATACAAAACCTGTAGAAGACAACACAAAAGCCTAAGGCTCTAAAATTTGAAAAAAAAGATATTTGACAGTATAAAAAATGAGCTTGAAAGAGAGTTTGTCTTAGAAAAGCCAAAAGAACTCTCTTTTGGACACTATGCGACTCCGGTCGCTTTCTCTCTCGCAAAAGAGCTTAGAAAATCTCCGATGCTGATCGCAGAAGAGCTGGCTCTAAAATTTGAAAAAAATGAGATTTTTCAAGAGGTTAATGCTCTAAAAGGCTATCTAAACTTCAAGTTAAGCGACACTTTTTTGGATGAATATACCACTTGGGCACTAACAAATCAAAAAGAGTATGCAAGAGCTAAAAATGACCAAAGCATACTACTTGAGTTTGTGAGTGCAAATCCAACAGGACCTTTACATATAGGTCATGCAAGAGGTGCGGTTATAGGTGATACACTCTGCAGACTCGGGCGACATTTGGGCTATAGGATAGACAGTGAGTACTATGTAAATGATGCAGGAAATCAGATATATCTTCTGGGATTGTCTATCTTTTTAGCAGGACAAGAAAATGTGTTGGGTCTTGATGTAGAGTGGCCAGATGAGTACTATAGGGGCGAATATATAGTCGATTTGGCAAAAAGAGCTAGTGCAGATTTTGATGATACTATATTTGAAGATAAGAAAAGCATAGAGATACTATCAAGTTGGGGTAAGGATATGATGCTTGATCTTATACGAGAAAATCTCAAAGATATTGGTATAGAATTTGACAGTTTTGTAAGTGAAAGATCCCTCTATGACAAGTGGGATGAGAGCTTTGAGAAGCTGCAAAAAAATGATAGAACATATAAAAAAGATGATAAAATCTGGATAAAATCAAGCGATTTTGGAGATGAAAAAGACAGAGTCGTAGTGAGAGATGATGGCAGAGCTACATATCTGGCAGGTGATATCATATACCACGATAATAAGTACCAAAGAGACTATGACAAATATATAAATATCTGGGGAGCAGACCATCATGGCTATATCGCCAGGGTAAAAGCAGCTATAAACTTTTTGGGCTATGATGAGAGTCAACTTGAAGTGATACTTGCTCAAATGGTATCTCTTCTAAAAGACGGTGAGCCCTTTAAGATGAGCAAGAGAAGCGGAAATTTTATCTTGATGAGCGATGTGGTTGAAGAGATAGGTAAAGATGCTTTAAGATTTATATTTTTAAGTAAAAAAGCAGATACTCACTTGGAGTTTGATGTTGAAGTTCTCAAAAAACAAGATAGCACAAATCCTATATTTTATATAAATTATGCACACGCGAGAGTAAATCAAATTTTCGAAAAAAGTGGTAAAAAGACAGAAGATATAACGGAAGTTAAACTTGAAAATTTAAGTGAAAGTGCAAAAAATCTTCTCTTTAGCGCACTGCTTCTACCTGAAGTCATAGAAGATACATTTGTGAGCCGACAAGTCCAAAGACTGAGTGACTATTTAGTCCTGCTTGCTTCAAACCTACACAAATTTTACAATGAAAACAGAGTGGTAGGTAGCGAAAATGAAGATATATATCTGAAGATTTTTGCTATGGTAGCACTTAGCATAAGAGTAGGCTTGGGATTGATGGGAATAGAGGCAAAGGATAAGATGTAGTTCTTATCCTCCCAATTTTTAGTTCTCAGGCGACTTGTAACTACTCAAAAACTCTTCTATATTGTATCTAGCTCTATAATCAGGGCTCATAAGATGCACTAGTATATCTCCCATATCGAGTATAACCCAATCTTCAGATTCATCTATATTTAAAAAGTGCTCACCTTGACTTTTTAGTTCACCTTTTAAGTGATCAAGCAAAGCAAGACCATGTCTCTCACCCAAAGTTGTAGCGATCACAACGCTGTCTACAAAATAATCCTTATCACTCATATCAAATGATTGAATATTTTCCGCCTTTTTTTCATCTAAAATCTTTACGATATTTTCGATTCTTTTTTCCATTTCTTTCCTTGTTTTATAAAACTCTTCGACTTCACTTTTTATGCTGTTTGGTATAAAAGAGAGATTTAATTCTTCTCGAAGTTCTGAGGAGCTGATATTAACATTTATTTTGATTTTTTTCAACTCTTTTGATGTAATTATACCATCTCTTGAGGCGATAACAAACTCGACTAAGGTTTTTAGCTCCTTATATCTGCTCCATTTATGAAGTTTGGCATAGTTATCGGCTCCAATGATGAGGTAGAGTTTTTCTATATCATAGTTTTTCAAAAGATATTTTACCGTCTCGATAGTGGCAACAGCTCTTTTTTGCTTCACTTCAAAGTCAAGCACTTCAACTTTTTTTTCATCCTTAAAGAGTATATTAAGCCACTTTAGCCTTAAGTCAGCCGGTATATAAAACTCACTCTTAAAAGGATTGAGATATGTTGGAACGATAAAAATCTTCTCTACATGTAGAGCCTTTATAGCCTCATCCACAATCATCTCATGCCCTGTGTGAGGTGGATCAAAAGTGCCGCCAAAGAGTGCTGCTATCATCTAAAAATCCAATGGAGACTTGACATTTTGTCGGTTCATCTCTTTTATGATGTGAGTATAAATCATAGTAGTTTCAACTGACTTATGTCCTAGCAACTCTTGGATAGTGCGTATATCAACTCCATTTTGGAGCAGATGAGTAGCATAAGAGTGACGAAAAGTGTGGGAGGTCACTTTTTTGTTGATTTTTGATTTTAGAGTAGCTGCAGTTATGTTTCTGCTTAATGTCTTTGGCAGGATATGGTGTCTTCTTGTCTCACCGCTTCTCGGGTCTTTCGAGAGATTTCTCATGGGAAAAATATATTGCCACTTTGTTTCAAACTTTGCTTTGGGAAATTTTCGCTCTAGTGCAAATGGCATATAGACACTTCCGTATCCATCTAGTTTATCTTTTTCGTGCAGTTGCGTAACAACTTCGATTTGTGCAATAAGTTGCTGTTTGAGTTTCATAGGCAGTGGGGTTGTCCTGTCTTTTAAGGATTTGCTATTCCAAACATAGACTTTGTCAAATCCAAAATCTATATCTTTAATCCTGAGATTTAAAACCTCACTCATCCTAAGCCCACAGCCGTACATCAAACTCGTGATGAGTCTATATGTACCGTTTAGATTATCTAAGATCAATTTTACTTCTTCTTTTGTAAGAACAACAGGTATATGTTTTCTCTCTTTTGCTCTTAAGGCTTGTATGTTCCATAGACTCATATCAATCCCTAAAACTTCCCTATACAAAAATAACAAAGCACTAAAAGCTTGATTTTGTGTAGTAGGAGCCACTTTTCTTTTAGTGGCAAGATATGTTAGAAATTTTTCTATCTCTGCTTTTCCAAGATCTACAGGATGTTTTTTGCCATGAAAAACTATATACTGTTTTATCCAAAACAGATAGGTTTTTTCAGTGGACAAACTATAATGTTTAAATCTAATTTTATCCCTAACAATATCAAGTAGTTTTCTCTTTTGAGCCATAGTGATCACCAAATCCTTAAGGGACATTTTAGTCTATCAATACATTTAATATTACTTTAACAGACATTTTGTCTATTTAATGTATAAAATAATATTAAAAAGACAAATATATTTTAGCATTATAGTATATATTTGTAAATATCTAAAATAATACCCACATAAAAGAGATAAATATACATCAACAAAATATTGCAAAACACAATCAAAGGTGATATAATGTCCACTAATAAATAGTTGTTCGTGCCCGCTACGCGGGCTCGAACAACGGTCGCGCTGAGCACACTTCGTGTGCCACCTGCTGTTTGATTCGCTCTACGCTACGCTACGAACAA
>JASFYR010000003.1:0-16937 GCA_045047115.1 Sulfurospirillum sp.
TATAGTATTTAAATTAATCTCGATCCTTGCCAAATCTACGCAAAGCTCCTATTAAATTCCTCGCGACTAAAGCTAAGGCTGTCGCCTAGAAATTATAGTCTCATGCCTCAGCACTTAGTCGCGTCTGTCAGCTAATCAAAGCTTGGGTTAAATTCTTAAATTTTTGTATCTCTAAACTTAGAGCTGTTTAAGAACCTCAACCACCACTTGTTGTAGAGCAAGCACTTGCCCCACCGTTTACACCGATAGTCGGCTGAATCGCCTCATTATCGACTCCACCCTCTTCGTTTACCTCTACTATGTAGTCCCAAAGCTTGCTGGCAGCTTCTTGGTATCTCTTTGCACTTTCGCTCTGTGGAGCATTGAATGTTATAGGTTTTCCTGCATCTCCGCCCTCTCTGATAGCTGGTTCGATTGGAATTTCACCCAATATTTGAGTATCAAACTTTCTAGCCAAAGGCTCTGTTGTACCCTTGCCAAATATATCATACTCTTTGCCTGTCTCAGGGCATATAAAGCCACTCATATTTTCCACGATTCCAGCTATCGGGATATGAAGTTTTTTAAACATATCCAAACTTCTCTCCGTGTCATCAAGTGCTACGATTTGAGGAGTAGTTACACACACTCCGGCAGTCACAGGTACACTCTGAGCCAGAGTCAGTTGCGCATCTCCGGTTCCAGGAGGCATATCGATAAACAAAACATCCAAATCACTCCAAAGTATATCTCTTAAGAGTTGTTCTATCGCCTTCATGATCATAGCACCTCTCCAAATAAGAGATTGCCCCTCTTCCATGAGACTTCCCATACTCATCATCTCAACGCCATCAACTAACATAGGCTTGACTTTGTTTCCTACGACTTCCGGATTTTTCCCTACTGCTCCCATCATACGAGGTACATTTGGACCATATATATCTGAATCTAGTATTCCGACTTTTTTGCCTTGACTTGCGAGTGCGATAGCAAGATTTACAGTTGTGGTTGTTTTACCGACTCCACCTTTTCCACTACTTACCATCACAAAGTTTTTGATTTGTGGAGCTATGTTTTTACCACTTTGAGAGTTACTTTTTTGAGCCGGTGCTTTTGGCTGTTTTACAGCTACATCTACTCTTTTGGCTCCTATGGCTGTCAGCTTTGCAGCAACATCATTTTTTAGCTGCGCTGCCACCTCTTCGCTCGATGAAACGATGTCAAGTTCTACATATACATTGTCATCTTTTACATCTATGACTTTTACAAAACCAAAAGAGACTATATCTTTTTCAAATCCGGGATATACTACTTCTTTCAGTTTTTCATTTACACTATTTTTATCTAACATAAAATACTAACTCCTTATTTTTTTGGACATCTAACAATTGAATTTCTTGAGGCTCAGACCACAGGGAGGATTTGTCCTCTAAGAAATCCAATTGTTAGATGTCCAATATTTTTGATAATTGGAATTTAACACAAAAAAGATAAAAAAAAGCTTTGGTGGTGTATAATATTGTAACAATTTGATTAAAAAAGGACAAAAATTGCCTGATTTGTCTCTTATTATGTTGGGAGCGGGAAATTCAACAAGATTTAACCATTTTGTCAAAAAACAGTGGCTCAGATTTGGACACACTCCACTCTGGCTTTTTTCGACAAAAAATATAGCCAAAAAGCTTGATTTTAGTAAAATTATAGTCGCTTGCTCATCTGATGAAATTGAGTATATGAGGAAATTTGATGCTTCATATACATATGTCACCGGTGGAGCCAGCAGACAAAAATCACTCAAAAATGCACTTTTACATGTAGAGACTCCCTATGTCTTGGTAAGCGATATAGCTAGAGTATGTATAGATAAAGAGATGTTAAAAAGAGTAAAAGAGAAAAGAGCTAAAAGCGATATAGTTGTACCATATATAACAGTGAGTGACACAGTGGTTTATGGGGATGAAACGATAAACAGAGACAAAGTCAAACTCATACAGACTCCACAACTCTCAAAAACCTCTATTTTAAAAGAGGCGCTTGATACAGATATAAGCTATACTGACGACAGTAGTGCTATAAAAGCTATCGGCGGAAAAGTAACATATGTAAAAGGTGATGTCAGAGCCAAGAAGCTAACTTTTATAGAAGATTTGAGTGAGATTGCCTGCAAAGAAAAACCGGCAGGGGATACATTTGTGGGAAACGGTTTTGATGTTCATGGATTTGAGGATGGCAAAGTGATGATGTTAGGCGGTGTAAAGATTTCGGAAAATTTCGGTTTCAAGGCACATTCTGATGGAGATGTTGCTATTCACGCACTTATAGATTCGCTTTTGGGGGCTATCGGTGCTGGCGATATAGGTGATCTTTTTCCTGACAATGATGCTAGATTTAAAGATATAGACTCAAAAGAGTTGCTAAAAAATGTGTATAGATTTGTAACAAGTGTCGGATATGAGATTGTTAATTGTGACATAACAATAATGGCTCAAACACCAAAACTAAAAAACTTTAAAGGCAAAATGGCAACAGTTTTGGCAGAGATTTTACATGTGAAACCGATTTTTGTAAATATTAAAGCCACAACTACAGAAAATCTAGGCTTTATAGGAAGAAAAGAGGGTGTTGCGGTAAGTGCAACTTCTACATTAAGATATTGTGATTGGATGAAGATATGAAGATTTTAATAGTTGAAAATGAGATTTACCTTGCGCAAAGCATAGCTTCAAAACTGACGGAAATTGGTTATAAATGTGACATTGCCACCACGGTTCAAGATGCCCTCAAGAGTGAAAAGTATGACTCTGTTCTTCTTTCTACAAATATCTCCGGGCAAAATTTCTATCCTGTTATAGAAAAGCACAAAGCTTCTATCATCATCCTGATGATTTCCTACATCAGTAACGATACGGTTTCCAATCCTATAAAAGCAGGTGCAAACGACTATATACAGAAGCCTTTTATGATAGAAGAACTGGTTAGAAAGTTAAATCATCTAAGCGATTTTGATACTATAAAAAAAGACAACAATACATATAAAAGATACTTGAAGCATATATTTGAGAGCACCAATGTGCCGGAGTTTAACAACAAGGTAAAATTTCCTGCCATCATCAAAACAAACTCTCAAAAGATAGCAGATGCACTCGTATTTGAATACTGCGCAAATGTAAAAAAATCATTTACATTTATATCTTTGACGAGTTCAAACATAACAGAGCAGATACTAAGAACAGAGAACGATGAGATTATATATCTCACCGAACTTCAAAAACTAAAAAAGAGTGAAAAAGCAAAACTATTTGAGAGCGTCTCTGATAGGCTTGTCTTTATGTCAACAACGGATTTGACAGAAAATGCACCATTTTTTTATATAGAATTAAATGACAACAGTAAGATTTTAAACCACGGAGAGATACTCTCTATTGACGATTATGTTAAGTATATAATCTTAAATTTTCAAAATAAATTTCCCGATACAGAGCTATCAAAAAAATTAGGAATATCACGAAAAAGTCTTTGGGAAAAGAGGAAAAAATATGGACTCAACAAAAAGAAATAGAAAAATAGTTATAGATTCACAAGCTTTAGCAACACTCTCTTTTGCACAAGAGGGTATATTTAGACCGGTTGACAAACTAATGAACAAAGAAGAAGCGATAGAAGTGGATAACACAAGATGCTATAAAGGCAAACCGTTTCCGTTTCCGTTTATACTTGCACCCTCCGGAGCAAAAAACGAAGAGGTTATAAGCACTGTCCAAAAGGGTGAAAAGATTGATATTGTGGTGGATAGAACTATAAGAGGATTTATCATAGCTGATGGTTTTTTTGAGATAGACAGACGAAAGAGAATCGAACAGATTTTTGGCAACTATGACACACAAAATCCGGCCACCAGAGCATTTTTGGGCAGACTTGGCAAATACTCCATATATGGCAAATACAGTGTGGATTATGATGGCATAAGAAATGTTAAAAAAGAGATAAAAGACGCCATTAAATCAAGTGGTGCCAAAAGTGTAGCAGCTATCATGATGGATGCAAGACCATTTCACAGAGCCCACGAGAGACTTCTTAGAATTACACTCGAAAGAACTGATCTCGTGGTAGTTTTTCTCAGTAAACACCATAAAAAAACAGATAAAATATCCTATGAAGCAAAAAGTGACATACTAAAATACGCCATAGACAACTATTTGCCAAAAAACAGGGTCTTAGTTGTACCTTTTGAGAGTACCTATCTTTTTGCCGGCTACAACGATGCTATCTTGGACTGTATATGTGCAAACAACTTTGGCTGCAACAAGTTTATAATTGGAAACAACCACACTGGAATCGGACTATATTACGACAAAAATGAGATAAAATCCATACTCAGCAAATACGAATCCTTAGACATCGATATAGAGGTAATCTCAAAATTTGTATATTGTCAAGACTGCAAAACACTTGTAAATACAAGTACCTGTCCTCATGGACCTCACAGACATATCAAATACAATTCAAAAGCTCTTAGAAGATTTTTTCGGGTTGGCATGCTTCCGCCTGCAGTTCTTATGAGAACCGACATATCTTCCAAATTTTTAAGCGCCTGCATTCCAAACAGATTTGAAAATATAAATACACTGTATGATGATGTTTTTCCAAACAGCGGATTACTTGAAGACCACAGCGAGGAGGAGTTTTATCTAAATCTTATGAAACTCCACCAAACAACATCACTCACATAAGGATTGAACTTGCAAAAACTTTTTTTAACTTTTTTTTATAGCGGATTATCTCCCTATGCCCCAGGAACTGCGGGAAGCATACTGGCAGGATTCATCGGGTTTGTAATTTTACAGTATTTTCATACAGACACACTGTTTCTACTCACCATACTCATAACCCTCATAGCTATAGCAGAAATAAACAAATATGAAGCAAGAACAAGCTCACATGATGACAAAAGCATAGTTATAGATGAAGTTGTAGGACTTTGGCTTGCTTTTGTTTTGAGCTCCACAACTATCACTCAGATGCTTCTGAGCTTTGTTTTTTTTAGAATTTTTGATATATGGAAACCCTCTTTGATAGGTAAAATCGATAAAAATGTAAAAGGCGGTTTGGGTGTAATGGGGGATGATATACTAGCTGGTATCTTGGCGGGCATCTGCAGTGCCGGCAGTTGGCAAGCGATAGAGTATATAATAGGACACATAAAATGACAAAACTTGTAGATACGATACTTGACTTTGCGATTATTGTCGGTATCAGCTTGGTGGTTTTCTATGGACTCTCTTATTTAGGCGCGCCCTTGTGGCTCAGTTTGGGCTTAGTTGCGATCTGGGGCGGATATACCGGATATAGACCAAAAGCAGTAAGAAAATACTTTAAATTTTTATATAAAGATGGTGAAAAATAATGCACATCGACAGTAGCCTCTGGCTAGATAAAGGTAAAAAGGGATTTCTTGGCAAAGGCCGCATAGAGCTTCTTAAAAATATAGATACCTATGGTTCACTCTCAAAAGCTGCAAAGGCCATGAATATGAGCTATAAGGCCGCATGGGACTCTCTAAATGAGATGAAAAATCTTTCAAGTAAAGAGCTTATAATCTCAAGTACAGGTGGAAGTGGCGGGGGTGGAAGCAAACTGACAAAGAATGCAAAAGAGTATATAAAGATATATGATTTACTCTTCAAGTCACAGCAAGAGTTTCTAAAAGCCATAGAATCACATACCAAAAGTTTTTCAGATTTACAGATTTTTTTGCAAAGAAGTTCTCTAAGAACAAGCGCAAGGAATCAACTCTTTGGAAAAGTCCAAGAAGTTATAGCAGGCTCAATCAGCTCAAAAATTTTAATCTCTATAAACGAAAATATAGATATTTACTCATCTATCACAAATCAAAGTATCAAAGAGCTTGGCATAAAAAGAGGAAAAAATGTTTTTGTGCTCATAAAAGCACCTTGGGTAAAAATCTCCAAAGAAAAAAAAGATGATGAAAATCAGATAGAGTGCACAATTCAAAACATAAAAATAGAAGATGCTTTAGTAGAGCTAACGCTTCAAGCAAGCCCCGCTATCTCACTAATCTCAGTTATGCAAAGTGAAAAATTTGAGTCCCTGCATGTAAAACAAGACGAAAAAATAATCGCATCATTTAAGCCAAACGATACGATTATCGGAGTCTAACCTATCTCTTTTGTTTTCTCATAAGATGCACGCATCGCTTTTATAAAGCTGTCTCTTACACATCCTTCTTCAAGCTTGGCAATACCGGCTATAGTAGTTCCGTTTGGAGAAGTTACTTTGTCTTTTAAGATAGCTGGATGCTCATCTCTTAAAACTGTTCCCACCCCCTCAAACAGTGCTGCTATATACTTATAACTTATATCTCTCTTTAGCCCCAGATTTACCGCACCATCACTCAAAGCTTCTGCCACAAGAGCTATCCATGCAGGTGCACTTCCTGCAAGTCCTGTTGCAATTTCAAGCTCATTTTCACTCTCCAGCCAAAAACACTCACCAAATGAACCCAAAATTTTCATAGCATCATCTTTTAACTCACCATCTCCACAAAGTGAAGTAGCAGATTTTTGCACAAGTGCTGCCATATTTGGCATGGCCCTAACATAGTATTTGGCATCTATTTTACTCTTCAGTTTCTCCAGCTTAGTACCTGCCAGTATAGAGACAAGTCCCTCTGCCCTACCCTCTACATGTAGAGAATCGAGAGATTGAGGCTTTATGGCTAAAATGACTATAAAACTATCAAGTGATGGAATTGCATCTATAATTTTAAGATTTGGGTATATACTTTTCAGCTCATCAACTCTTTTTGGATGTGCTTCAACCACAGTGATATCATACGACTGCAAACCCTGAAGCATAGCTCCGCCCATATTTCCTGCACCAATCAATAACAACTTCATTTTATTACTCCTCTTTTATAGAATTATATCAAATCATCGCTTAGTAAGTTTTTTAGGAGATGAAAATATATTTACTGTCAAGTTGATTAATTCTAGTATTGTGAATATTAACAACAGCTGAATAGTTGCTTGTTAAATATCTTTTTCAAGAGGAATTTTGTCTTAGTTGCTGAATTTTCTTTTATATCTGCTTCCTCTTTTGTAACCATATCAAATACCCGTCCATTGCTTGTTTATCACATATTTTTTACATTATACCCAATCTCAAAGAGAACCTGCTAAATATCCGCTTGAAAAGGACCATTGTAAATTGTATCCACCACAAGGTCCGTCCAAATCAACAACTTCTCCACAAAAATACAAACCTTTTACAAACTTGCTTTGCATGGTTTTTGGATCTATCTCTTTGAGCTTCACTCCGCCTTTTGTAATCATGGCCTTTTGAAATCCGTCATGAGAGATGACACTTAAAGGTGTCCAGGCTAAAAGCTTGATAAGTTCATCTCTTTTTACAGCTTTAATCTGTGCATATCTACTGTCTGTCTCTATATGCGCAAGTTCACACAACTCCTGACTTGCAGACTTTGGCAAAAGTTTGCCAAGAAGCTCTAAAATACTCTGGTTAGACTTTTCATGATTTTGAATGCTAAGAAAATTTCTAATATCCTCTTCGTTCATGCCTTTTGTCATATTTACCAACAGCGGAACTTTTGTATATGTTTTCAAAAGAGGTGTAACATATGTCGCAAAATCCAAAACAACAGGACCTCTTATACCGTTTTTTGTAAAGATAAGATCACCAGTCTTTTGGTATTTTTTCATTTTTGGCAGATTTATCTTCAATGTAGCTTTTGCTATAGTGTCAGCTCGGCAATTTTGTACCCATTTCTCCTCTACATGCAGAGGCAACATAGCAGGGTGCAATTCACTGATACTATGGCCAAAAGATTTTGCAAATCTGTAGCCATCGCCACTAGATCCCAGTACACTATACCCCAATCCACCTGTAGCGACAATCACATTTTTTGCTTTAAAAGTGTTATCGTTGGTTTTAATGAAAAACAAATTTTCTTTTTTGTAAATATGTTGAACATTTTGGGTGCATCTTACCTCAACACCAACTTTTCTCATCTTGTTACCTAAAACATCTAAAACACTTTTTGAGTCATGTGTGAAAGGAAAAACTCTAAAACCGTCCGGAGCGTGGGTCTTGAGTCCTATATCTTCTAGAAAATTCACCAAATCACGCGAATCAAACATACTCAATGCATCTCGCATAAATCTGCCTTGCTTGCCAAAAGAGTCTATAAATTCCTCTCTGTCCAAAGTGTTCGTAATGTTACATTTGCCACCGCCCGTAGCTTTGAGTTTTAGTCCTACAGCAGACATTTTTTCCAGAAGCAAAACTTTTTTCCCATCCCCTGCAGCAGTTATAGCACTCATCATACCGGCAGCTCCAGAGCCTACAACTGCTACATCATACACTGTTTATACTTTTTTCAAAAATTCAGTCTTTAGGTAAATTTTTGTGCCATTTACTCTGCCCTCTATGTGACCTTCCACATCATTCGGAATCGAGATATTTCGCACTGTTGTTCCTCTCTTAGCAGTAAATCCTGCACCCTTAACATCCAAATCTTTTAAAATAACCACACTATCTCCTGCTTTTAAAGTAGTCCCATTTGCGTCTTTTACGACAACTTCATCCGCACCCTCCAAACCTGACTCGGCCCATTTTTTTTCATCATCTTCAAGATAGATTATATCTAGCAAATCTTGGCGATTTAATTTGCTAAGGAGTCTAAAAGCCATAACTTTTACAGCAGAAACCTCACTCCACATACTGTCATTTAAGCAGTTCCAGTGGGTTTCGTCCATGGCATCAGGATTTTCAATTTGATCTGCACATGTTGAGCATATCAAAATAGACTCTTCCAAACTTCCGTTCGACGGAGTAACCTCATAAACATCTAAGTTTTCACTACTTCCACAAAGTTCACAAACTCCACCACTTCTTTTTTCCAACTCTTTTAATATAGACATATATCTTCCCTTGTATGTATTGTAGGTTTTTATTTTAGCAAAAAGTAGCAAAAAAATTGATAATTTAGATACAGAAGTGAAAAATTGGGCATAAAAAAAGCGTTCGAGGTGGGCATCTCGAACGCTGATTTTAAAAAAATATATTCGTTTTCTAAAAAGGAGGGTTGCGTCTTGGTAGTGAAATTATATGATTAAAGCTTAAACAAATAGTAAGCTTTTATAAATAAAAGGTAAATACAACTTATATTTATCCCCAGAAAATTGCCGGATACTTATTTGATTTTAACCAAAATATGCTTATTATTTGAACCATCTTTAAAACTCTCTTCCTCAATAGTTAAATACTTTAACGATTTTACAAGCTGTCCCATTTTTTCATAACCATATGTTCTAGTATCAAATTCCGGATTTGTTTTTTTGATATGAAGAGTCAAAGTTGTTAATCTCGCCAATCCACTTTCATTTGAAACAGCTTTTATGGCATTGATTATCATTTGCTTCAATTTTTTATCATCACTGACTCTGTTTGTAGGCTTGGTAGTTTCTCTTAGATTTTCTGTAAAAATAAATTCATCACAGGCAGAAATGAAAGCCTCAGGTGTTTTTTTCTCACCAAAGCCATAGACAACCAGTCCATTTTCTCTTATCCTGGTTGACAATCTTGTAAAATCACTATCTGATGATATGATACAAAAACCATCGACATTGTTATCATGCAATATATCCATAGCATCAATGATGAGTGATGAATCTGTGGAATTTTTTCCACTCGTATAGCTAAATTGCTGAATTGGCTGTATGGCATATTTATGCAAATGCTCTTTCCACAGCCTTAATCTATCTGTCGTCCAATCACCATAGGCTCTTTTGATATTTGCAGTGCCATACTTTGCAATCTCTTTTAACAAATTTGAGATGATTGATGCTTGTGCATTATCTGAATCTATCAAAACTGCTAATTTTAAATTTTTCCTTAAATCTTCTTCTATCATTTTCCTTTCCTTTATATTTCTTTTAAAATAGCCCACAAGTTCGTGCGGGCATTTATCTTCTTCTATGATTTCAATATAACCTGCGCAGGCTTAACATCATTTAGAATTTGCATAATACTATATTAAAACTAAATTATCAAAACTTTATTTCATAACACCAACTCTTGTAGCACATCCTGCAATAAAAAGTACAATAAATATAGCAAATAAAATTTTCTTTACCATAATATTCTCCATAATTTGATTTACCAAATTTGTTAATTTTAAACAAATAGGCATATATAAATTCAAAGAATTTTTATATTTCATAAATTTTGATGAAACTTTTTTAAAAAGTTTTGAGCCAATCACTTCAAAATAAAATATTTAATGATGATTAATTTTGGAAAAAACCTTTAAACAATGTTCTATTGTAAATTTATCAGTCATCGGGTCTTTAAAACTTAGATACAACGGTTGCGCCCGCGGAGGACTGTCCGAGTTGATTGCTTTTGTTAGGCATCAATCTTATTCGAGACAGCATTCCCAACCGGATTGATGTGGGCGTGGGGGTAGTGAGGCTCACGCTTTTGAAACGACAGAATAGAAGGATCCTGAATCACGCCACCATCAATACTTATAGCCTGTCGAATGGTCTCATTTTTCTGCCAACTATCACGGCCCGCCACCACAATTGGTAAATAAACAATGAGAGCAGCAGAGATTGAGCGCGATGCACTTTCCCAGAGATAGCTTGGAGTATGATCCACGGCGTAGTAATCTATGGTTTTATACTTAAACATCGGATTTTTAAATGTGGTTGGTTTGGCAAAAAAGAATCCCATGCCCTCGTCGCAACTGACATCAATAATCAGACTGTTGGGCTTGAGGCATGAACTTTCCGCTTCGGTCACAAAGTGGATGGGGTTTTCTATTTCTTGAAAAGTTCCGTTTATAATGATATCTGCTTCACTGATCAGATCAGTCAACGGCCGCGCAGTTCCATCGTGTTCCACCACCACCATGCGTGCCTCGCCCTCAGCGCCTGTCCGAATCCGGACATAGTGACAATCAAGCACCTCTTCACGTACTTCGTGGTCGGGGCGCTGAATGCAGATTGTGATATCTCTAAAACCGTGCGCCTTGAGGGCATATATGGCCCCACGGCTGACTGCACCAAACCCGAAAATGATAGTTTTGCGTTGGTTGCCGTAGTGCCCATCGATACCTTTAAGTTGTAAGGCATGTATTACCGCGCAATAGCCTGCCATTTCGTTGTTCTTATAGAAGGTGTGGCGGCCAATCTGACCGTTGGGAGTCCAAACAAACATTTCCTCAAAGGCTATGAGCGTCAGCTTGCGATCGAGTGCAACTTGGGTGATATCCCGTTGCTGTGCACAATGCACATAGCCCCAAAGTGTTCCTCCTTTGCGAAGTTCTTGTAAATCAGCTAATACAGGTTTGGAAATAATAACCGTGCCAATGTCGGCCAATAAATCGTGGCGTGTGGCAACACCACCCGTCTGAGCAGCAATTTCCGAGTCTGAGACACCGAATGGCTCCCCATAACCCTCCTCAAATATCAGCTGGCGGCGAATGTCTTCAGGGATGCGCGGCAAATGCTCTGGATGGATTGGAACCCGTCGCTCATCTTCTTTTTTTGAAATCCCAATGACTCCCAGTGTTAATTTACTCATCCGTTTCCTTTTTGTTAAACAAATCAATACGGGTAACTTCATGAACGAATTCTCAACTTCGCCAATAGGCCCGTTTTTATATACTCTGATCTACCACAAGCGTTCCAGAGTTTCAGAAAGTGAAACTCTGTACAAGACGGGTATATCAAGCCTAACGATGGCACACTTTAGTGTGCTCAGCGGTCGTTATCTGCTGATACCTTTAAATGCACCGTCTAAAAGCAGTCCTTTGTTACTGTCTCAGGTAACCAGATACATTTATCCGTTTTCCATCTCTATAGATCAAAAATGATATTTTTCCCCCATCTTCTGTGTTTTGAATCTCTTTTATAAGTACATTAGGATTGTTTATAATCTTATTGTTAACTGCAAGAATAATGTCATTTGTTTGGATTCCCATCTCTTTTGCCGAATTAAGGTTCGATTTATAGGGAGGTTGCCAACTTGTATCCAAGACCAAAACACCTTCTTTTTTACTAAGACGGAAAGGCTCCATAAACTCAGCGTCCATAAACTCGCTTGTTAATGGGATGAATTTCACACCACGTATACTATATCCCCCAAACGAATCATTATGTAGAAGATCACAAGGATGAGCATCTGAAGAAACCCGCATTATTTCAGCAATCGTTGGATCATCTCCGGAGATACTTCCTATCCATCCAGCATTTGTCCCAAACTCAGGAAATGTTCTAGCAACCATAATTGGAAACACACTTCGTAAATCAGAACTAGACCCTTTGCTTCGCACTGTAATTTTCCATAGCTGAGAACGTCTGTCTTTTGCGTCATACGCCTCTAAGATGAAAAATCTTTCATAAGTCGTTGAGCTGTTTATTACGGTTTCTGTTTTAGGTGGAACATTTATCCACGTCCATCCGACCAGGTAGCTATATCCATTGGAAGTAGTATAAGTGGTAGTAGAGGTCTCTGTTTGGGGGCTCCCTATCCCATATGCAAGTCGAATAATCAGGCCCGCGCTCTTTCACTGCCTACACGTTTGTATCCTTTCTGCGATAGGGCATTTTCTACATACCTTGCGAACTCTTTGAATTGTAAATCGTTATCGCTAACGCCTTTCATGGCGGATGATATGATATAAGTCTTATCCCCTAAGTTAGCTCCGGTATCAGCTATCGAATCAACATTTATACTATAACTCTGTACGTATGGTGTAGTAGGAGTAGGAACGGTAACACACCCGGCTAACAATAAAATAAATATGGCAAAACCGCCTAAAGTTAATACAGAACCCTTTATATTTTTCATGTTTTTCCTTTCTTGTCTGCAATGAACAGATAACGGTTGAAGATAACCAATAAATTGCCACTAGGGAATTTATCGGCTACTCTGTTTTGTTATGTGTTTAGTCATATGCTTGCTGTCTATGTTTAAAATCAACAACAGCTATAATAAGCTTATCGTCTTCAATAAGATAAAAAAGCCTATAGTTTCCAATTCTGTATCGATAATAACCTTCTAAATTATCTTTTAGTTTCTTTATGTTTGATCCATAAAATGGATTTTCTCTCAACTGAGGATAAACAAAATTTTCAATTTTTGAATACAGTTTCTTATCTATCTTTTTTTTAACTTTTTCAAAAGTTTTAGTTTCAGCAATTTGATACTTAGACAATTGCATAGTCACCTTTTTTGAAATCTTCTAATCCATTCATAAGGTTTTGCACAAGTTCTTTATCTTCTAGTATCTCATTCATTTCATCTTTTTCTACAAACTGTGAGGAAGTCAGGTATTGCATTGTCGCAAACTCTATGAAATTTGATAAATTTCTTCTTTGACCTTGGGCTGCAAGTTTTATCATATCGTAAATAGAGTCATCAACTCTCATTGTAACTGTCTTCATGAATAATCCTTTTTGAATATTTATATATCTAATTATATTCAAATTTATTCATTTTGTCAATATATTTCTTTTCACATAACGGTCGAGGAGAGCCAATAAATTTCCGCTAGGTAATTTATTGGATATTCTGTTTTGTTATAAGTTTAGCAAGCTTCTTTTCTATGTGCAACTCGGATGACGGATATAACTAAATAATCATTTTCTTTTAAATATATTATTCTGTAGTTTCCTGCTCTTTTTCTAAATTTACCCTTGTGCTTACCTTTTAACTGTTTGTCATTTGAAAAATTACCATCTTGCAAATCTAAAATTTTTGTTGATACAAGTTTTTGTGCTTAAATATCTAATTTTAAAAATTCTTTTTCAGCATCTTTGTCGAATGCTACTTTATACATTAATCCCAGCTTTTTTAAAAACTTCTTCTAGCGGAACAAGTGTCGTTTTCCCAGCTTTTAAATTATCAATTCTTTTATCCGCAATCATTTCATCTAGTTTATCGAAATATAATTCAATAGCTTTTTCAACAAGACTTGTTCTTGTTTTATCTAGTTCCTGAGCATATTCATCAAGAGTTCTCACAACATCTTTCTCTAGTCTGATATTTATTGCTTGTTTCATAATATTAAAACCTTTTAGTTTAATTTGTATACACAATTGTAGTGCAAATTAAAAACTTTGTCAAGTACTTATAACGGTCGCGCTGAAGGACAAGGTAAATTAGCGGCTTGGGAATTAAAGTGGGAATTAAAGGGGAATTAAGATTAAAGGATTAAAGGGGGAAGGATTAAAGGAGGGATTAAAGGGGACAGAGGGGGATTAAAGGGGACAGGGTACTACTTTTATTGATCTTCTATCACTTTTTTAGGTCTTCCTTTAGGGTTTATAGTTGATGTTATATCGTATTTTTGTGCTGTATTGATGATCCAATCGTCATCACCATAAGGACTTTGTCTTTGGATTGAATTATCTATTTTTACTTTTTCTGTTTTATTTAAAACTTCTTTTTTAATCTCTTCCCAATTTTTAGGAAGTTCTATCGGTAATTCATCTAAAAAATCATTGATTTCACTATTTGATGATACGAATTTCCATTGTTTTAGTTTTGCTCTTTGCGGGTTTTGCTCCACATAGTTTAGTAGTGTTAAAAAATAATTATTTCTTTGAACGATAAAGCTTTTATATCTTCCTTGCCAAAGATGACCTGAGGTTTTATATGTTTTATTATAATATCTCACATAACTTGTAAGTAACCATTGCATGTACTTACTTAAATCTTCTGCTTCATTTGGTTCTATGATAAAGTGAAAATGATTTGGCATTAGTACAAAGCTATATAGTTTTACATTTACCATTTTTTTAGCTGTTATCATGAGCTCAATAAATTTTTCATAATCTTTCGCATTGTGAAATACTTCAGCTCTTCTGTTCCCTCTGTTGATGATATGATATATCTCACCACCTGCCAAACCTCTGGCAATTCTTGGCATGTTGATTCCTTTTGTAGGTAGTTTGTGAGTAATTATATATCAATGTTTCTTAAAAGTAGCCTGTCCCCTTTAACTCTTTTCCCCTTCTGTCCCCTTTAACTCTTTTCCCCTTTAACTCTGTCCCCTTTAACTCTTTTAATCGTAGTGTGTCCACATTCGATAAACTTTTATTAACTTTTCTTCCTCAAAAACTTCATAAACTAATCTATGTTGTTTATTAATTCTTCTTGAAATTTTACCTTTTAAATTAGCTGATAAATATTCAAATTTTGGTGGATATTGTAAAGGTTCTTTTTCGATTAAATTTAATAATTCTTGAACCTTTGGTTTTAATCCACTTGAAGCTACTTTTTTAGAATCTTTTTTTGCTTGCGGTGAAAATAATAATTGATACATTTTACCAATCTAATTTATCAGCTGTTACATAATTCTTAATTGGTTCATTTGAGGCTTGAACTATACTTTGCTCCATACCTTTAATACTTCGTAAATAATCACTGTCATTTTGATAAGTTGTTTTATCTAATATCTCAACTTCATTTTGTGAAAAATGATTTAAAAGCCATAAGAATTTATCACTTATATTGTCTTCAATTTTTAAAGTTACTGTTTGCATTGTAAATCCTTTTATTTTATTTTACCATAATTAGATTGTAAAATTAATATTTTCTAGGTATTTCTTTTAATATTAATATTTGTTGTGTTACTCCTAATACTGTTTTAAACTCTTGAACTCCAAAAAGTTTAAAATATAAATCTGTACTCAAATATGAATCTTTTTGATAAAATTTATTTTTCTCTTTGATAATTCCAATTTTAACATCAGATTGATTTCGTTGTGTATAGATTACATATTTACCCACAATTCCTTCTACTAAAAAATCATCATTTGGAACTAAACCCCATAAATAATCTTTTTCATATTCTATTTTTGTAAATCCATTTTTCAATCTGTATAGTAGGTCTTCTAGTCCTGATTGATAACCTTTAAATCCCATACCTTTTGACATTTTAGTTAATGAGTTAAAAACCTTCTCTCTCATTTTATTTTTTTCTTCTTTTTTTGATAGCTTTTCTTCTTCTATCTTTTGTTTTATTTTTAATTTTTGTGATAATCTTTTTTTATTAATTTTATCAATAGAATTAAAAAAATCAAGATATGATAAGACTTCTGATGCTGGATATTTTTTATTTAATTTATCTATTTTCTTATTATATTCTTTTGCTGACTTAAAACAAGGAGTATTAATACATTTTACAAATCTCGAACGATACTGAAAGTCTCTTTCAAGTTTTGTATTTAAAAAATCATAATTATATATAATTGACATTTGTTTTAATATTTTCGTTGAATTAAATGAATTATCTTTTGAAATATTATTTAATATTTCAATTACCTTATTTTCATCATTTGGTATTAAAGTTTTTCTTTGTTTTATAACCATTTTATTAAAAATAAAGTCTATGTCATCCATTGTGTCATATAATTTATTGAATTCATTAATATCAAAGTTATGTCCTCTATCCATATTATTTGCCATTTTCATTAATGTTTTCTTTTTGCTAATCATTTGACATGCATTATCTCTTTTACAAAGATATAATGCTCTTCTAAATTCAGAAAGAATATACCAATTATCTAAAATACTTTCATTTGACTTTAGTATTTTAAAAAGTTTTTTAATAACTTTTTTATCATTTATATTTTCATTTTGAATTAATGATTTTACTTCCTGTGAAACCTGCTGAAGATGTTCTGTATTTTGTCCATATAAGAATGTTGATAAACTTATTACTACACCTAGAATTAATTTTGTCATTTTTGTCTGCTCCTTATGCTAACGGTTGAGTTGAGAAATATTTGAGCCGCTAGGGTCAAATATTTCTCTCCAAGTACTTGTTATATGTTAAATTTAATATCAGATTTTTCTTACCAAAGTTAATCCATCTGCAATAGGCAACATACTTAAATCTACTC
>JASFYR010000004.1:0-10320 GCA_045047115.1 Sulfurospirillum sp.
CTTTGCGTAGATTTGGCAAGGATCGAGATTAATTTAAATACTATAATTTCTAGGCGACAGCCTTAGCTTTAGTCGCGAGGAATTTAATAGGAGCTTTGCTCCTATTAAAGGGGACATTAAATGAAAAAAATAAAAACAGTAGAAGAGTTTAAAGAGTTGGTTGCAACTATCGAAACAAAAGGCTACAGAAAGCCATTGGGTTTTGGTATTGCAAGAGTTGACAGAGGACAGATGAACTACAATTCTGTACTTCAGGCGAACTATCCCGTTATAAATTGGAATGAAAATTTTGGTTCAGCTTCTATATTTTTGGAAGCATTAGTGCAAAGTGGTGTTGAGGTTGACTTTGGTAAAAGCGAGTTTGTATGTGAAGTAAATAAAAAGTTTATCAAGTTCGCTTATAATGCTTTTACCCCATTTTTAGATGAAGCAGTTGGCGAAGCACATAAAAATGTTCAAGTCATAAATGTTTTAAAGTGGATAAAAAAAGAGGTTGATCTCGGAGACTACAGAGTAGTTTTTATCTTTGAGGATGATGCTCCAAAGAGTGTTGAGAGTGTATATCTTAAGCTTTATGCTCTTTCAAGCGGTAAAGCTGAACTTAGAAGCTTGAACTTAAATGGTGCCTTTGGAGTATTGCCAAATGTTGCATGGAGTGGAAGAGAGCCTATAGAGCTTGATTGGTTGAGAGAAAATGAAGTTGAATTGAAGCTTTTGGGTGAGTATCCGACTATTGACTCAGTAGATAAATTTCCAAGATTTCTCTCTCATATCATTCCGGCTGATAACACAAGGATATTGGATAGTTCAAAAGTTCGCATGGGAGCACAATTAGCAGCAGGAACTACAGTTATGCCAGGAGCCAGCTATATCAACTTCAATGCGGGAACAACCGGAGCAGTTATGGTTGAGGGGCGTATAAGCTCGTCAGCGATAGTTGCAAAAGGTAGCGATGTAGGTGGTGGAGCAAGCATATTGGGAGTGTTGAGTGGAACAAATGGAAACCCTATAGGCATAGGGGAAAATACACTCCTTGGAGCAAATTCGGTCACAGGTATTCCTTTGGGAGATGGCTGTATCGTAGATGCCGGCATTGCCATACTGGAGGGAACAAAGATAGGTATAGAGCCAAATCAACTTAAAAAGATAAAAGAGGTAAATCCTGGATTTATATCTGAAGATAGTCAAGATTTGCAATTTTTCAAGGGCTTGGATTTGGCCGGACTCAATGGCATACACTTTAGGCAAAACAGTACAAACGGTATGATCCAGGCATTAAGAAGCCAAAGAGAAGTTATTTTAAATAAAGAGTTACATTAATATAGTGCGTAAGGTCGGTTATGCTATAATCGCGTAAAAAATTTAGGATTATAGATATATGGTAGAAGTAAATAATTTAACGATGAGATATGGCTCAAGAGTTCTGTTTGAAAATATAAATTTAAAACTTGATGTTGGCAAAAGATATGGGCTTATAGGTGCAAATGGTGCCGGAAAAAGTACTTTTATGAAAATTTTATCAGGTGAACTTGCACCAACCAGCGGAAATATATCCGTTCAAAATGGGCTTAGAGTCGGGATTTTGAGTCAAAATCAGTTTGCATTCGAGGATTTTACTCTAAAAGATGCAGTGATGTATGGCAATAAAAGACTTTATGATGCTATAAAAGAGAAAGAAGATCTCTATATGAACGGAGACTTTGAAGATGAAAAAGTTAATGACAGACTAGCCGAGCTTGAGATAATCTGCGCTGAAGAGGATCCCACTTATGAAGTGGATGTAAATATCGAAAAAACTCTCACATCTTTGGGCTTTACTGTAGAGACACACGAGGATTTGATGAGCTCACTCTCAGGCGGAGATAAGTTTAAGATTTTACTTGCTCAAGTTTTATACTATAAGCCTGAAGTTCTCTTTTTGGATGAGCCTACAAATAACCTTGACTTAGAAGCGATAGCATGGCTTGAAGAGCAACTTAAAAGACACGATGGTACCATGGTGATTATCTCTCATGACAGACACTTTTTAAACTCCATTTGCACAAATATACTTGATCTTGATTTTAAAAAGATAAGAGAATTTACGGGCAACTACAATGACTGGTATATGGCAGCAAATCTTATACAAAAACAACAGGAGTTAGAGAGAAATAAAAAGTTAAAAGAGAAAGAGGAACTAGAAGCTTTTGTTAGAAGATTTTCAGCAAATGCTTCAAAGGCAAAGCAGGCTACGAGTCGCCAGAAACAGCTTGAAAAATTAAATATCGAGGATTTGCAAACTTCAGCCAGACGTGACCCAAGTATAGTTTTTAAACTCAAAAGAGAGATAGGAAATGAAGTCTTAGAGCTAGAGAATATCTCACAAAGTTTTGATGAAGAGGTTTTAAAAAATATAAATTTTAGAGTTGAAAAGGGTGACAAGATAGCATTGATAGGACCAAATGGTATAGGAAAAACTACTCTTATTGGTATAATTACCGGTGATTTAAAACCTGATACAGGTATTATAAAGTGGGGAGCAACTATAGAACCGAGTTACTTTCCACAAAATACAACCGATTTGATAGATGGTGAAGAACCACTGTATGAGTGGCTACAGAGTTTTGGTGAAAAAAAAGATATAGATGAGGTGAGAAAGTGCCTTGGTCGTATGCTTTTTTCAGGCGAAGAGCAAAAAAAGAGTATCAAGAGTATAAGTGGTGGTGAAAAACATCGTATGATGCTCTCAAAAATTATGCTGCAAAGAGGAAACTTTTTGATTCTTGATGAGCCGGATAATCACCTTGATTTGGAGGCTATTATAGCATTAGGTGAGGGTTTATATAATTTTGACGGAAATGTCATATGTGCAACCCATGACAGAGAGCTTATAGATGCTTTTGCAAACAGAATCATAGAATTAAAAGATGATGGAGGTTTTGTAGATTTTAAAGGAAATTATGAAGAGTACAAAGAGCATATCGGTATATAGATAGTCATATTTAAGTTTTTTTTGATTTTAATTCTATTTTTTACTTCTTTGTATTCGATTGATATAAAGAACGACACAAAGGATGGTGGGATTTTATCATCGGCACAGACTCTAGTATGTG
Organism: Sulfurospirillum sp.; assembly: GCA_045047115.1. Classification (GTDB taxonomy): domain Bacteria; phylum Campylobacterota; class Campylobacteria; order Campylobacterales; family Sulfurospirillaceae; genus JAADIZ01. Next base: position 3,093 of record JASFYR010000004.1, read on the forward strand.
CATGTACTAAGAATATAGCCAGTATAAGAAAATCAAAAGAGTTTAAGAAGCAAGACAGTGAACATATAAATTTAGGTTTTAGCCCGAAATTGACTGTTTGGGTAAAGTTAAAATTTCACAATAAAGAGAGACAAGAGCTAACAAGGGTGATAAGAGTAGACAATCCTCTTTTGGAAGATGTTGTTTTTTACAGCAGCCAAGATGCATATCTACCCCATGCCAAAGGTTTGCTTCACATCAAGGATACTCAGAAGTATCTATACCCCACATATCTACTAAAATTAAAACCAAAAGAGACAATTGAGATATATATAAAAATCAAAAACAAGACAACAGGCTTACAGTTTGGTTTGGATTTGCTGAAAAAAAACAATCTTGACAAAAGCGACAGAAGAGAACAGTTTTTTATCATATTTTTTATAGGAATTTTGAGTGCATTTTTGATATACTCTTTGGTTTTGTATATCTACACCAAGGATAAAAGCTACTTTTTGTACTCTGCTTATCTCTTTTTTCTGATATTTCAACAACTTACATTTATAGGCTTTATGCCACTTTATACCCCAAAAGAGTTTACATATATAGATAATTTAATGGTAGTCCCAAAAGTTGCTTTTATGATTATAGCTGCAGCTCTTTTTGCAAAAAAATTCCTTAGAATAAAAAAATTTACTTCTTTAAATAAGATATATAACTATTTTATACTCTTTTTGATTTTACAGATGCCATTGTTTGGAACACAATGGTTCTATCTTCCTGAAGTTACAGTGTTGACAGGCTTTTTGTTTGTTATTTTTAATACATATTGTGGATTTTATGTCTATTTTCACGGTAATAAACAAGCTAGATTTTTTATAGTTGGTTGGATTTTTTTAATTGTTGGATACCTGATTATGATTTTTGATTCTCTAGGTTTGATCTCGATTATGTACTATTTTCCTCAGCTTATATTGTGTCTTACGGCATTTGAGGCTCTGTTCTTGCTTTTGGCTTTTGTGGACAAAATAAATATACTCGATATTCAAAAAAAAGAGTTAAATCAAGAGTTGCTGAAAGAGATGACAAATCGACACAGATTGGTGGAGGCTGAAGTTAAGAAGAAGACAGAAGAGTTAAATATGGCAGTAAAGGAGAAAACTACACTGCTTAGAGAGTTGCACCATAGAGTTAAAAATAATCTTCAACTGATTTTATCTATAATCCGACTCCAGAGATATGATATAAAAGATGAGGAGATAGTAGAACAGTTTAAAAAGCTGGAGCTTCGTGTCAAATCAGTTGCAAAGACACACGAGATGTTGTGTGCAAGTGAAGATATAGCCAGAGTAGATATGGGTGAGTATGTGGTGGAGTTGTGCGAAGAGATTAAAAATGGATTTACAAGAGACAATGTTGAAATTAGATATGATATAGAGTTGAATCTTCCCTTGTGTAAAGCTGTATATCTTGGATTGATTATAAATGAGCTGGTTTCTAATTCTATCAAGCATGCATTTGATGAGAGCGGAGGAGTGATCAGCGTGGTATTAAAAGAGTCGCATCAAAGATATATACTGAGTATAAGCGACAATGGAAAAGGCTACAAAGAGACAGAGGTAAATAAAAAAACATTGGGGTTGAGATTGGTTGATTCATTGGTTTTAAACCAATTGGATGGTACAATTGATTTAATAAAAGGTAAAAATACCGAGTATGTTATAAGTTTTTCAAAAATATAAAGAGAAGAGTATGAAAAAAATATTGATAGTTGAAGATGAGAGTTTGGTGGCGTTGGATATATCTGAGAGTATAGCATCTTTAGGGTATAAAGCCGTGGGTCCAGCTTCTAGTTTTGATATGGCTGTAGAGCTTGCATCTAACTACCGGCCTGATTTGATTCTTATGGATATTTGCCTCAAGGGAGAAAAAGATGGCATAGAGGTTGCCAGTGTTATTAAAGCAAAGTATGATACACCCGTCATTTATATAACTGCGCTAAACAGTGAAGATGATATACAAAGAGCAATTTTGACTAACCCTAGTGCATATCTCATAAAACCTTTCGACATAAAGTCTCTTCAAGTTGCTATCAAAATAGCACTAAACCATAACAACGGAAACTCTGTTTTGAAGGGAGATATCATATTTGATGATGAATTTAGTTATGATTCTTCAACAAAACAGTTAATACTCAATGGAGAGTTTGTTGGGCTTACAAAAAAAGAAAATAGCCTTTTGGAGCTTCTTTTGGATAATGCGAACAGTATAGTTGACCCATATATCATAGAGAATCATATATGGCCTGATAAAGATGCAAATGTAAATACTCTAAGAGCACTTGTCAGCAGACTAAGAGTAAAACTCAAATATAAATTTATAGAAACCATCCCGTCTATCGGTTACAGATTTACACATATCAAATAGATAATTAATCAAAAATTAATATAAACTCCTAATAAACTAATTTTGCAATGTTTTTGCAATGCCTTTTTGCTAGTATTTGCTCATATAAAAATTTAGGAGCAAATCATGGTAAGAAAGATTTTAATCGTCTCGTTACTGTTTTTTGCCACTCTTGGATTTTCTGCATCAGAGTATGATAAGGATATTACAGTTCTAAATCAAAGCAGAAACGATAAGGTGGTAGCAGTATTTAAAGAGATGATGAAAGCTTATGAAGAAGGGGATATAAGTGGTTTTTTCTCTTATGTGTCAGAAGACAGGTTTATACAGGATTATATGACCTTTTATGATGCTATTGAGAAAGATATGCGGATTTATGACATATTAAATGTAGACACATGGGTAGATAAAATCACGCAAGATGGTATAAAAAGGTATCTGTATGTCACTTGGCAAAAGAGATATCAAAGCACTAGCAGTGATAACGAGCTCTTCAAAAAAGGCTACTCAAGATTTCTATTTGATGAAGTAAATGGAAAATACAAACTAATTGGACTTGCAGGAAATAATTTTTGGGGTGGAAGTCTTGCTGAGTGGAGAGAGGAAGTACCTGAAATAGCGGGACAAGAACATTATGATACAGCCCCGTCTTTACCGGATTTGATCGTTGAAAATATAACTTGTCCATCAGGAGCTGGTGGAGCTATGCCTGTTGAATTTGATATTTCCAATATCGGAACAGGAGATACCACTTCCGGTTCTGTGGAGTATGGATATTCAGGAGGAATGTATCCGTCTCAACCTCAATATAACGGAGACATACCTTCTGGAGGTTCTGTTCATATTTCTACTTCTGGTGATTGCTATGGTGGAGAAACTGCAACAGTTGATCCAAATAATTTAATTAAAGAGTCTAATGAGAATAATAATATAGCTACAAATGGATCACCACTATGATACAAATACTATTCGTTATATTACCTATATTGGCGGTGAGTGTTTTGGGGGCAGATAAAAAAACCGATGAATGGAAAGTAAACGGACGCTTAAACGCTTACATCCAAAGTATAGATACACAAGGTGAAAGCAACACAACAAAAGAGGGTACAACTCATGTAGAGGAGTTAAATCTAAACTTTGCAGGACCACTTAAAAACGGACATGCAGGAGTTGAGATGAGAATGAGAACTACAAATGATGATAATGTCCAAAAAGATGGTGCAGAACTTCTCTATCTTCACTCATATTTTAGAAACAAGATTTGGACACTCGAAGCCGGAGATGTTGCAGCCTCTTTTAATCCATATATTTTTGGTGGAAGTGTAAAAGGATTAAAAGCGAAATATAAATCTCCAAATAAAGATAAAAAGTGGGATTACACGATTATATCTGGTTTTAGAAAAGGAAGTTGGAGAGAGGTTTTTAAAGATGTTAGCGGTGAAGCTCCTACCGCATATGCCGGTGCTTTTGAGGCAAGATACATACATGCCAGAGCCAAAGAGATAGCACTTAGCGTAGCAGCATACAAAGATGATCTCTCAACAGGAGATGCAAATTCATCTGTTCTTGGTAAAAAAGGTATAGGTTTTGGGATCGACGGTAAGTGGAGATTTAGTAGATATGTTACACTAAAGGGTAGAGTTGCCTTGACAAACGGAACCGATGATATAAAAAACGATAAGCCGAGCAAAACCCACGGTGCAATCTATATAAAATTACTTACAAGACCAGTTTTGAGATCAGTAAAGAGTAATTTCACATATCAAAGAGTTGCGTCTGATTTTCTATCATTTGGCGGAAACGGGACAAAAGATAAAGAGCAGATTGAAAACTCAACATCATGGAGAATTAACAAAAAATTTCGTGCAAGCCTTAGTCTAAAAGCAAACAGAGACAATCTGGATGGTGCTCTGGGAGATACCAGACATATCTACTATGAGATGCTTCGATTGAGCTATTATCCCAATTTTTTAAAGAGAGGAGATATAAATTTCAAACTCTCAAACAAAGATACCAAAGGAAGAGGTGCTAACAACAACAGACAGATAGCAGGAGTTGATTTTAACCTTCGTAAAAAGTCTGGCTGGAGATATGGCGCTGGATTTGAGTATAATGACTATGATGATGACAACTCAACAGCCTCGTCTCAAACTACAACCATCTATAAAGCATTGGTGGGATACAGACATAAGATCAGCAAAACGCAATCTTACCGTGTAACTATCAGGACAAATTATCAAGATATCCACGGAGATCAAGATAAGATAGGTTTTAAGATAGATGCGGGATATGTTCACAACAAGCATCTGTCTATGGATCTGTCATATAACATAAATGATACGGATTATGATAACTCAAATGATACTCAAAACAGTACCTATCAGTTCAGAACTACATATAAAATCGACACAAAAGGCGCCAAAACAGTTCGACTTCTCTTGGAGAAAAGAGATGTTGATGTTGAGAATGATGGCGCAAACAGCTACAACGAATACAGAGGAAAACTCTCATTTGTTGTGAATTTTTAATCTCTGCATGTAGAGGGTAAAGCTACTCTCTACATGTCTTTTTGGACAAAAAGGAGCTTATCTTGAGAATTTTATTTTTATTTATCTTTAGCATCAGTTGTATATATGCAAATATAGGTGTGGTAGTTGACAGTGTTGGTAGCTCGACTCTCCTTAGAAGCGGGGAGCTTCTTAAGGTAATCCAAAAAACAAAAATCAAAGTACACGATACGATTTTTACCAAAAAAGGTGCCAGGGTAAAGATATTTTTCAAAGATGATACAGTAGTCTCTCTTGGCGAAAGGACATCTTTTGAGGTAGACAGCTATTTTTATAAAGATAATGATAAAAAATCAAATGTAAAATTCAGAGTTCTAAAAGGTTTTTTTAAAGCCGTAACCGGAAAGATAAGCAAGATAGCCCCACAAAGATTTAAACTGCAAACAAAAAATGCAACGATAGGTATAAGAGGGACGGTTTTCGCTGCCCAAGTGGGTGACAAGGTGGATGTTACTATCTGTACAGATGGTACTATAGTGATCACAACTGAGACAGGAAGTTATGAGCTAAGCAAAGGGGGAGTGGCTCGAGTCTCAAAATCAGCTCCACCTAAAATTTCAAAATATTCACAAAAATTAAAAAAAGAGATTGTAAAAAAATCTGGTTGGCAAGGAAGCATGACTCAAAATGAGTTAAAAAAATATATCGAAAAAATTTTTAAAGAACCTGTAAAGAGCCAACTGTTAGGCGCAATAGATAATATATTTAAAAAAGACAGTAGTGAAAAAAGAGGAACAGAAAGCGCAAAAAATGATTCCAAAAATAAAACGGCAGATGCTGAGAGTATAGGATTTATAGATGACATAACTATAAATGGCAGAGAGTTTGATGAACTCCCACGCCATATCGAGTTTTATACAGAAGATTTAAAAGGCGGAAAAGTCACTATAAGCGGATTGTTGGAGAGTGACAAGAAGAGTGTCCCTGTAGATGACCTTTCGGTAGCTGTCAGTCTTGATGGAGGTGATACATGGAAGATTGCAAACGGACATGCAGATTGGGAGTATAAATTTTATCCAAAGATAGGCAAGACATATGAACTATCACTAAAGGTAGTAAAAAAATCCACTTCAGATACACAAGATAACTCCAATGATATGGATATACCTCATATTTTAAATATAAATGGTTTTATACTTACTTTGGGAGATGATGTTAGCATAGAAAATGGAAGACTAAGAGGTAGCGGTACCCTTTTTATCCCAATTTTGCAAACTATAAGCTCGACTGCAAGCATAGATGTAAATTTTAACAATCTACAATTTTCAAATGGTGTGGTTACAGTAGGTGATATAGAGTATAACGAAGCAATAAATCTTCAGACAGATGTGGCTGATATAAGTATCAGTAAGTTGACAGTGTCGCCTGTTATAGCGAACAATAAGATAGAAGGAAAGGTAACATTCAAGGGTGATTTTTCTTTTCTTCCTGCGATAAATTTAGCAGATACATCCGCCCTGCTTCCATCATCTTTCTCCCTTGTCGTTCCCGTGCAGGTACAGGAGTTTTCCATATTGCCATCACACAGTGTAAAGTTTATATTGAGTTCGGGAAACATCAAGATAAATTATGCCTTGGGAGACAGTACTCCGACTCTGGATATATCTTCACTAAATGCGAAATTGGACTTTGGAGATATTCTTCAAACTGCAGTAGGCAGTGCATCCTCAGTTGTTGCAAATTTGCAGAGTATCGCAAGTAGTGCAGGTTCTTACGCGCTGAATTTGGAGAGAGGTGTAAAAGCTTATCTTTATGGCAAAAGTATATTATTGGAGAATCTTGGTCTGAGTTTTAATATAAAAGATAAGTCTGTACATGTAGAGAGTGGTATAGATTTTAGTGGGTATGATAACCCTGTGGCAGAACGCATAACAGATGCGACTATGAGTGCAGATATAAGCCCTGGCGGATTTAGTGGTGAGATAAGTGCATCGGCATCACTTGAGCCTATAGTTATACTTGAGCGAGGAGGAGTGGGTAAAGATGTTAGGATTACTTTTGGCGAGAATACATCTGTAAGCCTCAGTCTTGGTGATTCGGATGTGGATATAGACTTTGAAGGCTTTGATATGAGCGTTGATTTTGGTGATGTCCTAAAGAGTGGTACTGAAAATGTCGGCTCTATTGTGGCAAATTTAAGCAAGATTGACGGTGCATATTTTTTAAATTTACCCCAAGGCACAAAAGCATATCTCTTAGGACAAAATATTCTCTTGGAAGGCTTGGATTTAAGCTTCGATATGGATAAAAAATCCGTACATATAAGCAGTAGTGTGGAT
>JASFYR010000005.1:0-109659 GCA_045047115.1 Sulfurospirillum sp.
AAACTACATTAAATCTGATCTGAAAGTTTCATAAGGTAACAGGCTTAAAGGTGAATAAGGAATTTGAAAATGTTGTCTTGACTTTTTGGGGTAGTATACAATCGCAAGAAGCACATATTCATACAGGAGAAGGTCTGCTTGTAGGAAATGTAGATATAGGTAGTCCAGCAGAAAAAGCAGGCATAAAATTTAAGGATATTTTATTGGAAATTAATGGGCAAAAACTATATGCTATAAATGATATTGCTAAAGCACTGAAAATGAGCAAGTCCCAGAAAAAAAATGTTTCAGTAAAAATAAAAAGAGAAGAGGCTAAAACAACATATATAAAAGACAAAGCCGGAAAAAACAAAAAATATTGGAGAATATTTGGGTCATAAAAAACTTAAATATAAGTTTTTAAAAAGTATTTAAAAAAGCAAAAAAGTGTAGCATTGTGTGTTTAAAATTGGCTGTTATCTTAAAACAATAGAACTATGAAAGCCGTATGTAAAGTTTTTCTTTCTCTTTGCTATAAAGTTTCAACTGTTAAAAATTCTTTATTTGCCTATCATTGCAAAAACTATTTATAATTCAATGCTATAATACCTAAATTTTAAAATTAAAAGAAAACATATGAACAGTTGGCAACATATTTACGAACATTTTGATCCGGTGGCTTTTTCTCTTGGCAGTATTAGTGTGCATTGGTATGGCATAATGTATGTATTGGCGCTTCTTAGTGCACTTTTTATGGCGAAATATTTTGCCAAAAAAGATAAACTTGGTATCAGCGATAAGGAGCTGGATAATTACTTTGTTTGGGTTGAGATTGGTGTGATTTTAGGTGCAAGATTTGGATATATACTTTTTTACGATCCACATACTGCTTACTATTTTACGCATCCTTGGCAGATTTTCAACCCTTTTATGGACGGAGTGTTTGTGGGCATCAGTGGTATGAGCTATCATGGCGCGCTTGTAGGATTTTTATTGGGAACCTGGCTGTTTGGCAAAAAGTACAAGGTAAACGTCCTGAAACTACTCGACTTGGTAGCTTTAAGTGTGCCTTTGGGTTATGTTTTTGGCAGAATCGGTAATTTTTTAAATAAAGGTTTGATAGGCAGAGAGACAGATGTCCCCTGGGGAATCTATGTTGATGGCATTTTGAGGCACCCCTCTCAACTCTATGAAGCATTTCTTGAAGGCATTGTTGTTTTTGCAATCCTCTACATGTATAGGAGAAAAAAAAGATTTGATGGTGAGTTGATAGCATTGTACGGATTGCTCTATTCTATAGCTAGATTTATAGCGGAATTTTACAGAAAGCCCGATTTTCAAATGGGTTTTATATTTGACGGATGGATGACAATGGGGCAAGTTCTTTCTATCGCTATGGCATTTGCATCTGCAGGATTGTATTTGTATCTTATGAAAAAGAACAGAAAGGCTATTTAAAATCTTACTCTAAAATCTCAGATACTTAAAATATCCTTTGATATATAACTTAAAATTTCTTTTAATTAACTAAATATGTAAGCAAATTACATAATTTCACTTTAATAATAAAAGGTGTAATATTATGGAAAATTACAAGTCGATTTAACACTTTTGTGGTGCTTGCAAGATGATATACAGTGTTGGATTGGCAAAAAAGGATTAAGCGTGAGTAACCTTATCGAAGGCTTTTTGGGTAAGTCGGTAGAGGGCAGAAAGAGCAGAATGCCAGCCAAGCTTGACTATTGGCAAAGTGCAACTGGACTGTTTTTGGCTCTTTTTATGTGGGGACATATGTTTTTTGTCTCATCTATCTTGGTTAGCAAGGATTTTATGTATAGTGTTACTAAGATGTTTGAGGGTGTTTCATTTATAAAAGGAGGCAATCCTTTTTTGGTATCTATAGCAGTTGCTATCGTGATTACTGTCATTGTCATTCATGCGGGGCTTGCTATGAGGAAATTTCCTGCAAACTATAGGCAATATCAAACTTTTAAAACTCATATGGGTATGATGAAACATGAAGATACAACACTTTGGTTTATCCAGGTGTTTACGGGTTTTGCTATGTTCTTCTTGGCTTCAGCGCATGTTTTTATAATGCTAACAAAACCGGAAACAATAGGACCATACGGTTCATCAGACAGAATGGTTAGCGGATGGATGTGGCCTATATATATTTTACTTCTTTTAGCAGTTGAGTTTCATGGAAGTATCGGTCTGTATAGATTATGTGTCAAATGGGGATGGTTTGAGGGAAAAGATGCAAAAGTAACCAGAGTAAAATTAAAAAAACTCAAATGGGCAATTACTGTTTTCTTTCTTGTACTTGGTTTTGCTACACTTGCTGCTTATGTTAAAATAGGACTTGCGCACAGAGATCAAGTAGGACAAAGATACGAACCAACAGCAATGATGATAAAAGAGATGAATTTGCATAAAATAGAGAATACAGAAATTTCGTTTCGTGCAATAGCCGCGATAAATTTTTCTGGAATTCACTTCCAGAAAAAGGGGGCATAAAATGAATGTAATATATTGTGATGCACTAGTAATTGGTGGCGGATTGGCAGGTTTAAGAGCTGCAGTTGAGGCTAGAACCAGGGGTTTGAGCACAGTAGTTTTGAGTCTTATTCCGGTAAAAAGATCTCATTCGGCAGCTGCACAAGGAGGCATGCAAGCGAGTCTTGGTAACTCAAAGATGGGAAGAGGCGACAATGAAGATGTCCACTTTTCTGATACCGTAAAAGGAAGTGATTGGGGTTGTGACCAAGAAGTAGCAAGAATGTTTGTTACTACTGCCCCAAAAGCTATTCGTCAATTGGCAGGTTGGGGAGTCCCATGGACAAGAATTAAGAAAGGACCAAGAGAAGTAGTTATAAATGCACAAAGAACAACCATAACAGAAGATGCAGAGACACACGGATACATCCAGTCTCGTGACTTTGGCGGTACTAAAAAATGGAGAACATGTTTTACTTCTGATGCAACAGGACATACAATGCTTTATGCCGTGGCAAATGAAGCATTAAAAAGAGATATAGATATCAGAGACAGGAAAGAGGCTGTTTCTTTGATTGTAGAAAATGAGCAATGTTATGGCGCAGTGGTCAGGGATTTGATTACAGGCGAACTTGAAGCTTATGTTTCAAAAGGTACTTTGATAGCAACCGGAGGATATGGAAGGATATACAGACAAACAACAAATGCTGTAGTTTGTGAGGGAACAGGAGCTGCTATAGCACTTGAAACAGGAGTTGCAAAACTTGGAAATATGGAAGCAGTACAGTTTCACCCGACTCCGATAGTGCCTTCTGGTATCTTGTTGACTGAGGGGTGTCGTGGAGATGGTGGTATTCTAAGAGATGTTGATGGACACAGATTTATGCCAGACTATGAGCCGGAGAAAAAAGAGTTGGCAAGTCGTGATGTTGTCAGTCGTCGTATGATGGAGCACATAAGAAACGGCAAAGGCGTGCACTCACCTTATGGTGATCATTTGTGGCTTGATATCTCTATCTTGGGTCGTGAACATATAGAGAAAAATCTAAGAGATGTACAAGAGATATGTATGACATTTAATGGAATCGATCCAGCAGATGAAGGTCCAAAAGGTTGGGCCCCGGTACTTCCTATGCAGCACTACTCAATGGGTGGTATAAGAACCAAGCCTACCGGAGAGTCTCCTACACTAAAAGGCCTTTTTAGCTGCGGTGAAGCTGCTTGTTGGGATCTTCATGGGTTCAACAGACTTGGCGGAAACTCTGTCAGTGAAACAGTTGTTTCAGGCATGATCGTTGGAGACTATTTTGCTCAACACTGTGTAGATACAGACATAAATATCAATACAAAAACAGTTGAAGATGCACTTGAAAAAGAAAAAAAATACATAAATTCTCTGCTTGAAAATGATGGAAAGAACAATATTTTTGAGATAAAACTTGAGATGAAAGATGTCATGTGGGACAAAGTTGCAATCTTCCGTGATGGAAAAAATTTGGCTCAAGCTATCGAAAAACTTGAAGAGTTATATAAAAAATCTCTTGATGTTCATGTCAAATCCAAGACACATGCGGGGAATCCTGAACTAGAAGAGGCTTATAGAGTTCCAAAGATGCTTAAACTTGCTCTTTGTGTGGCAATTGGCGCAAGAGATAGAACAGAGAGCAGAGGAGCCCATTATAGGGAAGATTACCTAAAAAGAGATGATGCGCATTGGCTCAAAAGAACTTTGGCCAGCTGGAAAGAGGGTGCTACCCTGCCTACTATAGAATATGAAGATTTAGACATCATGCATATGGAGATGCCACCGGCATTTAGGGGCTATGGAAGAAAAGGTATGATTATCGAAAATGAGGAAAGTATCAAAAGACAAGAAGAGGTCGATAAGATAAGAGAAGAGATGGAGGCAGCTGGCAAAGATAGATTTGAGATTCAATCTGCCTTGATGGACTTCGAGCTTCAACCTTATTTTAAGGCAAAAAATGAAAGATTTGGAGAATAAAATGGGACGAATGATAACTATAAAAGCATTTAAATACAATCCAAACTCAAAAGTATCCAAAGCTCACTTTGCTAAGTATGAGCTTGAAGAGACAGACGGTATGACTCTGTTTGTTGCACTTTCAAAGATAAGAGAAGAGATGGATCATGATCTCTCTTTTGATTTTGTTTGTCGTGCCGGTATTTGTGGAAGTTGTGGCATGATGGTAAACGGAGTTCCAAAACTTGCTTGTCGTACTTTGACAAAAGATTATGAAGATGGCGTAATTCAGCTGATGCCTATGCCGGCATTTAAACTCATCAAAGACCTCTCTGTAAATACAGGGGAGTGGATGGAAGGCATGAGTAAGAGGGTTGAGAGTTGGATTCATACAAATGAAGAACCAGATTTTAGCAAGCTTGAGCGTCCTATCGAGCCGGATGTTGCTGATGCTGTATTTGAGATAGATAGATGTGTTGAGTGTGGTATTTGCGTGGCAGCTTGCGGAACAAAACTTATGAGACCTGATTTTGTAGGTGCGGTAGGATTGAACAGAGTCGCAAGATTTGAAGCTGACCCACAAGACAACAGAACAGATGAAGACTTTTATGAATTGGTTGGTGACGATAATGGCGTGTTTGGCTGTATGAGCTTGTTGGCTTGTGAAGACAACTGTCCAAAGCACTTGCCACTTCAGAGTAAAATTGCTTATATGCGCAGAAAGCTGGTAGCCTTGCGTTAAATTACTTGGTGAAATAGTAAAATCCTTTGGGAGCAAATTTTTGCTCCCAAAATCTTCTTTTTCTTAGTATAATTACCTAAATAATATCTCTGATAATTATAATATAGGCGGATATGTGCATATACAAAAAGATTTTTTTCTCTTGGGTTGGGGCGAAGATAGTGACTCCATTGAAGAGCTTCCTGTTGAATTTAGTGAAAAAATAGATAAAACATTTATTGATAATTATGAAGAGTTTTGTGATGCTTGCTCTATACTTTTTATCATAAATAGTGAAAATTTTGAAAAAATAGTACAAATTAGAGAGTTTAAGTCTATATTTGATGGACTCTTTAGTGGTAAAACTATAGAAAAATGTCTAATTTTGCAAACACAAAAAAAAGTTTTGCAGTTTATAGTTAAACTCGGTAATTTGGAATTAAACTCAACTCTTAAAACAAACTTTGAAGTTTTGAGAAAAGAGGGGATTATCACTTATTATATAAGCAGAAGACTGATAGGGCTTTTTGCTCTTATAAAAAAAAGAGAGATAGCAAAAGAACAGATTCATCTTGAAGTTGCAACGCAGGATAAAAATTTCTATAAAAATTCTCTCAATTTACTTGAAACCTCTATATCAAATCTATCCTCTATTCTAGAAGTTAAAACGCTAAAACAAAAACTAGATATGGTAGAAAAAAAACTAAAATCAGAAAAATTTTCAATCGGAGTTACAGGTGTTATTAATGCAGGAAAATCTACTCTTTTAAATGCGCTTTTAAAAGAGGAGATACTTGGAACTTCAGTCATACCTGAAACTGCAAATCTAAGCATACTAAAATACTCAAAAGATAGATATGCAAAGGTAAATTTTTGGAGTAAAGCAGAATTTGCTAGGATAGAAAAGAGCGCAAAAGAGTTAAAAAGTATAGAGAAATTTATCAAAGAGACGAAGAGTCATTTTGGCAAGTCTTTAGATAAGTATGTACAAGAAGAGAGTAGAAGCCAAAAAGTAAATATGGAAGATTTAAGTCTATATACTTCTGCCGGGAAATCGGATATGAAATGCAATCTTGTAAAAAGCGTAGAGATATACAGCGAACTTGAGTTTTTGAAAGACGGTGTTGAGATAGTAGATACTCCGGGACTTGATGATCCTATAATCCAAAGAGAAGAGATAACCCGTGAATATGTAAGTGAATGTGATTTGATGATGCATTTGATGAGTGTAAATCAATCAGCTACACAAAAAGATGTTGATTTTATCATAGATTCAATTATATATCAAAATATATCAAGACTTCTTGTTGTTATAACAAGAATAGACACAGTTACGCAAGAGGAGCTAGACGAGGTTATATCTTATACTAAGAAAAGTATCAAAAACAGGCTAAAAGAACAAAACAAATCATATAAATTTGACTCAATAATCAAAAAGATAGAGTTTATTCCGGTTTCAGGCAAGATGGCACTTTTTCTAAAAACGGGACAAGAAGAATTGGCACAAAAGAATGGTTATGATTTGGAAAAAAGCGGAATTTTAAATATTGAGCGTTATCTAAGAAGGATGCTATTTGGTCCACTTAGTCAAAAAGTAAATCTAATAATACAGGGCAATAAAAATGAACTTCTGTCTATCATTGAGGCGAGCAGAAAGATTTTTGAAGAAGAAGAGTTGCTTTTGGGAAAATCAAATCTTGAGATAAAAGAGGAGTATAAGCGTTACCTGATACAAAAAGACGAGATGGTGAAAGTACTTTATGAAGTCAAAAAGATGATAAACAGACAAGAGATTGAACTAAGAGAGTATTTTAAGACTCTTCATAAATACTTGCATGAAAAACTAATTGTGATAAAAAATATCACCAAAACCAGAATTATAGACGATGTTTCATATGGAATGAGAAAAAATAAAAAAATCCCCAAAAAAGAGAGAATTGACTATATGGTTGAGACTGCTTTGAAGGATGGATTGATTGATTTGATTAGAGAATATAGATATGAGTTCCAAAAGAGGATGAAAAACTCATTTGATATATTGACAAGGGCATTAAGATTTGATTTTGAGGGAGGAGAAAATCTAATTTTTGATTCCAGGGAGTTTTTTGAGAGAAATTTTAAGACACTTAAAATTTTCCAAAACAGATCAGTTTTGCTTGCAAAGATATACGAAATAATAACCCGGCATGCAAAAAAATCACCCCAAAAACTTGAAATGCTTATGGATGAACTATTGCAAAAAAACTTTGATGATCTTTGGGAATTGCTTGCTAAAAAGATAGAAAAAACTGACATTGAACTGCTAGATAACTTTATCGAGATAAACAAAATAAGAGTTTTAGATATAGAAAATGATATGCTAGCAAAGGAGAATTTATTACAAAGCAGTATGAGGATTATAAAAAATTCTTTTGTAAGTAAAGAGCAGAGAGAGGTGGAAATAGCTACTAAAAAAGAGGCTCTAAGTGTCATCAAAGATGATTTAAAGGTGTTAAATGAGTCTATTTAAAAATTTTATAAACTCTTATAAACAAAAGTATATAAATCTGGCACCAAAATTTGATGAGAGTCTTTTGGGTTTGCTTGACAAGGTAGAACATACTCTGCTTGATGACAGACTCTCCCCGTCTTTTCCACTTGTCCAAGCTTTGGATAAGTTAAAAATAAGAGCAAAAGAGCCTATGAAAGTTGCCATAACAGGACAATTTTCAAGTGGAAAATCAACATTTTTAAATGCCTTGATGGCTAAAAACATACTTCCAACCGGTATCATTCCAGTGACTTCAAAAGTGAATTATATCAGATATGGTGATGAGTTAAAAGTAAGAGTAAGATACAAAGACGGAAGAGATGAGTATCATGATATCGAGGATATAAATAAATTTACAGATCAGAGAAATGGGGCGGAAGATATAGATTATCTGACGCTTTACTCTCCTTTAAATATGCTCAAAGATATAGTTTTTGTCGATACTCCCGGATTAAACTCTTTGGCTCATATTGATACGCAAACTACTACCAAAGCTTTAAATGAGGTTGATGGCATAATATGGCTGACTCTGATAGACAATGCAGGCAAAATGAGTGAAGAGAGAGTTTTGCAAAGATACCTCTCTTTGTATAAAAACAAATCTTTATGTGTGCTAAATCAAAAAGATAAATTTAGCCAGGAGGAGATTGATAAAAGTGTTGCTTATATTAAAGAGAATTTTTCACAATATTTTAGTGAAGTAGTACCAATATCGGCAAAAGAAGCGCTAAAATCAAGAAGCAGCGACAAGATAGTACAAATGAATGAAGCTTTAGAAGAGTTTTTAAAGACTCTACATATAGAGCTTGAAAAAAATCTCCAGTCTGACAATCAAGAATTGATACAAGAGGTTTATAGTGAGTATCGCAAGAAGATAAAAGAGATTGAAAATAGTGATTTAAGTAAAAATATCGACTTAGCTAAGAGCTCAAATATAGATAAAGTCATAAACTTTATAAAAAAAGAGATTCAGCCACTCTCGATTGATTCCAAAGAGTATGCCATAAAAAAAGAGACAAATAACATATGCCAAAAAACCATAGCTCAATATGAGACTTTTTTAAAAGTGTATGATGAGCTAAAAGAAGAGGTTTTAAAGTTTGATTCTTTGTTTCTTGAGCAGTTTGGAAGCGCCAAAAAAGAGTTTGCACTCGAGCTTAAAAGGGCGTATAGCGATATAAAAGAGATAATCAATATTATAGCTACTGAAATTTATAACCAAATTCTAACAGTAAAAAAATCCAGATATATGCAGGAGAAGAGGGGAATTTTACATAAAACCGACAGATATACAAAAGTTGAGTATGAAGCACCAAGTATAAATGCAGACGAAGCGTATAAAAAACTATTTTATGAAGAAAATTTGGTTGGTAAAATGTTCAAAAAGTATGTAAAAACTTTAAGTAAAATAGAGACAAAAGTAAATAATACAAATATGCAAATCTACAAAAATTTTCAAGAAGAGATATATATGTGGCAGAGCCCATATAGTATTTTGAGAAAAAAAGATAAGATACATTCAGATATAGAATTTGCAAATATAAGAAAATTCGCAGCCCGTGTTTATGAGCATATACTGAAACCATACAATGACGAAATGTTAAAATCAAGAGCACATGTGAGTTCGGGCTTTAAGCATATCTCGAGTGCCATAGAGTTTAACTATCAAAATGCCACAGGTGTCTGTATAGCATTTTTAAACAACAAAATGGAAGAGTTTGCAAGACTGTATGAGCAAAATCCAGCAAGGTTTTCACTCTATCATCCAACTCTCGAAGATATAAAAAACAGGCTAAATGAGAGTTTTTTTATCTATAAATTAGAGAACTTGATGGATAAAAACAGGACTTTTTTAAGTGCTGATTATGATAGGATAATAAAGACTTTTCAAGGCATCAAGGAGGAGAAGATAGATTTTATAGATAAGACCAAAAAAAGACACGAAAATATAATAAAACTTTTAAAAGAGTGCCAAAAAGAGCTTATTTAGATATCTAACCCCTTCTCTTTTATCGACTTAAACATGGTCATTAGAGATATAAACAAAGTTGTGATGGCAGGACCCAGTATCATTCCCCAAAAGCCAAAAGTTGTCAAGCCTGCCAGGATTGCAAAAAATATCAGCATTTCATTTGTCGTGGCTTTTACATTTGATAGTTTGGAGTTTATAAATTTGATAATTAACGGCTTTATAAAGGTGTCTGCAATTATAGATATAACTATGATAGAATAAAGTGCTATTACTATACCTTCGGTATAGTTTCCGTTTGCAAAAGCATAAGCACTCAAAGGGACCCACATAAGAGCTCCACCTACTATAGGAATCAAGGAGGCAAAGCCATAAAATATACCAAAAAGCAAACCATTGTATCCAAAAGACATGCTTATGACAGCAAACAGTGCTCCTTCAAATATTGCAGTCGTAAGGATGGAATAAAACACTACACTCATTACATTTGAGACTTGAGAAAAAATTATATCTATTTCACTATCTTTCATAGGTAGCAAAGTCCTAAAATAGCTATTAAGTTCTTTGGCATTTAGAGTGACAAAAAAGAAAAAGACAAGAATTAAGAACATATCTTTTAAAAAGTTTGCACTATTTCTTCCTATAGCGCCAAGATACGAGAGTGCCGTTTTTGTTATCTCTGTTAAATTCAAACTTTTTATAAAACCATCCAAATCACCCTGTAAAAAAGAGAGTGCATGAGGGAGTTTGGGATTGATGCTTTTTATGTAGTTTATAGTCTCATCAACCCATGTAATATCAAATTTATTTATCACTTCACCAGCCGAGGTTATTATGTATATAATTGGTGCAAAAAAGAGCACAAAAAGGAGAAGTGTTGAAACTATGGCTGCAAGTGTTTTATTTTTGAGGTATTTTCTAAGATATATATTTATGTTGTATGTTGCTATGCAAAGTAATGTTGCTGCCGCTATAACAATCAAAAAAGGTTCATACAGTTTTATAACCCAGTACAGCACAACCAAAAAAAATGCTATCAAAAAACTTCTCTGCGTATTCATATGTTTTCCTCATGCGTAAATAATCCGCCAACTTCAAGCGGAGTGAGTCTGAAAAGCTCATAACACTTTGTTGTAGCCACTCTTCCCCTGGCAGTTCTTTGCATATAGCCATTTGCCAACAGGTATGGCTCAATAACATCTTCTATAGTCCCCTCATCTTCACTTAGAGCTGCAGAGAGTGTACTGAGTCCCAAGGCTTTCCCTTTGGCTTCTATAAGCAGTTCCAGGTATTTTATATCCAGCTCATCAAAGCCCAAGTCATTTACCCCCAACTCTTCAAGAGCATAACTGCATCTTGCCTTTGTAATTTTCTCTTCATCTTCAACATCGGCAAAATCTCTGACTCTTTTAAGTAGTCTAAGAGCTATTCTAGGGGTTCCTCTGGATCTTCTTGCTATTTCCAAAGCCCCATCATCGTGGCAAATTTTATTTAGTTTGTGTGAGGCTTTTATAATTATTTGTGAAAGTTCAAGTTTATCGTAAAATTGCAACCTAAAGTGCATACCAAATCTGTCTCTAAGGGGGGAGCTGATCATGCCAGCCCTTGTAGTTGCACCTATCAGAGTGAAGCGAGGCAGATCAATCTTTATAGTTTGAGCCGCAGGTCCGCTCCCTATGATGATATCAAGTCTAAAATCCTCCATCGCAGGATATAGTATCTCTTCTATAGCAGGAGAGAGTCTATGTATCTCGTCTATAAAAAGTATGTCCCCCTCTTCAAGATTGGTTAAAATTGCAGCTAGATCTCCACTTTTTTCTATCATAGGAGCCGCAGTCATCTTGATATTTGCTTCCATTTCATTTGAAATTATGTATGCTAGAGTTGTTTTTCCAAGGCCTGGAGGTCCGAAAAAGAGTGCATGGTCCAGGCATTCCTCTCTCTTTTTTGATGCTTTGATAAAAACTTTTAGATTTCTTTTAATCTTGTCTTGGCCTATATAGTCATCCCAAGTGGTTGGTCGCAGAGACTTTTCAAATTCATTGTCAAATGAGATTTTGTCTATTTCTACTACTCTTTCCATTAATATATATGCTCACTGGTGGGAAATGCTCTCGTTTTGACTTCATCTGTATATGTTTTTAAGGCACTATCTATCAGTTTTGCACCATCAAGGTATCTTTTTACAAATTTTGGTTTAAATTCATTAAAAAATCCAAAAGCATCACTCCAAACCAGCACTTGTCCATCTGTGCTGGCACCTGAGCCGATCCCGATAGTCGGTATATTTACGCTTTGTGTTATCTTTTTTGCCACCTCAGCTTTTACACCCTCGATTACTATGCAAAATGCACCGGCTTCTTCAACAGCTTTTGCATCTTTTAGCAGTTGCTCAATGTCTCGTTCGTCTTTACCGCGTATCTTGTACCCGCCTTCGCTTCTGACAAATTGTGGCATAAGACCGATATGCCCCATGACAGCTATAGAGTTTGAAGTTAGCTCTTTTATGATATGTGCCCGTTTGCTTCCACCCTCAATCTTTACTGCGTGGGCACCTGTTTCCCTATACACCCTTGAAGCATTTTTTAGAGCCATTTTTTCATTTGTATATGTTCCAAAAGGCATATCACACACGATAAAAGTCTCTTTTGCCCCTGCGCATACCGCTTTTGTATGATAAATCATGATATCCAGTGTAGCTGAGAGTGTATCAGGTTTTGCATTAAAACTCATGTTCAAACTGTCACCAACTAGTATAATATCAACTTTTGTATCAAACAGTGATGCAAAAAGAGCATCATAAGCAGTTATCATAGTAAGTAGTGTTTTAGATTTACTCTTTTTAATAGAAGTTATGGTTTGCATAAGAGAATCACCTATATAATTTTTAATGATTTTATCAAAAAAATGGTACAATTGTACTTAATATATTTTTATATATATCAAAAAGAGGAAATTATGGGACTTTACACACAATTAGAGATAGATTTTGATTTAGATATTGTCGAAGATTTTATTAATCACTACTCTATTATGTGTGAAAACATGGAACCTC
This sequence comes from Sulfurospirillum sp., assembly GCA_045047115.1. GTDB lineage: Bacteria > Campylobacterota > Campylobacteria > Campylobacterales > Sulfurospirillaceae > JAADIZ01. The sequence continues at coordinate 12,735 of JASFYR010000005.1, forward strand.
TGATTATCAGCCTGAATAAACAGGAGAATTTCGAAGAAAATATCAGAGAGCTTTTTAGGATATTTCATAATCTAAAGTCTGCCGGCGGGTTTTTAAAACTAGATCAAATTGTAAAATTGGCGACTCTAAGTGAAGATGTTTGTGAAGAGGCGAGAGTGTTGAAGGGTCCTGCTAGTGAAGAGTTTATAGATTGGCTTTTGCTTATCAGTGATCAGTTTGAGATTTATCGCAAAGATATAGAGCAAGATGTCGAATTTTTCAGTATGTTAAATCCACTTATCATAAAAGTTCCTCTAAATTTGGAGAGTAATTGAATAATAGTAAAACTAAACAGTTGGTAGCTTATATCACAGCAGGTTTTCCTGATGTAAATTTTAGCGTTGATTTGGCTTTAGCCTTAAAAGAGTCTGGAGCAGATATATTGGAGCTTGGGATTGCCTTTTCTGATCCTGTAGCTGATGGACCTATCATAGAAGAGGCAAATTTAAAATCTCTACAAAACGGTTTTAAAATGCAAAATGTCTTTGATATATCAAAGGAAATTTCAAGCACTATAGATACCTATTGGATGGGGTATTTTAACTCTTTTTATCATAAGGGAATAGAGCACATATCCGGACTTGCAAAAGATTTGAATGTTAAGGGTTTTATTATTCCTGATTTGCCACATGAGGAGACAACTCTATATGAGCCTGTGTTTGGTAAATTAGATTTGAATTTGGTTAGTTTTGTAGCACCGACGGATGACGAAGCAAGAGTAAAAGAGGTGGTAAAAGAGAGCAAGGGTTTTATCTACCTGGTTGCATATGCAGGTATTACAGGTCAAGGCATCAGTGAGGATTTAAGTGGCATAGCCCAAGAGATTAGGCAAAACAGCCAAACTCCACTATATGTTGGTTTTGGTGTAGATGAAAAAACAGCAAAACAGAAGTCACAAGGAGTTGACGGGGTTATAGTAGGCAGTGCTTTTGTCAAGGTTTTGCTTGATGATACTCTGAGCAAAACTAAGAAAATAGCAAAAATTTCACAAATAGCAAAAAATATAAAAGAGTCTATAAATAGCTAAAAGCTCTGTATTTGATGAGTAGCTTTGGAAGTAAAAGTAGCGCGCTCATCAATGATGTAAGCATAACAAGTATAGTCAGCAGACCAAAGTATATAGTTGGTATGAAGTTTGAAAATACCAAGATTGAAAAGCCGAGTATTATAGCAATAGATGTATAATACATAGCATACCCTATGCTGTTGTGTGATCTTTGCATAGCTTTTATATAATCACCGTCTTTTGCAAACTCCTCTTTAAATCTTATGATGTAGTGTATGGTGTCGTCAACCCCTATACCTATGCTGATAGAGGCTATGGTTATGGTCATAACATCAAGGGGAATGTCGGCAAATCCCATCACGGCAAATATAAATCCAACAGGGATGATATTTGTGGTTATCGCAATGAGAGAAATTTTTAAAGATCTAAAGAGCAGTAAAAACATCAAAAAGAGTATAAAAACAACAGCCCCTAGTGTTAGTATTTGGGATTCAAACAGGGATTGAAGCATATTGTTGTAAAGAACCATCAGGTTTGAGAGTCTAAATTTTATGTTTTTATCTCCAGCGACTTTTGGGATGTCTTTTTGAATTTTATGTATCAACTCATTTCGTCGTAAATTTGGATTTGAGTCTATTATTCTCATAGCAAACCTTACTTGGTTTTCTTTTATGTTTATATATGGATTCAAGATTATGTCTCTGTATCTTTTTGGCAGTTCTTTATAAAGAACTGCCAATTCAAATGTATCCAGGTTTTTGTTGCTATTTAGGCTTTTTGCCACTTCCAATACGGTCCCAAATGACTCTACATTTCCTACCTCTTTGAGTGATTCGAGGTAAGTTTGTATTTTTCTTATTGTATCCATTTTGTTTGGAGAGAACCAGTATTGGTTTTTGTCTTTGTTTGCTTGAAATTCATCCTCAAATTCATCAAAACTGTTGTTATCTTTTGTTATCTTTGTTTTTTTATCTTTTTTAAAGGTGAGAATCAAATCAAGTGGAGTTGTTCCGCCTAATTTTTTGTCTATAACTTCCATTCCCTTGTATATCTCGGTGCTCTTCTTAAAATAACTTATAAAGCTGTTTTCAACTCTGAGTCTGCTTGCCCCGACAAGCGATAACAATGCTGTAAGAAGAGCAACAATGAGTATCGCATTGCCATGATTGATCACCAAATTTGAACAGGCTCTTGTAAGGCTGAAGTTTTTGCTGTGGGAGAGTGGCTTTGTGCTTTTTGGAAAGAGTATCATTATGGCCGGAAAGAGAACAAAAGAGACGATCAGCGATGTGGCTACGCCTATACTCATCATATATCCTAGATTGATGACAGGCTTAAGATCGGCTATAACCAAAGATCCAAATCCCGCGATAGTCGTAATAATAGCAAAAAATGATGGTTTTGCTTTGGATAAAACTGTTTGTAAAATGAGTTCTTTTTGGCTTAACATTTTATCGCTTGCCAACTCTTTATATTTGACAATGAGATGTAAAATGATAGAGAGAGTAATGATAAGCTGCAAAGATACAAAGTTTGAAGATATGACCGTGACATCCCATCCGAAGATGCCTAAAAATCCCATAGTAAAAACAACAGAGACGATAGAGACCAAGATAGGAATGAGAACAAATTTTATCTCTTTAAATATAACAAAAAGTGTGATAATGAGCAATAAAAGCAAGATAGAGCCATAAGTTGCCAAGTCACTCTTTATGAAGCCTATCATATCGTCGCTTATCATATTTACCCCGCCGAGAAACATTTTAGCATTACTACTGTATTTGGTCATAATTTTTTTTATTTTGATGAGATTGTTGTGGTCTTTTTCTCTCTTTTTATCTTTATAGATTTTAAACTGCTTTTCAAGTTCATCTAGTTTTTTTATATCACCGCTTTTTTTAAACTCTTCTCTTTTTTGTATGAAATTGCTGTATTTTTTATCATTTTTTAGATATAGCAATATGGCTGTAGTCTTAAAATCACTACTTACGAGACTGTTTTTGTATATAGGGCTGTGTAAAAACTCCTGTTTTGCAAGTTGCTTATCTACGCCTTTTTCTTGAAGTGTCGGAATTTTTTCCAAAAGATTTTTTAGGGGTCTTGGGGGACTTTGCAAAAGTGGAACATTCAGAATAGAAACTACAGATGTGATTGAATCCAGTTTTTTGAAGTCACTGCTTATGTTTTTGAGGGTGGAGAGGGATTCTTTTGATAAAAGTGCCTTTTTGGGAGAGTATGTAACCACCAAAAAATTTGGCATATAGTATTTTTTTGAAATTTCTCTAGTAAAAGCCAAGTCCTTGTCGTTGTCTAAAAGCAGAGTATCTGCAGAGGCATCTATGCTCATTTTTGTAGCAAAGTATCCAAATACAGCACTCAAAACAAACATAAGCAAAAGTATGGTTTTTGAGAACCTCAATATAAAGTTACTATATATCGATTTTAGCATTTAATTATGATTGTTTGTCTAATTTTTTTAAAAGTTTATCGAAGCTCATTTTTTTAAGTTCATCTGAAAATTGTGATCTGTAAGTCTGAATAATGCTGACTCCTAAAACACTGACATCATAGATGTACCATTGGTTATTTTTTGATTTGTAGAATTTATATACTATATCGTACTTCTCTTTTTTGCCTTTTATTTCGCTAAGCAGGTGGATTCTGTTGCTTTTTATCTTCTGGATGCCATTAACGGTGATTTTTTGTCCGTTATACATATCCAGTTTGCTTTTATATGACTCTTTGAGTCTGTTTGTAAAGAGAGTTGTAAATCTCTCCTGTTGGGTTTTACTGAGTGTTCCCCATACTCTGCTACCTATAGAAAGTCTAGCCATCAGCCTGTAATCAAAAACAGAATCAAAAATTTTAAATATCTCTTCGCTGAGTTTATCTTTGCTAACATTGTTCTCTCTGCCAATTTTAAGCATCTGTACAACATTATTGATATTTGTACTCATAAAGCTCTCTATTTTGTTTTGAGATAATGCAAACATATTTGCACTTAACAGTAAGGCTATAATTAGGTATTTCATAATTTTATCACTCCGATATCTGTTTTTTCCGTCTCTGTTCATATATGTTTTTTAAAAATGGATACAGATCTACAGCATCCTTTTTAAGCTTTTTATATTCGCCTGTGTGCAGTGAACTGTAGTCTATGATTTCTCCAGCTTTTGCACCAAGTGACTCTGTGCTGTTGTCAAAAAGATTATATCCACGATTTTGTATATATGTCAGAGGATTTGCAAGTCCATCTGTAATCATCCCGAGAGTATCACGAACATTTGAAGGACCCAGAAGTGGCCAAACTATATAAAAACCACTGCCAACTCCGTAAAAACCTAAAGTTTGCCCAAAATCCTCTTGATGTTGTTTTATGTGAAAATTATCATTTGCGACATCAACCAATCCGCACAAGCCAATGGTAGAATTCAACAAAAACCTTTGAGTCTCCAAAAATGAGTTTTTTAGCTTCAGCTGTAGAAGATTGTTGATTAGCCTTATAGGATACATTAGATTGTCAAAAACATTTGCCAAACCTTTTCTTAGCGGTTTTGGCATAACAGCCTTGTATGCTTTTGCAGTTGGTTCCAGTATGTTTAGATAGAAGTAGTCGTTAAAGCTTGTCATGACTTTGTTATAGCCAGAAAGCGGGTCAATTTCATCTCTGTTTTTTTTGTCAGATGCAGCAAATTCACTATCAAAGTCACTCATCATTTGAGTTTGTGCTTTTTGCCGGCTACTCGGTGCCGGTATAGCATAAAGAGTTACAAATGTTAAAAAAATAAAAAATAAAAAACGCATATTTGGTGTATTCCTAAATTCTAATAATCTAAATGGTGGAGTTGTCCGGAATCGAACCGGAGTCCAAAAATAGCCACTCTTGACATCTACATGCTTAAAATAGTTGTTAGATTTAATTTTGTTTTTGCACAACTAACAAAGCTCAAACAAAACGAACCTCATAATTTCATTTCGAGATGAGGCAATCTCAAAGTATATCTACCAAGCTATTATACTTCCAAAATCCTACTAGATAGATTCATAGGAGGAAGCAGTCCAAAGCGGTTAAGCTATAAGTTAAACTTACGCTACTGCGTAAGCTGGACGATAGTTACTGTTATTAGCAGTTATGTGTTTGAAGGTTAGGTAACGCAAGTCCTTCACTCGCGACATGCAGCCAAAAGTTGACACTATTCCTGTCGAAGCCTTGTCAACCCCATCTTAAAAAGATACTATTATATCATAAAATTTTAAATTAATGAATATTAAGATACAATTATCCAAAATTTATTGGGTTTATTATGAAATATATATATCTTTTTTGTATTGTGTTGTTTTTTCAAGGTTGCGTCTTTACCGCAAATACGATAAATAAGACAAATTATAAAAGCACTCCGGTTCAAAAACCACAAAAAATTATGCCCACTCAAAAAGATAGTTCCAGTCTGTATGATATAGAAATTCAAACTGTTAAAAAACCACAAAAAATTAATTTTTTTAAAACCTTTTATACCGGTAGCATCAAAGGTGTCATTAAAAGTTTGACATATGATAAAAAGAAAAAGTCATGGCTGTATGAAATAGTTGGAAAAGACACCAGTCATGGCAAATTGCCGTATGCAAAGTTTTACAATGATAAAAAATTGGCGAACAGAGGTGATTTTGTATATGTTATATTAAATAATTCTGTTTTAAAAGATATATTTTTTATAAAAAAAGCAAATAAAAATTACAAAAAATTACAAAAAACCAAAATATCTAAAAAATATCTAAAATTACACAAGCAGAACAAAAGCAGAAAAAGTCCTGATATCAGTTTGCCTACAGTAGAAAATGTAACCTTTTAGCTGCGTTAACCGCTCATTTACCTATACTTTATACAATTTCATTAAGCAAATTTCAAATACTCCGAATGGGTCAGGGTTTGAATTTTCCATCGAAATTTCAAACCCTGACCCCAATAAAAAACTTTGGAGGCGATTTCAGCCAAGCGTTGCCTCCACTCTTTTTATTTTCTAGCTTATGCGCAAACTGATTGTAAATCTCGCTCCATTTTCGTAATTTTTTGCTACAATTTTCCCCTGCATATTTTTTTCTATTATAATTTTCGACATATAGAGCCCTATGCCTGTACCATTAGACTCTTCTTTTGTGCTGATGTATGGTTCAAAAATTTTACTAATCGGTTTGATTTTTATTCCGCCTCCGTTATCATCAATATGGATTTTTATCCACCCGTTTTTTCTGTTTGTAGAGATATTTATAAGCGGATTTTTTACTCTGTTTTCGATCAATATATCTTTGGCATTTGAAAGTATATTTAAAATAACTTGCTCAAATTCATTTTTATATCCCAAAATTTCTATTTCTTCATCAATATCTATATTTAAATCAATTTGTAGATTGTGAAGAGTTTTTCCTGTTATATTTAAAACATCACTCAAGGATTCTTTGATGCTAAATTTTTTCTTGCTTTTATCAGGCATAAAAAAGTTTCTGAAATCATCAATTGTATTTGACATGTAATCAAGTAGTTTTTCAGCATCTTTACTCTTTTGTGACATGGTTTTATCGTCTAATTTTTTCATCATATATCTAAATTTTATATTTAAAATGATTGCTGAGAGTTCAGACAGAGGTTGTCTCCACTGATGCGCTATGTTGCTTATCATCTCACCAAGAGCTATAAATTTGGACTTTTCTATCAAAAGCCTCTCCTGTTCGGCTCTTTTTTGCACCTCGTCTTTTACTCTGATTTCAAGTGTAGAGTTCAACTCTTCTAGCTCAGCTGTTTTGTTGAGTATCTCTTTGTTGTATTCTTTAAAAAATTTATCTATCTGTTTACCCAATATAATCGCAAATATATTTGCAATCAGAGAGAAGAAGAGAAAAATTACGATAGAAGAGGTGATGTCCAGTGTCATTTTTCTTTTTAAATCCTCTTTTTTCTGGGCTATGTTTGTATCTATATTATCAAGATAGGTTCCGGCTGCGATTACCCAGTCCCAATCCTTGTATAGCTTAAAATATGAGATTTTCGGTCTTATACTGAAGCTGTTTGGTTTCTTGTACATGTAGGTTACAAAAGAGAATCCCTGCTTTCTTATATCCTTTAAAAAAATCTTTCTAAACTCTTTGCCGTTTTCGTCTTTGTAGTCATCGCTTATAAATTTTCCCTCCAAATCTTTTCTATTTGGATTCAATAGCATTTTTGCAAAATTTTTACCCCCTTTATAGTTTATAATTTTATATATGAAGATATAGTTATTTTTGTCGTCCCCAAACTTTATATGTTGCACCCAGTTTTTGACTTCACTTTTTAGGTTTTTTTCATTGTAGTTTTTTAGAGATTTTTTATATTTTATATATTCGACAACAGAATCAACCTCTCTTTTTATCTCTTTTTTCTGAAGATCTATGAAATTTTCTCTTGTATCTTTTATTTCACGATCGAGTATGTCATACTGTTTTGAAATAAAAAAATAGCTTATGAAAATAACAAGCATACTGATAATAAACATGGAGCTGAAAATTATAACAGTGGATATATTATCTTTTTTAATTATTTTCAAAAATCATCCTTGGGAGGTTTTCATAAGCAAAATTATATTATTATATTGAAGATATTTTTCTTAAAAGGATTTTTATGGAAGAGAAGATGCTCAAAAAGCTTTCAAATTTTACAGTTTTATATGCTGAGGATGAAATTGGAGTCAGACAAAATGTCTCTGAAATGTTATCCCTGTTTTTTAAGCGTGTATTTCTTGCCAAAGACGGTATAGAGGCGTATGAACTTTTTTTGGAAAAAAGACCGGACTTGATCATCACAGATATAAGAATGCCTCTTATGGATGGCATAGAATTGGCAAAAAAAATAAGACAAAAGGATCCAAAAGCACAAATCCTCATCATATCTGCCCATACCGAGGTTGACTATATGTTAGATGCCATAGAGTTGTCTTTGGTGAGATACATTGTCAAGCCCATCACCGAAACAAAACTCGCAGATGCTTTGGATAAATTTTTAGTTTCAAAAGAAAATAGTGGCAGTATAGAGTTTAGCGAAGGATGGTTTTATGATATGGACAATAAGCAGATAAGACACGAAGATGATTTGTTTGATTTGACAAAAAAAGAGCTTAAGCTTCTGGAAATGCTTTTGGAGAGAGACAGTGTTATAAGCTATGAAGAACTGGAATCAGAACTTTGGGAAGGTGAGTATATGAGTTTGAATGCTCTTCGTTTGATGATGAAAAATTTTAGAAAAAAATTGCCCGAGGGAAGTTTGAAAAATATACAGAGTATTGGTTACAAGTTGTAACAAATACTCTTGTTTCTTCTCAAAAAGTTACAAAAAGTTACTTTTTTTTTAAATTTTTTAAATTTTTTTGTAATATTTATGCTTTTTTAATCCTCTACATAAGATAGACACAACTTTTGTTTATAATCGATTTGAAAACAAAATCTAAAAGGAGATTGACATGACAAAGTTTGTTAAAATTGCTGCTGCTGCAGCGTTTTTAGTTTCTTCAACATTTGCGGCTGATTATACTATCAAGTTCTCACATGTTGTAAGTCCAAATACACCAAAAGGAAAGGCTGCTGACTTTTTTGCAAAAAGAGTAAAAGAGCTGACCAACGGTAAAGTGGAAGTCAAAGTATTCCCTAACTCTCAACTCTATTCAGATAAAGCTGTTATGAAAGCTTTGATGATTGGAAATGTTCAGATGGCAGTTCCAAGCTTTTCAAAATTTACAAGACTTGTTCCACAACTTCAACTCTTTGACCTGCCTTTCTTGTTTAGGGATGTCAAGCATCTACATGCCGTCATGGACGGATCTGTTGGAAAAAAATTGAAAGATTTGGTTACAAAAAAAGGTTTTGTAGCTCTAAACTATTGGGACAACGGCTTTAAGCAACTTTCAACAAACAAAAAAGCACTCATCTGGCCAAAAGATGCAAAAGGTCAAAAATTTAGAATTATGAGTTCAAAAGTTCTTGAAGCTCAATTTAAAGCAGTAGGAGCAAATCCGCAAGTGCTTCCTTTTTCAGAAGTTTACTCAGCACTCCAACAAGGCGTTGTTGACGGAGGTGAAAACCCGCTATCTAACTTCTATACAAAAAAATTCTATGAGGTACAAAAAAATCTAACTCTTTCAAATCACGGCTATCTGGGATATTTAGTAGTTATGAGCAAAAGATTTTGGAATAAACTACCGGCTGATTTAAAACCAAAAATCATCCAGGCTATGAATGAAGCAACTGTATATGAGAGAAAAGAAGCTGCTGCTCTTGAGGGACAATTTTTGGCTAAGGTTGAAGCATATGCAAAGAAAACAGGCAAGTTAAAAATTTACAGACTAACTCCAGAGCAAACTGCTGCTTGGAGAAAAGTGATGGTAGGAATTTATCCACAGTTTTATAATGTAATCGGAAAAGATCTAATCAAGGCTGCTCAGAAATAAGAGTGAATAATAAAGGGGTTAGGTTTTGAAGCAAACCCTGACCCCTTATGAAGGGGGTTGTTTATGGGAAGATTTTTTTCTATATTAGATATCGGAGTTGCAACTATCAATAGAAATCTGGCAGTTTTGGGGATGACTGTCGGTGTAACTCTTGCATTTGTAAATGTTTTGGCCAGGTATATTTTAAATGAAAGTATCACTTGGGCCGGTGAACTCACAAATTATGCTTTTATGTGGGGTGCTCTTTTTGGTGCCGCCTATGGATTTAAAAGAGGAATCCATATACAAGTTACAATTCTTTTGGCAAAACTACCGGCACCGGTGGCAAAAGCATTGATGATATTTGCCTATACACTTTCATTTATATATCTTGCATTTATGTCGTATTTCGGTTGTCAGTTGATATTGATACTTCAAGACATGAATGAGATGAGTATAGACTTAAATATCCCGATGTGGATACCAACACTGGTTCTTCCTCTGGCATTTGGGGGAGCAGCGTATCGAGCGGGTGAAAAGATTTATGAAGTGGCTAAAGAGGATGCAGATAAAGTTATAAAAACTACTGAAGAAGAGCTTATTCACGATACAAGTGAGCGCTCTGGAGCTAATGTACCAGAGGAAGACGGAGAGCCATTATGATGATCGCTACTCTTTTTATACTGCTTTTTGCATTGATGCTTATAGGTGTACCGGTTGCTGTTAGTCTGGGAACCAGCACTATGGTCACGGCTCTTATGTTTACAGACTTCAATCTTATGGGTGTTCCCTCAGAAGTTTTTGATGGCTTGGACCACTATACACTTATGGCGATTCCTATGTTTATCTTAGCGGGTGCTTTTTTATCAAAAGGGAGTGCGTCAACAAGGATTATAGAGTTTGCCAAGTCGATAGTCGGGCATCTTCCAGGCGGTCTTCCGATAGCTGCTATATTTGCAAGTGTTATTTTTGCTGCGGTTTCAGGAAGTTCACCTGCCACTGTTGTTGCAATCGGCTCAGTCATGTACGGAGCCATTAAAGAAGCAGGTTATCCTACAAAATACGCCATAGGAACGATAGCTACTGCAGGCAGCCTAGGTATATTGATACCTCCTTCTATCGTATTTATCGTTTACGGAGTTACGGCAGATCAATCTATCGGTAAACTCTTTATGGCAGGAGTCATACCGGGGCTTCTTATAGGCTTTATGCTTATGGTTGTTACTTATGTAGGCGCTGTTAGGTTGGGATTTAAAAGAACAAAGATGGCTCCATTTGGCGAAAGAATGAAAAAGTTCAAAGAGGCTTTTTGGGCTTTAATGCTTATAGTGTTAGTCATTGGCGGTATTTACGGAGGTTTCTTTACCCCGACTGAAGCAGGAGCTGCGAGTGCCTTTTATGCTTTCTTTATCTCATTTTTTGTCTATAAAGATTTGAAAGTAAAAGAGATATATAAGATCATACTAGATTCTGCTATGACGAGTTCCATGATATTTTTCTTGATAGCAAATGCTATGATATTCTCCCACTTCTTGACAGATGAGAGTATACCTCAGTACATAACAAATATCATCATCCAGGCGCATGTCGGACCTATCATGTTCTTGGTAATAGTAAACTTGCTGCTTATACTTATGGGGCAGTTTATGGAGCCGAGCTCTATCGTTATGATCACAGTGCCACTTCTGTTGCCAATAGCTATGAAACTGGGAATCGACCCTATTCATTTAGGTGTCATCATGGTAATAAACATGGAGATAGGCATGATAACACCGCCTGTTGGCTTAAACCTCTTTGTCGCGAGCGGCATCACAGGTCTAAGCCTAAAAGACATCATAGTGGCTTCGCTTCCATGGGCGTTGACTATATTTGTAGGACTGATTCTCATAACATATATACCAATCATATCTCTATGGTTGCCAAATTTGATGTTTGGATACTAAACACTAAGAGGGTAAATGTAAATTTGCCCTCTTTGACAAAATCTTTCTAAAATATTATAATCAAACAAAACTTTGATAAAAAAGGTAAGATTTGATAAATTATAATGAGATGATAAAGTCCATATTTTGGGAATATAATTTTACCAAAGAAGATATATTGGAGATAGCAAGGAGTAAAGACGAAAAGAAGAAAAGCTTTTTATTTGAGAAGATACTCTTAAATAGCAAAAATTTACTAAATGATTTGGAGATTTTTTCAAATAAAGATCTGAAATTTTTGCTTGAAAATTATAAAATTTTACGCTTCAATGAAGGATTTGCAAAAAGACGAAAAGAGATAGCACAGTGCTATTTTTTTGATAAACCGATTACAATTTCAGAGTTAAAATGGATAGCATAAATTATAAAAAACTATACGCCTTACAAGATCGCGTGATGCAAGATATCTTTCAAGTAGAAAGTGAATTTTATCTCACAGGCGGAACTTGTTTGAGCAGGTTTTATAAAGACAAAAGATACTCAGATGATTTGGATTTTTTTACTAATAACTCCATCAGATTTAATTTTGCAGTTAGAGGCATAAAAGATGTGTTAATCAAAAGATATGATTTGAAAGTAGAGATAGAATCAAAAGATTTTATAAGATACAGGTTAGATGATATATTACAAATCGACTTTGTAAATGATAGAGTAGAGCACTATAAGGATCTAGTTGTAAAAGAGAACATCATAATAGACAATATAGAAAATATCTTAAGCAATAAACTAACAGCAACAATCAGCCGAGATAATCCTAAAGATATCTTTGATTTATATCTTATTTGGAGATATTTTTCATTTGATTGGAAAGATATATTGGAAAGTGCACATTCAAAAGCATATTTTAGCGATGATGAACTCATCATACGACTAAAAACATTTCCAAGTGAGCTTTTAAAAAATATTAAATTGAGCGACAAAAGTTTTTTAGATAATTTTACAGTAGAATTTCCAAAAATTATCCAGGAGATAAAAACATCCAAGCATGCAAAATAAGGGCTCCTCTAATAATAGGCGACACCTACAATAAAATCTCTTTATATTTGTAGCCATATTGCAAAAAGTAAACCTCCGGCCCCCTTTATTCGTTCACGTTCATCTTGCGCTCATAATTGACTTTGTACCACATTTGGTGTATAATAATCAAAAGGATTGATTATGAAGATACAAACAAGTGTAAGAGTTGAAGATGTGTTTTATAAAGATGCTAAGGTGGTATTTAACAAATTTGGCTTAAGTTTTGCAGATGCCGTCAATATATTTTTAGCAAAAGTTTCGATGGAACAAGCTATACCTTTTGATTTAAGTATCCCTAATGACGAACTAAACGGCAGAGTAAAAAATATAAAAGCAGATAAAAACAAAGAAATTTACAAAACAGCAAATGAATTATTTGAAGATTTAGGCATATAAATGCTTGAGATAAAAATAGAAAAGTCATTTAAAAAAGATATACAAAGAGATAAAAACAGCGGACAATATAGCAAAAAAGATTTTGAACTATTGAAATTTATCATCTTAAAACTTCAGAAAGAAGAGAGCATAGAAGAGGTTTTTAAAAGGCATCTTCTCAAAGGAAATATGAAAGATTTAGAATCTATCCATATAAAAGGAGATTGGCTATTGGTATTTTTTATTGATAACAATTTTCTAAATCTTGTCATGTTAGGAAAGCATACACAAGTCTATAAAAAATTTAAGTAGATACTCACAATATAATCTGCCAAAATTCAAAGAAATCATAAATCAAATCATAAATAAATAGCTAAATTTACCGTTCATTTACTCTTATTTGTGACAATACAATAACTTTTTCTCAAAATCCTCACTTTTTTATTGATTTCTCTAAAACTTTGTGATACAATATCCTCGTAAAAAAATTTTTTCAAGGAGAAATATATGAAATTAGCTAAACTTAGCTTGGCAGCTATAACAGTTGCAAGTTTAACTGCGAGCGCATTTGCTGCAGATTCACTTGCTAGTGCATTCAAAGAAGGTAAGATAAGTGGAACAATTACAAGTTTTTATCTTAAAACTACAAAAGATGCTCCAGCTGTAGATTCAGGTGCATATGCTCTTGGTGGTTTATTAAATTTTCAAACTGCAAAACTAAATGGTTTCTATGCGGATTTTGAATTTCAAGCTTCAGATACACTAGGAACAACTGTAGGTGATGTAAATGATGGCTCAATTGGTATTAACAACAGTATGCTAAGTCAAGCATACTTAGGTTACTATGGATATAAAACTGATATCAAAGTTGGTAGAATGCACATAGGAACTCCATTGGTTTCTGATAGTGGTTCAAGACTTGTAAGAGACTATTGGAATGCTCTATTGGTAGTTAATAAATCACTTAAAAATACTACTATAGCAGTAGGCGGTGTTACAGAGTGGACAGGTAGAGATGGTAGTCATTTCAGACCAGCTGATCCAATATATACTGTATTGGCAGCAACAAGTTTCTCGGGCGTTAGTGTAACAGGTCAGTATGTATATGCTAATAACTTGACAGCTGGTGCTAATGATACAAGAAAAGATTATTATGTTGGATTGGGATATACTGTAAAAGCTGGTATGCCAATAAAATTAGGTGCACAATACATAGGATTTACTCAAGATGGTGCAAAAAGCCTTCATTCTTACGGTCTAATGGTCGGAACATCTGTAGCTGGTTTAGGTCTTAGTGCATACTATACAAACACAAGCGGAAATTATGGTGACGGAAGCGTGCCAGGAGGCTATGGAAATGGATCTGATCCTTCTTACAACTCTGTACAAAAACTTTCAGGAAACGGAGCAGGTGTTACAGCTTACCAAGGAAAAGTCTCTTATGACTTTTCAAAAGTTGGCGTAAAAGGACTATCTGCATTTACTAGATATATACAGTACAATGATTATAGTGGTTCAGGACTGGATGCAAACGAATGGGATATGGATGCAAAATATGCATTTGGTGGCTCACTTAAAGGTTTAAGTGGACAAGTAAGATATGCTACTGTTACAAAAGATGTACCAAATAGTGATTTTAATGACTTTAGATTTATAGTTAAATATAAATTCTAATTCATCAAAAATGTATAAAGAATCAAGGCTGCTATAGCCTTGATTCCCACTTTTGAGGGTCAGGGTCAGAGCTTTACTTTTAACTTAATTGTGTGAAAGGGTGATTTTGGTTAAAAATTCTAATAATCTCTAATAAGTTAAAATCTTTTTTAATTCTGTAGATTATTATATATTTTTTAAATATCATATCTCTAGTGTTTTTCTTCATTGAAGTAGATAGATTTTCTGTGCTTGTATGGAAAATTTGGTATACTTTTTATATTGGAGAATAACTCTTTTTTAAACTTTTTGTCTAGTTTAATCTGCATATTTTGATTCAAGCTCTTTTTCAAATCTATCTGCTCTGTCTGCAAATTCTTCAAACGGAACCAAAACACTTTTACCACTATCTATGTCACAGATATCTTGCTGGAGTTGCCTTCTCCTTTGATAGAAATAAGGATCAATTTCAAGGTTTACATCTTTAGTAATTTGGAAAAAATGGAAAAAAGTGGAAAAAAGGGGTCAGGGTTAAACTTTAAACTTTTTAAAAAAATATTTTAGAGTTCCTAAGGCAGGATACCTAATTGTTTCTAAATTATTCTAGACAAGAAAGTTTTTTGCATAGCATATTTTTAATTTTTATAAAACAATCTTTTTTGAGTGAGGCTATAAATCTAGAGTTTTTTATAAGAGAGCGATCTACTGCTGTGAGTTTTGGTATGATAATTACGGAATCTTTTTTGAGATTTCCATCATCTATATCTAAATTTGTGATTACAATTCCATCTCTTTTCATATTGGTTGTCAATGGCAAAATTAGCACATCATTTTTACCAATGATTTGAAAAACAAGTACAGGACGACCCTTTGTATTTGTAAAATCACTATAAGGCATAAGGATATAGTGAATATTTCCTACCATTGGCTATAGTCCTCATCGCTATCTTCAAAGTTATTTTTACTCAAGCCAATGGCTATTTTTCCAAAATTATCAAGTTCACTATCTTGCCAGAAACTCCAATCATCCCCAATATTTTTGATGTTTATATATTTTTCATAGTCAATAACCACAACAAATGGCTTCTCTCTTTTTGTTATAAGCAAATCACCACGAAGGGCATCTTGGAGTCTAGTTGAGTTTTGCTTTAGTTCTGATGCAGTTATAGAATGCATTAATAATCCTTTTAATCACTTTGTATATTATAACTATTTTAACCATTGCAAGTCAAGATGGAGAAATAAAGAAAATAAAGAAAATAGGGGTCAGGGTTAAACTTTAAACTTTTGCTTCTTATATTATTATTTTTACTTATCTACAATATTTTAATAATTTGCTCAAAAAATAACCATATATCCTTGCAAAATTTAAAAAAAGCTGATAAAATTACTCTCGTTATAAAATCTAAGGAGAATAAATGAAAAAAATTACAACTATCGTAGCTAGTGCTGCTTTGATTGCCGGTATCTCTTATGCTAAAGAGATAAAAATTGGTGTGGTTCTTCCACTTACAGGTCCTATCGCGGCTTTTGGTCAAACAAGTAAGGGTGGTTTAGATATCGCTTATGCTCAAAATCATAAACTAAAAAACGGTGATACTGTAAAATTAATCGTTTTGGATGATAGAGGCGATAAAGTTGAAGCCGCTACTGCAACCAGAAGACTTATAGACAAAAACCATGTTACAGCAATTCTTGGTGAAGTAGCAAGTTCTAACTCTATGGCTATGGCACCAATCGCAGAAAAATCAAAAACTCCTATGATAACTCATGCTTCTACAAATCCAAGAGTTACAAAAGGTAAGAAATTTGTGACCAGAGCATGTTTTATAGATCCTTTTCAAGGTGCTATCCAGGCAAACTATGCATATGACCATGGATATAAAACAGCTGTTATCGTCACAGATGCCAAGCAAGACTACTCTGTTGGGGTTTCAAAAGCATTTAAAAAAGCCTATCTAAAAAGAGGTGGAAAGATTCTTGGTAGAGTACTTATTAACTCTGGAGACAAAGATTTTAATGCACAAGTTTCAACAATCAAATCAAAAAAACCAAGTATCGTAGCTTTTACAGGTTATTATCCAGAAGGTGCTTTGATGGTAAGACAAGCTAGAGCTATGGGTGTAAAAGCACCATTTATCGGTGGTGATGGCGTTGGCTTCCCTGAGCTTATCAAGATAGGCGGTAAAGCAAGCGAGGGCTTTATGTATAGCGACCACTTTAATGAAGCAGCAGCAACTTCTCCTGAGGCAAAATCTTATGTAAAAGCATTTCATGCTAAATACCACAAGCCAGCAGACTCTATGGGAGCGCTTGCAGCAGATGGTTACAATATGATTATTGCTGCTATGAACAAGTGTGCTAATCCTGCAGATAAAATCTGTGTAAATAAAAACTTAAGAGGCACTAAAAACTTTCACGGTGTTACTGGTATCATCAATATAGATAAAAATGGTGATGCTGTAAAATCAGGTGTTGTAAATGTTGTCAAAAATGGTAAATTTGCTTATTTAACAACAGTAAATCCATAAATTATACTATCAAATAGAGGATATATCCTCTATTTGATTCTTCAAATTCTTCAAAAAAATATAGGGGCTTCCTAAATGGATATTTCAACTTTTATGCAACAGATGATCAACGGCATCAGTCTAGGCTCGATGTACGCATTGATTGCTATTGGTTACACCTTGGTATATGGGGTACTAAGGCTCATCAACTTTGCTCACGGCGACATTATGATGGTCGGAGCTTTTATCGCTTATTTAGCGCACTCTTCGGGTGTTCCTTTTGAATTAGCTGTTATATTAGCCATAATTGGTGCTATGGTAACAGGTATTTTAACAGACAAAATTGCATACAAACCTTTGAGAAATGCGCCAAAAATTTCACTTTTGATTACTGCTATCGGTATCAGTTTCTTTTTGGAAAATCTTTTCAATGTCTTGTTCGGCGGTGTGCCTAGAGCATTTTCTGCACCGGATTATCTGACAAAAATTTTGCATTTTAAAGGTATAGTTATACCGGTAACAGTTATCATAATTCCAGCTGTTACTTTGGTTTTGCTTTTTATCATGTTGTGGATACTGAACAAAACAAAATACGGCATGGCAATCCGCTCACTTGCCTTTGATATACCAACTGTAAAACTTATGGGAATTAATGCAGATTTTATCATAATGCTTGTTTTTGCTATGGGCTCCGCTCTTGCTGCCATAGGTGGTATATTTTATGCTATAAGTTATCCTTCTATCGATCCATTGATGGGTATTATCGTCGGTCTGAAAGCATTTGCTGCAGCAGTTTTGGGTGGAATAGGCAGTGTGACAGGTGCAGTTCTGGGTGGATTTATACTTGGTTTTACGGAGATAGTTGTTGTGGCATTTATGCCTGAACTCGGTGGCTATAAAGATGCGTTTGCTTTTGTTTTCTTGATACTGGTCTTGTTGTTCAAACCAACAGGTATCATGGGCCAAGATTTAGAACGCAGTAGATTTTAGGAGGAGCATAGATATGAAAGCGATAAAATTATCATTTTTGGCAGTAGCCATAATTTTTGTATGGTTTGCTCAAAACCACTTTGATCCTTATGCGGTTAGTATATTGAACAATATAGCGATTTTTGCTATTCTTGCTCTTAGTTATAACCTTATAAATGGTGTTGCCGGACAGTTCTCGCTTGAGCCAAACGGTTTTGTGGCCATAGGCGCTTATGTTACAGCTTTGTTTTTGATTCCTGCAGAGACTAAATTAGATATGTTTGCTCTAGAGGACCCTTCGTCTATAGTCTTGGCAATGCATGCCTCTTTCTTGCCGGCTTTGATTATGAGTGGGGTTGTAGCATCAATTTTAGCCTTTATACTCTCTATACCTGTTTTTAGGGTAAGAGGTGATTATCTAGCGATTGTTACACTTGGATTTGGCTTTATCATAAGAATTTATGCTATGAATCAACCAACTATGACAAACGGAGCTTTGGGACTAAACGATATACCGAGCAATTCAAATCTGTACTGGACAGGTTTTATAATGATAGTTACTTTTGTGATTATGTTAAATATCATTTACTCGAAATACGGCAGAGCAATGAAGGCAGTAAGAGACGATGAAGATGCGGCAATTGCCATGGGTATAAATACATTTTGGATAAAAACTTATGCTTTTATGACAAGTGCATTTTTTGAAGGAGTTGGAGGCGGTCTTATGGCTTCCATGCTTACTACTATCGCACCTGATCAGTTTACATTCTTGCTTACATTTCAACTCCTTATCATTATAGTGCTAGGCGGACTAGGCTCTATGAGCGGAACAATTCTTGGAGCAATTCTAGTGATGGGTGGAACAGAATGGTTGAGATTTTTAGATCAGAATATGGATATATTTGGTTATAACACGGGAGCTCATCCTGGCTTGAGAATGGTCGTCTTCTCTATCCTTCTGATTGTGCTTATGCTTTTTGCAAGAAGAGGACTCTTTGGCAATAAAGAGTTGGTAGATATATTTAGGAGGAACAAATAATGGTATTGGAACTCCAAGATATAACTATGCAATTTGGTGGTGTAACAGCGATTGACAACTTGAATTTCGGTGTTGAGACTGGAGAGATATATGGACTTATAGGGCCAAACGGAGCCGGAAAAACAACCTTGTTTAATATAGTAACGGGTAACTATACTCAAACAAGAGGAAAAGTTATGTTTAACCATGAAGAGTTAAGTGGACTGAAACCAAATATGATAGTTCAGCGAGGGATAGCAAGAACTTTTCAAAATATTAGACTTTTTAAGAGTATGAGTGTATTGGATAATGTTTTGATAGGATTTCATAATCAGGCAAATTATACCTATTTTGAATCAATCCTTAGATTACCAAGATATTTCCTGTATGAAAAAAAGTTAAAAAGTGATGCTATGGATATACTGGAGAGATTCGGAATAGCAAAATATGCGCAAACAAATGCTGCTTCTTTGAGTTATGGAAATCAAAGAAAAGTAGAAATCGCTAGAGCTTTGGCAACAAAACCAAAACTTCTGTTGCTTGATGAGCCTGCAGCCGGTATGAACCCAAACGAGACAGAAGATCTTTCCCAAATCATACTAAATATCAAAAATGAGTATGGCTTGACTATCTTGCTGATAGAACATGATATGAAGTTTGTCAATAATATGTGTGACAAAGTTTTGGTGTTGGATTATGGTGAAGAGATATTTGAGGGGAAACCAAGCGACGCGATAATTGATGAAAAGGTTGTAGCTGCATATTTGGGAGATTTTAAACATGCTTAAAGTTAAAAATTTAGAAGTGTATTATGGGGTAATTGCAGCTGTAAGAGGTATAGATTTTAATGTAAAAGACGGAGAAATTATTTCACTTATAGGCTCAAACGGTGCCGGCAAAACATCTACTCTGCAGGCTTTGTTAAACAGCATAAAGAGAAAAGGTGAAATTGTTTTTGGTGGATTTGACACAAAAAATCACAAAACACATACTTTAGTGCAAAAAGGATTGGCACTTGTTCCTGAAGGCAGAAGAGTTTTTATCAATCTAAGTGTTGAAGAAAATCTTCGTATGGGTGCTTTTAACAATGACGAAAATTATGAACATCTCAAAGATGAGATGTATAAGCTTTTCCCAAGAATTGAGCAGAAAAAAAATCAAATGGCAGGAACACTGAGTGGTGGCGAGCAACAGATGCTAGCGATTGCAAGAGCACTGATGAGTGAGCCAAAACTTTTGATGTTGGATGAGCCAAGTTTGGGTCTTGCGCCAAAGATTGTAGGAGAAGTTTTTGAGACAATTACACGACTTAGAGACGAGGGGATAACAATTCTTTTGGTAGAGCAAAATGCCTATGCTGCTTTAAATATTTCAGACCGTGCCTATGTTCTTGAAAATGGTGAAATAGCGATGAGCGGTAACGCAAAAGATCTGATTGGTGACGATACAATAAGACAAAAATATTTAGGCGGTTAATTAATTTAATATTTACTTTCATTTGATAAAATCCTCTATATTTCAATATAGGGGATTTTATGCGTAAACTTTTTAAAACACTGCTTTCAATGAAAATGGTAGTTCTTCTTCTCTTTTTGTTTGCGGTTGCCAGTGGTGTTGCAACATTTATAGAAAATGATTTCGGTACTGAAGCCGCTTGGGCAACAGTATATACATCCTGGTGGTTTGAGGCGATTCAGATCGCTTTGGGAATTTTGCTGATATATAATATCTACAAATACAAAATGTATAAAAAAGATAAACTCCCTGCTTTTATGTTTCATTTAGGTTTCATCTTTATATTGTTAGGATCTGGAATAACCAGATATATGGGTTTTGAAGGTATCTTGCATATAAGAAATGGTGATACTGAAAATAGAATGATTTCAAGTGATTCTTATATCACGGTAAGTGCTGTTAAAAATGGCAAAAAATACCAGGTTGATCTTAAAAAACTACTTTCAAGTGTAGGTGATAATAAGTTTGATATTAAGCTAAATGTTGATGGAGACACAGCAGATATAAAATTTAAAGAGTTTGTGCCAAATGCAGTAACAAAACTTGTAAGCGTACCAAATGGAAAACCTGCTATCACAATGTTGGTTAGTGCGAGTGGCAGTCCTGAAAATATAACTCTTAAACAAGGACAGGTCTATATGGCCGGAGACAATATTGTCGCTTTTGACACCCCTGTGGCAGCGACTGATAAAAATATTGTAAGTATAAAAGTCAAAGATGGGAAATTTTATATTCATTCCCAAAAGCCAATCGGCTGGTTTAAGATGATTGCAAACAAAAAAGGTAAATTTGAGGCAAATAAGGAGTATAAATTTACCACGGGAAGACTCTATACTATAGGAAAAGTAAATATAGCTCCAAGACAGATGCTATTAAGCGCAAAAGAGAAAATTGTTAGCGAAACAAACCCTTTGTTTAAGGGAAGACGCGGTATGAAACTCTCTGCTGTAATTGTGGATGTAAACTACAAGGGTAAAACAAAAGAGATAGCAATGTTTGGTAGAGGTAAAGGCTCAAAAGGTTTCACAAAAAAAGCCATCATAGCCGGCACACCTTTTGGGTTTGAATGGGGAAGCAAGATAGTAAGATTGCCTTTTGCAATTAAACTCATAGAGTTTCAATTAGATCGCTATCCGGGTTCTATGTCACCTATGTCATATGCAAGCGAGGTTGAAGTTATAGATAAAGCAAAAGGTGTAAAGATGCCATTTAGGATATATATGAATCATATATTAAGTTACGCAGGTTATAGATTTTACCAATCCTCTTACGACCAGGATGAGTTGGGTACAATACTCTCAGTAAATAAAGATCCAGGAAAATGGCCTACATATTTAGGATACTTCTTGCTTGGATTGGGTCTGTTCCTAAATATACTGAATCCAAAAAGTAGATTTAGAAAGTTAGCTCATATGATACAAAGAGATATGGATAAAACAAAATCCGTACTTTTAGCATTTTTCCTCTCTTTTAGTCTGCTTCAGGCACTTCCTGCAAATGCAGATGCAACATTTAATTTTCTTAAAAAGTACGATAAAGCAAGCGCGGAAAATTTTGGGACGATTTTAGTCCAAAGTGCAGATGGCAGAATTATGCCAATAGACACAGTTTCGGAAAACTTTTTAAATAAAGTCTATCGGAGTTCATCTTATAAGGGATTGACGCCAAATCAGGTGACTCTTGGCATGATGGCATCACCAAAAGAGTGGCAAACTCAAAAAATTATAAAAGTTTATCATCCTAGAATCAAAAAAATCATTGGAATGAAGCCAAATGAAAAGTACGCCAGTTTTAACCAGTTTTTTGGTAAAAATAAAACAAGCTCAGGTTATAAATTAAATAAATATGCAGAGGCAGCAAGCAGGAAAAAACCATCAGATAGAAATAAATTTGACAAAGATATCCTAAAAGTGGATGAGAGATTAAATATCTGCTATATGGTATATACCGGTGAAATTTTTAAAATGATACCCAAAGTAAATGATCCAACTCATAAGTGGTATGGTCCTGAACAGGCTATTAGGACATTTCCGGCAAACGAGGTAAAAGAGATCAGAAAGGTTTTAACAAACTATTTTGATGGCATACAACAAGGATTAACCAGCGGAGACTGGAGTAGAGCTGACAACGCGATAGAAGGCATAAAAAAGTATCAAGAGCAGTATGCCTCAGCGATTATACCTAATCCCAGCAGAGTAAAAGCCGAGATATTTTTTAATAAAGCCAAGATTTTTCAAAGGCTTATGCCTGTATACCTCTTTAGTGGTTTGATTTTACTGCTGTTTATATTTGCAAAAATGGCAAAACCATCACTAAATATCAAATGGATAACAAAGACAATTTTCTGGATAAATGTGGTAGCTTTTGGGTTTCATACCGGAGGACTTGGAATGAGATGGTTTATTGCTCAGCATGCACCTTGGAGCGATGGCTATGAATCGATGATTTATATAGCTTGGGCGATAGTGCTTTCGGGTTTGATTTTCTCAAGACAGGCAATTATATCTTTGGCCTTGACATCTATACTAGCAGGAGTTACACTTTTCGTTGCCCATCTTAGTTGGATGGATCCTCAGATGACGACTCTTGTACCTGTTCTAAAATCTTATTGGCTAAATATACATGTTTCAGTTATTACGGCTAGTTACGGATTTTTAGGACTCTGTTCTTTATTGGGATTTTTTACATTATTATTGTTTATCATTAGAAAACCAGGCTCTACAACCAAAAGATCTAAAGAGATTGATAGAAGCATCATAGAAGCTACAAGAATTAATGAAATGGCTATGATATTGGGTCTTAGTCTGCTTACAATCGGAAACTTTTTAGGTGGAGTGTGGGCAAATGAAAGCTGGGGAAGATATTGGGGATGGGATCCAAAAGAGACTTGGGCTCTAGTGTCAATTTTAGTTTTTGCAGCTATCGTACACTTTAGGCTTGTGCCAAAATTAAATTCTATATTTGCTTTTGCTGTTGCATCTACTTTAGCATATTCATCAATCATAATGACATATTTTGGTGTTAACTTTTACCTCTCAGGTATGCACTCATATGCGACAGGTGATCCTGTACCGATTCCTACATTTGTTTACTATACTGTAGCTACCGTTTTTATCGTTATAGCTTTGGCATTTAGGAACAGAAAGATGGATAAGAAACTCTAAAATAACAACAAAAACTTCTAAGTAAAATACTTAGAAGTTTTTGTTATAATACGCTATGAGTGAAAAATATATACTGATTTCCATAGTAGTAGCTATAATTGTCATCATTTTTATAGTGCTTTTGTTGATTGTTAAAAACAACAATGAAAAAGTTGTAATTGTAAAAAAAACTATAAAAAAAATTCAAAAAAAGAAAAAAGTAACAATCAAAGATATGACAGAATTAGCGGCAAGAAAAAATGCATCTTGCGATGATTTGAAAAAAGCCATAGATATAGTTAAGAAAGATCTTGTCTTTCCGAAAAAAATCAAATATAAACTACCAAAAGATATAAAAGTATACCTCAACTTTGTTTTGCTTGTAGCTAGCCATAAAAATGCAGATGCAAAATTGATAGCATATATGGATAGAGAATTAAAAAAATCAAATCCGGGATATACTACAGAAATCGATATATACGAAAACGAAGGATTAAAAGAGAGAGGACATAGAATTTAATTGATCCACTATGTGAATAGTAAATTATGGCGACCCCAAGGGGATTTGAACCCCTGTTACCGCCTTGAGAGGGCGGGGTCCTAGACCACTAGACGATGGGGTCGCACAAAAAATGGTGACCCGTGTTGGATTCGAACCAACGGCCACCTCCTTAAAAGGGAGATGCTCTACCGGCTGAGCTAACGAGTCAAATAAACAATCTCTAATATCATAAAATTTAATTTTAAAAATGATTTAAGAAGAGAATTATAAAAAATGGCGCGGCGGACGAGACTCGAACTCGCGACCCTCGGCGTGACAGGCCGATATTCTAACCAACTAAACTACCGCCGCAACCTAAAGGTATCTAAAAGTTTAGATACAGTGTCACTAAATGGTGGTCGTTAGAAGACTCGAACTTCTGACATCCACCTTGTAAGGGTGGCGCTCTACCAACTGAGCTAAACGACCGATTAATAATGAAAAATTTGTGTCCAGGTACTCAAAAATATTATGGCGACCCCAAGGGGATTTGAACCCCTGTTACCGCCGTGAAAGGGCGGGGTCCTGGACCACTAGACGATGGGGTCGCACAAAAATGGTGACCCGTGTTGGATTCGAACCAACGGCCACCTCCTTAAAAGGGAGATGCTCTACCGGCTGAGCTAACGAGTCAAATAAACAATAAAATTATACTCACTTAAAGTGTCACCTTTGCAATGAGGATGAAATTATAGAGAAAAATCATATATTTGTCAAGAGATATTTTGCAAAAAATGTTTTTTTTCTAAAAAAATGTTTTTTTATCTGATTCCAGGAGTAGTTTAAAGGCATGATAAGCACTTTGTTTTTGTATATAGTGTCTATCACCCTTAAGCAACAACCTTTGGATTTTTGCATTGTTATTTTTTGATTTAACCCCTACAAAAACGGTTCCTACCGGTTTTTCATCGCTCCCCCCACCAGGTCCTGCTATGCCACTTGTGGCCAGTGCAAAATCTGCACCACTTGCACAAAGTATACCTTCTAGCATCTCTTGCACGCAGTTTTCACTTACCGCTCCATATTTTTCTAGAGTCTCTTTACTTACTCCAACCCATGACTCTTTTATCTGATTTGCATAGCTGACTATGCCCCCGTCAAACACAGAAGATGAGCCGGCAATCTTTGTAATCATAGAGCAGATAAGCCCACCGGTACAGCTTTCAACTGCAGTTATTTTTTTACCGTTTTTCTCTATTCTTCTAATGATGTACTCTATGGTATCAGCATTGTCAATAAATTTATCACTAAACAAATTTTTTAATGCTTTTATAAAATTATCCAAATTACCATATTTGAAACTTGAAGCATTGATTTCTATCCAGCCATCAATGACAGCAGTAGCTTCAATTTTTATTTCATAAGTGGAGCATATAGGCTCAATCAGTAGTTTTGCCGAATCTATATCTATGTTTATGATTGAAAAGTTTTTATAGTTTAAGTTATCTTTGATTAGAATTTCAGGAAATTTTTCGTTTTCCCTTAGACTTAGTACATTTATGATTTTCTCATCTTTTTTTATAAGATATGAGTCTTTGGAGTACAGAATAGTTTTTGAAGGTATAAGCATATCTTCTTTCAATTCAAGCCTATCATCGTTAATGGTAGAGATAACTTTGTTGACAAAAGTAAAGGAGTGGTTTGTACAGAGTATTACAGTTTGGTCAAACTTACTGATTGTATCTTCAAGTTTTATGAAAAAATCACTGTCATTTTTATTTATAATCTGCTCGGTGTCAAAATACTCTATATGTTTATTGAGCTCTTCTTTTGCATATGTCATATAGGGTTTGTTGTATATAAGCTCTTTACCAATAATAATTAGTGAATTTGTCAATTTTTACTCCTCGTCCGTTTGTGTTAAGTGCTTATTATAGCAAATAAGTGCTTCTTAAATAGAATTTAGATAAAATCGCTTAATTTTATAACTACAGATATGTAGCAAATCTAAGGAGTATAGAGATTATGGATTATAAAGATTTATTGCTTTTGCCACAAACAACTTTTCCCATGAGGGGAAATCTTCCTCGAAATGAGCCAAAGAGATATAAAGAGTGGTTTAGTGAAAAAGACAATGTGTATAAAAAGATGATAGAAAACCGCAAAGATGCAAAAAAAAGCTTCTATTTGCACGATGGACCACCATATGCAAATGGCCATATCCATATAGGACATGCACTAAACAAAATACTAAAAGACATAATCGTAAAGACTCACTATGTTTTTGGGGAAAATATCAGATATGTTCCCGGCTGGGATTGTCATGGACTTCCTATCGAACAACAGGTTGAAAAAAAGATAGGCAAGACAAAAAAAGAGACACTTGCTAAAAGTAAAATCAGAGAGTTGTGTCGTGAGCATGCTAGAAAATTTATTGACATTCAAAGAGACGAATTTAAAGCTTTGGGAGTTGTAGGGGATTGGGAAAATCCATACATGACTATGAAGTTCAGATTTGAAGCAGATATTTACAGGTCTCTTTGCGAGGTTGCCAAAAAAGGTCTCTTAATAGAGAGAAGCAAGCCGGTTTACTGGTCGTGGGCAGCAAGAACTGCTTTGGCAGAAGCGGAAGTAGAGTATGAAGACAAAGAGGACTACTCTATATATGTAGCATATCCGTTAAAAGATGAAGCAAAAAAAGCTTTACATGCAGAGGGTGATATAAGTGTCGTTATTTGGACTACTACACCTTGGACGCTTCCTGCAAATATGGCTATCAGCTTCAATCCGCAGGAGGATTATGCCCTGAGTACAGACGGTTTTATATTTGCAAAAGCACTTTATGAGAGTTTGAAAGAACAAGAAGTAATAAAAGGCGAAATCAAACAGATTTTTAAAGCTGAGTTGCTAGAAAATCTATATGCCTCAAGCCCTTTAAACGGTAGAGATTCCAAACTTATACTAGGCGATCACGTGACGATGGACGGTGGTAGCGGATGTGTCCATACAGCTCCGGGGCATGGTGATGATGATTACAAAGTTGGACTAAAATACGGCTTAGAAGTAATGATGCCGGTTGATGATAGAGGCTGTTACGACGAGACTGTGCTAAGAGAGTCTCTCTTGCCGGATGCTAAGAGTTTTGTAGGTGAGCATATATTTAAATCAAATGAGAGAATTTTGGAGCTTTTGGGTGATTCTCTTTTGAAAGTTTCAAAATTTACCCACTCGTATCCATTTTGCTGGAGAACACACAAGCCTATAATCTACAGAGCCACAAGGCAGTGGTTTATAGCTATGGACAAAGAAACTGATGGTAGAGACACACTTAGAAACATGGCCATGAATGAGCTTCAAAATGTAAAATTTTATCCGAAATCTGGCATAAAAAGACTGGGAACCATGATAGAGAATAGACCGGATTGGTGTATTTCAAGACAGAGAGACTGGGGTGTGCCCATAGCGTTTTTTAGAGACAAAAACAGCGGTAAGCCTATATTTGATGAAAAAGTAGTAAATTTTATAGCAGATATTTTCCAAAGCAAAGGAGCTGACGCTTGGTGGGATTTAGATATAGAAGATCTTTTAGTACCAAATAGCGGATATAAGAGCGAAAATTTAGAAAAAGTTATGGATATACTGGATGTTTGGTTTGACAGTGGAAGTACATGGAGAGCTGTTTTGAACTCAGATGATTATGATGCTGGAGATTATCCGGCTTCAATGTATCTTGAGGGCAGTGACCAGCATCGTGGATGGTTTCAGAGCTCACTCTTGGTTAGCACTGCCAACAATGGCATAGCTCCTTATAAAAAGATTTTAACCCATGGATTTACTGTTGATGAAAAGGGTGAAAAGATGAGTAAATCCAAAGGAAATGTTATAGCACCAAGTGATATAGCAAAAAAATATGGTGTCGAGATACTTCGTCTTTGGGTTGGAACGAGTGAATACACAACGGACTTGAAGATAAGTGACGGTATTTTGAAGCAGGTAAGCGAGCAGTATAGAAAAATCAGAAATACATTTAGATTTTTACTTGCAAATGTAAACGACTTGGAAAGTTTTGAGAAGATAGATAATTTTTCACCGATAGATAATTGGATTTTATATAAAGCAGGAGATATTTTTGCTCAAACCAAAGAGGCCTTTGATGAGTATGATTTCTCAAAAGGGATGTCTCTTTTAAACCACTTTATTACAAATCATTTAAGCGGAATTTATCTGGATATTTCAAAAGACAGACTCTATTGTGACGAAAAAAATTCAACTACTAGAAGAGCATCACAAACTGTGATGGCACTCATTGCAAAGAGTATGTCAGCACTTTTTGCTCCTGTACTCACATACACAGTAGATGAACTTTTAGAACATGCTCCAAAAGCTATAAAAGGTGATTTAAACAGCGTGTTTGATCTGGTTTATGAAGAGTTGCCAAAAGTAAAGATGCCGTTTGATGAAGAGTATATGACAGAGGCCAGAGAGAAATTTTTTGAGATAGTTGATACTTTCAAAAAAGAGAAAAAGATAAAATCTACGCTGGAGTTTGTTATATATTCAGATTCAAGTGAGCTCAAAAAACTTAGTGGTGCTGATGGAGAGGATTGGTTTACAGTGAGTAATATCATTTGTGCAAGCCAGAGTAATCCTGAAGCTGTTTTTAAAGTTGGCGAAGATGAGTTTAAGATATATTTCGCCAAAAGATTTAAGTGTCCTAGATGTTGGAAATTCAGAGCAAAAGAGGAGAACGGACTTTGCAGTAGATGCAAAGGTGAAAAAGTTAAAATGAGTTGTGAGAGCAATGTTTAGTGAACCGGTTTCTATGAAATTTATCTTTGAAACAGTTGGAGTGATTTTTATACTCATTGCTGTGAGTATATTTTTGGTAAAAACAAAAAAGGATAAGAATTGATAACTTTAAAAGAGGCGATGAAACTCCACAAAAGTGAGATAACACAGCTACGAAATGATCTAAAAAAAGAGATTGAAGAGAAAAAAGAGATCGGTGCTTATGTTGAGCAATTGACAGACAGTAACATATCTGAGTATATGGATGGTGTTCCTATAGCCATAAAAGACAATATACAGGTAAACGGCTGGGAAGTCACAAGTGGCTCAAACATACTACAAGGCTACATAGCGCCATATAATGCTACTGTCATCAACAATCTTCTTCATAGTGGGTTGGCTCCGTTTGGCAGAACAAACATGGATGAATTTGCTATGGGCAGCTCAACTGAAAATTCATTTTACGGAGTGACGAAAAATCCTCATGACTTAAGCAGAGTTCCCGGAGGAAGCAGTGGCGGAAGTGCGGCTGCAGTTGCCGGAGGCATTGCGATAGCTGCTCTTGGAAGTGACACAGGTGGAAGCATAAGACAACCTGCATCATTTTGTGGATGTGTGGGAATGAAGCCAACTTACGGTAAAGTGAGTCGTTATGGGCTAGGATCATATTCAAGTTCACTCGATCAAATAGGGCCTATAACGCAGAGTGTCGAAGATGCAGCCATACTTTATGACATCATAGCCGGACACGATTTTCACGATTCAACCAGTGCAAATATGGCTCATAAAAAAGTCTCAGATTCTATAAATGCGAACAGAAAAATGACTGTAGCAGTTATCCAAAACTATCTTGACGAAGCTAGTGACGATGTGAGAGCAAAGATGCTTGATGGAATCGAAGCCCTAAAGAGTGCCGGACACAAGGTAGTCTATAAAAATTTTATAAATACAAAGTATGATATAGCAACATACTATATCATAGCAACAGCGGAAGCCAGTGCAAATCTCAGCAGATATGATGGTGTGAGATATGGTAACAGAGCCAAGAGTGATAATCTCAAAGAGATGTATCTAAAGAGCAGAAGTTATGGTTTTGGTGAAGAGGTTAAAAGGAGGATACTGCTTGGAACTTTTGTGTTAAGTAGCGGATATTATGATGCTTACTACATAAAAGCCCAAAAAGCCCGACACCTTATCAAGCATCAGTATGAAGAGATTTTTAGGGAGGCAGATTTGATATTTGCTCCGGTTGCTCCAACACCTGCATTTGAGTTTGGAAGCAAAAAAGATCCTCTTGAGATGTATCTAAGTGATGCTTATACTATCTCGCTGAATCTAGCCGGACTTCCAGGTATCTCTATACCACTTGGAAAAAACGATAAAGGATTGCCGATAGGCGGACAACTCATAGCAAAAGCCTATGGTGAACAAGAACTTTTTGATGGCGCACTAAGCCTGGAAAGAGAACTAAAAGGGAGAGAATAGGTATGAAAATTCGTAAAAGAGCATTAACATTCGAAGATGTTTTGATGGTTCCAAAGTATTCGGAAGTGTTGCCAAAACAGGTTAAACTAAATTCTATGTTGACTAAAAACATACCTCTAAACATACCTTTGGTTTCAGCTGCTATGGATACGGTTACGGAGCACAGAGCTGCCATTATGATGGCTAGACTCGGTGGAATCGGTATTATACATAAAAATATGGACATAGAGTCTCAGGCAAGAGAGATAAGAAGAGTTAAAAAGAGTGAGAGCGGTATCATTATAGATCCTGTTTCTGTGCATTTTGATTCTAGTGTGCAAGAAGCACTTGACATCATGAGCGAGTTTAGAATATCAGGAGTTCCTGTCATAAATGATGAAAACACACTTATTGGTATTTTAACAAACAGAGACTTGAGATTTGAGACAAAATTTGATAAAAAAGTAGGTGAAGTGATGACGCCTATGCCACTCATCACCGTCTCAAAAGGAACTACACTTGATCAAGCTGAAGAGATTTTTAAAACAAACAAAGTTGAAAAATTACCAGTTGTCGACAAAAACAATAAGCTTGACGGTTTGATAACCATAAAAGACTTAAAAAAGAGAAAAGAGTATCCAAACTCAAATAAAGATGAATTTGGAAGACTCAGAGTCGGGGCTGCTATAGGGGTGGGACAGATAGATAGGGCAACTGCTCTTGTAGAGGCCGGTGTCGATGTTTTGGTGCTTGATTCCGCTCATGGTCACTCCAAAGGGATAATTGATACTGTTAAAAAGATAAAAGATCTTTTAGAAGTCGATATAATAGCTGGAAATATCGCAACAAAAGAGGCAACCTTGGCACTTATAGAAGCGGGTGCTGATGCGGTAAAAGTAGGAATCGGACCGGGAAGTATATGCACTACCAGAATAGTTGCTGGCGTTGGAGTTCCTCAAATCTCAGCTATCGAAGAGTGTAGTGAAGCAGGTAAGGCTTATGGTGTGCCTATTATCGCAGATGGTGGTATAAAGTATTCAGGTGACCTGGCAAAAGCTTTGGCAGTAGGGGCTAGTTCGGTGATGATTGGAAGTTTGCTTGCAGGAACGCTCGAGAGTCCTGGTGAAATAATCACATATCAGGGAAGACAGTATAAAACTTATAGAGGTATGGGAAGCATAGGTGCCATGGCAAAAGGTAGTACAGATAGGTATTTTCAAGATGGTACCGCTACAGATAAACTTGTGCCGGAGGGCATAGAGGGAAGAGTTCCACTCGTGGGTTCCATCAGAGATGTAGTACATCAACTCACGGGAGGGCTTAGGTCATCTATGGGTTATGTCGGTGGAAAAGATATAGTTGATTATCAAGAAAAAGCTGAGTTTGTAGAGATAACAAGTGCAGGACTCAAAGAGAGTCATGTCCACGATGTTATCATTACTCATGAAGCGCCAAATTATAGAATAAACTAGGTAAAAAAAGTTGTTAGTGCAGACTTCAAGTGAGTATTTTGATGAGCAACTCTATCTTGAGAGTGGGCGTATTATAGAGGGTTATACGCAAACCTACGAAAGTTATGGAGAGTTAAATAGTGACAGATCAAATGCTATAGTTGTTTTTCATGCACTCACAGGTTCTCATCATGCAGCTAGCAAGTATGAAGGAGATTCAAAACCGGGATGGTGGGATCCTCTTATAGGCGATGGAAAGATACTTGATACGAAGAAGTTTTTCGTGATATGTGTAAATGTTTTGGGTAGTTGCTTTGGTTCAAGCGGACCAACAAGCAAAACCAAAAAAAATCAGCCTCCACTTAGGTTGAAATTTCCTGTTATTACGATAAGCGATATGGTTAGTGCGCAAATGTCTCTGTTTAAAAGGCTAGGTATCGAAAAAGCCTATGCAGTCATAGGCGGTTCACTTGGTGGTATGCAGGCACTTTGTGTTGGGGTTGAGTATCCAGAGTTTACTGATAGGATTATAATGCTTGCCTCTACTCATGCTACAAGCCCATGGGCTATATCTTTTAATAAATTAGCTATGGAAGGCATTGTAAAAGATCCTAGATTTAAAGACGGAAACTATGAAAAAAATGATTTTGAAGAGTTGCCTCTAAATGGTTTTGCGATTGGTAGGATGGCTGGGCATATAAGTTTTTTGAGTCCGCACTCTATGGAGAAGAAATTTGGCAGAAACTATGTTGAGACGGATGGTCTGTATGAGCTTTTTGGAAGATTTCAGATAGAGAGATATATGGAGTATAACGGATATAATTTTGCAAAAAGATTTGATCCTTTGAGTTATATATATATTATAAAAGCAATGAATATATTTGATGCATCAAGAAACTATGACTCGTTGAGTGATTCATTGAAAAATATAGAGGCAAAGATGACTCTGGTCTCATTTAGAGGTGATATGCTCTTTATGCCAAGTGAGATGGAGATGATAAGAGATACACTTAGAGATATGGGACGGGGTGATAGAGTTGAGTGCTATTGTGTTGATAGCAGTTATGGGCATGATGCTTTTTTGGTAGAGTATGATAAGTTTGATTTTTATATAAGAAAGGCTTTAGAGAAATGAGTAAAGAGATAAGTTTTGAAGATAAGCTAAAAAGTGCAAAAGAGATTTTAGAAAAGCTAAGTGACCCCAGTATCACTCTTAAAGACGGGATGAAAGAGTACAAGAAAGGCATATCTATACTAAATGAAGCAACGAAGATGATAGAAGATGCCAAGTTGGAATATGAAAAACTCCAACCAAATGAAAATATATAATGAAATTACACAAAATTTTAAATAGTAACTTCTCTGCGCCAGCAGTAGCTTTAGTCGCGAGGAATTTTTGCGGAATTCACTTCCGTAAAAAGGGGACAATAATATGAAACTCGCTGCTTTACAGCTTTCTACTCTACCTATGAGTGAAGCAAAGTTGGATTATTACTTTAGGATTTGCGAAAACAAGGGTGTTGAGCTTATATTGCTTAGTGAGTATGCGCTGAACAGTTTTTTTAAAGAGCTTGAAGATATGCCGGTTCTTATGATAAAAGAGCAGACAAACCACAAGATAAGAGTTTTAAAAGAGTTGTGCAAAAGATACAATCTTACAGTTGTTGCGCCGATAATCTTGATAAAAAACAGAAAAATGCTAAAATCAGTAGCAAAGTTTACTCCTAAAAGCGTACACTACTACAATCAACAATTTTTGATAAATTTCAAACACTGGAACGAAGAGAGATTTTTTGATAACCCAATGCAGAGATATACTCCTCAGATATTTGTGTTAAATAGGATAAAATTTGGAATTATCAGTGGTTTTGAAGCTCATTTTGATGTTGCTTGGTTAGAAGCAATGCGTAAAAATGTAGATGTTGTTCTGATGCCATCATCTTCTACATTTGAATCATCTCTAAGGTGGCAAGAGTTGCTGAAAACCAGAGCTTTTTTAAACTCTATGTATATATTAAGAGCCAATAGAGTTGGCACATATACCCAAAAAGATATATCGTGGAAGTTTTATGGACACAGTAAACTTGTAAATCCTTATGGCGATATTGAGCTTTCTTTAGGACAAAAAGAGGAGATACTTTTGTGTGATATAGACAAAGACGAGGTAAATGGAGCTAAAAAGTTATGGGGATGGAGAAGAGATTTGAGTAAAAGAGGCATGTTGTGAAATTTGACCTGTATCCTTTTGAAAAATTAACCCGACTGTTAGATGGCATAGAGCCGTCAACAGATTATAAACCAGCAGTACTGACTATAGGAGAGCCACAATTTGAAACTCCGGATTTTATACAGCTTGCGCTGAGAGATGGTAGTGATTTATTGAAAAAATACCCAAAAACAGCAGGTGAGACATATCTAAAAAAGGCTCAATTGGACTTTGTGAAAAAAAGATTTAAAGTTGAGTTGAAAGACAGTGAGCTTATATCCACATTTGGTACACGAGAAGTGCTTTTTAACTTTCCCCAGTTTTTGCTTTTTGACGAGAAAAATCCAGCCATTGCCTTTACAAGCCCTTTTTATCAGATATATAAAGGTGCGGCCCAGGTCAGCAAAGCAGATATTATCTATCTAAATTTGACAAAAGAAAATGGATTTAAGCCGGATATAAATGACAGCAGGCTCAAAAATGCAAATCTTGTGATTTTAAACTTCCCAAACAATCCGACAGCTTCAGTTATGAGCAAAACAGAGTTGCAAGAGTGGGTGAAATTGGCTTTAGAGTACGGTTTTATACTCTTAAATGATGAATGCTACAGTGAGATATATTGTGATACTCCTCAGCCATCACTGCTCGAAGCAAGTCTGGCAGTTGGGAATGATAGTTTTAAAAATATACTTGTTATCAACTCTATCTCCAAAAGAAGCAGTGCACCGGGACTCAGAAGTGGTTTTATAGCCGGCGATAAAGATATACTCAAAGAGTATCTAAAATACAGAACATATGTAGGTGTTGCGGTTCCTTTGCCTTTGCAAAAAGCAGCTGCTATTGCATGGAGTGATGAAGAGCATGTGGCAAAATCAAGAGAAATATACAGACAAAACCAAGAGCTCTCATGTGAGATTTTGGGTGTCAAAAAGAGTGAAGCGACATTTTATGTGTGGCTTGAAGTTGATGATGATTTGGAGTTTACGAAGAGTCTTTACAGAGAAAAAAATGTCAAAGTTTTGCCGGGAAGTTTTTTGGGATATGAGGGAACAAGAAGTGCTTATGTTCGTATAGCACTGGTTGAAAACAGTGAAAAGACCAAAGAGATATTGACCAGAATAAAAGATTTTATAAAAGGTACAAAATGAAATATATCCACTTTGTCGGGGTTGGTGGTATCGGACTATCGGCACTTGCTAGATATTTGAAAAAAGAGGGTTTCTGTGTCAGCGGCTCAGATATAAAAGAGACAAAAATCACACAAAAATTAAGAGGTGAAGGCATAGAAGTATCTGTTCCTCACGATAAAAAAAATATCAAAAAACAAGATTTAGTTATATACACTGCAGTTGCAAAAGATGACAATGTGGAGCTGGTAGAGGCAAGAAAAAGGGGTATATTGACACTCTCACGCAAAGATGCACTGCCTTTGATACTAAAGGAGCGAAGAGTATTTGCTACATGTGGGGCTCATGGGAAAAGCACTACAAGTGCAATGCTGGCTTCTATGGTTGAGGGTACGGTCATCATAGGAGCTGAAAGTAAACAATTTGATACAAATATGTACTATATGACAAGTAACAATATTATCTTTGAGGCAGACGAGAGTGATGAGAGTTTTTTAAACTCAAATCCATTTGTAGCAGTTGTTACAAATGCAGAACCGGAACATATGGAGCATTATAATTACGATCTGAAGAGATTTTATGGTGCATATGAGCAGTTTTTAAGAAGCGCAACCATAAGAGTTATAAACGCAGAAGATAAGTTTCTCTCAACTCTGGATGATATGGATGCAATCAGACTTTACCCAAGCACGGATCTCAAAGATATAAAAACAATCATAAGAAACGATGAGCCTTTTACCTCTTTTGTCTTGAAAGATTTAGGCAGGTTTGAAGTATGGGGCATAGGAGAACATATAGCCATTGATGCTTCATTGGCGATTTTAGCTAGTCTTTGCGAGATGGATTTGGAGAGTGCAAGAGAAAAATTGAAAAACTACAGAGGTATCAAGAAGAGATTTGATATACTCCAAAAAAGTGAAAACTTCACTCTTATAGATGATTATGGTCATCACCCAACAGAGATAAAAGCCACTATGAATTCGGCTAAAAAATATGCAAAGATGATGGGATTGGATGAGATTACAGCTATATGGCAACCTCACAAATACACCAGAACCCATGATAATTTAAAGGGTTTTGTGGAGTGTTTTGCCGGTGTGGACAGGTTGATTATACTCCCTGTTTGGAGTGCAGGAGAGCAGAAAATTGAGATAGATTTTGAAAATGAGTTCAAAAGATATAGTCCGATATTTGCGCATAGTCTGGAAAAAAACAGACAATCCATAAATCTACTTACAAATGATAAGATCCTGAAAAATATAGACAAAGGGTTGATTATCGGTTTTGGTGCCGGCGATATCACATACCAGTTAAGAGGAGCGTAGATGCAAATAGTTCTTTTTCTACTTTTGCTTTTAGCTGTCTTGGTGATTATTGTTTCTAAAAAAGAGTCTCTTTCGTCCAGAACAAAAATATATATTATTCTCTCTCTTACTTTAGTGATTATTATCAGTTGGCTCTATACTGTGAACAATCAAAAAACTGCCCAAAATGACAGAGCGATTATCAACGCATATGAACAAGGCAAAACTCTTAATTGTGGAAACTATAAAGTCAATAGTAACGACTTTATCTTTGTAAGTGGCACTCTAAGCTTTATTGCAAAAGAGAGTGCAAAAAAGTTAAAAGGTGTTGTGATAGACATCTCTACATGTAGCAAATGAATAGACTCCTTTCTAAACTGGATTTAATAGATTTTGCTAACTCTTTTGAGGCTTTTTTGGCGAGGAGTAAACCTCTTTTTATGCAGGGTGACTCAAAGATACATCACTCTTTTATAAAAGAGCTTCTCCAAACTCAAGGTATAAAATCGCCTCTTGAAGTGGAAAATCTTGATACTCAACTTGCTCATCTTGGCAAAAGCGGTATTTTAAAGATTTATGAAATTTACTCTTTTGTAAAAATTATAGACTATTTTATCTATCTCAAAAAAACTCTTCTTGAAGGAAGACTTTGCGAATGGATGCAGAAAATCGAGATACCAAATGAGATATTGGAAGTGTGTAGTTATTTTGATGGAAAAGGTGAACTTAAAAGTAGTATAGATGAGAGTTTTTCAAATATAGAGTATGCACTAAAAAAAATAAAAGAGGAGGCAAATACGACACTAAGACGCCTCATGTCAAATTCAAAACTTTCAAATTATTTAGTTGACAGACAGGTTCACTATATAAACAACCAAGAGACTCTTTTGCTAAGAGGCGGATTTAACCATGTCATAAAAGGCAGTGTAGTCGGACGAAGCAGTGGAGGATTTTTCTATATTTTTCCAGATACTCTGTCCTCCTTGAAATCCAAAGAGAGTGGACTTATTGATAGAAAAGAGGAGTTGATATATAAATACGCAAAAGAGATTTCAAATCTTTTTTCTAAATATGTAAAATTTTTATCCTTTATCAATAGAGAATTTGATAAATTTGATGCCTACCATGCAAGAGTAGCGTTTGCTAGAAGTAGAGATTTGGACTTTGTTCTTGCAAACAGTGGCCACGAGATAAAACTTAGCAGATTTTCTCATCCGGCATTGAGTGACCCAAAGCCTATAAGTGTTGATTTTACAAAACATGTTTTGATGATCACAGGCGTAAATGCCGGTGGTAAAACTATATTTTTAAAATCCCTGTTGAGTGCAGCATTTTTAGCTAAGTATCTGTTGCCCATGAAGATAGATAGTAAGCATTCAAAAATAGGTTCTTTTAGGGAGATTGTAGCGGTTCTTGATGATCCTCAGAGTGTAAAAAATGATATATCTACATTTGCAGGCAGGATGAGCGAGTTTAGCAGACTTTTTTCAAAAAAAAGAGCGTTGGTCGGCATAGATGAGATAGAGCTTGGAACAGATGCAGATGAGGCGGCTAGTCTCTTTAAAGTAATAATCGAAAAGTTAATTCAAAAAGATATAAAGATTGTAATCACAACTCACCACAAAAGACTCGCTTCACTACTGGCTACAAACGATAGTGTCCAGCTTCTAGCAGCTATATATGATGAGAAAAATCAAAAACCTACATATGAATTTTTAAATGGAACAATTGGTAAGAGTTATGCTTTTGAGACAGCTCTTAGGTATAGGATTCCAGCTCCTATTATCCAAGAGGCGAGAGAAGTTTATGGTGAGGATAAAGAGAAACTAAATGACTTAATTCAAAAAAATATAGATTTAGAGTTGGAGATGAAAAAGCAATCCTTGCTACTTAAAGAGAAGCTTCAAGAAGCAAAGAGAGCAAAAGAGGCACTCAAAGATGAAAAAGAGAGAAATAAAAGAGAGTTTGAGCACTCGACTTTAAAGATGCAAAAGAGTTTTAATGAAGCGATAAAACAAGCTAAGGTTGCGATAAAAGCAAAAGATGTGCAGGAGGGACACAGAGCACTAAACAGGGCAAATGAGTTTAAGCAAAAAGCAAAAAAAGTACAAGTGATCCAAACAAATGAAAAATTAAATGTCGGTGATTATGTAAAATATGGAAATTCCAAGGGCTTAATAAGAAGCATAAAAAAAGAGATGGCTTCGATAGATTGTAGTGGCATAACCCTGAGGGTTCCATTAAATACTCTGAAAAAGAGTGGCAATCCGCCTAAAAAAACAAAGAAGATAGTTATCTCAAAACCGAGTAGCACAAGCTCTGTGACACTTGACTTACATGGTTTAAGGGCAGATGAAGCGATAGAAAAACTAGATAAGTTTCTCTCAGATGCCCTTATAAACGGCTATGATGAGGTGTTAGTATATCATGGGATAGGCACAGGGAAACTGGCATATGCTGTCAAAACTTTTCTCTCGACCTATCCGAGCCTGGTATCTTACTGCGATGCACCGATAAATATGGGAGGTTATGGAGCAACTTTGATTAGATTATGATTAGTTTAATATAATTAATAATATAATAGTGAATAACCGATAAAATATTGGAAGTTTTATGAAAAAAATAGAAAAAGAATTAAATCAGCTTTTGGTTGTTATGCTTGTTTCTACATTTATTTTTTTTATGGTGGTTTTATTTAATCGGGATATTTGTTATTTTCTTCGCATTAGAGAGTCAGATTTTGGTTTTTTATTGGCTCTTGTAACCATACTTTTTCTATTTTTTGCATATTTTAAGATACAAATCAGTTCAAAAAAATTTCAACAAGAGTTCAATAGAGTTGTCTCGGCCAAAGAAAAAGAGTTGATGCTAACAAATGAAGAACTAAGCAAAACAAATCAATATCTAAAGCACTTACTATATGAAGATTCTTTGACAAATCTACTAAACAGACAGGCTCTAGAGAGAGATATATCTTCGATGAATCACCCTAAGTTAATCATTCTTGATATCGACTCTTTTAAAGAGATAAACGAATATTACGGCAGCCATGTGGGTGATTTGGTTTTGCATAGTGTTGCCCAGTGGCTAAGGGACCTTGCCGAAAAAGAGAATTTGCACATCTATAGAATTGGAGCAGATGAATTTGCTCTGCTTGAGGATGAAGACTTGGATGTGGATAAGTATGAAGAGTTAGCAATAGACTTGATAGATACTTTTAAAAATAAAAATATCGAATTAGTTGAAACAGGTGATATGGTTGAGATAAATGTTACCTTGGGATTTTGCTTTGATTCGGACAATACTTTGGAAAAAGCGGGTATGGCACTCGAAGAAGCTAAACAAAAACAGATAAATTTTTTATGTTATTTTAAAAAAATAGACAGCAAAAATAATTATTTAGAACAGATAAAATGGTCAAAATTCATAAACAGTGCATTAAAAGACAGTAGAGTCATACCATACTATCAACCCATATTTAATATAGACAAAGAAGTTATTAAGCATGAGTGTTTAGTGAGAATCTTAGATGAAAATGAAGAGGTTTTTCCGCCCGGTCTTTTTTTAGATATTGCAAAAAAAGTCAAAAGATACTCCGCTATAGAGAAACTGCTCATAGAAAAAAGTTTTCAAATGATCCAAGGAAGTGATGAGATTATATCTGTTAATTTGCTTGCAAGAGATATGAGCGACAGTAATGTTAGTAATTTTGTTATTTCTATGTTGAAAAAATATGATGTTTCAAAGCAGATAATATTTGAAATACTTGAAAATGAAAATATTAAGAACCTTGAGAGAGTTTCGTCTTTTATCGAAAGAGTCAGAAGAATGGGCTGTAAAATAGCAATTGATGATTTTGGTACAGGCTATAGCAATTTTTCATATTTGACTCAATTGAAACCAGATTACATTAAGATAGACGGGTTGTTAATCAAAAAATTGGAAAGTGATAAAAATGCTTATGCAATTGTTGATTCAATCATAGCATTTGCAAAAAAATTAGGTATAAAAACCATAGCAGAATTTGTCTATAATGAAGAGACTTTTGAGATATGTAAAAATCTTGGAATTGATGAATTTCAAGGTTTTTATCTAGGCGAACCTTCCGCAAAACTACTAAAGAGATAATACATGAACACACAACAACTTTTTTTGAAGCTATTAAAATACAAATCCATAACTCCTGATGATGCAGGGTCTTTGGATTTTATACAGAATTACATGTCGGGTTTTTCTGCCCTCAGAATCGATAAAAACAGTACAAAAAACCTATTATTGTATAAGAAGTTTGGTGATGGAGAGCATCTCTGTTTTGCCGGACATGTAGATGTGGTACCTCAAGGAGACGGTTGGAATAGTGAACCGTTTGATCCGTTTTTGAAAGACGGCTATATCTATGCCAGAGGTGCACAAGATATGAAGAGTGGTGTTTGTGCCTTTTTGCAAGCCTGTAAGGATGCTAAAAATTTTAATGGAACTATCAGTATTGTGCTTACAAGCGATGAAGAGGGGGATGCTCTTTTTGGTACGATTGAAGTTATAAAATATCTAAAAAAAGAGAACTTTTTGCCTGATTTTACTATTGTCGCAGAACCTACATGTGAAGAGGTTTTTGGGGATGCTATCAAGATAGGAAGACGAGGGTCTATCAACGGTACTTTGGAGGTTTTTGGGCTGCAAGGACATGCTGCGTATCCCGAAAAATCAACCAACCCTATAAATTTGATATCTCCTATACTTCCCAAATTGGCGGGTTATCATTTTGATCAAGGAGATGAAAATTTTGCTCCGAGTGAGTTGGTTATTACCGATATAAGAGCCGGCATGGAAGTGACAAATGTGACTCCGGGATATCTAAAACTAATGTTCAATGTAAGAAATTCTACAAAAACAGATAAAAATGATATAGAAAAGTATATAAAGAGTCTATTTAAAGGTCTTGATTTTAAGCTTACACTTTTTCAAGGAGCCAGGCCATTTGTCACACAAAGGGATTCTAAAATTGTGAAAATACTTCAAGATGCCATAGGTTCAGTTTTGCATGTAGAGTCTAAATTGACAACGAGTGGTGGCACGAGTGATGCGAGACTTTTTGCAGAGTTTGGTGTAAAAACAGTAGAATTAGGTGTCATAAATGATAGAATTCATGCTCCAAATGAAAGATGTAAGCTTGAAGAAGTAGAAGATTTAAAGAAAATATTTGATAAAGTTATAGAAAAATTTTAAGGATTTAGTATGGATTATATAGCAACAAAAGATGCACCATCGGCCATAGGACCGTATTCGCAGGCGATTAGTTTTAAAGATATGATATTTACATCCGGACAGATAGGTTTGACCTCAGAGGGTTTGTTGGTTGAAGGTGGAGTGGAAGCTCAAACAAGACAGGTGCTTGCAAACTTGACTGAAGTGCTTAAAGAAGCAGGAAGTTCTTTGTCAAAGGTGGTAAAGACTACGATATTTTTAGCAGACATGGATGATTTTGCAGTTGTTAATAAAATTTATGCAGAGTTTTTCGGCTCTCATAAACCGGCCCGCTCAACTGTAGCAGTAAAAACACTCCCTTTAAATGTAAGCATAGAGATAGAAGCGATAGCTATAAAACAGTGAGAGCACTTGATCTGTATGCCAAAATAGAACCAATGATTGGCTTTTATGACGAGTATGAAGAGCTTTATGATAAATATCTTGATATTTTAGAAGCTCTGGATGCAAAGCGCATTTTGGATATCGGTTGTGGAAACGGTAAGTTTCTGCAAAAGTTAAAGGGGGCAGATTATAGTGCGCTTGGCATAGACAGAAGTGAAGAGATGGTAAAAATCGCCACCTCTTTGGGTGTAGATGCAAGAGTAAGTGAGCTCAAAGATTTGCAAGAAAAATTTGATTGTACTACAGCAATAGGCGATGTTCTAAACTATATGAGTAAAGCAGAGTTAAGCGATTTCTTTATTGATTTGAAAAACAGGTTAAGAAAGAACTCCTATTTTATAGCAGATATAAATACCCTGAGTGGTTTTATAGAGGTTGCTGAAGGTCTTTTGCTTAAAGAGACTAGCAATCAATTCCTGGCCATAGAAGCTGATTTTAAAGATAGAGTGTTGAGTACAAAAATAACACTCTTTGAAAATGAGAAAAAATACTATAAGAAGTTTTCAGATACGATACTTCAATACTACCATCCTGCAGAACTCTTTAAAAATATAGATGGATTTGAACTTATAAGAAGTTTTGATATTTCTATGTTTGGAGAAAGAGATAAAACAATTTTGCTCTTTAAGATATAGTTTTTTAAGCAAAAAATTGATACAATAATTAGGTATTCTTAGTAATAATAAAATTTAAGAAAAATTAAAGGATTTGCTATGGCTCAAAGAGCGATTCGTGAATATGATGGAAAAGCACTTTTCTCCAAACACTGGGAAAAATACTTTAGTGGGTTTCATTATGGTTTTAAATCTGTACTGGTAAGCAGTGGAGATGAATTGAGAAAAAAGGCTGAGGAGCACGGCTTTGAGTGGTTGAAGCAAGAGTCACTTGTTGCAAAACCTGATATGCTTTTTGGAAAAAGAGGAAAAAACGGACTAGTTCTTTTTAAAGATAAAAAACCGGGTGATGTCTCCTTGGATGTTGCGGCAGATTGGATAGATGAAAAAATTTCCCACCCTGTTACCCTCTTAAGCGGTCAACACGGAACGCTTACGCATTTTATAGTTGAACCATTTACTCCACACAATGAAGAGCAGGAGTATTATCTATCTGCAACAACGGTAGGTGAAGATGATGTCTTGTATATGTCAACAGAGGGTGGCATGGAGATAGAAGACGGTTGGGAGGACAAGGTTACCGAAGTTGTAATTCCAATCAATATGGAAGATGCAAACATAGACCATGTAGTCAGAGCAAATGCTCCTGCTGATCTGCCGGTAGATAAAAAAGATGCCTTTGTCTCTTTTGCTATAGATTTTTTTAGATTTTACAGAGATTTAAACTTTGCGTATCTCGAGATAAATCCCCTTGTTATGCTTGAGGATAATGAGATGGCCATACTTGATCTTGTGGCAAGACTAGACGATACTGCAGGTTACTTGATGGAAGATGATTGGGGTAAGATAGAATTTCCGACAGCTTTTGGCATGGAAGACCAATCAGAAGAAGAGAAAGCTATAGCGGATGCTGATGCAAAAAGTGGAGCATCTTTGAAACTTACTATTCTAAATCCTATGGGCAGGATCTGGACTATGGTAGCAGGTGGTGGAGCGAGTGTTGTATATGCAGATACTATCGCTGATCTTAGCGGAAATGTTAGTGAGCTTGCAAACTATGGTGAGTATAGTGGAGGGCCTACTACGGGTGAAACAAAGTTTTATGCAGATACTATTTTT
Organism: Sulfurospirillum sp.; assembly: GCA_045047115.1. Classification (GTDB taxonomy): domain Bacteria; phylum Campylobacterota; class Campylobacteria; order Campylobacterales; family Sulfurospirillaceae; genus JAADIZ01. Next base: position 56,612 of record JASFYR010000005.1, read on the forward strand.
GATCTCATGACAAGATTTAAAGACCCAAAAGGCAGAGGCAAGATTTTGATTATCGGAGGAGCTATCGCAAATTTTACTGATGTTGCAAAAACTTTTACAGGCATTATTCAGTCTTTGGAAGAGTATGCAGATAAATTAAAAGATGTTGGTGTCAAAATATATGTTCGTCGTGGTGGACCTAACTATGAAAAAGGACTTAAAGATATAAAAGAGGCAGCAGATAGACTTGGGCTTTATATGGAGGTTTATGGACCAGAGACCCATGTAACAGATATAGTAAGAATGTCTTTAGAAAATGGAGAGTAAGATGAGTAAATTATTTACAAAAGATACACAAGCGATATTTTGGAACAATAACAGAAGTGCGATCCAAAGAATGTTGGATTATGATTACACGATAGACAGAGAGACTCCTTCTATCGCTGCTATTGTAGCTCCTACAAGCAGTGCAAAGTTTGATAAATTTTTCTGGGGTGGCGAAGAGATAATGATACCACTTTATAGAAGCACTCCTGAAGCTGTGGAAGTGCACAAAAATGCAAATGTACTCCTAAACTTTGGCTCTTTTAGAACAGCTTACGATGTCGTGATGGAAGCTATAGAGCTAGATAGTCAGTTCAAAACCATAATGGTAACAGCCGAGGGTATCCCCGAGAGAAGAGCTAGAACTATGAATCAAGCCGCAAGAGACAAGGGTGTGACTGTCATAGGGCCAGCTACTGTTGGTGCTATCGCTCCGGGAGCTTTTAAGATAGCAAACATCGGTGGAACTATCGAAAATATAGTAAAATCAAAACTAAATAGATGTGGTAGTTGCGGACTGGTTACCAGAAGTGGTGGACTTTTCAATGAGATGTCAAATATCATAGCATTAAATGCAGACGGCATAGCCGAGGGTGTTGCAATAGGTGGCGATAGATTTGTAGGTTCTGTTTTTATAGACAATCTCCTTAGAATGGAAAGCAATCCGGATGTGAAATATATGATTTTGCTAGGTGAAGTTGGTGGAACCGAAGAGTATAAAGTCATAGAAGCTGTAAAAAGCGGGAAAATTACAAAGCCTATCATATCTTGGTGTATAGGCACAATCGCAAAGCATTTTGAAAGCGGAGTACAGTTTGGACACGCGGGAGCCAGTGCAAATGCCGATAGAGAGACGGCTGAAGCCAAAAACAAGGCGATGAAAGAGGCAGGTTTTTATGTTCCTGATTCATTTAATGATATACCAGCAACCATCCATAAGGTATATGAAGATCTTTTAGCGAAAGGTATTATAATGCCTATAGTTGAGCCGGAAATAAAATCCATACCAAAAAATAGAAAAGCTAGAAATTTTATCTGTACTATCAGTGATGATAGAGGTGAAGAAGCGACATATTGTGGCATACCTATATCAAAAGTGGCAACTCCTGATACAGGGTTTTCATTAGGTGATGTTATGAGTCTTCTTTGGTTTAAGAAGAGATATCCAAAATGGGCAGTTGAGTTTATAGAGACAGTACTTAAAACTGTAGCAGACCATGGTCCTGCAGTCAGTGGCGCTCACAATGCAAAAGTAACTGCAAGAGCCGGTAAGGATGTTGTCAGTTCTCTGATAGCTGGACTTTTAACAATAGGACCAAGATTTGGCGGAGCGATAGACGGAGCTGCAAAATACTTCAAATATGGTTATGATAACAATCTTTCACCAAAAGAATTTTTGGCATATATGAAAAAACAGGGTATCCCGATTCCGGGTATCGGTCATAGGATAAAATCACTCAGAAATCCGGATTTAAGAGTTTCCGGACTTAAAAAGTATGCAGACGAGTACTTCCCTTCCCATCCTGTTTTAAATTATGCTTTAGAAATTGAAAAGATGACTACAAGCAAAAAAGATAACTTAATCCTAAATGTTGACGGAACTATCGGTGTTTTAATGGTTGATATGTGGAAAGAGTTGGGATATGACGATGATGAAATAGGAACATTTATAGATGCGGGTGCATTAAATGCTTTCTTTATACTGGGAAGATGTATCGGTTTTATCGGACATATTCTCGACGAGAAGAGGCTAAATATGCCTATGTACAGACATCCTTGGGATGATATACTTTATGATATAGAGACTGCAGAAATATAAACACATATATACGGGGACAGACAGCCTTGTCTATCCCCGTATTATCATTTTGTTACTCCTAAATGGTATAATTACAACACAATACATTAAGGAGATAGCACATGAATAAAAAAACAAAGATTTTAGCTACTGTCGGACCTGCCAGCGAGAGCGTGGAAGTTTTGGAAGGTTTGATAAATGCCGGTGTAGATGTATTTAGACTAAACTTTAGTCATGGAACTCACGAGTACCATGAAAATATGCTAAAAAATATAAGAGAAGCAGAAAAAAATATTGGCAAAAGAGTCGGCATACTTCAAGACATCTGTGGTCCAAAGATAAGAGTTGGCAAACTAAATAATGATTTTAATCTCAAAGCACAAGATAAGTTGATTTTTTTACGAAAAGAGATAGTGGGTAGGCAGGCAGATGAGCATATATATGAGCTTAGCATCAATCAGCATGATGTTTTAGACATGCTTAAAGTGGGAGAGTATATATATCTGTATGACGGAAATATTAGAGCAAGAGTTAGCAAAGTAGGTGAAACTATAGAAACTGTTGTCCAAAACAGTGGCAAGCTCTCATCAAACAAAGGTGTGAATTTTCCAAATACTGTGATAAATATAGATGTTATTACAGAAAAAGACGAGAAAGATTTACAGTGGGGTGCAAAAAATGGAGTTGATTTTGTAGCTGTATCATTTGTGCAGAGTGCAAAAGATATCCTTCACGCAAGAGAGTTATTGAGCAAGTTTGGCTCAAGTTCTCGCATAATTGCCAAAATAGAAAAATTTGATGCCGTTGAAAATATAGATGAGATATTAAAGGTTAGTGATGGAGTGATGGTTGCAAGAGGCGACCTGGGTATAGAAGTGCCCTATTATAAAGTGCCAAGTATCCAAAAGAGAATCATAAGAAAAGCAAATGCAGCCTCCAAGCCGGTTATCACAGCCACACAAATGCTTTTGTCTATGGCAGAAAATGAGATGGCAACAAGGGCGGAGATAAGTGACGTGGCAAATGCGGTTCTGGATGGTACAGATGCAGTAATGCTCAGTGAAGAGAGCGCGATAGGCAATAATCCCGTAAATGTTGTAGAGGTTATGGCAAATACTATAAAAGAGACAGAAGAGGTATATCCATATAATAAATTTGATAGATATAGGTTTTTGGATGAGACAGATATCATATCTTCATCAACCGCAAAATTAGCCCAACAGCTTGATGTAGATGCGATAATATCCATAACAACTTCAGGAAAATCAGCAATAAAACTAGCAAGATACAGGATAAAAAATGATATATATGCAGTAACTCACGATGAAAAAACAGCGAGATCATTGAGTATAGTGTGGGGTCTGAAGCCATTGATGTATATAAAAAACCAAAATCCAAGCTTGATGCTCTCAGATATGTTAAAAGAGGCCATCAATGAAAATGTCATCAATGAAGAGGGTACTTATATAGTAACTGCCGGTTTTCCAACAGGATGCGAGGGGAGTACGAACTTTATAAGGATACTCAAAAAAGAGCAGATTGAGTACTACAAAAACTTAGTATTTTAGCTGGAGGTTTAGATGAATTATATTTTTTTTATTATAGTTGTGGCGGTTTTTTATATATTGACTCGAAATTATAAGAGTGACGGGTACAATATAAATATAGATACAAAACAGAAATTTAACGGAAACTTAGAAAATCATGAAGCTGGACTGCTTGTGGCTTTGATGGCAAAAGTAGCAAAAGCCGATGGGCATGTGAGTGAACTAGAGGCTGAGCTTTTGGGCAATACACTCACTCAACTCTCATCTGTTTTTCAAAATCAGGCTGAAGTCAGAGAAAAACTAAAGGTGATATATAAAAAAGAGCTGGATAGTTTTGAAAATACTATAGAGATTGCCAAAAAATACTTCAAACTCACCCAAAGAGACTATCGCAAAAGGGTCATGACGCTAGAATATCTTTTAAATCTCGCATATATAGACAATGAGTTTACACAAGAAGAGAGAATGATATGCGAAGATATAGCAGATGCCTTGGAGATAAAAAAAGCAGATTTTGATGCACTTGTCATAAAATTTAGAAATTTTTACGCTAACCAATACAATAATCAGGTAAATACTCTCCAAAATGCATACAAAGTTTTAGGTGCCAGTAAAAGCGATGATATGGTGACTATCAAAACCAAATATAAAAAATTAGTAAGAGAAAACCATCCTGATTTACTGATGGGAAAAGGTGCAGGACAGTCTATCATAGACAAAGCAACTATAAAACTTCAAGAGATAAACGAAGCTTATGAAATCATCAAAAAGAGTAGGTCTTGATAAGATTTATGCTGTTTTTGTTGCCGATAGTTTTGTCTGCATATCAGATAAAAAATGGTGAAGTAAAGCTCATAAATCTGGATAAAAATTCTACAATAATTTTTGGGAGTAAAAAGATACCGGCTATAGAAAATCCTGCAAAAAAAGGAAGTTATTTTGCTCTTATTCCTATAAAATACAGAGAAAAACCAGGCCTTTATACTATCTTGGTTGACGGTAAAAAAAAGGCTCTGCATGTAGAGCTTAAAAAATATAAAAAAGAGTATATAAAAGTAGCAAAATCCAAGGTAAAACCAAATAAAAAAGCACTCGAAAGGATATATAAAGAGTATAAAAACGCTATGAAGATTTACTCAAAAATTACGCCAAAAAGATACTGGAGTAAGCCATTTATCCTGCCACTGCACTCAAAATTGACAAGTAGTTATGGCAATGCAAGGATCTTTAATCATACGCTAAAAAGTTTTCACAGCGGGGCTGATTTTAGAGCAAAGATGGGCACACAAGTGCGAGCGACAAATGACGGTGTAGTAGTGATAGCAAGTAAGAGATACTATGCAGGTGGCTCAGTAGTGATAGATCACGGTGAGGGTCTTTACAGCTGCTACTTTCACCTAAGCAAGATTTTGGTAAAAATAGGGCAGAAGGTAAGGCAAAAAGAGCTTCTGGGCTTAAGTGGCAAGAGTGGTAGAGTAAATGGACCCCATCTTCATTACGGTATCAGACTGTATAATTATGCCATAAATCCTCTGCAGTTTACAAAAGAGATAGATACTATATTTGAAATTAAAAAATGAAGTTTGTATATATAATTCTTTGGGCAAGCATCATGTTGTTTGGCTCAAGCTGTGCCGACCAATACAGTAATGAAAATTACACGACAGCATCACAGAGTTTTGGAGATGAAGTGGGTGGAAGCTTAAAAAAGTATTTTGGCAAAGATATGCAAGAGTTTAAGGAGTTTGAAAAAACAGGTATCCAAGAAGAGATATACTATCTGAAAAAAGGTTTTTTTGTAAGAAATGGAGACAACTACTATCCTGTAAAAGATGGAGTCTGGAAGTTGCATGCTGACAAAAATAGCAAGATAGATGCATTAGATATAGCAAAAAATACCCTATACCAAGATTCTGTAGAGGATATAGCAAATGATTTAAACTCTGATATGGACAATCTTTGGGCAAAATGGGGTGGAGATGCTTACGGACATTATATGGTTCCTGAGTATGTCCAAATCCACTACAATAATTTTTACATATCACTAAAAGCCAACATATACGGAAGCGAGGGAGATTCAACCGGACTAAAAAAAGCTTTTTTGGATTTTTATATCATCAATAATACAGATGAGGTAAATAGATATGTAAGATGTTCTAAGAGCATAAAAAAGTAGTCATTAATTGTGAGCGTTAAATATTATAAGGAGTTAAAAATGAGAGCAATAGGTAATTTACTGTGGTTTCTTTTGGGTGGTGTTGTTATGGGGCTTGCTTGGTGGTTGGTTGGATTAATTGCTTTTGCTACAGTAGTTGGAATTCCTTGGGGGCGAGCTTGCTTTGTAATTGGTAACTTTTCATTTTTTCCATTTGGTAAAGAGGCAATAAGCCGCAAAGAACTAACTGGGCAAGAAGACATAGGTACTGGTAGTTTTGGTGTGTTAGGAAATATAATTTGGTTTTTATTTGCTGGTTTTTGGCTAGCGCTTGGGCATGTGATTTCAGCTATGTTTAATTTTATAACCATCATTGGTATACCTTTCGGTATTCAGCATTTAAAACTTGCAGGAATCGCAATTTCTCCGATTGGAAAAACTATCGTTACAAAAGAAGTTGCAGCAGCAGCGCGTTTAGCAAATGCAAAGTCAACAGTAGCTGACATGAGAGACAACACATAGGTTTAAAGCAGATAAAACATATAAATATTTATATATGTTTGAAAAAGAGATCTGATATTTCCCATTCTGCCCTAGTAGAGCAAAATGGGAAAAATTAGGCTACAACCTTATATACTTCAACCTCAGATTTTCCACTAAACCAATCTCTCGAGGGATGTAAAATCTTTGCTTCAACACATCCTGGCTGCTCCAGTATGTTGTGTTTTTTTGGCAGCCTCTAGCAAGTGTTTTGCATACTCTTTATTGTACTCTTCTTTGATAGGAAATCTTGTGAAAACTACGACCATGATACCGCTCCTTAAAATTATTTATATTTTTGTAAATATCACAAAAATATCATTTGGAATGATACTCTTTATATGTAAATATATTAAAAATTTTATCTTTTATTTTTACATCTGGACCCGTTTATGGCAAAATAAATCAGATCTTTTATGACTAGTATCAGGCAGTAGAGCCATAGGGTTATAAGTATATAATTACTTTTATATAAACCCTCAAAGTAGAGGTACCCAAAACCAAGGAAATATGGCCATTTTAGAAAATAGAAGAAAAGTATGCCTGCTCCATATATCTCTTTGAAAAAATGTTTCATCTTTTTAGTATCCTTTTTATTTTTTGTATGAAATTATGCTAAAATAGCAAATAACAAACAAAAGGAGATGGTATTGGAGTATAACATTTTGGGTCTTATTTTTGCCTCAGTAGTGGTTGTGTCGTTTTTTATGGTAGCACTCACAAAAGAGAAAAAGTAATGCCTCCTAAACAACTCCTGCGTTAGAAACAGGTTCCACTTTCGGTTTGGTATCTTTTAAAAGCAGGGTAGGCTCATCAAAAGGTGCCAGTCGCTCCATAAAATCTATTATGCTTAGTAGTGGGGTAGCATAAAAAAATTTTAGTTGATGATTGTATTGCCATAGTTTGTCAGCATAGATAAGCACAAGATAGGGTATGTCACTAATACCATCACCATTTTTGTCAAATCCTATATACCTATCCCAATAATTTTCCTCTATACTGTTTTCGTCATGAAACTCTCCACTAACATCCTTTACAACATCTTCCAGGTTTCCTACGATATTGTTATACTTGATGGTGTTGTTTTTTATGGTTGTATAGAAATGAAAAGCAACATTGTTATTTATGATACTATTGTACTTTATATATCTTTGCATTCCAATCTCTACCGGGCTTGAGCTTATGTAGATAGCTTGAGCATGTCCGCTTAGAGTGTTGTGGCTGACATGTATATTTTTGCCACCATCTAACATGATGCCAATACCAGTACTGAGGTGAGTTTTTATGATGATGTTGTTAGCTATGTTGATATTTTTTCCACCCTTGCATCTTACTCCTACATAATTTGAATATATTTTGTTGGATCTTATAGATATATCGTTACTCATATCGCTTAACACTCCATATCTTCCATTTTTCATAGTGTTGTTTTTTATTTTGTTGTGATTTGATCTGCTTAGGGCTATGTCTCTGCTTAGGGAGAGATTATTGTTTTCTATGAGATTATTGCTTGAATTATATAGTCGTATTCCGTCACCTCTGTTGTCAACCACCTTTTCTTTATATGATGTTATTGTATTGTCTATGATTTTAGAGTATTTTGTATTGTGAAATACAATTCCAAAGAGCGTTTTGTAAAAGTTGCAGTTTTTTATCTCTACATGTAAAGCATTCTCTACTTTGACGCCACTGTCAAGATTGTATCTTTGGTGTCCACTCCCCCTTATGGTGAGATTTTCGATATTTACATCAGAGCTTTTAATAGTTATTACTGTACCATTTCCAGAATTTTCTATGATGCTGTCTTTCCCTGCTCCGGATATTATCAAAGGTTTGTCAATAATAATAGGACCTTTAAATACCCCTTTGGGTAGTTCTATTTTTGAGCCTGGTGTTGCAAGAGTTATGATCTGCTTTAAGCTCTGGTTTGCCAGTAGTGGCAGAGTCAAAAAAAGAGTGAAGATTATAAAAGATTTTCTCATCTATGACCTCTTTATGGCAAATTTTTGAGCTCTTATAGTGATGTCAGTTGTAACAAATGGTGAGTTTATGATCTCTAGCACATTTTTGGCTATATCTTTAGGGTCTATGTAGCTCTGTTTATCATCTGTGGGCTCAAACTGTAAGTCATCAAAAAAATCAGTTTTAGTGATGTCTGGATTTATGCTTGTTACTCTCACGCCTGATTTTCTCAACTCTTCAAACAAGCAGAGTGAAAAGTCTCTAAGTCCACTTTTTGTTGCGGTATAAAGAGCTGAAAATTTTGAGTGTTTTGTAGCTTCAATCGAGGAGATGTTTATGATGTGACCTTTTGTCTTTTTTAGGTTTCTTAGGCAGAGATTGCAAAGCAAAATAGGAGCTCTTAGATTTACATCTATCAACTCTTCAATTTTTGAAAGTGAGATCTCTTCATGGGGTTGAAATATTCCTACTCCCGCACAGTTTATAAGCAGGTCTATATCTGTTGATTTTAAGAGTTTTTTTATCTCTGTATGTAGAATTTTTGTGTCTCTTAAATCACATACTATTTCAGAGTCTCTCCTGCCTATGCCAAAAACCCTATATCCGTTTTTTTCAAGCTCCTCTTCTATGGCTTTGCCTATCCCGCTACTGATTCCACTCATAAGGGCAGTTTTCATTTTGATTTTCCGTCTATACAATTTTTATATGAGTTTATCATATCTTTTTCCATCTCTTCGTTTGAGCTATATTCGTATCCAAATACATCTTTCCACAAACTATAGTCTTCCATGCATAGATAGAAATAAACATCCTTATGCCAAGGTTTAAATGCATCATATACCCCTTTAAACATCTCTTTTTTTATTTCCATGGGATATGAGAATTTACCGCTTGCATCTATGAGAGGCATCTGTAAAATCTTGCTTTTGAAGCTCCTTTGTCTTAGTTTTTTTATGACAGGTTTTATAAATGTTAAAGTTCCCATTGAGATGAGTACTACTTCGCTGGGTTTGAACATTTTTATGAGTCTTTGCACTATGCCTCTATACTCGCTCAAATAGTTCTCATAAACAACTATCGGATGGAAATGAAATCCCACAAGCACACCTTTATCGCTTAAAGCTCTAGCACTTTCTATTCTCTCATTGAGCGAGGCGCTAAGATGCTCTTCGTTTTCTATGATAGTAGTTGGATTTAGCGACCATGTGCAGAGTATATTTTTAGGCACATCGTTTTCCAAAAGATATTTTATGTTTTTTGATTTGCTTTTTAGCTCCAAAATCACATTGGGATTTTTGCTTGCAAACTCAAAAAGCGCCTCCATAATTCCCCCTTTGTTTCCCCAAAGAAGAGAGTCCGAACTCTGCCCGGTGCCTATATGATAGTTTTTGTTTGGGTCAAGTTTTAGGTTTTTGAGTTTTTCTGCAAAATTTTTATCAAAAGCGATTTTGTTTTCATTGTAAAATGACTGAATAGAGCAGTAGGAGCAGTCAAATCCGCAACTCTCCACCGCGTCTAGTGTTAAAAGATTGCAACATCTGGTTTTTGGTGATGCCACAGGGCACTTTCCAAGGCCTAGCTCCTCCTTGCTGTTTTGTATAAAACTAATCTTTCTTGAGTAATTATAAGAGGTGGAGTTAGAAAACTCTTTATAGCTTTTTGGTCTGCTTTTTAGCTCTTCCCAGATACTCTTAATATGCCCAAATGTCTTTTTGTGGTTCTCTTTGTCCTGCCATACTTCATATACTCTTTTCTCATCCCACATCTCAAAGTCGATGCTTATGTCTATCAACTGTTTTAACTCCTGAAAAGAGAAGCCGTATTTCAAAGCTTTTTGCTCTATAAATTCTTTGGTTTTTGAATCTAGTTGCAAAAAGTATGTGTTTTTTATATTTTTTTTAAACTTTTCTTTAAACATATCTTTCCCATTTTTTTATACTCTGCTTTATCAACTCTTCAACAAACTCTTTTTTGGGGATAGTTGTATCCAAGTAGTCTGAAACCACCTTAAAAACAAATATGGAGCCTGAATGTAACTCTTTGTTGCAAATTTGAAGAAAACTTTTTGCTTCCATGTCTACCAATGTCGTGTTTAGTTTGGCCTGGTCGTTTAGCGGTTTTAAGACAGATGTGATATCGGCAAAATTTATATCTCTTAATTTTTGATTTACACAAAAAACGGAGCCTATTTTTATATCTGTATTTTTACATCCCGCTATGCCTATATTTATAGCTTTTCGCACCTTGAATCTCTCAAAAACAGCTTCTACATGTATAACATTTTTCGCACCCATTCCGCTGACTATAAGCATGATGGTATCTTTTGTGTAGATTCTATATGGTTTCTTTTGCAAACACCGCATTTTAAAATGCTCAATTATAGCTTTAGCTTCAGCAAAAAGTGCAGTGTGTATCAAAGTGTAACTAGACATAAAAAATTATATCTTTATTTAGTTAAATTATTGCTATAAGATTTCTCTAATTGTTGACTTTTTGTACATTTTTTGGTTTTTTATTATAAAATAAAACCATCAACAACAAAGAGCCGATATAAACCGATACTTCAATCAAGGAGGGATTGGCATTGTAGCCAAACAGAGATTTCATAAAACTTCCAAAAGTACCGTTTTCGCTTATTAGATAGTTAATGCTCCAAACATGCTCAACAAAAACGGGGATGATGCCGACCTCTTGAAATTCGTGAACTCCACGGGCAAACAGTCCTGTTGCAAAGAGAATCAAAAGTACACTGCTTATATTGAAAAAATATCTTAGGTTTATGCCTTTTAATCCAATATATACAGTGCATCCTGCAAGCAACCCTACTGCTAAACCAAGTATTGCAAAAAGCATAGAAACAGTACTCTGCTCAGAGGCGATTGCATTTAGAAAAAATGTAGTTTCGACTCCTTCTCGTAAAATTGAGATGAAAACTAAAAATGCAAGGCCGAAGCCATTGTTTTTTTTCAGTGCGAAATCTACTTTGTTTTTGATTAGTGTTGATGTTTCTCTTTTGTCCGCCATCCAAGCAATCAAATATACAATCAAAATTGCACCCAATATCATAGTGATACCTTCAAAAATCTGCTCATACAGACCATCAAAGTTGCCAACCAACAGGTGAAAACCAAGCGCACCCAACAGGCTTCCTGCTATACCAAAAATTATACCAATATAGACAAATCCTTTTAACGCGCTTTTCCCCGTTTTTTTCAAATAGCTAAATATAATGCCAACAATCAAAGCAGCCTCTAGAGACTCTCTTAGTGTTATAATAAACTCTTCCATTTCTTAATCCTTATATTGATAATCAATATCATAATATAAGGATGCTTAATCTTTACTGACGAAATAAATTAGCTTTTTTTAGTTCAATATTCCTATATCGCAACAAGTCTATTGCCAGTATGATATAGAGTTGTTTATCTATTTGGTCAGTGGAGTAATAACAGCAAAATTTTGGTAAAATAGTAAAAACTGATAGCAAAGGAGGATTTGATGAAAGAGGTACTTCTCGTATTGGCTAGAGCTGCTATAGGTGAAGCTATTGGAGTCAGACAAGATGTCAGCTTGCAAAATATGTTAGAGAAAAATCCTTGGCTTGAAGAGGAGGGTGCAGTATTTGTAACACTCGCGATAGATGGTAATCTAAGAGGTTGTATCGGTTCACTTGCTGCACATAGAAAATTATATGAAGATGTAATCTACAATGCAAGAAGTGCTACACTAAATGACCCTCGTTTCAAACCTTTGAGTAAAGAAGAGTTTGAGCTTATAAGCATAGAAGTATCGATACTCTCAAAGCCTGAACCTTTGATATATGACAGTGTCGATGCCCTAAAAGCAAGGCTCAGAGTGGGCATAGATGGCGTGGTTTTAAAATCTGGCTCCAATCAGGCGACTTTTTTACCTCAAGTCTGGGAGCAGTTGCCGACATTTGAGCTCTTTTTTGCCCATCTTTGTCAAAAAGCAGGCTTGGAAGGTGATTGTTTGAAGCATCATCCTGATATATTAACATATCAGGTTCAAGAATACAGTGAGGTAAAATAAGATGAGAAAAGCAAGTGTAGCGGGAGCTTTTTATCCAAATTCATGTGATGAGATAAAGAAGTATTTTGAGCTCTTTAGTAAAACTTTGGATGAGCAGATAGAGGAAAATGACAAACTCTATACGCTAAAGCCAAGAGCCATAATATCTCCGCATGCAGGGTATATCTATAGTGGATTTACAGCAAATATCGCTTACAGAATTCTTAAGAATTCAAATCCAAAAAGAGTCATAGTCATAGGCCCTAGTCACAGAGTCTATCTAAATGGCATCAGTGTAACAAATGAGGATTCCTATGAGAGCCCTTGCGGTAAACTGGATATAGATTTGGATTACCTGGAGGATTTGACCAAAAAATTTGATTTGCAAAACATAAAAGAGGCATATGAGCAAGAACACAGCACAGAAGTTCAAATGCCTTTTATAAAATACTATATACCAAACGCAAAAATAATAGAGTTGATTTATGGCGATATAGAGTATTCAACTTTAGCATCACTTATGGAGTATGTGCTCAAGGATGAGGAAAATGTTGCGGTAATCAGTACTGATTTGAGTCATTTTTATGATCTTAAAAAAGCAAATATGCTTGATAATATCTGCCTTAAGGCCATAGCAAATCTTGATATCAATGAGTTTGAACAAGGATGTGAAGCTTGCGGTGCCACTGGAGTAAAAGCCATATTAAAGTGTGCCAAAAAGATGAAACTAAAATCACTACTTCTGGACTATCGCACAAGTGCTGATGCTAGTAAAGATGAGAGTAGAGTGGTGGGATATATGAGTGGGTTGTTCTATTAATTTTACTTTAATCTTAGCTTAAAGTAAAATTCGCTAAAATCTCACCCTTAATTGAAAAAACTGTAGATAGCAGTTTAGATTATAAATTCTCAGCAAAGGACATACTTATGTATGCAATTATCAAAAATGGTGGGAAGCAGTATAAAGTTCAAGAGGGAGATTTTTTAAATCTTGACAGACTTGACGCTTCGCCAAAAGAGAAGATAGAGGTTACAGAAGTTCTTGCAGTAAATGCAGGTGAACTGAAAGTTGGAGCTCCATTTGTAGATGGTGCAAAAGTAGAATTGGAAGTTGTAGCTAACGGCAAAGAGAAGAAAGTTATTATTTTCAAAAAGAGAAGAAGAAAAGATTCTAAACTAAAAAGAGGCTTTAGAAGACAATACACAAAAGTGAAAGTTTTAAGCATTACTGCTTAAAACGCCCGCAATAGGAGTTAAAATATGGCACATAAAAAAGGTCAGGGTAGTACCCAAAATAACAGAGATTCGGCAGGTAGAAGACTAGGCGTAAAGAAATTTGGTGGTGAATTTGTAAGAGCCGGGAACATAATAATTCGCCAAAGAGGAACAAAAACACATCCGGGTGACAATGTAGGCATGGGAAATGACCATACTATATATGCTTTGGTTGACGGGCATGTGGAGTTTGGCAGATATGACAAACTAAGAAAAAAAGTTTCAGTAGTTCCCGCATAAATATTTTAGGCAGAGTTAGTTCTGCCTAACTCTTTCAGAAATCAGCACTTTAAGCACTATTTATCCAATTTTATTCTAAAATACAGATTACTTACAATATTTAAAGGTTTTTATATGTTCATAGACAATGTTGAGCTAACTCTCAGCTCAGGAAAAGGCGGTCCGGGAAGTGTATCATTTAGAAGAGAGAAGCATGTTATACAAGGCGGTCCTGACGGTGGTGACGGTGGACGAGGCGGAGATGTCTATTTTAAGGTAGATAAAAATACACATACACTCTCGCACTTCAGAAGAAAACAACATATAAAAGCAAAAAACGGACAATCCGGCATGGGCAGAAAGATGTATGGAAAAAGCGGAGAGTCTGTAGATGTTATAGTTCCTCCGGGCACTCAAGTCATAGATGTACAAAGTGGTGAGATACTTTTTGATTTATTGGAAGATGGGCAAAGAGTCCCGTTTTTACAAGGAGGAAAGGGTGGTTTGGGAAATGTTCATTTTAAAAGCTCAACCAACCAAAAACCTGACTATGCTCAACCGGGACTTCCAGGAGTTACAAGAGAGGTAAAGCTAGAGTTAAAACTCATAGCAGATGTTGGACTTGTAGGCTTTCCAAATGTAGGAAAATCAACTCTTATCTCTATTGTATCAAATGCAACTCCACAAATTGCAAACTATGAGTTTACTACTATCACACCAAAGTTAGGTGTAGTGGATGTTGGGGATTTTCGTTCATTTGTTATGGCAGATATTCCTGGTATCGTGGGTGGAGCCAGTGATGGAAAAGGGTTGGGTATTCAGTTTTTGAAGCACATAGAAAGAACAGAATTTTTACTCTATATGATAGATGTTTCAAACTACAGAAGCATACAGGAGCAATACGAGACACTAAAAGTGGAGCTGAAAAACTTCTCATCAAGCCTTGCAAAAAGAGAGTATGCTATAGCGTTGAGCAGATGTGATACGCTTGATGCAAAAAGCATAAATGAAAAAGTCCAAGATATGCTGGATTTAAACGAAATGAGTGTTATTGTAGATAAAAACAGCGAAAATTATGAATATTTTGTCCAAGATATATATGAAAGAGACAGCTCTAAGCCATACTTTGTTATGCCGATATCTTCAGTCTCAAACATAAACATAAAGCAACTCAACTATGCGATAGCTGACATAGTCTATATGATGCAAAAGGAAGAGTAGAGATGAACAGAGTTGTGGTAAAAGTAGGAACTCATGTACTTAGTGAGCAAAACAGACTCTCAAAAAGCAGAATGTTGAATTTAGTAGAGTTTTTAGCAAAACTGATGGATAGATACGAGGTGATTTTAGTCTCTTCTGCTGCTGTGGCTGCTGGATATTCTATGCTTAAGCTGGATAAAAATAAGCTACACAATCGCCAGGCAATAGCTGCCATAGGACAACCGCAACTCATAACCACATACAATAAAAAATTGGAAAAATTCGGAAAAGTGGCTGCTCAACTGCTCTTAACTGCAGATGATTTTGACTCAAGAAAGAGAACATATCATGCAAAATGCACAATTGAGACACTACTGAAACACGGGATACTGCCAATCATAAATGAAAATGATGCGACTGCTACAGAGGAGCTGGTTTTTGGTGACAATGATCAACTCTCGGCTAGAGTTGCCCACTATTTTGATGCTGATTTATTGATCTTGCTTTCTGACATAGATGGATATTATGATAAAGATCCAAATAAAAATCCAGATGCTGTGATGAAAAAGATAGTACACGAGATAGATAAAGAGGAGTTGCAAGAGCATACCACCACAAGTTTTGAGTTTGCAACAGGAGGAATAGTGACAAAGTTAAAATCAGCACAATATCTCTTGCAGAGAGGAAAAAAGATGTTTATAGCCAGTGGCTTTGATTTGAGCGATATAAAAAGTTATATGTTTGAGCGACTGCACAAGGGTGGAACGCTGTTTGTAAACAAAGAGGCATAAATGCGTATAGTATTTATGGGGACACCCGATTATGCTACCCAAATCTTAAAAGGGTTGGTGAACTCTGATATAGAGGTCTCGCTTTTGGTTACTCAACCGGATAAGCCTGTGGGTAGAAAACAGATTTTGACACCTCCGCATGTGAAAGCCTGGGTAAAAAAAGAAGATATATGTCTAGACATTTATCAGCCTAAATCTTTAAGAAATGATGAAGCAAAAGAGAGGATAAGTGCACATAAGCCTGATTTTATAGTTGTGGCGGCTTATGGACAGATACTTCCAGTAGAGATATTAAATATCGCTCCTTGTATAAATCTTCACGCTTCGCTTTTGCCAAAGTACAGAGGTGCGAGCCCTATCCAATCCTCAATATTAAATGGTGATAAATTTACCGGTGTGACAGCGATGCTTATGGAAGAGGGTTTGGACAGTGGAGATATCCTGGCATTTAAATATGTGCAGATGTTTGATTGTAGAGTTGATGAGCTTTTTGACGAACTCTCAATTGCGGCTTCAAAGCTTACGCTTCTTGTACTCAATAATTTTGAATCCATAGAGCCGATAAAGCAGATTGGTGCAGATGCAACGCATTGTGTTAAAATCAAAAAAAACAACGGACTTTTTAGTTTTAAGCAGAGTGCAAAAGAGATATATACCAAGTTTAAGGCATATACCCCTTGGCCGGGACTCTTTTTGGAGAATGGTTTGAAAATCAAAAAAATAGAACTCTTGGATGAAACAAAGCAATTTGAAAAAAGTGCTGTGATTTTGGAGATTTCAAAAGATTATATTGTCATCGCCTGCCAAATTGGATCACTGAAAATTTTAAAAGTACAAGCACCCTCAAAGAAAGAGATAAGCGCAGTAGAATATGTAAGGGGAAAGAGGATGGAAGTTGGAAGTAGTCTGGTTTAAGGAGCTATATTCTACCCATAAATATCTGATTAAAGAGATAAAAGAGGGTAATATTTCCAAACCTACTTTAATTGCAGCTGATTTTCAAAGTGATGGAGTTGGAAGTAGAGGAAACTCTTGGGAGGGAAAATTTGGCAATCTTTTTTTCTCATTTTGTGTAAAAGAGAAACACTTACCAAAAGATTTACAATTAGCATCAATTTCTATATATTTTTCCTATCTTTTAAAAGAGGTTTTATGCCTTAAAGGCTCTAAAATATGGATGAAATGGCCAAATGATTTTTATCTGGAAAACAGAAAAATAGGTGGCACGATTACAACAAAAACAGGAGAGTATGTCATAGGTTCAATTGGCTTAAATATCGTCGAAGCACCCGAAGAATTCGGTATTTTGGATATACATGTAGAGCCTAAAAAAATAGTAAAAGACTTTTTGAAGATACTTGAGGAAAATATTTCATGGAAGCAAGTTTTTAGTAAATATAAGATAGAATTTCAAAAAAGCAGAGATTTCTTTTTTCATATGGGTAGTGAAAAAAAATCATTAAGTGATGCCAAATTGTGCGAAGACGGCTCTATAGAGCTAAATAAAAGAAGGGTGTATAGTCTAAGATGAGTGAAATAATAGCCATTGCAAATCAAAAAGGCGGAGTCGGCAAAACCACTACCGCGGTAAATCTGGCAGCTTCATTGGCTGTTGCAGAAAAAAGAGTGCTTCTTATAGATATCGATCCTCAATCAAATGCTACAACTGGTTTGGGTTTTCATAGAAGTGATTATGAGTACAACATATACCATGTTCTAATAGGAAGAAAGAAACTCTCTCAGGTTATTTTGGAGACATCTTTGCCTACACTTCACATTGCCCCCTCAAACATAGGCTTGGTTGGCGTTGAAAAAGAATTTTATGATGCAAAAACAAAAGGACGAGAGCTCATCTTGAAAAACAAGATTTCAGAAATAGAAGATCAATACGACTATATCATCATAGACTCTCCGCCTGCTCTTGGAAGCATTACTATAAATGCTCTAAGCGCTGCAAACTCTGTGATTATACCCATACAGTGCGAATTTTTTGCATTAGAGGGTTTGGCACAACTTCTAAATACTGTAAAACTCATCAAAAAAACTATAAATCCAAAACTTGATATAAAAGGTTTTTTGCCGACTATGTACAGCACTCAGAACAATCTTTCAAAGCAGGTCTTTGCAGATCTCAAACAGCATTTTAAAAACAAACTTTTTAGAGATGAAAAGTCATCATCGTATGTTGTAATTCCTCGAAACATAAAACTGGCAGAATCTCCAAGCTTTGGTAAACCGATAATTTTATATGATATAAAATCAGCCGGCTCCTTGGCATATCAAAATTTAGCAAACTCTATACTGGCCAGTTAAAATGTGTGCCAAAAAAGCTTTAGGCAGGGGACTTAGTGCCATAATTGATGATGTTGAAGAGGCTTACAGGCAAGATATCGATGATTCCAGCGATTTGGTAAGAGAGATAGATGTAGATATCATTTCACCCAACCCATATCAGCCAAGGACTTATTTTAATGAAGAAGCACTCGGTGAGTTAAGTGAGTCTATCAAGAAGCACGGGTTGCTTCAGCCGATTATTGTTATAAAAAAAGATGATAAATTTGTTTTGCTTGCAGGCGAGAGAAGACTTAGAGCAACAAAATTAGCCGGCCTTAAAACCATCAAAGTCATCATAGCAGATATTGAATCAAAAAATCTTCGTGAACTGGCTCTTATAGAAAACATCCAAAGAGAAGATTTGAATCCGATAGAGTTAGCTATCTCCTACAAAGAACTTATAGAAGAGTACAGCATCACACAAGAGGGGCTCTCTGGTATTATACACAAAAGCAGAACCCAGATAACAAATACGATTAGATTATTATCATTAAGCAATAAGACAAAAAAATTACTTGCAAACGGAAGACTCTCTCAAGGACATGCGAAGATAATAGTAGGATTGTCGCAGAGTGATGAAGAGAGCATAGTAAATACAATATTGGGTCAAAAATTAAGTGTAAGAGATACCGAAATTCTGGTAAAAAAAATAAAGTCAAACAGTAAAGATTTCGATAAACAAAAAAAAGAGACCGAACCATCCGTAGAGGGCTTAAAAAGTCTGAAAATAAAGCTTCAAGAGATAGGATTTAAGAGTAAAATTGGAAAAAACAGTGTTACAATTGTGCTTGATAACGAAGAGAAAATAGATAAATTTTTTAAAATATTGTTATGATTTCCTTAATTTAATAAAATAATATATATATTTATGTTAAAATCTACGCGTTTTTAATTATCTGGCTGACATATGTACAAGCATGGTGTAGGTCAGTTGATAAAGATATTCTAAAAAGGAGCAAAAATATGTTGGATATTGTACCAGCACTTTTACTGGTAACCGGTGTCATTTTTCTGGTTTTGTTGATTCTTTTAAACAAAACACTCTATAAACCACTTTTGGCTTTTATGGACAATAGGAAAAAATCCATAAGAAGAGATTTGGACAGTGCCGGAAAAAATAGTGATGAGGTTGTATCTTTTAAAAAAGAGGCAGAAAAAATTATTTTAGAGGCGAAGACAGAAGCTAACAGAATAAAAGATTCTGCTTTAATGATGGCAAAAGATGAAGCTTTGAAAAAATTGGAAGTCAAAAAAAGTGAACTAGAGAGCAAATATTCTCAATTTTTAAGAGAATTAGAGGCTCAAAAAGTTGAATTTAAAAGTGCTTTGCAAGAACAGTTACCACAGTTTAGATATAGTGTAAAAGCAAAACTTGATAAGATTTAGGAGATAAAATGAAAAAAATATTATATATATCACTTTTAATTCTTCCTGTTTTTATGTTTGGGGCAGGTGGTGAAGAGGCAAATAAAGGTACTGATATAATTCCAAGAACAGTGAACTTTCTTATTTTTGCCGGAATCTTATACTATTTGGCAGCGAACCAAATAAAAGAGTTTTTTGTCAACAGAAGAGCTTCTATCGCAGAGAGATTGAACTCTATACAAGAAAAACTGAAAAACTCAGCTAGGCAAAAAGCAGAAGCAAAAGAGTTGATAGAAAAAGCTAAAATTGAAGCAAAGACAATTATGGAAACTTCAAAAGAGGAAACACAAATTTTAAAAGCAAAGATATTTGAAAACCTGGAGTTAGATATGGAAAACCTGGAAAAAGGTTATGAAGATCAAACCTCAATAGAGAGAAGGAAGATGACCAGGGCTGCAATCTTAGAAATCTTGGATGATGTATTTGAAAAAGGCTCCTTATCTTTAGAAAAAGACGAGTTGCTAAATATTGTTATGAAAAAGGTTGCATAAATGAGTAATCAAATAGCAAGAAAATATGTCAAAGCACTAATGAAAAGTTTTGATGACAAGGAACTAAAAGAGATTTTTTTATCTTTAGAAGAGTTGTCCTCGGCTTGTAAAATTGACAAATTTAACAATATCATTGAATCTCCGGACATGGATAGCAAGAAAAGAGAGGAGTTTGTGCTCTCTTTAAACAAAAACAGTAATGCAAAGTTTGTAAATTTCCTAAAACTTTTAAGTCAAAACAATCGTTTGGATTTGATGCCGGAGATTTGTAATGAGTTAAAATATCAAGAAGCTCTTAAAAACAACCGTTTTAACGGTGTGATTATGAGTGATTTTGAAATTACACAAGATAAGATATCAGCACTTGAAGAGAGTTTTAGCAAAAAATTTAATTCTCATATAAAATTGACAAAATCAGATGTAGAGTATCCGGGTGTAAAAGTCAAAATAGATGATTTAGGTTTAGAAGTAAGCTTTTCGCTAGAGCGATTAAAAGCACAAATGTCTGAGTACATTTTAAAAGCAATATAAATAAAAGAAGTTAAGGAGTAATTTGTGGGAGCAAAAATGAAAGCCGATGAGATTAGTTCAATTATTAAAGAGCGTATCGAAAATTTTGAATTAAATGTAGATGTTGAAGAGACAGGAAAAGTTATCTCTATCGCAGATGGTGTTGCAAATGTCTATGGTCTTAAAAATGTTATGGCCGGCGAGATGGTCGAGTTTGAAAATGGTGAAAGAGCAATTGCACTAAACCTTGAAGAGTCAAGTGTTGGTGTTGTTATCATGGGTAATGCAGCTGATATTAAAGAGGGAACATCTGTGAAAAGATTAGGTAAGCTTCTGAGTGTTCCTGTTGGCGACGCTGTTATCGGTCGTGTTGTGAATCCTCTGGGTGATCCGATAGACGGAAAAGGTCCTATAGAGGCAAGTGAAACTAGATTTGTTGAAGAAAAAGCCCCAGGAATTATGGCTAGAAAATCAGTTCATGAGCCACTTCAAACCGGTATAAAAGCTATTGATGCTCTAGTTCCGATTGGACGTGGTCAAAGAGAACTTATCATTGGTGACAGACAAACAGGTAAGACGACAGTTGCGCTTGATACTATCATAAACCAAAGAGGGCAAGATGTTATCTGTATATATGTTGCTATTGGACAAAAACAATCAACCATAGCTCAGGTTGTGAAAAAACTAGAAGAGCACGGAGCTATGGAATACACTATCATAGTTGCTGCCGGAGCTGCTGATTCTGCAACACTTCAATATCTTGCACCATATGCTGGTGTGACAATGGGCGAGTATTTCAGGGACAGCTCAAGACATGCTTTGATTATTTATGATGACTTAAGTAAACATGCAGTTGCTTATCGTGAAATGTCACTGATTCTTCGCCGTCCTCCTGGTCGTGAAGCGTATCCTGGTGATGTTTTTTACCTTCATTCAAGACTACTTGAGAGAGCTGCAAAATTAAATGATGATTTAGGAGCGGGGAGCTTGACTGCTTTACCTATAATTGAGACTCAAGCAGGTGATGTTTCTGCATATATTCCAACAAATGTTATATCTATCACAGATGGTCAAATTTTTCTCGAAACTGATCTGTTTAACTCAGGTATCAGACCGGCCATCAATGTCGGACTTTCAGTTTCTCGTGTTGGTGGAGCCGCTCAAATTAAGGCTACTAAGCAGGTTGCGGGAACATTGCGACTTGATCTTGCGCAATATCGTGAACTTCAGGCTTTTGCACAATTTGCAAGTGATTTGGATGAGTCAAGCAGAAGACAGCTTGAGCGAGGTCAAAGAATGGTCGAGATACTTAAGCAACCTCCATATTCTCCACTTCCTGTTGAAAACGAAGTAGTTGCCATATACGCAGGAGCGAAAGGCTTTTTGGATGATATAGATGCAAAAGATGTTACAAAATTTGAAGCAGATCTGTTTCCTTTTATCGAGGCTAAGTATCCTCAGATATTAGAACAAATCAGAAGCAAAAAAGTTTTAGACAAAGATATAGAAGAATTATTAAACAAAGCACTTAGTGAGTTTAAAGCAACATTTGTTGTTAAGTAAGGATAAGCTATGGCAAACCTTAAAGAGATAAAAAGAAAGATAAAGAGTGTTGAGAACACCAAAAAAACGACTAGAGCGATGAAGCTAGTTTCGACTGCAAAGTTGAGACGGGCAGAGATGGCAGCTAAAAAGTCAAGAGTCTATGCACAAAAGATAAATCAGGTTTTATCTGAAATTGCTTATAAGATAAATCAGTATAAAGTTGGTGGGATACAGAGTCGTTATTTTGATGTAAAAGAGAGTATAGAAAAAGTCGACATCATATTTGTAACAGCAGACAAGGGACTGTGCGGTGGTTTTAACATTCAAACTATCAAACAAGTGCAGGCTATTATGAAAAATTACAAAGAGAAAAAAGTAAAAGTAAGACTCAGGGCAATAGGAAGAAAAGGAATAGATTTCTTTAAATTTCAAGGAGTTGATCTTTTGACAAGTGATATTGGTGTCAGTTCATCTCCAACATATGAAAAAGCCGGAGAGATTATCAAAAGTGCTATAGATGATTTCGAAAATGGTGTTACTGACAGAGTAATTTTGGTGCATAACGGATATAAAAATATGATTTCTCAAGAGTTAAAAGTTGTAGATGTTGTTCCTATTGAAGAGCCTACAAAAAAAGAGAGTGACTCAAAATCTATGATGGAGTTGGAGCCGGAAGATGATGAAACTATCTTAAATTCTTTAATGAAAAAATACTTTGAGTACAATATGTATTATGCACTTATAGACTCACTTGCTGCTGAGCACAGTGCAAGAATGCAGGCTATGGATAATGCTACAAATAATGCAAGTGAGAGGGTACATCACTTAACACTGGCTTATAACAAAGCCAGACAAGAGTCAATCACTACTGAACTAATTGAGATTATCAGTGGTGTTGAGTCTATGAAATAAACTGTTTGAAAAAATAAAAGGAGAATATTCTATGAACATGAACGGGGTAATAAGCCAAATTAAAGGTCCGGTTATAGATGTAGATTTTGACGGCTATCTTCCGGAAATTAATGAAGCAATCGAAGTAAGATATAGCGTAGAGGACAAAGAACATAAGTTGATATTGGAAGTTGCAGCTCATCTTGGAGATAACAGAGTTAGAACAATTGCCATGGATATGAGTGAGGGTTTAACAAGAGGCATTAATGCAAAAGCTCTTGGAAGTCCGATAACTGTACCAGTTGGTGAAGAAGTATTAGGTCGTATGTTCAATGTTATCGGAGATGCTATTGATCTAAAAGAAGATGTCAAGACAGGCAAGAGATGGTCTATACACAGAGATCCACCACCTTTTGAAGAACAAAGCACCAAGAGTGAGATTTTTGAAACAGGTATCAAAGTTGTTGACCTGCTTGCGCCTTATGCAAAAGGTGGAAAGGTAGGACTGTTTGGTGGTGCTGGTGTTGGTAAAACAGTAATCATTATGGAGCTTATTCATAATGTTGCATTTAAGCACAGCGGTTACTCTGTATTTGCCGGTGTTGGTGAGAGAACAAGAGAAGGAAATGACCTTTATCACGAAATGAAAGAGTCAAATGTACTTGACAAAGTCGCACTTTGCTATGGACAAATGAGTGAACCTCCTGGAGCTAGAAATAGAATTGCTCTTACAGGAATTACAATGGCTGAGTATTTTAGAGATGAAATGGGCCTGGATGTTTTGATGTTTATCGACAATATCTTTAGATTTTCACAATCCGGAGCTGAGATGAGTGCGCTTCTTGGTAGAATTCCAAGTGCGGTTGGTTATCAGCCGACATTGGCAAGTGAAATGGGAAGACTCCAAGAGAGAATTACATCTACAAAAACGGGTTCCATCACTTCTGTTCAGGCTGTTTATGTACCCGCTGATGACTTGACTGACCCGGCACCTGCTACAGTTTTTGCCCACTTGGATGCAACTACTGTTCTTAACAGAGCGATTGCAGAAAAAGGTATTTATCCTGCTGTTGATCCTCTTGATTCAACTTCTCGTATGCTTGATCCGCATATCTTGGGAACAGAACATTACGATATAGCCCGTGGTGTCCAGGCAGTTTTGCAAAAATATAAAGATTTACAGGATATTATAGCTATTTTGGGTATGGATGAGCTTGGTGAAGAAGATAAACTTGCAGTTGATCGAGCCAGAAAAGTTGAGAGATTTTTGTCTCAGCCATTCTTTGTTGCTGAAGTATTTACAGGAAGTCCAGGAAAGTATGTAACACTAGATGAAACAATAGCTGGTTTTAAAGGTATAATAAATGGTGAATATGATCATCTGCCAGAAGCTGCATTTTACATGGTGGGAAGTATAGAGGAAGCTGAGAAAAAAGCTGAAAAATTAAAAAATAAGTAAGCTTTATATAAGGTAAAATTATGGAAACATTGAGATTAGAGATAGTCACACCTGATGGTCAGATATTTGCAAACAATGTAAAAAGCGTAACGCTTCCGGGAAGTGAGGGTGAATTTGGAGTTCTCCCTCATCATGCTTCCCTGGTTTCTTTGCTTAAAACAGGTGTGATTGATATAGAGCTGGCAAATGGCGAACATGAAGTTGTAGCGATTGATTGGGGACATGCTGAAGTTGATGAAGAGAAAGTGACAATTCTAGCCGATGGAGCTGTTGCAATAGTTGGTGAGAATGATAGTGAGATAGCAAAATCCATAGACAGAGCCAAAAAACTTATAGAGAGTATGAGTGATTCTGATATAGCTATAGCAATGGCTGAATCAAAGATTGATGCTATTTTGAAGCATAAAAAATACTAATTATGTCAGCAGTTGATTTACTTATAAACTATATATCTAGAAGTAGCTATATCACAATATTTGTTTTGATATGGCTCTCTTTTTATTTTATTACAACTTTTGGTGTTTTAATTGGAAGGTATTTTTATCTTACTTCTTGGTTGAAAATAGAAAGAAATTCACTTGAATCAATGCTGATGGGGGCAAAAAATGTCAGGGATGATTCAGTATTAAAAAAATGTACCAGCAGGGTAAAAATATCAATAAATCTACTGAATGTCTGCAAAAGTGTAGCAGAAAAAAATGCTACAAACGGATTGTGGATACTTTCCATGATTGCTTCTACATCCCCGTTTATTGGACTGTTTGGTACAGTTGTGTCTATATTGGATACATTCAGCGGTTTGGGTCAAAGTGGTAGTGCTTCACTCGGTGTGATAGCTCCTGCTATAAGTGAGGCGTTAATTGCAACGGCTGCTGGTATATTTGTGGCAATTCCTGCATATAGTGTGCATCTGTTTTTAAAGAGGAAGGCTTATGAAGTTGTTGTAAGTGTTCAAAGAGAGATTGATTTGCTACTTAGCCATGATGAAAAACTTTCAAAAGATACAGACTAAACTATGAATGAATGGAATGATACTCCTGAATTAAATATTACACCTTTAGTTGATATTATGCTTGTATTGTTGGCTATCTTAATGGTCACAACCCCAGCTATGGTCTATCAAGAAAAAATTGTTTTACCCGATGGCTCAAAGTCAGCAGTAGTAAAAAAAATACCTGAACTAGAAATCCGCATAAGTAAAGATGGAAAAGTTCATATAAAAAAAGATACATTTATGCTTAGCGAGTTTCCTGATAATTTCACAATGATTAAAAAAAGATACAATGCAAATACACAAGTCTATATAAAAGCAGACGAGTCTTTGAAATATAAAGATGTCATGTATGTGCTAAAAAGTGTAAAAGAAGCAGGCTTCACAAAAGTATCATTAGAAACAAATGGATAAAAGATGCCCAAAAGGAAGCATTATAATTCAATAGGTTTTGCACTTGCTTTTCTTTTATATCTACTGGTTATTCTCTCACTTGCATTTTATCTTCAAGACAAAATTAGAAAAAATGTTGATTATACTATTAAAAAAAATAGCATACTAGACATCACGCTTGTTGAAAAAAAACCAAAAAAAACCATCCGGCATAAAAAAAAGATTGTTAGAAAAATTGTGAAGAAAAAGATAGTCTCATCCAAACCAAAACCAAAAACCGTAGCTAAAAAAATACAAAAAAAGATCTCTCTGAAGGGAATGTTTAAAAAAATTGATACTAAAAAAATCATAGAGCCAAAACAAGAAGCAGCTGTTCAGAGTAGAAAAAAAAGAGTTGTGCTAAAAGAAAATATTCAAGTGCCTGTAAAAAAAGAACTTGCCAAAAAATTGGTAGAAACGCTGAGTTTTGAAAAAAGACAAAATTTAAACTCAAGCAAAAGCGGAGTTTATGATAAATTTAGAGGAGAAATTCAAAAAATACTCTATGAAAATTGGCAAAATACTATTGATACTATCTCGGGAAGCAAGGCAACAGTAGAAATTTATATAGACAAAAACGGAACTTTTAGTTATAAAATAGTAAAACTTTCATATAATGATGAATTCAATTCAAAATTGATTGATTTCTTGGAAGAGATGAGAAATAAAGAGTTTCCTCCTTTTAGAGAAGGCGGGATATTTAAACTACAAGTTGAATTTAAGGATATAAGAGATGGTTAAAAAACTATTGTTATTATTGTTTTTCACATATTCGCTATTTGCGTATGATGCTACGGTTGAGATTGTTAAAAAGTTAGATACATTGCCCAAGATTGCTGTGCAAGATGCAAGTGATTCAAGTGAAGATATAACTCTTAGAAAAAAGTTTTTTAAAATTTTAGTCGGTGATTTGAGAGTAAGTGCACATTTTAGACCATTGGATGATTATCTGCAAAGCTCTTATGACGGAAATATAGGTGATAATTTTTTAAGTAAAAAAAATGTGGATTTAATTTTAAGATTTAGACTGCAATCAGTACAAAACAGACTTATTGCAAATGTAAAACTGATTAATGCCAGTAGCGGTGAAGTTAAAAAAGAGACAAATTATAAAATGCAAAATCTAAGAAGATTTCCATTCTTAGCTCATAGAATTATCGTGAGCACTAATGATTTGATAGGAGCACCTCCGATAAATTGGATGGAGCAATTTGTAATTTTTTCAAAATACACAGGTAAAAGAGAGTCTGAAATAGTTGTCTCGGACTATACTTTGAGTTTTCAAAAAACTGTGGTTAAGGGTGGGTTGAATATATTCCCAAAATGGGCAGATACGCTTCAGGATGCATTTTATTATACATCATATAATGGATATCTTCCGACTCTTTACAGAGTAGATTTGGTAAATGGCGAAAGAAGAAAGATACTTTCTGCCAAAGGCATGTTAGTTTGCTCGGATGTTTCAAAAGACGGTGATAAACTCCTGCTAACAATGGCTCCAAATGATCAAGCTGATATATATCTTTATAATCTAAGATATAAACAATTAGATAGAATTACCAAGTATCCCGGAATTGATGTAAATGGAAATTTTATAGACAATGATAAAAAGATTATATTTATATCTGATAGGTTGGGATATCCAAATATATTTTCTAAAACTATAGGTTCAAGTGGAGTAGAGCAGATGGTGTACCATGGTAAAAACAACAATTCTGTTTCCGCACTTGACAACTATATAGTATATTCCAGTAGAGAAAAACAGAGTGAGTTTGGAGGCAATGTGTTTAATCTGTATTTGATTTCTACGAAGACAGATTATATAAGGCAGTTGACTGCAAATGGCAAAAATCTATATCCAAGATTTGCAAAAGATAAAGACACAATTTTATTTATCAAGCATTTTAAAAATCAGAGTTCTTTGGGGGTAATTAGACTAAATGCAAATAAAAGTTTTTTATTTCCGCTCAAAGTAGGTAAAATCCAATCAATTGATTGGTAATTTTGAAAAAATATGATAAAATAACGTGAAATATAAATCAATAAGGTGGTAATGATGAAGAAATTAGTTTTAGTGAGCATGAGCGTAGCAGTTTTACTGTTTACGGGATGTAGCCAAAAGAACCCTGCTGTTGATATGACAACAAAAAATAAAAAAATAGAAAAAGTAAACAATGCAAATACAAATGCATCAAACACAAACAGTATGAATTCCAACAATATGGATACAAACAATTTGGGTCAAAATACTATGTCTCAAAATGGTCAAAATGCTGTAAAATATTTAATTGCAAATCTAGAAAGTCAGCTGAGACCTATCAATTTTGATTTTGACAAGTATAATATAAGAGAAGATATGAAGCCAGTTGTCGTAAATAGTGCAACTATCTTGGACGGAGACAAAGCCCAGAAGCTTTCTGTTAAACTAGAGGGAAATTGTGATGAATGGGGAACTGACGAATACAACTATGCGCTTGGTCTAAAGCGTGCAAAAAGCGTAAAAGATGCCCTAAGTGCTCAAGGAGTTGCAACAGATAGAATGATGATTATAAGTTATGGCGAAAGCAATCCTGTCTGTACAGCCCAAACAAAAGCATGTTGGGCAAAAAACAGAAGAGTCGATTTTAAATTACTACCGTAAAAATATAAAAAGCCATGTGTTTAAGATGCATGGCTACTCCTTCGATTTTAGACTGACTTCATTTTTTTCTAAAGGGGATGATTGTGAATAAATTATTAGCTTTTTTTCTTATATTACCAATGATGTTGTTTTGCGCAGAACCTTCAGTATATGGAGCTGGAAATTTAGACAGTAATAACCCATATGGACTGAGTCCAAGTGAGAAAAAAATAGTTCAAAATACAAAAACACTAAAATCCCTTGAAAAACAGTTTAAAATGTTGCAGTTTAAATATGCTAATCTGCAAGAAAAACTTGATGGCACCAGATCGGTAACACAGGCTATCAGTGATAAGATTGGAAAGATAGACAGTAAAATCCGTGAAGTAAATATTAGAGACAGCAATAAAAGCGATACAATTCAGAGCTTAAGAGGTGATCTAGAAGCACTCAAACAACAGTTTAATGATAATTTAACTGCACAAAATACAAACCAAGAAAAAATTAAAAGCGTTTTAACAGAATTGAGTTCACTTATAGACTCTATAAATTCCAACTATATCTCTAAAGAAGATTTTAGTAAATTTGTTTCCGCACAAAATCATTTTAAGGAAAAAATCAATCAACAAATAAGCAGTATAAAAAAACAAAATCTTAAAAAGATATTATCAGGCAAAAGTGGTGCCGAGCTTCTCAAAGAAGCCAAAGGTTTTTTCTCTAAGAAGCAATACAACAAAGCAAAAATAAGATATGAAAAATTAGTAAGAATGAGATACAAACCCGCTAGAAGTAACTTTAAATTAGGAGAAATTGCTTACTATAAAAAGAGATACAAAACGGCGATAAATTTTTATAAAAAAAGCATCGCTCTATACGAAAATGCGTCTTACACACCCACACTTCTGTATCATACAGGCATATCGCTGAGTAAGCTAAAGAAAAACAAAGAAGCATCTAAATTTTTTAAAGTACTTAAAACAAACTATCCAAAATCCAAAGAAGCCAAAAGTCTTACAAAATAATTTTTATCTCTAAGGGACTATAAAAAGAAATTATGCTACAATCCTATCTTTTAAGCTAAGGAGATTTTATGGCTATAGATGAAAACCAAGTTGTTTCTATTCAATATGAATTAAGAGATGTTGACAACGGTGAGATATTGGATTCCAATATTGAAGCTGCTCCACTCTCTTTTATCGTAGGAAAAGGACAGATAATTCCTGGTTTAGAAGATGAAATAAAAAAGTTATCTCTAAATGACAGTGAAGAGGTTAGAGTTTCTGCTAAAGATGCATATGGTGAATATGATGAAAAAGCGGTACAAACATTACCAAAAGAGCAATTTGCCGGACTTGAACTAAAAGAGGGAATGACTCTTTACGGACAAGGTGAAGATGGTGGAACGGTTCAGGTAACTGTAAAAAGTTTTGATGATGAAAATGTAAATGTTGACTTCAACCACCCGTTGGCTGGAAAAGATTTACTTTTTGCTCTTAGTGTTGTTGAAGTCAGAGATGCAACTGCACAAGAGTTGATTCAGGGCTATGTTGGCGCTCCTGAGGGTGGCGGTTGTGGATGTGGTACAGGTGACAGTTGTCACACAGCAGAAGACGATTCACATTCATGCTCTTGCTAAAAAAGCGTTAATATTGTGGCAAAAAACTGCTACATCGCAAAATCTAGGGTTTCACTTGAAGCCCTAAAATCAGCTAATCTATTAAAAAGTTTAAGTCTAAATGTTATCATTATCGGAGAAGTTGGCGTAGGAAAAAAAAGCCTCGCTAGGTATATATATGAAGATGCATTTGAGGTTGATGCCTCATCTTTGGAAAAATTAGTTAAAGCAATAGAATCAAATGAAAGATTGATAATTAAAAATTTTGATCAGATAAATAATTTTGATAAAGTTAAAAACTTGTTGAGCAAAAATAAAAACAGATTTATTGCTACTTCACAAAAAGAATTAAGCACTAAAGTAGAAGACAGTTTTTTTAGCTTAAAGATGTTTATTCCTCCTTTAAGAGAAAGAAGTGCAGATGTAGTAGCTCTAAGTGAATTTTTTTTGAGTGAAGTTAAAGAAATTTTTGGTGATTTATCTATTGATTTAAACCTAAAAGAAACAGATTTGGATTTGAGCCAAAATTGTTACTCTTTAAAAAAATCTATATATAAAGCTTATTTTAAAAGTTTGCTTTCAAAAGATGATATGATGAAAATATTGGAAGATATTTTATATAAAGAGATAGGTACAGGAAATGATTATAGGGAGTTTTTATATCTTTTTGATATACCTCTTATAAAGAGTGGTTTTAAAAAATTTGGCTCACAACTCTCTATGAGCAAAGCTTTTGGCTTGAATAGAAATACTTTGAGAAAAAAGATAAATGAATATGGATTAGAGGAGAATAAAAGATGAAATATGTAGCAATATTTCCCGGTCAGGGAAGTCAAAAAATAGGCATGGGCAGAGATTTTTTTGATAATTCTAAAATTGCAAGAGAGATGGTAGAAAAAGCTGGCAATAGGCTTGGTTTTGATTTTAAAGAGATACTTTTTGAAAAAAATGACAAGTTAGAACTTACGCAATTTGCTCAGCCTTCTATTTTGCTTGTTAGCATTATAGCATATAAACTTTTTGCAAAAGAGGCTACTCTAAAGCCTGAATTTTTTTTAGGGCATTCTTTGGGTGAATTTTCAGCCATATGTTCGAGTGGAGCATTGAATTATCTTGATGCAATAGAGTTGGTTTATAACAGAGGTCTATTTATGGCCAAGGCTTGCGAAGATAAAGATGCCGGTATGATGGTGCTTCTGGGTCTTAGTGATGAAAAAACCAAAGAGATTGTGAAAAATGCACAAAATGATGGTAAGCAGATTTGGGTAGCAAATTACAATTGTGATGGGCAGATTGTAGTTGCCGGAGATAAAAAAGATTTAATCAGTATGGAGGGTGAGTTTAAAGGTGCAGGCGCAAAAAGAGCTATGCTCTTAAATATGTCGGTGGCTAGTCATTGCCCGATATTGCAAAGTGCTCAAGGTAAATTGAGTGTTTATTTGCAAAAATTTATAGATACTGATTTTGCAGCACCTATCATTTCAAATGTGACAGCAGAGCCTTACAATACAAAGGAGGATGCAATAAAACTCTTAAATGCTCAGTTGGTAAGCCCTGTTTTATATAAACAATCCATAAAAAATATCGAAAGCAAAACCGATAAATTTATAGAATTTGGTGGAAGTGTATTAAAGGGAATCAATAAAAAAATAACAAAAAAAGATACAATCTCCATAACAGATATGGAATCACTGCAAAAGGCTGTATTGGAGTTTAGATGAAGTTAATACTTGCACAAATATCACCAAAACTCAAAAAAATATCACCTGATGAATTTCATATATATCTCAGTGATATTGATAAAAGAGTTGATTTGGTACTTTTCCCGGAATTGGCACTAAATGGCTACATGTTAAAAGATGCAGTTTTTGAAGATGCTTATACCTTAAATGAAATCAAAGAATTTGCTGGGTTATCACAATCTTTTGATTTGGTTTTTGGTGCTGTATTAAAAGAGGATAATAAGTTTTACAATAGTGCATTTTATTGTTCAAATGGAAAAATTTTAAATGTACATAAAAAAACTGCACTTCCAAATTATGGACTCTTTCAGGAAGCTCGTTTTTTCTTTAAGGGTGAAGATATAAAGTCATTTGAAACAAAATTTGGAAAAACCTTTGTTGTTATTTGTGAAGAGTTGTATAATGCTCATATTATCGCTAAAATTGCAGATGAAAAGCCGGATTTTGTGATTGTAATTTCAAATTCTCCATCAAGAGGTTTTGAG
Organism: Sulfurospirillum sp.; assembly: GCA_045047115.1. Taxonomy (GTDB): domain Bacteria; phylum Campylobacterota; class Campylobacteria; order Campylobacterales; family Sulfurospirillaceae; genus JAADIZ01. Next base: position 88,971 of record JASFYR010000005.1, read on the forward strand.
AACGACGGACTTTTAATACAAAAACAGTGGGAATCTTTGCTTTGCTCTACTGCGCTTTTGAGCGGAGCCAATGTTGCATTCGTAAACCGGGTAGGTTTTGAAGATGGCCTGGGTTTTTGGGGAGGATCTTGTTTGATAAACCCAAAAGCGCAAATCATCAAAAGAGCAAAGCTCTTTGAGAAAGAAGAGTTGATGGTAGATGTGGATAAAAAACTCTCGGATACTCAAAAATATTTACTCAGAGAGTATTAGAAAAGGACATAAAATGAAATTACAGAGCGTTAGCTCGTGCTTCAGTCGCGAGGAATTTGTCAGGGGCTTTGCTCCTTACAAAGGGGACAATAAAATGAAATTACAGAGCGTTAGCTCGTGCTTCAGTCGCGAGGAATTTGTCAGGGGCTTTGCTCCTTACAAAGGGGATATAAAATGAAAATTGCTATTTTAGGAGCTATGCCTGAAGAGGTAGAGCCGTTATTAGATTATTTTGAGAGTTATAAAACTGTTGAGTATGCTAAAAATAAATTTTATACTCTAACATACAAAGGGTGTGAAATAGTCATTGCTTATAGTAAGATTGGAAAGGTAAATGCCACCATAACAGCTACAACAATGATAGAAAAATTTGGTTGTGAAAAACTGCTTTTTAGTGGAGTAGCCGGAGCTGTAAGCGATGAGTTGAAAATAGGGGATTTGGTAGTAGCTACAAAACTGGCTCAGCATGATTTGGATATATCCGCTTTTGGACATCCTTTTGGATATGTGCCGGAAGGTTCAGTTTATGAAAAAACAGATAAGTTACTCATAGAGATAGCTAAAGAGGTAGCGTTTGAAAAAAACCTACCCCTAAAAGAGACGGTTATCGCTACTGGAGATCAATTTGTTTGTGATCCGGATAGAAAAAAATGGATAGAAAAAACTTTTGGAGCCGGTGCTTTAGAGATGGAAGGGGCAGCTGTTGCTCTGGTTTGCAATGCTCTTGATGTACCGTCTTTTATACTTCGTTCTATCAGTGATGCAGCAGACATGGATGCCGGTTTTGATTTTGACAAATTCTTGGAGTCCTCAGCAAAAATCAGCGCTGGGTTTATAATCACTATGGTTGAAAAAATAATTGATAAAACTAAGTAAAAAACTCCTTAGGATTACGGGTAGAACAAACGCAAGATATAATCTTATAAAAGAGGGAGACAGAGTTCTCTTGGGGCTTAGCGGAGGGAAGGATTCGCTGACTCTCGCTCATATATTGAGGCATATACAAAGAGTTGCGCCATTTAAGTTTGAATTCCAAGCAATAACCATTTCTTATGGCATGGGTGAAAATCTTGAGATACTGCAGGATTATTGCAAAAAAAATGATATCCCTCATTTGGTACACGATACTAAAATATATGATTTAGCCAAAGAAAAGATAAGAGAAAATTCATCATTTTGCAGCTTTTTTTCACGTATGAGAAGGGGTGCATTGTATAGTTATGCGCTTGAAAATGGGTATAACAAGCTAGCTCTTGGTCATCATCTTGATGATGCAGTGGAGAGTTTTTTTATGAACTTTTCTTACAATGGAGCCCTTCGCTCAATACCTCCAATATATAAGGCCAAAAATGGCATAGAAGTAATTCGTCCACTTATACATGTAAGAGAAAGGCAACTCATAGATCAAGCACATGTTGTCGATATGCCTCTTATAAGTGATGAATCATGCCCTAGCATGAGATTTGATGTCAAAATGCCAACCAGCAGAGCAAAAACAAAAGAGATGCTAAAAAAGATGGAAGAAGACAATCATGCTCTTTTTACATCTCTCAAGAAAGCATTTGAAAATATAAATTTATCTAGTTTTTGTGAAGAGGAATACTTGGATAGACTTTAGAAGCCTTCGCAAACTATCATCCATAGTTTCTCTATGTCTGAGTTGTCAAAAAAGAGTGTGCTTTTATTTTTTAAGAGCTCCTCTACATGTAGAGCTTTAAAACTGCTAGTATATACACACTCCTTGTGGGCAGTTAAAAATGCTCTAATTAGAGATACTTCATTTTTAATTCTGTTTTCACACTCAAAACAGATAAAGTCATCGTGTAGTCTCCCCTCGTACTCTAAAAGTTCGATATATCTTTCAATTGCAACTCTTTTAGAGTTTTGTTTATCCCACAGCCAATATGATTTTTCAATCAAATTAAAATAAAAATCATCAATATCATCTACATCTTTAAGGTGTTGATAGAAAAGCTTTATAAATTGTTGCCATATATACATCTTTTCTCTATCTGTGACCCATTTTGTTGCCAAGTGCAGGATATTTCTCAGCTGTGGAATTTTTGACTTGAGAGAGTGTTGTAATTCAAAATCTATTTTATAGCCTATGTTTACAGTGGAGTGTCTCGCACCATAAAACCTGTAGGCTGTATATTTTTTGTTTTTAGTTAAAATTGTGATGATTAAATCTTCATCTTTAGCTCTGTTTATGTTGATTATATAGCCTTGCATAAGCGAAATTTTATCGAAAATATCTTTTATTGAAGATTAAGTTTGAAAAAGATAATCAGATGCTTTAAAATGCCTATATAGGGTTATTTACCATATATTAAGTAAATTTATTGTATATTCTCTACTCTTAAATCTTAAAATAATATAATAAAAGGTGGCTATTTTGGATCTTATAACTAGCTTTAAAGATAATTGTGGTTTTGGGCTACTGGCAAACATAGATAATATTGCAACTTATCAAAATACAACTGATGCAGTCACTGCATTAGAGCGAATGATGCACAGAGGTGCGATAGCAGCAGACGGAAAGAGCGGGGATGGAAGTGGGCTTCTTTTTTCTCTCCCGAAAGAGTTTATGAAAAAAGTTGCAAAAAAATTAGGCGTTGATCTACCGAGACAGTTTGCTGTTGGTATGTTATTTATGCAAAATGAATCCCAAAAAGAGATAATTGATAATATTTGTATGAAAAATGACCTAAAAGTTGTTCTTTACAGAGAAGTGCCGATAGATACAGATGCATTGGGAAAGCAGGCACTGGAGCTTTTGCCAAAAATAGTACAGGTTTTTGTTGAGCCGTCATCTTTGATTGCTACAAAAAGATTTGAATCACTTTTGTATTTAACCAGAAGAGAGATAGAAAACAGGCTAAAAGAAGACAAAGACTTTTACATTGCATCATTTTCAAGTGCAGTTATATCCTATAAAGGTTTGGTTATGCCAACCCACATAAAAGAGTTTTATCAAGACCTTAACAATAAAAACTTTAAAACAAAATTTGCACTCTTTCACCAAAGATTTTCTACAAATACTCTACCACAATGGAAACTAGCTCAGCCTTTTAGAACTTTGGCACATAATGGCGAGATAAACTCTATATCTGCAAATCGAGCAAATATCAAAGCAAGATACAGCACTTTGAAAAGTTCTGTATTTTCCGATAAAGAACTTAGCAAACTATTCCCTATTACAAACGATAGTGTGAGTGATAGTGCAAGCTTGGACAATATGTTTGAATTTATGATTGCCAACGGATATGATTTTTTCAAATCAATCAGATCTCTGATACCTATGCCTTGGCAAAATGCACCTTATATTGATAGTGAATTAAGATCTTTTTATGAGTATTCTAGTATAAATTTTGATCCTTGGGATGGACCGGCTGCTGTCTCTTTTACTGACGGAAGATATGTAGCATGTGTTTTGGACAGAAACGGTTTGAGACCGGCAAAATACATCATAACAAAGGATAACAGGATTGTTATCACAAGTGAATACGGAGTCTTGGATATATCGGATTCAGATATAAAAGAGCAGGGAAGACTGCAAAGTGGTCAGATAATTGGCTTGGATCTGAAATACAACAAAGTTTTAAAAAGCAAAGATATAGACAATTATATAAAATCATCAAAACCTTATGGAACATGGTTAAATGAAAACCTGATTTATCTTCAAGAGTATGTTGAGATGCCGTTTGAAAAAGTGAGTGATTATGAAAAAGAAGATCTTGTGTACTCTCAGAGATTTTTCAATGTAACCCAAGAGTTTTTAAATATGGTTATAGCCCCCATGATGAAAGACGCTAAAGAAGGCGTGGGTTCCATGGGGGATGATACACCTTTAGCTGCATTTAGTAAAAAACAGAGGAGTTTTAGCGACTTTTTTAAGCAAAAGTTTGCACAGGTGACAAACCCACCGATAGATCCGTTAAGAGAAAAAATTGTTATGAGTCTAAATACGGGTTTTGGAAAATTGAGTAATATATTGGATGAAACCCCAGAACATGCTGTTAGAATCAAAACTATTTCTCCGATATTGATGCAAGAAAAAATAGAAGTTTTGAAGTCATTTGGAGATAAAAGCAAACCTAGATATATGCCATCTTACAAATCTCAAACTTTTTCAACACTTTTTGAAGACAATCTAAAAGGAAGTTTGGAAGATTTGGCTTATGATGTTGTTGAGGCTGTTAAAAATGATGGTGTCACGATGGTCTATCTTGACGATAGAGGTATGGATGACACAAACAAACCGATGCCAATGCTTATGTGCATAGGTAAAATTCATGAAGTCTTGCTTGATGAGGGCATAAGAGATGTTGCCAGTATCATAGCAATATCCGGTGAAGCTCTTGATTCGCACTCTTGTGCCTGCATGATAGGATTTGGTGCAAGTGCTATATACCCGTATATGTTATATGCCAGCGTACTAGAGGAGGCAAAAAGAAGAGGTTTTGGCAAATATGAGATAAAAACAAGCTTGAAAAATGCCAGTCATGCTATAAATCAGGGTTTACTAAAAATAATCTCTAAAATGGGAATTGCCACTATATCTTCATACAGAAATTCCGCACTTTTTGACAGCATTGGTCTTGCAAGAGAGATTGTTGAAGACTGTTTTAATGGTGTACATGCACTGCTTCCGGGACTTGGATATGATGATATAGAAGAGAAGATAAACTTTAATCATAAAAACGCCTTTGATATAGATATAAATAAAAGGCTTTTTCCTTTGGAAATTGGAGGTTTTTATAAATACCTGGATGGAAACGAGTATCATGATTTTAATCCAAAAGTTGTAAAAGCTATACATAAATTGGCTAAAAACGGTCAAAGAGAAGATTATAATGCTTTGGTTGAGCTGGTAAACAATAGAGATAAAAAAGTTATACGAGATTTTCTAGAACTATCATCTGATAGAGATCCAATTGATATAGAAGAGGTTGAGCCGATAGAGAGTATATTTAAAAGATTTAATACCGCTGCAATGAGTCTGGGATCTATCTCGCCAGAAGCTCATGAAGCCTTGGCGGAAGCTATGAATAGATTGGGTGGTATGTCAAACTCAGGAGAAGGGGGAGAGGCAACAGACAGACTCAAGAGCATCAAAAGATCTAAAATAAAACAAATAGCAAGCGGTAGATTTGGTGTTACACCAGAATACCTAAGAAGTGCTGAAGAGATACAGATAAAAGTAGCCCAAGGTGCAAAGCCAGGTGAGGGCGGACAGCTTCCGGGACACAAAGTTTCATCTCTTATCGCAAGTCTCAGATATACAATTCCTGGAGTTACACTCATCTCTCCCCCTCCTCATCATGATATCTACTCTATAGAGGATTTGGCACAGCTGATTTTTGATCTCAAACAGATAAATCCGGATGCCGTCATCACAGTCAAGCTGGTTTCTACTGCCGGAGTCGGAACCATCGCTGCAGGAGTTGCAAAAGCCTATGCAGATAAGATTATCATCTCCGGAGGTGATGGAGGAACAGGAGCCGCGCCGCTCAGCTCTATAAAATTTGCAGGAAATCCTTGGGAGTTAGGTCTAAGTGAAGCACACAATGCTTTAAAGGCAAACCATCTTAGAGGTAAAGTACATCTGCAGACAGATGGTGGTCTAAAAACAGGTTTGGATGTTATAAAAGCAGCACTTTTGGGAGCTGAAAGTTATGCTTTTGGAACTTTAGCCCTGACGATGCTTGGATGCAAGATTTTAAGGATATGTCACCTAAATAAATGTTCTGTTGGCGTAGCTACTCAGGATAAAAAGCTTAGGGAATTTTTTATGGGCAATGTAGATAAACTGATAAATTTCTTTACCTATTTAGCTCAAGATATTAGAGAGATACTCGCAAGTCTCGGATACAAAAGTATCGAGGAGATAGTCGGCAGAAGTGATCTTTTAAAAGTTATAGAAGAAAAAATGGCTAAAAAGTTTGACTTTTCATCTGTTCTTATGAGGATAGATGGGGAGGACACTCACTCAAAACTTCCAAATGAACCATATGATAAAAATGAGTATGAAAAGAAGATTTTAAAAGAGGTCTATAAGGCCATACAAAACCCGGAACAAAAAGTTGTCATACATAAAGATATTCAAAATATCAATAGAAGTTTTGGTACACTTATAAGTGGCGAAATTGCAAAATATTATGGAAATGTCGGTCTAAAAGAGGATAGTATAATTTTCAAATTAAAAGGCACAGCAGGGCAGTCTCTTGGGGCGTTTTTAACAAATGGGATAAAGATAGATTTGAGAGGTTCGGCAAATGATTATATCGGTAAAGGTATGAATGGAGGAAAAATTGTCATAACCCCAACTTTCCAAAGAGAGGATTACGCCTGTGCCGGAAATACCTGTCTTTACGGAGCAACTGGTGGAAAGCTCTATATCGCAGGTATAGTCGGCGAGAGATTTTGCGTAAGAAACTCTGGCGCCACAGTAGTTGTTGAGGGAACAGGAGATAACGCCTGCGAATACATGACGGGAGGAATCGTTGCTATTTTAGGAAGCACTGGAGTTAATTTTGGTGCAGGTATGACAGGAGGAATTGCTTTTGTATATGATAAAGAGAGAGAATTTATAGACAAACTAAATCAAGAGTTGGTTATAGCTGTTAGAGTAGATATAGACGAGAAGGATGAAGCAAAACACTTTTTAAAAAAATTATTGAGATCTCATATAAATGAGACAGACAGTGTAAAAGCAAAAGCAATACTGGAAGATTTCAGGCACAATGTGAGAGATTTTTGGATGGTAATGCCAAAAGATATGACTAAGATACCATTAAATCCAGATGAGGGAGACTAATTTAGATGCAAGAATTTATAAATGTAGAGAGGGTTAGTGCAAAATGCAGAGAGAGTAGCGATCGCATAGAGGATTTTAGAGAGATATATGATATATTGGGCAAAGAGGATGCATCTGTCCAGGCAAGTAGATGTATTCAGTGCGGTGATCCATATTGTCACAATAAATGTCCTTTGCACAACTATATACCGTATTGGTTGAAATCAACAGCAAATATGGATTTGAACCTCTCTTTTAAACTATCAAATGAATCAAACCCTTTTCCCGAAATCACAGGTAGGATTTGTCCACAAGGAAGATTGTGTGAGGGTGATTGTACTCTAAATGATGGTCATGGTGCTATTACAATCGGAAATATCGAGACATTTATCTCTGAAGAGGGTTTCAAAAAGGGTATGAAGCCGGAATTTCCAGGGATTACAACCGATAAAAAAGTGGCTATTATCGGCAGTGGGCCTGCTGGAATCTCAGCTGCTACTTATCTTCTAAGGGCTGGAATTAAAGTAAATATGTATGAGAAAGACGCTAGGGCAGGAGGGCTTTTGACATATGGAATACCAGGATTTAAATTGGATAAAATGGTAGTTAAGAGAAGAATTGATTGGCTGATTGAAGCCGGTATGAGTCTGTATACTGATACAAGCATAGGCAAAGATATAACTTTTGATGAAATTGTAAGCTCAAATGATAGTGTTTTTATAGGAATAGGGGCGCAAAAATCAAGAAAAGCAAAAATCAATAATGAAAATGCACAAAATGTTTTTATGGCTATTGATTATCTAAGGTCAATACAAAAAAAACTATTTGGCGAAGAATATGACGAAAAGTTTGATGTCAAAAATAAAAATGTTGTAGTTATTGGTGGTGGAGATACGGCTATGGACTGCGTGAGAACTGCTCTGCGGGAAGGAGCAAAAGAGGTCAGTTGTCTTTATCGTAGAGACAAACACAATATGCCAGGAAGTAAAAAAGAGTTTAAAAACGCCAGAGATGAAGGCGTAAGATTTGTCTATAATGTAAGTCCAAAAGAGATAATCGTAAACAATAATAACAAGGCTATAGGTATAAGAATGCAAAGAACACTTCTTGGCGAGAAAGACAGTAGTGGAAGAAGCAGTGTTGAGATTATAAAAGGAAGTGATTTTAGAGTTGATGCAAATATTGTTATATTTGCATTAGGTTTTACACCGACAAAACCAGATTTTTTGGCTTCAAATGGCATAGATATAAACAAATGGGGAGAGATAATCGTCGGAGATGATTTTCAAACTACAAAATTGGGAGTTTATGCAGGAGGAGACTGCAAGAGGGGCAGTGATTTGGTTGTCACTGCTGCAAAAGAGGGAAAAGATGCGGCTGAGCATATTATAAAGAGTTTATTGGAAGCATGAGAGAGTTTTTAGAAGCGAGTATAGAAGCAAATAAAGAGATAGCAAAGCTTATAGCCTCTAATAGTCACGAATTTCTTTGCAAAGAGCTGACTTTGGGAGCCGGCGGTGATATAAGCCGTAGAGTAGATTTGAAAGCAGAAGAAATTTTTATAAAGTATCTGCAAAAGTTTGGAAATATTCATTCTGAGGAGTGTGGATTTGTACCGGGATTGGCGGAGTTTGATATAGTTGTTGATCCGATAGACGGGAGTGATAACTTTGCATCAAATTTTCCCTATTTTGGAACATCGGTAGCTCTAAAATACAAAAACAAATGCATAGCGGCAGTCATAACAAATCTTGCAAATGGAGATATTTTTTATAAAGACAAAGATCTGTTTCAAAAAGCAAATTTGGATACTCTGATTTTTGAAGATATGAAAAAAAACAACATAGCAAAAGTAGGAATTTTTGAACGGGTATATCGCTCGAAAACAATTTTTGGCAAACTTAAAAAAGAGAAGATAAAATTCAGATCCCCCGGAGCATTTGCACTCTCTTTAGCCTACGCGCATGATGTAACTTTTGTGGTTTATGAGGGTGATATGAGGGTTTATGATGTAGAAGCCGGACTTTATATGTGTGATGATTTATATAAAACTACAGAGAATGGTTTGTTGATTATAAGCAAAGATAAGGAAATTTTCGATAGAATATCCCAATTGTTTAGAAAGGGAGAATAAAATATTATGAAATTTGGTGATTTTCTTGGAAATTTTAGAAGAACACAACCCTCCCCAAATGAAGCACCTACGCATTGGGTAAAATGCAAGAGTTGTCAATCTTTGATGTATTACAAAGAGGTAGAAAATCAACTCAATGTCTGTCCAAAATGCGGTTTTCATTTAAGAATTGATGTGGAAACAAGAATCAAGCAGATAGCAGATCACGGTAGTTTTGTAGAGATGGATGCAAATCTTGCTCCTGTAGATCCTCTAAAGTTTGTAGATAAGAAATCTTATAAAAAAAGAATTCAAGAGGGACAAAACAAGACAAAGAGAACATCATCTGCAATTGCCGGAGAGTGTGAAATAGATGGAATTAAAACTCAATTAATTATATTTGATTTTAGTTTTATGGGCGGAAGTCTAGGTTCGGTTGAAGGTGAAAAGATAGTAAGAGCAGTGGGTAGAGCCATGGAAAAAGAGCAGGGCCTGGTTATCGTCAGTGCAAGTGGAGGTGCCAGGATGCAGGAGAGTACATTTTCACTTTTACAGATGAGCAAAACCGCAACTGCACTGAAGGAGCTTTCAAATCATAAATTACCGTATATTTCCATTTTGACCGATCCGACTATGGGCGGAGTCAGTGCCTCTTTTGCCTGGTTAGGAGATATAATCATAGCGGAACCGGGAGCTTTGATAGGTTTTGCCGGTCAAAGGGTCATAAAACAGACTATAGGAGCTGAGTTGCCAGAGGGTTTTCAAAGATCAGAATTTTTGTTGGAGCATGGTTTGATTGATATGATTGTAAAGAGAGCTGATATGAAACAAACGATTGCGGGTATGTTAAAATTTTTACAAAAAGATAAAAATGGTTTTAAATTAAGACTTAAAGGAGAAGATAATTAATATAAATATTTTTACCATTGAGAAAAGTAAAAGCGAGGGAGTTGAAATTTTGGTCAAAGAGTACCAAAAGATGATACAAAGATTTGCTAAAATAGAAGACATAACTCTTTTTACCAAAAACATCGCCCAATCTCAACTTAAAGGTGAAAATGAAGCTAAAATATCATACACTAGAGCTTATGAGCCTTTTTTAAAAGGTTACAGTATATCTTTGGATGTTAAAGGTAAAAAGATAGATAGTTTTGAGTTTAGTAAGATATTTGAAAACAGTGCCAATATAAATTTTTTTATTGGCGGAGCATATGGCTTTGAAGAAGAGTTTTTAAAAAAAACACAAAAAGTTATAAGTTTGAGTAATCTGACTTATGCACATAAGATTGCAAAAGTAGTATTATTTGAGCAGATTTATAGAGGGCTTTGTATAAAAGCAAATCACCCTTATCATAAATAAATATGCTGTAATAATATTATTATTAGGTGGAAATAGATGAGAAAAAATGAATTAAAATTTTTTGAAGATATGTTGCTTGAAAGAAAAAAACAGATATTGAAAAATATAGAAGAGTCTCTAAAGGGTATATCTTCACTGAAGCATGATGATGTTGGAGATGAAGCTGATCATGCTGCTGTGAGTACAGATAGAATGATTGAGGAAGCTATAAATCAACAGTTGACAAAAGAACTGCATGAGATAGAGTACTCTTTGGGAAAGATAAATGCAGGTACTTATGGCGTATGCGAAATGTGTGAAGAGGATATAAGTTTTCAAAGATTGAAAGTAAAGCCGCATGCAAAATACTGTATAGCATGTAGAGAGATCATAGAGAAATCAGCAAACAACAAATAAGGCAAAGGTGGGAAAGAAGATGGGAATAAAACGATATGTATTGTTGTCAGTTATTTATATGTTGGCAATTGGGCTTTATGTCTATAGTTTTAATGGGGACAGCTATACTTTAAAGATATATACCATGCCTTTGACACTGCCGATAGCTCTATGGATTATAATGCCTGTTGTTGTTTTATTTCTTGCATCAGTATTTCATCTGGCATATTATAGTTTTAAAGATTTTTTCTACAAAAGAGCTCTTAAGAAGGATTTGGATACCTATGTAAAGGTGTCAAAAAAGATTATCTTGGGAGAAGAAAGTAGTCTTAAATTTAAAACAGATCTCTTTAAATTGCCTAGTTTTATCTCTAAAACACTTAATTATGTAAAAAAAGCCGATGTTAAAGATCTTGAAAACGAAGAATTAAAAGAGTGCTACACGCTTGTCGACAGTATCAAAGACGGTAAATATGAAGATTTAAAAAAGTTTAAATTGTCTCCAACAAATGAACTATTTATAATGAATGAAAAAAACAGATTGAAAGATGAGCCAAAATATGCATATACCATACTGAAAACCTGTGAAAACTTAGAGAGTGATTTGTGTCAGGAGGCATACAATAAGCTATTGAGCATGGGAACTTTTAGCGAAATAAAAAAATATAAATTTCCTATAAATAAAAATATTTTCAGAAAGATGATGGAGAGATATTTGGATGATGAAGATGATTTTAATATGGATATAGACTCTATCAAAGAGATGCTGGAAACATTTAATGCAAACAGCGAGGACTATCTTGAGTTGGCTCAAGAGATAAAAGTCAAACTAAACCCTGATGAATTGATTGATCTTTTCAAAAAACTTTATAATGAAAAAGGGCATATCGCTGCAAATGCGTATCTGTATACTCTTTTTGAACTTGAAATGATAGACAAAGTCAGAGAAATTTTAGAGAATTCTGAAGAAGAAGACTTTTTGAAATTTAAAACTTTGCTCTTTTTGAGGGATCACGGTAAAAACATAGATATAATTAAATATCTTAGAGAATGTTAGATTTTGATAAAGGGATATATGTTTTAGCACCGTTGGCGGGTTATACTGATCTTCCTTTTAGATCTTTGGTGAAAAAATTTGGTGCTGATTTGACCATATCAGAGATGATAAGTGCCAATGCCCTTGTGCATAATTCTGAAAAAACATATGAAATGTTAAAAAAATCTCCGCTCGAAACTCCTTATATTGTGCAAATTGCCGGCTTTGAAACAGAATCAATAAAAAAAGCTGTAGAGATTTTAAACGGCATAGATGGTATAGATGGTATTGATTTAAATTGTGGATGCCCTGTGCCAAAAGTAGTTTCTCAATGTGCGGGTTCAGCTCTGCTACAAGATCTGTCTCAAGTCCAAAGAGTTATTGAGACAATTAAAAAATACTCCAAAAAAAGATATGTTAGTGCAAAGATAAGATTGGGATTCAATGAAAAGATTCCGGATAAAATTGCTCAAGCTTGCGAGAGAGCAGGAGCTGATTTTATCAGTATCCACGGGCGCACAAGGGCTGGAAGATACAAAGCAAAGGTTGATTATGAAGCGATAGCCTGTGCAAAAGAGGCTGTAAATATACCAGTTATTGCCAATGGAGATATAGTGAGTCTTGAAAAAGCAAACGAGGTTAAAAAAATCACAGGCTGTAAGTCTTTGATGATTGGCAGAGGTGCGGTTGGCAATCCTTGGATATTTTATCAGTTAAAAAATAATCTTGAAAGTGTAAGCAAAGAGAAGATTGCTGAGATAGTTTTGGAACATTACGACAATATGCTGAGTTTTTATGGCCAAAAAGGTGCATTTATCTTTAGGAAGCATCTGCATACTTACTCAAAAGGTTTTCCAGAAGCTGCATCTTTTAGAGACAGAGTGAACAGAATAGAAGATACACAAGAGATGAGATGGGCTATAAAAAACTTTTTTGAATAACAGATTTTGCCTTCTATGAGCGATAAGTACTTATAGTGTACAAGGTCTTTAAATTATGAGACCACTCCATTGTGCAGTGGTCTCATAATTGTTAAGCACCTAATCATAAATAGCCCTATTGCTTCGTCGGATTTTATTGAATTAGCTACGGTTAGTCCTGCAGAAATCTGTCTTACACTAGGACTATTTCCTTATCGCTGATAGTTGGCTTTATTTATGGCTGGGTACTTATTTAGCCTTGGCTACATTGAGGTTTTCCATGGGTCATATAGAGCGCGAGCCCGGTAAAAATAACTCCCCCAAGGATATTTCCGAGTGTTACAGGTATTTCATTGTATATCCACCATTGTGATATGCTGATATTTGCTCCAAGCATCATGCCTGCTGGGATAACAAACATATTTACAACGGCATGTTCAAAGCCCTGAGCAAAAAATGTAAGTATTGGTAGCCACATAGCAAATATTTTTCCAATTGTTGATGTCGATGTCAAAGCCATAACAACACCTAGAGTTACCATCCAATTGCATAGTATAGCCTTTGTAAAGACCGTTATCATTCCGTCTGTTCCTATTTTTTCATAACCCAAAGTTTTAGCTTCGGCAATCTTTTTAATTGTTTCGATAATCGCTGAGTTTTCAATATGTCCAAATTTTGTTGTAGCTATAACAAACAAAGAAGCGTATATCAGGCTTCCTATTAAATTTCCAATGAAAACCCAGCTCCAATTACCAAACATTTTTGCAATTCCTATTTTTCTTTCAGCAAGAGAGGTTGGCAACAAAGCAAAACTTCCCGTTACTAATTCAAGCCCGAGTAGAACAATCATAACAAATCCTACAGGAAATATTAACGCCCCAACTATTGGTATATGCGTTTGTATTGTTGCTGTTATTGCCAAAGTGGTAGCAAATCCTAAAAGTGCCCCTGAGAGAGATCCTCTGATAAGTAGATCTTTAACTTCAAGAGATGCTTTGTAAGCACCTGCTGTTACCATTTGATTGACTACGGATTCTGGTTTTACATAGCTCATTTGTTCTCCATTTCATCTTGATAATTTGTGTAATTATAGCAAAAATAGTATTTTAATATACAAATATATGATTAAAATATATACAATATTATGCATATATTTAATAAAAGTATAGATATACTTCTAAATATATTTGAAAGGTGAAATTTTGAAAAAGTTTAGATTAAATCAAAAAAATAGATATGTACAGCTAAATAAGATAGAGAGATTAAAAGAGAATAAAGTAGCTCTTGAGGCTTATGAAAAGATACAAGAGTATTCAAAAAGAGGGTATAACTCCATACCTCAAGATGAAAAAAACTTTTTTTTGAAATGTTTTGGTATTTTTGATAAGCCAGCAACCCCAAATGAGTTTATGCTTAGAGTTCGTGTGCCAGGAGGTGTTTTGGATTTTGAACAAGCATCAGTTCTTGGAGAAATTGGTTTTGAAGGTTGTAAGGCAAAAATTGATGGAGTAAGCGAGTATGGTGTACATATATATCTTGGTGGAAATACCATAGGGGAATCAAGGATGGGTGAGAGTATATTGAAATCCATACCTCTTAGGTATGCTCATAAATTTATAGAAGAGTTAGTTGGCGAATACAAAAGATTAAAATATAAAAATGAGAGTTTTGAAGAATTTTATGAGAGAGTTTTAAGAAAAATTTCAAAGTATTCTATAGGTTTTATCCTGAGGTTCAAAGCTTTTCTCAAAGAGATGAGTTATAACTCAAAGATTGGATTTGACAGTATAAAACAATCAGGAAAAATAGAGAGATATGAAGTATTTGAATTGGGCGAACAGATATATCTGTCTTTGTTTGGCGAACTACCCTATAGTGGCGTGATTGATTTTGAGCCTATCATAAAAAACCAACTTACTTTTGAAAAAGGGATAGATGAAAACATCATAGAGTTGTTGAAAAAGATGCTGGATCCAAACAAAAAAACAAGAGCAAAAGTTTTTTCCGAACTAGAGGAGTTGATAAAAATCTATAATTAGATAGATCAGCCATCGTGTTGAATTTTTTTATGTTTTCTTTTTTTGTATATTTTTTTATTTCTGCTTTTATCTATAAGATTCACCTCTTTGAGTAGCAAGTTTCTCTTCTCGCAGGTTTTCAAGTTATCATTTTGTAGGGTGGACATGGTTAGTTCGGTAAAATTTTGTAAAGATTTAAAGTAGCCAGAGTCAACTCTGATATCATCTATGTTTTTGATTAAATTATAGATTTTTATAGATCTTTTCTCAAATAGATCATAATTAAAATCTTCTAATTTTAAAATAGTTATTGAGCTTTTTAAAAATTTTTCCAAAAGTCTCATATATTTGACTCTTTGAGTCTTTTCTACTACTTTTATCATTTGTAAAATTCAAAATCCTTATGAAAATCGCTAGAGGCCTTTTCTTTGTAATTCTCGAGTTTTTGATCTTGGAGTTTCAGGTATTCATCTAGCTTTTTTCTATTGTCTTCAAACGCTTTTTCAAATTCACTTGTATCCTGCAATTCACTTTGCCCAAATGTATCTAAAAGTAGATTTGAGTTTCCACTCATAACCAAGTATCTTTTATTTTTAAATTCTAGTAAAATGACAGAATTTTTTATATCGACCTGTTTTTTGTAAACTACCTTTATATCGTCAAAATCACCCTCCGATTTTTTAAATAACCATGATTTTTTATTTGAAGAGAAATTTTTTACAGAGTATTTTTTTCTTATCCAAAACATAATAATCAACATAAAAAACAGTATTGCTACTACAGTGATATATCTTGTGTCGAGAAGTTTTTCATTCCCATAGACTGTTTTTTTGCTGTTTTGTGATAAAAATGTAGTTGCTGTGCTTTTTTTCTTTGGTTTGTCTATAGATTTTATTCTGATTCTAAGTCCAAATCCGTCAGTTGTCTTTGAAGCGATTATTCCTATTTGATTTTTACTTTCTATTATAATCATTAAAGAGTTCTTATCTGGTTTTATTGTCAATTTTTGTGCAATTTTCGAATCTATACTTTTTTTAACAAGTTTATTGAAGCTTAAATTATTGAGCTTTAAAGTTATTGAATTTTTCTTTTTTTCTTGAAAAATTTGACCATCATAAGGAGAATCAAAAGAGAGCATTATGTCAATTCTATCACTCCTGTCATAGAGATTGTAGGTTAAAAGATTTGCAGCGAAAATTTGAGAGATGAGGGCTAAAAACAGTATTATAAGTTTCATTGTATTATATCTCTTTTTTAAAGTATTGTATTACACTTTTTGAATCTAGTATTTCATTGATTCTGATGGCAAGATTTTTCTCATAGACCATAACTTCACCTTTGCCGAAGATTTTCTTGTTTATAAAAAGTTCCACGCTCTCACCTGCTGGTTTTTCCAGATCTACAACAGATCCAACTTCCAGTTTTAGAATTTTGTCTATTGAGAGAAATGTCGTACCAAGTTCTGCGATAAAATCGACATTTATATCAAGCAGATTTTCATAGCCTGATAGTAGTTTTTTTTCTAGGTACTCTTTGTCTTCTTGATTCATTTTATCCTGCTTTTTTTAGTATTATAATCTTGGGCTTCCATAGCAACGAGAAAAGTTCTGTTTTCTATTTTATAGAGTAAATTACTCTCTAATTTTATGGGAATTGGAGCTGATATATTGCCTAAAAACTCTGGTGTTCCGAGTCTATAAGTAATATTTTGATTTTTCTCTTCAAGCTTTACTTTTGCCATTCCTATTATTTGATTAGATATCTCTTTGAGAAGATCATTAAACTCATCTTCGCTTAGATTGTCCTCAAAAAGAAGAATTTGTGCTACCTTTTTAAGGGTTGGTTTTTTGAAAAAAAGAAACCAATTTTGCTCATTTTCATTTTCATATATAGGTATTGATGCAGCGTAAAAGTCATTTCCAACTGTTTTTGCATTTTCTACTTCAAGCCCTAGTATATCTTTGCAAAACACTTTTACAGCTTCATTTACAGCTTTTCTCATGAAACCTCTTTATTTTTAACTTATAAGGTTAGTTTTTAATGGCTATATTATAGTTTAAATTGTTTATTAAGAGCTTAAATAGTAAAATGCCTCTTTTATAAAAGAGGATAAAATGATTGTAATTTTGATAGTTTTAGGTGCACTCGTTGGGTTTGCTTCCGGATTTTTTGGTATAGGTGGCGGTACGGTTTTGGTGCCAAGTCTTATATATCTTGGATATGATGTCAAGACTGCTATTGGCATATCTATTATATTGATGGTGTTTAGTTCAATTTTTGGTTCATTTGTAAACTATAAAAATCAAATGCTTAGGCTCGAAAATGGCATAGTTTTGGGACTGGGAGGCTTTATAGGCGCTCAATTTAGCGGATATATTGTATCATATCTTCCTTCTTATGTCCTGCTTGGTTTTTTTGCCATATCTCTTCTGGGGTCTTTGTACAAATTTTTAAAATCCCCCGCGGAACCAAATGAGCCTCCAAATGAGTCAAAAATTTTACTTTTTTTAGTTGGTTTGTTTGTTGGTATGATTGCTATAAGTATCGGTATAGGAGGAGCTCTGTTTTTGACTCCTATCATGGTAGGATTTTTACACTTTGACATCAAAAGAGCAGTCTCTACCTCGCTTCTTTTTGTGGTTTTTTCCTCAATTTCCGGACTTATCAGCTTTTCTATACATGGTCTTATGGATTATCGCTCAGGTATAATACTTGGTCTTGGCTCACTTGTTGGGGTCTATTTTGGTGCCAAGCGTTCTCATGTTATTCAAAGAGATTTACAAAAAAAGTTATTGATGATTTTGTATGTTGTACTTTTCTTACTGACACTAAATAAACTGATAGTGGGAATTTAATGATAAAAATATATGGTGCAAAAGAGCATAATCTTAAAAATATAACCTTACAAATTCCAAAGAATAAGCTAGTTGTTGTTACCGGTCTTAGTGGGAGTGGAAAGAGCACATTGGCTTTTGATACACTTTATGCAGAGGGACAAAGAAGATATATAGAATCTCTTTCTTCATATGCAAGACAGTTTTTAGATAGAGTTGGAAAACCCGATGTTGACAAGATAGAAGGGCTTACTCCGGCCATTGCAATAGATCAAAAGACAACCAGTAAAAATCCTCGCTCAACTGTAGGAACTATAACAGAGATATACGACTACTTTAGACTTCTGTACGCCAGAGTAGGTACGCAGTATTGTCACAAGTGCGGAAAACCTATCTCTTCAATGAGTGATGCCGATATAGTTGAACAGATACTAAAACTTCCTCAAAATTCCAAATTGGTACTTATGGCTCCTCTTGTAAGGGAAAAAAAGGGTTCATTTGCAGATTTGATTGAGTCCCTTAGACATAAAGGATATGTCAGGGCGATGGTCGATGGTGTGATGATCAGGCTTGATGAAGAGATGGAGCTCAGTAAAACAAAAAAACATACTATCAAAGTAGTGGTTGATCGAGTTATTCTAAGGCAGGACAATGAAAATAGAATAGCAAGTGATATTGAAAAAGCACTAAAAGAGAGCTATGGAGAGATAGAGGTTGAGATTTTAAATGCTGATGAGGTAGGGCTAAAAAGCTCTTTGATTCACTACAGTGAGCACAGAGCATGTTTTGATTGCAAGATCAGTTTTGATCTTCTTGAGCCACTCTCTTTTTCATTTAACTCACCAAAGGGGGCCTGTCCTGTTTGTGATGGGTTAGGCATTAGATATACGCTTGATATGAAAAAAATCATTGATGTTGATAGAAGTGTAGATGAGGGTGCTATAAAGATATTTTACGGTTTTAATAAAAGCTACTACGCAAAATTTCTGAAAGCTTTTTGCGAAGCAAGTGGCATAGATACCAAGACTCCTTTTGCAAAACTTGAAGAGCATCAAAAAAAAGCAATTTTACACGGTGGTGTAGAAGACGCGGTTTTTACCTGGAAGAGGCACAGGCTTAGAAAAAAATTTGACGGCGTTATAAAGATAGCATATAATATGCTCAAAGATGAAAAAGATATAGGTGAATATATGAGTGAAAAAGTTTGTGACAATTGCGGAGGTCATAGACTGAAAAAAGAGCATTTGGCAGTCAAAGTTGGAGGCAAAGATATAGGTGATATATTGGAGATGCCGATTGATAAAACTTTGGAATTTTTCCAAAATGAGAAAAATTTTGAATACTTTAGCGTGCAACAAAAGATGATAGCAGAGCCGATTTTAAAAGAGGTCAGGGAGAGGCTCTTTTTTCTATACAATGTAGGTTTGGGATATATCTCTCTTGGAAGAGATGCAAGGAGCATCAGTGGTGGAGAGGCTCAAAGGATAAGGATAGCTTCGCAGATAGGAAGTGGATTGACAGGTGTTATGTATGTGTTGGATGAGCCAAGTATCGGTTTGCACGAGAGAGATACGCTCAAATTAATAAAGACACTCAGGGATCTGCAGAAAAAAGGCAACAGTGTCATAGTAGTTGAACATGACAAAGAGACGATAGAGGCGGCGGATTTTATAGTCGACATCGGTCCGGGAGCTGGAAAGTTTGGCGGAGAAATTATATTTAGTGGAAGTTTTAAAGAGTTAAAACAGAGTAATACTCTGACTGCTCAGTATCTAAATGGTGCTAAAAGTATAGAGTACAAGCACGATACTCCTCAAAACAGATGGATAGAGTTAAAAAATGTAAATATAAACAATATCAAAAATCTAGATGTAAAAATCCCTTTGGGAAATCTGGTCAGTATAACAGGAGTCAGCGGGAGTGGAAAAAGCTCTCTTATCCTTCAGACTCTTCTCCCTGTTGCCAAAGAGTTGTTGAACAGAGCAAGAAAAGTAAAAAAAGTCTCAGGCGTAGAGTGTTTAGGGTTAGAGCAACTAGATAAGGTGATATATCTAGACCAAAGTCCCATAGGACGAACTCCAAGGAGCAACCCGGCTACTTATACAGGCGTGATGGACGAGATAAGAGTGCTTTTTTCAAAGACAAAAGAGGCGCAACTAAGAGGCTATAAGATAGGAAGATTCTCTTTTAATGTTAAAGGTGGAAGATGTGAAAAGTGCCAAGGTGAGGGTGAAATCAAGATAGAGATGCACTTTTTGCCTGATATTTTGGTGAAATGTGATACATGCAGAGGTAAAAGATACAATGCTCAAACTTTAGAGATACTGTATCGTGGTAAATCCATAGCAGACGTATTGGAGATGAGCGTAG
Organism: Sulfurospirillum sp.; assembly: GCA_045047115.1. Classification (GTDB taxonomy): domain Bacteria; phylum Campylobacterota; class Campylobacteria; order Campylobacterales; family Sulfurospirillaceae; genus JAADIZ01. Next base: position 109,048 of record JASFYR010000005.1, read on the forward strand.
AAGAGGCGTATGAGTTTTTCAAGCCGATTCCAAAGATAAGACAGATACTCCAAACTCTTTGTGATGTAGGGTTAGGATACATAACACTCGGACAAAATGCAGTAACACTCAGCGGTGGTGAGGCTCAGAGGATAAAGCTTTCTAAAGAGTTGAGTAAGCGAGATACGGGAAATACTCTGTATATACTAGATGAGCCGACAACAGGATTGCACTTTGTAGATATAGACAGACTTACAAAAGTTTTACACCATCTTAGAGATTTAGGCAATAGTGTATTGGTTATTGAGCATAATATGGATATAATAAAAAATAGTGATTTTGTTATAGATATGGGTCCGGAGGGCGGTAATTACGGTGGAAAGATAGTAGCTGTCGGAACTCCGGAACAGTTGGCAAAAGATTACAAAAAAACAAAAAGTTTTACGGGAAAATTTTTAGCAAAAGAGATAATCGTATAAGCTTTAGTGACATATAAATTAGTAGGAAATTTATTTTCTTATTAGGATGGTAATAAAACAGTAAAATTCTTGGCGATAGCCATAGCAAAAGGGCGAGGAATTTTTGCGGAATTCACTTCCGTATAGGATAAACAGTAAAATTCTTGGCGATAGC
>JASFYR010000006.1:0-66475 GCA_045047115.1 Sulfurospirillum sp.
ATTAAAAGATTTTGATATGCTTTTGGATGCAAATTTGATACACAAGCACAAGCATAAACACAAGGACTTTTCACATTCACATTATCATAAACATTTAATTTAAACGAGGGGAAATTATGAGCAATAGAAAGATTATGTTATCACAAGGGGGCGGTGGAGAGGAGACTACCAGTCTCATCAAAGAGCTTTTTTTTAGATATTTTAAAAATGATATTTTATTAAAGATGGAGGACGCAGCAGTTTTGAGTCTGAACTCTAAAAAAATTGCCTTTACAAGTGATTCGTTTACTGTAAGTCCGCTCTTTTTTAATGGCGGAAATATAGGTAAACTTGCCATCGCAGGAACTGTAAATGATGTAGCTATGATGGGAGCAAAACCTCTGTATCTTACCTGCTCATTTATGATAGAAGAGGGCTTTTTATATGATGATTTGGAAAAAATCGTCCAAAGCATGAGTGAAGAGCTGAAAGTAAGCGGTGCATTGATAGTTGCAGGGGATACAAAGGTTGTACCAAAAGGAAGTGTTGATGGACTCTTTATCAACACAACAGGCATAGGAGAGATAGTTTGTGAGGGTATCTCTGCTCACAACTTGAGTGATGGGGACAGCATAATAGTCACAAATGAAGTAGGAAACCACGGAGCTTGCATCTTGGCAAAGAGAGAGGATATAGAACTGGATATGGAGCTTAAGAGTGATTGTGCAACTCTTTGGCCAATGGTAGAGGCTTTGATAAAAGAGGGTATAAATATAAAATCCTTTAGAGATGCCACAAGGGGAGGCTTGAGTGCGGTTTTGAACGAATGGGCACAGACTTCAAAAATCTGTATAGAGGTAGATGAAGATAAAATCCCCGTAGCACCTGAAGTAAATGGTGTATGCGAGATGTTGGGATTTGAGCCTTATGAGTTTGCAAATGAAGGAACCATGTTGGTTTGTATCGACAAAAAAGATACAAAAAGAGCGCTGGATGTCCTAAAAAGTTTCGATAAAACATCAAAATCTGCCTATATAGGCAAGGTAAGTCAAAAACAGAGTGAAAAAGTGATATTAAATACACCTTGGGGAAGCAGTCGCTATCTTGAACCTCCAAAGGGTGAGCTGTTACCGAGGATTTGCTGATGCATGAGTATTCGATAGTTACCTCTTTGCTTGATTTATGCGAAGAGAATGCCAAAAAAGAGGGCTCCAAAAAGATCACAAAAGTAGAGGTCAAAATAGGGATTTTAAGCGGTGTGGAGCCGGATCTGTTGCAAACAGCATTTGATACATTTAAAGAGAAAACCATCTGTGACGGAGCAAAGTTTATAATGCACATACAAGATGTAGTTATACACTGTAACGAGTGCAATAAAGAGTTTACACTAAAGAAAAATGAGTTTAGCTGTCCAGAATGTAAAAGTTACAATATAGAGACAATAGATGGTGAAGGCATGTATCTGATGAGGCTCGAGATGGAGTAAACTGTTTGGTGCGTAAGGTCAGTTAAAAAGTTTTAGCGGCGATTTTATCGTTCTTTTTATGATATTTAGGGGGCTCATAATAGTATCTTGAAGTATCTGTGTTTCTACTTTTGGATTATAGACACTTCCACTCACTTCAATATTTGTTGAGATACTCTTATCATCCCCTAAGATAATATATCCAATTAGGGGGATATTTTTTATTATTTTGCTTATATCTTTTAGTGTTTTAATTTGCAAATCCATATTTATCTCTTTTGTTTTTAAGTCCAAATACCCATAGCCACTTATATCTGCACTTGTTCCATGTAATTTTATCTGACCAAATGATAAAATGTTTCCATTTTTTTTGAATTTAAGTATGCCATTTTTGACCAAATATCCCTGCTCATTAAAATTTGGGTCTTTCAGGAATACTAAAGAGGGTATGGTGTTGATAGTTGCCATTATATTATTAAAGAGTGAAAAATCTTTTAAAACACTATTTCTTATCCTAAATTCACCATCAAACATATCATAGCTGATGCCTTTTGATTTTAGGTTAAAAGTGCCACCGCTGAATATATTTTTATTTAATATAGTATTTAAAAAATAACCGCTTAGATTTGATGCATGCAGGGAAAAGCTACTTCTATTGTACTCAAAACCAAGTTGTGAATTTTTATACAGACTGTTAAATCTGATTTCATTTTTAAATTTATTTAGTGTAAAAGAGTTGCTAAGCATGGTTGAATTAAGATCATTAAGCAAAAAATTTACATTTCTTCCGTTTATGGAAAAATCTGTACTATGTGATATTTTTGTATTGTTATTGTCCAGTAAAATATCGAAATCTTTTACATTTAAAATTATATGCTTATCATATGCGAGAGAGATCATACCGTTTAGTGTGTGGGCAGAGATTTTTTTACCGTCCGTTGCTATATCAATATCAAAATCTTTTACATTTTTTTTGTGATATATGATAGGTGTTTTTATGTCATAAATTTTTAGTTTAGCGTTATATTTTTTAAAATCTTTTGTAAATATACTAAGTGTTCCCTTGTTGATTTTGTTCTCTTTGATAATAGTTGAAAAATCTATATATTTTGATATGTCTTGCAGTATAAATTGATTGTAATTTTTCTTAAAAATCAATTTGGTTTTAAGATTATCAATCTCTATTGTATTTTTGTTTTTACTCATTTTGATATATACCTGTTGATTTTTCAAACGAGATATTTGCAGTATATGGGTGCCTTTCATATCTACAACCAGAGAGTTGATATCGGCTTTACCGCTGTATATCTTTTTTTTGGTTTTCAAAATCCCGGTTGTATTTATGCTAAAAAGTTTTTTATAGACAATGTTGGAATTTTGCAAAAAAACATCATAATTATCCAGTCTAATTTTTGCATATTTTGTATAAAAAGGCACTCCTAGAATTTTGAATTTTGAATTTTTAACTGTAAACTCCCCTTTTGCATCTATACTAAAAGGGCGAAACTTTACATCTAACACTATATTTGAGTGGTTGTTACCGCTGGCTTGAGTAATAGGGATATTTATTCCGAAGTTTTTTAGTATGTTGTGTATATATTTATCCAAAAGGGTATTTGAGCTTATATTGACGATTATACCGTTTTTAGATGTCAGTATATTATATATGTGTATATCATTTATTTTGATTTTTTTCTTTTCATATGTTGGAGCAAGAAGGTAAAATGAAAGAGTATTTTTTGAGAGTTTTACTTTAACTTGTTTAGCATATGCAGGGGCAACTAAAGGGTGAAATTTTATTCTGACATTTTTTGCTGTGGCTCTGCCTTTGATTAGTTTTGGATAAAACTCTTTGGTTTTCAGGTTGAATCTACCTTTTAAGTAGTCGAGTTTATATCTTTTAGCCACAATTTTTTTATATATCCAGGCATTTGCAAGCGGCTCAATAAAAACTTTTGAATTTATAAATTTCATTATCGGTTTTAGTGAATTGAAAGTATCTGTTTTTAATTTATAGTTTAGTATATTTCCATCTATATCTATACTTGCATTTCCATCTATATTTAAAATATTAAATCTTCCATTGTAGTTATATATCTTTTTTTTGAGATTTAGTGCCAATTCTCCTTTTAATTCAATTTTATAGTCTTTTAAAATCATCTGATTTATCTTTAAGTCTATAATTCTGCCTGCCTCTTGAGTCACTTTCGCATCAAGGGTCAGGAACTTACTGTTTGCATAAAAAATATCATCTTTATACAAAAGGCTTACTTTTTCATCATTGTAATTTATGTTTTTAAGTGATATGGATTTAAATAGAGGATTTAAGTATTTGAAATAGCTGATGATTTTATTTATTTCATAACTGGATGTTTGAGATTTAGAATCTCTTTTGAAATCAACTCTATAGGCACTTACAGTAAATTTTTTATCTAATTTTATATATAAATTTTCTATTTTTAACTTTGGTAAGGTTAGATGTTGTATACTTATACCATGCATCAGCAGGCCAATCAAAGTTATGAAAGTTACTAGAATGAGTAAAAAAACTATCCAAATTTTTCTAATCACATGTGATGTAGCATTGATAATCATGATCTCTCTTATTTTTCATTTGGCTAGACCCATGGAAACAAGCAAAGTTGTCTATATTCCAAGAGGCTCCGTATCTCAAATTATATCATATCTTGAGACAAATAATTTTTCTATATCTAAAAGAGCAGATAAGTACCTTCTGTATTTTATAGGAAAACCTCAATTTGGATGGATAAATATAGGAGAAACCAGACTAAGCAGAGGTGATTTCTTCTATAAGCTTTCACACTCAAAAGCCGCTTTAAAAACGCTCACTTTGATACCTGGAGAGACTACTGTAGTCTTTTTAAAAAAGACTTCAAAAGAATTTAATCTATCTTTTGGTAAATTATATAACTTTTTTATCCAAAGCTCACCTTTTAAAGAGGGTTTGCTTATCCCTGAAAGCTACAATATGCCTATGGGAATCAGTGAAAAACATTTGATATATTATCTGATTAACAGTTCTTTGAAAACGCATAAAGAGAACTCTATGAAAATCTTCGGAGAGTATAATCAAGACAAATGGTACAAGTATTTAATCGTCGCCTCCATTATTCAGAAAGAGGCTGCGAATAAAAAAGAGATGCCTATAGTTTCATCTGTTATATATAATAGATTAAAAAAGAAGATGAAGCTCCAGATGGATGGTGCTCTGAATTATGGCTTGTACTCTCATATTAAAGTTACGGCCCGAAGGATAAAAGAGGATAAGACAAAGTATAATACATACAGATACAGTGGATTACCAAAGTATCCTGTTTGCAATGTCGGCAAAGCTGCAATCATCGCAGCAATATTTCCTAAAAAAACAGGTTTTTTATATTTTGTAAAAAACAGCAAAGGAGTACACTATTTTTCCAAGACATACAAGAGACATAAAATGTATGTTAAAAAGCTGCAAAAATGAAGTATCATGATAATAATAACATTATTTTAACAGATTAATTAAGTTTTTATGATATTTTTTATAAAGTAAGTGATATAGTGTGTAAGAGAATAGATAACATAACTAAAGTTTATTTTTTTTATTGACTTTGGTTATCTTATCAACAAGTAAGGAGAAAAAATGAGTCAGGTTAATCCAACGATTATATATACAAAAGTAGATGAGGCGCCGGCGCTTGCCACATATTCACTTCTTCCGATAGTGCAAGCCTTTACAAAATATGCAAATGTAAATGTGGAGAACAGAGACATTTCGCTCTCATCAAGAATTATTGCGACATTTAGTGATGCTCTAAAAGATGATCAAAAGATGAGTGATGAACTAGATTACTTAGGTGAAGTAGTACATGAGCCAGAAGGAAATATAATAAAACTTCCAAATATATCGGCTTCAATTCCTCAACTCAAAGCCTGTATAGCTGAACTACAAAGCAAAGGATATGATTTGCCTGAGTATCCTGAAAATCCATCAAATGAAGAAGAAGCGGCACTACAAGTTAAGTATGCACACTGCTTGGGAAGTGCGGTAAATCCGGTTCTTCGTGAAGGAAATTCAGATAGAAGAGCTGCTCTTGCAGTTAAAAATTATGCAAAAAAACACCCTCATAGGCTAAGAGCAATATCCAAAGACGTAAAAACTTATGTAGCACATATGGAAGATGGTGACTTTTACGGCAATGAGCAATCTGTTGTTAAAAATGGTGATGGCAAGGTGAGTATTGAATTAAACGGGAAAACTTTAAAAGAGATAGATGCTCTTGATTGTGAGATACTCGATGGTGCATTTATGTCAGCTTCCGCTCTAGAAGAGTTTTTAGCCAAAACTATCAATGATGCAAAAGAAGAGGGTCTTTTATGGTCTTTGCATCTTAAAGCAACCATGATGAAAGTAAGCGACCCTGTTATATTTGGTCATGCAGTTGAAGTATTTTTTAATGATGTATTTAAAAAATACGCACCGGAATTTGCGCAGATTGGAGTAAATCCAAATTTAGGACTGGGGGACTTATATAAAAAACTAGACTCCTTACCGGATGATAAAAGAGTACAGATTGAGTATGCAATCACAAAACAGTATGAAAGCAGGCCAAACATAGCTATGGTTGACAGTGATAACGGCATCACAAATCTACACGCATCAAATGACATCATCATAGATGCCTCTATGCCCGTTGTTATAAGAGACGGGGGTCAAATGTGGAATAAAGACGGAAATCTTCAAGAGTGTGTAGCTGTTATACCGGATAGAAGCTATGCAAAACTCTACAAAGAGACTATAAAAGACTGTATTAAAAACGGTCAATTTGATGTGACTACGATGGGTAGCGTGTCAAATGTAGGACTTATGGCACAAAAAGCAGAAGAGTATGGCTCACATCCAACCACTTTTATAATGTCAGAAGATGGGACACTCGAAGTAAAAGACGGTGATGGTGTGGTTCTTATGAGTTTTAATGTCCAAAAAGGCGATATTTGGAGAATGAGCAGAGCTAAAGATATCCCGATAAAAGATTGGGTTAGATTAGCTCATGAAAGAGGTAAACTAACAGGTGAACCGGTTGTTTTTTGGTTGGATTCAAATCGTGCACATGATGCTAATTTGATAACAAAGGTATTTGAATATTTGCCAGAATATTTAAAAAAAGAACCTATAGAGTATCATATAATGGCACCTGAGCTTGCTATGAGATTTTCACTAAAAAGAGTAAGACTTGGATTAAACACAATCAGTGCAACAGGAAATATCATAAGAGATTATTTGACTGACCTGTTTCCGATACTAGAGCTTGGGACTAGCGCTAAAATGTTATCTATCGTCCCTTTACTTGCCGGAGGAGGACTTTTTGAGACAGGTGCCGGAGGAAGTGCGCCAAAACATGTTGATCAATTTTTAAAAGAGGGTCATCTCAGATGGGACAGTTTGGGTGAATTTTTAGCACTTGCCGAATCATTAAGATATATAAATCAAAAACATCATTCAAAAGAGTTGGATGCAATGGTTAAAACATTAGATAAAGCAAATGCAGATTATTTGGATAACAACAAATCACCTGGTAGAAAAGTTGGTGAACCCGACAATAAAGCAAGCCATTTTTATCTGGCGCTTTATTGGGCAAAAGCATTGGCAAATTCAGATGTTGCAGAATTATCAGAAAAATTCTCTCCTGTGGCAAAAGCATTGGAAGAAAACGAAGAAAAAATAGTCGAAGAGTTACTTAGTGTTGAAGGGAAAGAGCAAGATGTTGGCGGATATTATCAGCCAAATGACGAACTTGCAAGTAAGGCTATGAGGCCGAGTTCGACCTTAAATTCAATAATTGATTCTATATAATATAGGCTGAGGGGAAAGCTAAAATTTATGGAGAATTTATATGAGTGCAAAAAGTAAAGTTTCAGTTGTTGGGGCTGGTGGAAATGTTGGCGGTATTGTAGCCTATTCGGTTGCTATGCATGGTATGGCTCATTCAGTTGTGCTCGTGGACAGGGATATCGACAGAGCCAGAGGAAAGGCGCTCGATATGAATCAAGCTGCAGCGGCTATGCGTTCACATACCTGTGTTACAGTTGCCGAGAGCTATGAAGATGTAAGAGACAGTAAGATTGTAGTTATCACTGCTGGTTTTCCAAGAAAAGAGGGAATGAGTCGTGATGATTTACTAATGAAAAATGCTGAGATTATGAGAGAGGTTGTAGCTCAAGTAAAAGAGGTTGCACCCGAATCTATTTTGATTATTGTTTCAAATCCGCTTGATACGATGACTTATGTTGCATTAAAAGAATCAGGTTTTCCGAAAAGCAGAGTTATTGGGATGGCCGGTATCTTGGACAGTGCCAGGATGACTCACTTTATACAAGAAAAACTGGGCTTTGGTGCAGGACAGATTAGATCAACTGTTATCGGCGGACATGGAGATACCATGGTGGCATTGCCTAGATTTTCTACAGTAGCAGGTATTCCTCTTCACGATTTGCTAAGCGAAGATGAAATAGATGAAATTGTTGAAAAAACCAGACATGGTGGCGCTGAGATAGTTAAGTACTTGGGTACTTCTGCTTATTTAGCGCCAGGAAAAGCGACTGCCCTTATGATAGAGTCGATTTTAATGGACTCTAAAAAGATATATTCCTGCGCAGCACTGCTGGAGGGTGAATATGGATATAAAAATGTAGTTGGAGGTGTACCTGTTATGCTAGGAGCAAATGGAGCAGAAAGAATCATAACTGTTTCACTGGACTCGTGTGAAAAAAAACAGTTTGAACACAGTGTAACATCTGTTCAAGATACCATAGGGGTACTGTACAAGAAAAAATTTTTCGGGGAGGAAAAATATGAGAGAGATTAAATATGAGGATATAGTAAAGGCTGTCAGAGATCATATCATCTACAGCGGCACAAACTTATCCAAAGATGCACTCGCGGCTCTTAATAAAGCTTATGAGGAGGAAGAGAGTCCTGTATGTAAAGAAGTTCTTAAACAACTTCTGGAAAATGCAGATATTGCGGCAAGTGAAGCTAGACCGCTATGTCAAGATACAGGATTGGCGGTTTTCTTTGTGAAGGTCGGAGAAGATCTTAAAGTTGTTGGAGGCACTCTTAAGGATGCCATCAATGAAGGCACGGAAAAAGGCTATGAAGAGGGATACTTTAGAGCTTCAACATGCATTTGGAATACCAGAGCAAATCTAAAAGATGAAGTTGGGTATAATCTTCCTGCTATCATCCACTTTGACTTAGTTGCGGGTGATGGGCTTGAAATAGAGTATGCTGCAAAGGGTGGTGGAAGTGAAAATGTAAGTCGTGCCACTGTATTGCCACCGGCTGCCGGACGAGAAGGGATAGTAAACTTCGTCAAAGAAGTCGTTTCAAATGCAGGACCAAATCCTTGCCCTCCTATCATCGTGGGTGTTGGAATTGGTGGAACATTTGAAAAAGCGGCAATTTCAAGCAAACATGCGCTTTTTAGAACAGTAGGCACTACAAATGAAGACGAAGTCTTAAATGACATGGAAGGCGAATTAATGACAAAACTCAACAATCTTGGAATCGGTGCTATGGGCATGGGTGGAAGAGAGACAGTTTTGGGAGTCCATATAGAAGCCAACCCTTGCCATATAGCTTCCTTGCCTGTTAGTGTAAATGTACAATGTCACAGTAGCAGACATACATCTTTTAAGCTTTAAGGAGAAAGAGATGAGCAAAACATATCATTTGAGAGCACCTCTAAGCGATGAGGATGTAGTACAGTTAAAAGTAGGCGATATTGTATATCTAAGTGGAATTATCTATACAGCAAGAGATGCTGCACATAAAAAGTTGATAGATTTGATGGATGAAGGAAAAGAGCTTCCTTTTGATGTCAAAGGCTCAGTCATATACTTTGTTGGACCAACTCCTCCAAAACCGGGAGACCCAATTGGGAGTGCAGGACCAACTACAAGTTATAGAATGGATTCATACTCTCCAAGACTTATCAATGAAATGGGTCAAAAAGGTATGATTGGAAAAGGAAAAAGAAATCAAGAAGTAATAGATGCCTGTGTAAAATCAAAAGCTATCTATTTTGGCGCAACAGGAGGTGCCGGAGCACTTTTGGCTCGTCAGATAAAGAGTGCAGAAGTTATAGCATACCCGGAATTAGGACCTGAAGCCATAAGAAAGCTTGAAGTAGTTGATTTTCCACTTACTGTGGTAAATGATACTTATGGAGATGATTTATATAAGATAGGTCGTGCCAAATACGAGATAAAAGATTGATAATTTGACCTGTAGGCATAAACATAAAAAGTTTACAGGTCAACTTAAAATCAGATAAAATAATAAATCAAGATTTTATTTAATTAGTATGTTAAATAAAATAATAATAAAGTTACGCGATAGAATTATTACCAAATCAATAAACATAGAGTAATGTCTATTAATTTGGTAATAAAATCAAGGAGACTATATGAATATTCATGAATATCAAGCAAAACAGATTTTTGCTAAGTACGGTGTTCCCGTTCCTAAAGGAAAAGTTGCATTTAGTGTTGAAGAAGCAGTTGAAAATGCCAAAGAGCTAGGTGGAAAAATTTGGGTAGTAAAAGCCCAAATACATGCTGGAGGTCGTGGACTTGGTGGTGGCGTCAAGTTAGCTAAAAGTATAGATGAAGTTAAAGAACTTGCAGAAGAAATTCTTGGTATGACTTTAGTTACTCACCAAACAGGACCTGAGGGAAAACTTGTACAAAAGATTTATATAGAAGAGGGTGCTGATATAGCAGATGAGCTATATCTTGGTGTTGTGCTAGATCGAGCAAAAGAGATGCCTGTTATCATGGCTTCAACTGAAGGCGGTATGGAGATTGAAAAAGTTGCAAGCGAAACTCCAGAAAAGATTGTAAAAGTTGCAGTTGATCCAACTATCGGTTTTCAAGGATTTCATGGTAGAAAACTTGCATTTGGGTTAGGACTTCCAAAAGAACAGGTTGGTAAGTTTATAAAATTTGCAGCAGCCCTTTATAAGGTATATATGGAAAATGATGCCAGTTTAATTGAGATAAATCCTCTTGTAAAAACTGGTGCGGGAGATTTTATCGCACTTGATGGCAAGATGGGTTTTGATGACAGTGCACTTGGTCGCCACCCGGATATCGAAGCTATGAGAGACATAAGTGAAGAAGACCCGGCAGAGAGAGAAGCTGGAGAGTTTGGACTAAGCTATGTTAAGCTCGATGGCAATGTAGGTTGTATGGTAAATGGTGCAGGTCTTGCTATGGGTACCATGGATACAATTAACTATGTTGGTGGAACTCCTGCAAACTTTTTAGATGTTGGTGGTACGGCAAATGCCCAAACTGTAGCAAAAGGTTTTGAAATAATTCTAAGAGATCCAAATGTAAAATCAATTTTTGTAAATATTTTTGGTGGAATTGTAAGATGCGACAGAATAGCAAACGGCATACTGGAAGCTACAAAACTTGTAGATGTACATGTGCCGGTAATCGTTAGACTTGATGGCACGAATGCGCCTGAAGCTGCCCAGATTTTGAAAAATGCAAATATAAAAAATGTTATAACAGCAACCGACCTGGGTGATGGCGCCAAAAAAGCAGTTGCAGCGGCAAAGGGAGAGTAATATGAGTATATTAGTAAACAAGGATACAAAAGTAATAGTTCAAGGTTTTACCGGTAAAGAGGGTACTTTCCACGCTGGACAGTGTATAGATTATGGAACGCAGATAGTTGGTGGTGTTACACCAAACAAAGGTGGACAGGTTCACCTTGGTAAACCTGTTTTCAATACAGTGCAAGAGGCTATACAAGCTACCGGAGCAACTGTTAGTATGATTTTTGTTCCGCCTGCTTTTGTAGGGGACGCCGTTATGGAGGCAGCCGATGCAGGAATTGACTTGGCAGTAATCATCACAGAGGGAGCACCTGTAAGAGATATGATGATGGCAAAAGCTTATGCAGTTAAAAGCGGTATGAAGACAATAGGACCAAATTGTCCCGGTGTGATTACTGCCGAAGAATGCAAGATAGGAATTATGCCTGGCATGGTTTTCAAAAAAGGAAATGTTGGTTTGATTTCAAAATCAGGAACATTGACTTATGAGGGTGCAAATCAAGTTTGCAATGTGGGATATGGCATAACAACTGCTGTTGGTATCGGCGGAGACCCAATAATTGGTCTTAGCTATATACAACTTTTAAGAATGTTTGAAGCAGACCCCCAAACTGAAGCCATCGTAATGATAGGTGAGATTGGTGGAGATTTGGAAATTCAAGCAGCCCAGTTTATCAAAAACAATGTAACTAAACCAGTTGTCGCTTTTATAGCGGGACAAACTGCACCTAAAGGTAAAAGAATGGGACATGCGGGAGCTATCATCAGTGGAAGTGCAGGAACTGCAGCAGAAAAGATGGCAGCACTTGAAGCTGCTGGTGTTGCCGTAGTAAAATCACCTGCAGAGATAGGTGAAAAGGTTAAAGAAGTATTAAGTAAATAAACTTTTAAGCAATACTTTAGTAAAGTATCTAATATATAATATTAAGATTATATTTAAAAATGTAATTTAAAGGAGATATAAAATATGAGTAACATGGCAGCTCCAGAAAATACCCCCGTATGGGTAGATGTCCATAGATGCAAGGCATGTGATGTTTGTGTAAGTGTATGCCCGGCAGGTGTTTTAGCAATGGCTCCGGCACCTAATTCAATACTGGGTTCGATGATCGAAGTAGAACATCCGGAAGCATGCATTGGATGCAGAGATTGTGAATTGCACTGCCCGGATTTTGCTATTTATGTAGCTGAGAGAGGTGAGTTTAAGTTTGCAAGGATTACTGATGAAGCTAAACAAAGAGCCGAAGCAGTCAAGAACAATCATTATAGAAAATTAAGCGCATAGGGAGAATAGATGGCAAGAGAAGTAATCTCAAATGGTAATGGACTTGTAGCAAAAGCAGCTGTTGAGTGTGGATGTAGATTTTTTGGGGGTTATCCACTTACACCTTCAAGCGAAATAGCACACGATACCAGTGTTTTATTGCCACAAGTTGGTGGTCATTTTATACAGATGGAAGATGAAATTGGTGGTATAAGTGTAGCCCTCGGTGCTTCAATGAGTGGCGTAAAAGCGATGACAGCAACAAGTGGTCCGGGAATTTCTTTAAAATCCGAACAAATTGGTTTTTCATTTATAACTGAAGTTCCGCTTGTTATCATAAATGTTATGAGAGGTGGTCCAAGCACAGGACTTCCAACAAGAGTATCTCAAGCAGATATCGGTCAGGCAAAATACCCAACACATGGTGATTTTGCATCAATCACACTTTGCCCTGGTAGTTTAGAAGAGTGTTATACTGAGACAGTTAGAGCCTTTAATTTAGCTGAAGAGTATATGACCCCGGTTTTTGTACTTTTAGATGAGACATTGGGACATATGGTAGGAAAAGCAATACTTCCCGACTTGAAGGAAGTTGAAAAATCTATCGTAAACAGAAAAGAGTACACAGGAGATCCAAAAGATTATCTGCCTTATGATGCAGCTCCAAATACACCAGCGGTTCTAAATCCTTTCTTCAAAGGATATCACTACCATATAACAGGACTTCATCATGGTCCGACAGGTTTCCCTACGGAAGACGGAAAAATGTGTGAGTACAACATAGAAAGATTGGTTGGAAAAATTAAGCATGCTGATGATTTGGTTGAATATGAAGAATTTATGCTTGATGATGCAGAAGTTTGCATAATCTCCTATGGAAGTATCAGTAGAGGAGCAAAAGAAGCTGTAGTAAAATTAAGAAAAGATGGTATCAAAGCCGGTCTTTTTAGACCAACTACTATATGGCCCAGCCCTGTTAAAAAGCTTGAAGAAATAGGTAAAAGATTTGATAAAATTATGGTCACAGAATTAAATATGGGACAGTATTTGGAAGAAATTCAAAGAGTAATGAGAAGAGATGACTTTGCAACACTTCATAAAGCAAATGGTCGTCCTATCGCACCAGTTGAAATGGTAGCAAAAGTTAAGGAGATGATGTAAATGGCTTTTAATTATGATAAATATCTAAGAACAGATAAACTGCCTACACTTTGGTGCTGGGGATGCGGAGATGGAGTTATTTTAAAATCTGTAATTCGTGCTATCGATAAAATGGGATGGGACATGGATGATGTTTGTATTGTTTCAGGTATTGGCTGTAGCGGAAGATTTAGCTCATATATAGATTGTAATACTGTTCATACTACTCATGGTCGCGCTATCGCTTATGCAACAGGTATAAAATTGGCAAATCCAGATAAACACGTCATTGTTGTTACTGGTGATGGAGATGGCTTGGCGATTGGTGGAAATCACACTATTCACGGTTGCAGAAGGAACATTGATCTAAATCATATAGTGATAAATAACTTCATATATGGTTTGACAAACTCTCAAACAAGTCCAACAACTCCCAAGGGAATGTGGACTGTAACTGCTCAATATGGAAATATAGATCCAACTTTTGATGCCGCAAAGCTAGCTGATGCTGCCGGAGCTTCATTTGTTGCTCGTGAATCTGTTTTGGAGCCTAAAAAAATGGAAAAGGTTTTTCTTGAAGGCTTTAAACATAAAGGCTACTCTTTCTTTGATATTTTTTCAAATTGTCATATCAACCTTGGCAGAAAAAATAAAATGGGTGAAGCAAAACAGACACTTGATTGGATTGATAGCAGAATTATCTCTAAGAAAAAATTTGATGCTCTTAGTGATGAAGAAAAAGTTGGTAAATTTCCATTGGGTATTTTAAAGAAAGACGAAGAAGCACTAGAATATTGTGAAGCATATAATAAAGTGATAGAAGCTGCACAGAGCAAAACAAAAGTAAAACTGTAAGGAGAAGCACAAAATGAGAAGACAATTAAGATTTGTTGGTGTTGGTGGTCAAGGTGTTATCCTAGCAGGTGAGATTTTGGCAGAAGCAAAGATAAAAAGTGGTGGTTATGGTGTAAAATCTGCAACTTATACTTCCCAAGTAAGAGGAGGACCTACAAAAGTTGATATTTTACTTGATGATAATGAAATCTTATACCCTTATGCAAATGAAGGAGAGATAGAGTTTATGATAGCAACTGCTCAAGTTAGCTATGATCAGTTCAAAGAGGGTGTTAAAGAGGGCGGAAATATAGTTGTTGAGCCAAATCTGGTAACTCCTAGCGACGAAGATAGAAAAAAGTGGAATATATATGAAATACCACTAATCACAATAGCCAAAGAAGAAGTGGGAAATGTTATCACCCAATCCGTTGTAGCTCTTGGAATCACAATGGAAATGACTAAAGTTCTTGATTTTGATTTGGTTATGGAAGTTACTCTTGAAAAAGTACCTGCAAAAGTTCATGAAGTAAACAAAAAAGCTTATGAACTTGGTATAAAATATGCTAAAGAAGCTTTGGCATAAACAAACTATTCATATGGCTGCAATATATTTTTAACAGCCATATGACATCTACTATGGTAAAAAGTGCTATTTTAGCAATCTTGCAAATATAACCTCGTCTATATCTTTAATTTTTTCGACAAGCAATTTATCGGTATTGTCATTTATATCGATAATATTGTATGCTATGCCCCCTCTGCTTTTATTTAGCATATTTACTATATTGATATTATTATGCGCTAAAACAGATGTTATACTTTCTATCATGTGTGGTATATTTTTATTGGCAATTATGAGTCTTTGACTATTTTGTGATTTTGGCATAGTCGCATTTGGGAAATTTACAGAGTTTACTATATTTCCATTTTCCAGAAATTCTTTTATCTCATCGACTGCCATCACTGCGCAATTTTCTTCAGATTCCAGGGTTGATGCTCCAAGATGTGGTACAGGAATGATACCTTTGATGCCCAAAAGTTGTTTTTCCGGAAAATCAGTAACATAGCAAGAAGCTTTTTGATTCTTTATAGCTTCTATTATATCTTTACTGTTTACAAGTCCACCCCTTGAAAAATTGATAATTTTTACACCGTCTTTGCATTTTTGCAGAGTCCCTTTGTTTATCATGTCTTTTGTGCTTTCCAACAAAGGAACATGTATGGTTATGTAATCACATTTTTCATAAATCTTATCTAATGAAGTAGTCTTTTTAACTCTGTTCGAAAGAAGCCAGGCACCATCCACAGAAAGATAAGGGTCATAACCTTTTACTTTCATGCCAAGATCAAGTGCACTATTTGCCACCATAGCACCTATGGCTCCCAGTCCGATAACACCCAGTGTCTTTCCTTTAATTTCGCAACCGGCAAAATTTGATTTGTTTTTCTCAACCAAAGATACAACATCACCACTGTTTTTTATAGTTTGCACCCACTGCACACCTGAAGTTATATCTCTGGAAGATAGAAATAAAGAGGCGATAACCAGTTCTTTTACAGCATTTGCATTTGCTCCGGGAGTGTTAAAGACAACTATGCCTTTTTCACTGCAAATGTCGAGCGGTATATTATTGACTCCGGCACCCGCTCTTGCTATTGCTTTTAAATTTTTGCCAAATTCATAGTCATGCATCTTAAAACTTCTAAGTACAATTGCATCAGGTCTATTTTCATCATCATTTAAATTGTAGTTTTTGCCAAATCTATCTAACCCTGTAGATGATATTTTATTTAGAGTCTTTATTTTATACATATCTCTACTCCTAAGCGTGTTTTTTTGCAAAATCTTGCATAAGTTGCACCAAAGCTTCCACGCCCTCTAGAGTCATAGCATTGTATATAGAAGCTCTAAGTCCACCGATACTTCTGTGTCCCTTAAGACCTATCATATTTGCTTTCTCGGCCTCCTCTAGAAGCATGGCTTCGAGTTTTAAATCTTTATCTTTGATATTGAAAGATACATTCATAAGGCTTCTTGAATCTTTTTGTGCATGCCCCATATAAAAGCCATTACTATTATCGATAGCATCATATAAAATTTTAGCTTTCTCTCTATTTAGTCTGTCTATGGCTTCTATGCCACCTTTAGATTTTATCCACTCTAACACAAGATTTAGTATATATATCCCAAATGTTGGGGGAGTATTATATAGAGAATTAGCATTTGCATAAGTTTTATACCTAAGCATAGTTGGAATATTATCTTTAAAAGAATCAAGCAGATTTTTTCTGATAATCACCATGGTGACTCCTGAAGGTCCTGCATTTTTTTGAGCACCTCCAAAAAGTAGATCGACTCTGTTCCAATCTATCGCATAAGAGAAGAGGTCGCTTGAAGCATCCACCACCAAAGGTGATTTTGTAGATGGAAATTCTTTATATTGTGTTCCATAAATCGTGTTGTTTGATGTTATATAGGCGTAGTCACAATCATCATCAAACTTAACCTCCGGTATATAGTTAAAATTACTCTCTTGCGAAGTAGCTATAATTTGTGCTGTGATGCCTTGAATTTCCACCTCTTTCAGTGCTTTTTTCGACCAAGCACCAGTGTTTACATACTGTACTTTTCCCCCTTTATACAGGTTCATAGGCACCATGGCAAACTGCATAGATGCGCCGCCTTGCAGAAATAGTATCTCAAAATCATCAGGTAGTTTATACAGCTCTTTTATGTTTTTTTTGGCACTCTCATGAACATCATCATATAGTTTTGATCGGTGTGAAGCCTCCATAATTGAAATACCGCTGCCTTTATAATCCAATAACTCTTTTTGTGCTGTCTCTAAAACCTCTGTCGGTATAGCAGCAGGTCCGGCACCGAAATTGTAAGCTCTCTTCATATTTGTATCTCCTTATTATTATTTATCTATTGTGAAACAGAACCGAGCCTATGCGGAGCATATTTGCTCCACACTCCACAGCTAGTTCATAATCGCTACTCATACCCATAGAGCAGTATTTTGCACCTCTTGTTTGTAGTTTTTCATATATAGCATAAGTTTTCTCAAAACTCTCTTTTATATCTTTTGTATCCTCTGTATGGGCTCCTATACTCATCACACCCTTAAGGTCTATATTGCTACATGTAGAGATAATTTCATCATATGTCTCTATCGCAATTTCCGGCATAACACCTGCTTTTTGCTCCTCTTTTGCACTGTTTATCTGCAAAAGAGCGTTTAACTTTTTGCCTTTTATTTTTAGTCTTTTGTCTATCTCTCTGGCCAGATCTATGGAGCTAAGAGAGTGCATCAATGATGGATTTAGATCTATGAGAGCATTTATCTTATTTGTCTGCAATCTTCCAATAAAGTGCCACTCTACAGGCAAATTTTCAAGTTCAGATATTTTAATTTTAAGGTCTTGAACTCTATTTTCACCAAAAGCTCTTTGACCTATGTTGTACATATCAGATATAGCTTTGGAATTCACACTTTTGCTTACTGCTATGATTCTTACTATTTGGTGCTGATTGACCTTGACTCTTACATTCTCAATATTGGTAAGAATTTCATCATACCTTTTTTCATAATCCAAAATTGACATCAATTTCCCCCTGCAATTCTATATATATCATTAAATATCGTAAAAGCCATCAATGAAAGCAAAAATACCCATCCCCCTAAAGTTAAATAGTACAGAACTCTCTCACTCGGTGCTTTTTTTGTAATCATTTCATAAAGATTGAACATTATGTGTCCACCATCAAGTGCTGGAATAGGCAGTAGATTCAAGACACCCAGATTGACAGAAATAAGGGCAGTAAGACCAAAAAGTGCTACTATACCTATAGCACTTGCTTTTGCGGTTACTTGAACTATGGATACGATTCCACCCAACTCTTTTGCCGGCACTACACCTTCTATCAGTTTTTGCAGACTTTTTACTATCATAGTAGTTGCATTTTTTGTCTCTTCTAGCGCAAAAGGTATACTTTGTAAAAACGTATATCTGATAGTGATAGTTTTGCCACTAGGAGATATGCCTACCATCTTTTTTTTCAAAGTCTCTCCAAACATATTTTTATATGTATGAATTTTTGGCTCTATCTTGATTTTTATCAACTTTCTGTCCCGTTTGATCTTAAACAGCAGGCTATCACTACTTTTTTTTATCTTTTTACTTAATTCATCCCAAGTTTTGATTTTTATACCGTTTATTGAGATAATCTCATCATTGCTTTTTATGCCACTTTTAAACGCTGGTGAATCTTTGGATACTTGACCGATATATGGAGCAAATTTGTTTATACCGATACTACCAATAGCTATATATAACAAAAATGCCAAAAGAAAATTAGCAAATGGGCCAGCCAGCAAGATTACAATTCTTTGCCAAGGCTCTTTAACATTGTAGCTATCTTTATCTTTAGAGAGCTTTGTCGGGTCCATATCGTCTTGACCTTTCATCTGCACATATCCGCCAAGAGGTATCATACTTAAGGCATACTGCGTGTCACCATAGACTTTTGTATATATTTTTTTACCAAACCCTATACTGAAAACCTCTACTTTTACACCAAAAAATCTTGCGGCCAAAAAGTGTCCCAACTCATGAAAAAATATCAGAAAAGAGAGAACTAAAAGTGAAACTATAGTACCCATTAGCTATTTACCTTTTTTATATAACCCGATACATACTCAAAACCGGAATAAAGTGTTAAAAATACCGCAAGCCATAAGAGGAAATTTGCAAAGGGCCAGTTCATCATCAAGAAGCCGATAGCAAACATTTGAGCTACTGTTTTTACTTTTCCTGCCATTGACGCTGCTACACTGTATCCTTTGCTCGCACTTGCAACTCTGATACCTGTGATGAAAAACTCTCTTGTAAGTATGAGATATATCGCCCATGGATTTGCTCTATCTATCACCATAAGACCCAAAAATGCAGCAAGCACCAACATTTTGTCGGCCAGTGGATCCAGTATGGCTCCAAGTTCCGTTTTTTGATTCCACTCTCTTGCTATAAAACCATCAAAAAAATCTGTTGTACTTGCCAGCACAAATAAAAGTGTAGCAAAATAGTCTAGCCAAGACTCATTCACGGCACTAAAGATAGAATTGCCTCTATCTACTAAAAACCAATACATTAAAGGCGCCATAGCAATCCTGAGAAATGCTAGAAGATTTGGAAGATTAAGTATCATTTAAATGTAGTACCGCCATCTATCAAAAGTGTATGTCCTGTTATCCAAGAGGCATTGTTTGAGCATAAAAATAGAGCAGCTCCAGCCATATCTTCGGGTTTCCCCATGCGATTCAACGGTGATAACTCTGCAGTTTTTGCCTTAACCTCTTCATAGTTTGTAAAAGCCCTTAAAGCGTCTGTCTCGATAGGTCCACCACTTATAGCATTGACTCTGATACCCATCTCTCCGAGCTCTGTTGCAGCGTATTTTACCATAGTTTCCACTGCGGCTTTTGCGGTTCCGTGACCTGCATAGTTATCTATAAAAACTCTGTTTCCTGTAGATGAGAGAGATATAATACTGCCTCCTCCCACCTTTTCCATTCTTTTAGCTGCCTCTTGAGCACCGACTACAAAAGCATTTACTGTTGCTGTGAAGATATTATTGATTCCTTTTGGTTTGAGTCTCATAAATTTTGCATATCCTCCGACAACTGCCCGTCCTGAGATAATGGCGTTCGATATAAAAAAGTCAACTCTGTCAAAATCTTTGTCTATCTCTTTAAAAAGCTCTTTGTAAGTTAAAGGTTCAAGTATATTTAGGGCATAGGCTCTGGCTTTTATGCCATATTCACTCTCGAGTTTTACTGCCTGGTTTTTTGCCAATTCTTCATTTGAATTATATGTGAAGGCTATATTTGCACCGTTTTTTGCAAATTCTTGTACTATTGCTTTACCTATTCCTCTGGTGCCACCACTGATAACCAATGTTTTGCCCTCTATATCAGAAAATTTCATTACTTAAAAACCCTTTATGTCGTATTTTTTTATCACTTCTTCTATCTTTTTCATATGCTCACCGCTAGGTTGTGTTAAAGGCAGTCTATACTCTAATGTTTTAAGAAGTCCTGCTATATACATAGCAGCCTTTATAGGTATAGGATTGCTTTCACAAAACAGAGCCTTATTTATCTCATAAAGTGCATCATTTATCGCTTTTGCTCCATGAAAGTCACCCTCAAGAGCCAGATGAGTGAGCTTGGCTGTTTGGTCAGGCAGCAAATTTGATGTAACCGAAATAACTCCGCTTCCTCCATTTGAGAGAATAGGGTAGTTTATGGCATCATCCCCGCTGATTACAGCAAGATTAGGCTCATGTGCCAAAAGATCAACACATCTTTCAATAGAGCCTGTTGCCTCTTTTACACCATATATATTTTCACAGTCATTAAAGAGTCTATAAACAGTTTCAGGCAGCAAATCACAAGCTGTACGGCCAGGTACATTATACAGCAAAACCGGTATATCTATACTGTGAGCTAAAGCTTTATAGTGCTGATATAATCCCTCTTGCATAGGTTTGTTATAATATGGCGTAACAGAGAGTATACCGTCTGCTCCGTGTTTCTGTGCAAATTTTGCCAAATCAACTGCTTCATGAGTTGCATTGCTTCCTGCACCTGCTATGACTTTTGTCTCTGTATTTTTACATGTATCGACCGCAATCTCTATGCATCTTTTATGCTCTTCATGATTTAGCGTGGCGCTCTCTCCTGTAGTTCCCACGGGGACTACTACATCTATACCATTTTCTATCTGTCTTTTTATAAGTTTTGCATATTGCTCTTCATCTAGTTTTCCTTTCTTGAAAGGAGTGATAAGAGCGGTCATTGCTCCTTTTAAACTTCTTGTCATTTTGTATCCTTTTTTAGTATAACGGTAGTTGAGTGATCTTTAATAAGATACTTCTGTGCTACCTTGATTATATCTTCTTTTGTTAGTTTATTGATTGCATCTTCATAATTTAGTAGTGGTTTTATATCTCCTCTGGCAAGATAACTGCCAAAAAGGTTTGCCAAACTTGAAGAATTTTCCATCGAAAAGATAAAGTCAGCCCTCGTATTTGTTTTTACCTTTTGCACCTCTTTTTCATCTATATCACCATCTTTTATCTTCTCGATAAGTCCTAAAATCTCATTTTCGACATCACTGGCTTTGACTCCGGGATTGCAAACCGCTAAAAATAAAAATATCGACGGGTCAATCTCTTCCATATTGTAGGCATATACCTGGTTTACCATCTTCTTCCTATCCACCAAAAGCTCTTGAAGTTTACTGCTTTTTCCACTGCTTAAAAGCTCACTTAAGGCTGAGAGCGCAACTTGGTCAGGATTATTGAAAGCAGGAATCTTGTATGCGATAGCTATCATCTGCACTTCACTCTCTTTTTTGATTATAATCCTTTTTGCCCCATCTTGAACAGGCTCTATCTGATGGTTTACTCTCATCTTTACTTTTGGCTTTTTAATCTCTCCAAACTCCTCTTTTGCCTCTTTAAAGACATTTTTGGGCTCTATGTCACCTGCAACTATAACTATAGCATTGTCCGGTCTGTAGAACATCTTATGGAAATCTTTTATATCTTTTATAGTCCAATTTTTTATATCGTCTTTAAAGCCAATAGGTGTCCAATGGTATGGATGATAGGTAAAGGCATTGTTAAAGAGTCTAAAGTAGAGATACCCGGTAGGTGAATTGTCAGTTCTCCATCTTCTCTCTTCCATCACTACATTTCTTTCTGGTTGAAACTCTTTGTCACTTAACTTTAATTTAGACATCAAATCAGCAAAAAGGTGTAGAGATTTTTTTAGATTTTTAGATGAGCTTTTGATAAAATAGTGAGTGAAATCAAAACCTGTTGAAGCATTGTTTACTCCTCCGAAACCCTTAACTATCCTATCAAACTCACCGGCTTTTAAGTCTTGTGTGGATTTGAAATTCATATGTTCAAGCATATGTGCTATACCGCTTTTGCCCATGATTTCATTTCTGCTTCCAACTTTGTAGATTATATCTGTTGTAATTACACCACTTCCGTTTTTCATAGGAATCACTACAATTTGCAGTCCGTTTTCTAATGTCTTTGTATAGTATTTTGGCAGTGAATTAGCCATCAAAACTCCTGTAAGTATAAAAATTAAGTATAAAAATCGTCTCATAAATCGCTTCCTATAGCTTCGCTTATGTGATTAAATCCATCTTTTCTCATCATGAGTATTATCTCCTCATTTATATCTTTGAGCAGCTTCGGTCCTTTAAAGATAAATGAGCTGTAAACCTGCACCAAATTTGCCCCTGCTTTGATCCTCCTGTATGCCTCTTCGGCACTGTCTATACCCCCAACAGAAATCAAAACTGTTCTTCCAAAGAACTCTTTTGCCAACTCTTTAAAAAGATTATAGCTTTTTTCTTTTAATACTTTTCCGCTTATACCACCAAAATCTTTAGCATCAGGTAAAAGTGTATAGTCTATGGTCGTATTTGTAGCTATGATTCCGTTAGCTCCATTATCCAATGCAACTCCGCATAAGTTGATAGCATCGTGTACTTCCAAATCAGGTGCTATTTTCAATAAAACAGGCTTGCTTGTCAATTCTCTTGCCATAACAAAGAGTTCTTTTATAAATTTTTCATTTTGCAAGTCTCTGAGTCCCGGAGTATTTGGGGATGAAATATTTATCACCAAATAATCACTCAAATCTCTAAAGGCTTCTATTAGTTTTCTATAATCCTTAAGTGTATTTTCTCGAGTAGTGTTTTTGTTTTTACCTATATTTGCTCCAAGTGGAGTTGCATACGGATACAGCTTCTTTACTCTTTTTGAGATCTTTTCCATACCGTCATTATTAAATCCCATGGCATTTTGGATACTCTCAAACTTGGGGTATCTGAACATTCTCGGTTTTTTATTTCCACTTTGCGGTAAAGGTGTTATTGTACCATATTCTATATGCCCAAATCCAAAAGAGGTCAACATTTTCACCATAGTTGCATTTTTATCAAAACCGGCGGCTAACCCAACGGGATTCAAAAATGTAGTCTCAAAGAGTCTTTGTTCAAGCATTTTATCACTCACAAAATACCTCTCAGCAAGAAAAGAGGGAACGGTTTGGCAATAATTTGAAAAAAATCTAAATGTAAATTCAGCTATATTATGTGCGTTTTCAGGGCTAAACAGAAAAAGCAATCTCTTCAACCTATCGTAATTAAGCATGTATAAACTCCGTAGTATAATAAAAGAGTTTATTATACTCTAAAAAATCTGAAAAACTAATATAAGATTTTAGCATTATAGAAGATTTACCTGGACTTAGATATGAAAGTTAAATTTATTAATAAAAAATATGATAAAGTGTGTAAGGTTAGTTAGCAAAAACGGCATACAAGGAATTTTTAATATGCATATTATTTTATTGTCTATATTTTTTATTACTTCTCTTTTTTCTGAAAATTATATAGATAAACTACATCACAAAATCTCAAAAAATATAGTAAAAGTATCTGCAGGTACTGATAATTTCATAGCAGAAAAAATTGGATTGTTCTCACAAAATGCAGGCACTGATTTAAAAACAGAAATAAACAAAGAGGACACTTTTTTCAGAAGTAATAAATACATAGAAGAGACATTAAAATCTTTTATCAGAGTCTCCGTAAAGTATGATTATAATTCATTATATAAAAATAATTTTAACATAAATATACATGCTAATATTGACCTAAAAAGAAGCAGTAAAAATTTAAAGCTCTTTATTAGTGATTTAAACAATAATAATGTGAATTTGCCAAATATAAATCACTACAAAGAAGGCAATACTGCTATCGGTGTAAGCTTAATGGAAAGGGTAGGAGAGTATTTTAATGCAAAATACTCATTTGGAATTAGAAGCTTGTATCCTTTTGTGAAAGCTAGATTTTTTCTTAAAAATAGATTTGGTAAATTTCAAATAGAACCTGTACAGACCCTCCAATATTCTACTAAAGATCATTTTAAAGAGACCACAAAGCTTTATCTGGATAGTTTTTTAAAAGATAATCTACTTTTTAGAACTGAACTTGGACGAGGCAGCAGATCAGAATATAATGGTATGGATTATGATGTAACTTTTCATCTCTTTTGGACAATGAATTCAAAATCAGGTTTTGTGTTAACTCAGGCATTTTATGGAAATACCAAATATGAATATATTACCAACAAGATATCCAGGGAACAAAAAAAATTTAACGGAATCAATAACTACCTCACACAACTCTCATATAGACAAAATATATAAAAAAAATGGATATTTTATGAATTAGGCTCCGGAGTAAATTTCTCAAAAGAGAATAAATATCGAGCAAATTATAGATTATATTTAAAATTTGATATTTTTTTTGGTAATTTGTAAACCTTTTAGTTTTCTATACTCATCAGAACTATTTTCCAACTCTTTGTCACTGCCTACAGAGTTTATCTTTCCATGCTTCAAGACTATAATCCTATCAGCTTTTTGTATAGTGCTTAATCTGTGAGCTATTACAAAAGTTATCTTGTTTTTTGCTATATTTTCTATAGCATGACTTATTTTTTGCTCACTTTTACTGTCAAGTGCACTTGTAGCCTCATCAAAAATTAAAATTTTCGGATCTTTATATATGGCTCTTGCTATAGCAATTCGTTGTCTTTGTCCACCCGACAGATTTGTACCAAATTCATCCAGCTTGGTATATATGCCCTCTGACAAATCTTCAATAAAATCATAAGCATTTGCTTTTTTAAGAGCCTCAATAACTCTTTTTTCATCAATTTTTTGTCCATAGGCTACATTTGCAGCTATAGAGTCATGAAGTATATAGACCCTTTGTGTAACTATGGCTATGCTTTCTCGAAGTTTCAATATGTCAAGTGATTTTATATCTATATCGTTGATTTTTATCTTTCCGCTTGTAGGGTCAAAAAATCTTACAAGAAGATTCACAAGTGAAGTTTTCCCGCCTCCGCTATCTCCGACAAATGCTATAAATTCTCCTTTTTTTGCCTTAAAAGTTATATCATTTAAAGCAGTTTTATCTCCATATTTTAAAACTATATTTTCATAGCTGACGCTCTGTATGTTTTGAGGAAATTTATGTTTGCCACTTTTTATTTTTGGCTTTAAATCAAGCAAAAAGAAAATTCTCTCACTCGCAGCAACAGCATCTTGCATACGATTATATAGACCGGAAATCCTCTTTATAGGGGTGTAAAGCATAAAAAGAGCAGTTAAAAAAGAGAAGAAACTGCCTACGCTCATGGTTCCTTCTATGACCTCCTTACCACCCACAATGATAACTACAGCAACACCAATAGAGCCTAAAGTTTCCATTAGCGGACTGACAAGTTGTGTCACTTTTACGCTTTTCATATTTAGTTTAAAATACTTTTTATTATCTTCCTCAAAAAGTTTATGCTCAAATTTTTGGGCATTATTTGCTTTTATAATCTCAATATTATTAAAAATCTCACTCAATTTGGCAGTTAAATCAGATATCTTTTCTTGTGACATTCTTGAGATTTTTTTCATCCTTTTTGCCAGCAAACCAAGTGGATATATAGCTATAGGTAAAATGACCAGAGAGTACAATGCCAATTCTCCATTTTGGTAAATCACAACAGCAACCAAACCAATGATAGTGAAAATTTCTCTGAAAAATTCCGGTATGATATTTGAGACTACCAGCCTAATCCTCTCGACATCATTCGTGTTTCTGCTTATGAGCTCGCCGCTGCGATATTTGTGAAAAAACTCTATATCCAAAGAGAGTATATTGTCTAAAAGTTTATCTCTAAAGCGTCTTATGATATCTTGTCCTATATACTCCGTAAAATACGCCTGCATGTATCGTCCCGACTCTTTTGCAGCATATACTGCGATAATAGCATATGGCAACAGATAGAGCATATGCTCATCTTTTGCGATGAAAATCTTATCCAAAAGAGGTTTTACAAGGTATGCAGATGCTGCAGTACCACTTGAGGCCAAAATCATACCAATTACTGCAAAAATAAAATAGGGTATATAATCTTTATAATATGGCGTAAATCTTTTTAGTATTCTACTGAGGTTACTGTTCATCTATCTTTTCCCATACTGTTCCCCCAGCCGTATCCATCAGCTGTATCTTTATATTTGCCAACTTGGCTCTTATCTCATCAGCTTTTTTATAGTCCTTCTCTTTTTTTGCCCTGTCTCTTTGGCTTATCAGGTCTTCAATTCTATTTTTCTGCTCTTTTGTTATGCCCAGTTGAAAATACTCATAAGGATTTTTAAATCCGACTCCAAGCAGTTTGTCCAGATACAAAATATTTGCATTTATCTCATATTTTAGTTTTTTGTTTTTCGGCTCGATATCCAGTTTTTCATTTGATGAAGAGATCATACAGTCTATAACACTAAGAGCTTTTGAAATATTCAAGTCATCACTTAAAGCATTCAGCAACTCTTTCTTAAACTCTTTATTTACAGTAGAAATTTTAGAGCCAAATACTCTTTTCTTGAGTCTATATAGCTTATCAAGCCTCTTTTTACTTATAAGCAGATCCTCTTCGGAAAAATTAAAATTTGCACGATAGTGGGTAGAGAGCAGATAAAATCTCAAAATCTCACCATCATAGATACTTAGTGCATCTTTGAGAAAGAAACTGTTACCAAGAGATTTGCTCATTTTTTCGCCGTTTATAGTTACAAAACCGTTGTGCATCCAATACTTCGCCAGCTCTTGTCCGCTTTGACATCTCGTTTGCGAAGCCTCATTTTCATGATGGGGAAATAGCAAATCCATACCCCCGCCATGTATATCGATCTGAAAAGGCGAATTGTCATAGGCTATATGTTTTTTTATCATACAAGAACACTCTATATGCCATCCCGGTCTGCCGTCTCCAAATGATGCACCATATGTCGGTTCGCCCTCTTTGGAGAATTTCCAAAGGGCAAAATCTTTTAAATTTTTCTTTTGAATCATAGTACAGACTCTCGATTGTAGATTATCTGTATCTATGTTCATATGGGATATACTCAGATATTTTTCATCTTTCGTGGTATCGAAGTATATGCCGTCATCAAGCCTGTAGGCTATATTTTTATCTAAGAGATTTTGAATAAAAGTGATAATTTCATCTATCGTTTCAGTTGCTTTTGGCTCTATGTCCGCATCTCTTATATCAAGAGAGTGCATCTCATCTTTATATCTTTTTATATAAAAATTTGTAATTTTCTCCAGAGTCTCTCCGCTCTCTTGCATTTTTTTTATAATTTTATCATCTATATCTGTAAAGTTTTTTACAAAAGTAACCTCGTATCCGACTCCTTCAAGAGTCCTTCTTAAGAGGTCAAAGGCTATAGAACTTCTAGCGTGCCCCAAGTGCGCATCATCGTATACTGTAGGTCCGCAGACATAGACTCTCACCTCATCTTTGACTATAGGCTCAAAAAGTACCTTTTTTTTCAAAACAGAATCAAATATATACATCAATTATATCCTTAAACCATAAAAGTATGAGAACTTCTAAAGTAATCATTACCAAAAGCAGTATTGTTTTTTTGAGTGAGATTATATCTAAAAATTGTTTTATACCAAATGCTCTTACAGTAAATACAAAAAGAGTAAGCCCAGATATGGAACTGGCAAGTGCAAGACCCATTACCCCTAAAGGCTTTATAAGTGCCAGGGATAGCACAACATTTGATCCCAGAGAGTACAAAGATATTTTTGCTGCAATATTTTGTTGATTTTTAGAGTAGAGCCACAGGGAAAATATCTTTGATATACCAAAAGGCAAAAGACCCAAAAGATACATCTGAAGCACCTGGGATGTATACAAAGCATTTAGTGATGTAAAAGATCCTCTTTGAAAAAGAATTTTTACAATCTCATCACCAAGTATAACACCTGCTATCATAGAAAAACTCAATACAAAAACCAAAAACCAAAAAGAGTCTCCCAGCAGTTTCAAGGCTTTTTTGTCATCTCCAATTTTTAACATTTTTGCGATTTTTGGGAATATTCCAACACTCAAAGCGATCGCAAAAAGAGCAAGCGGAAGTTGAAAGACTCTATTTCCGTAGTACAGATAGCTAATACTGCCGCTTGCTAAAAAACTGGCCAGCCAGGTATCCAAGAAGGCTGAAATCTGTGCAGTAGAATTTCCGATAATCGCATGATAAAATGATTTGTAAAATATCTTTGATTGGTTTTGTATTTTTTTGCGTTTTGAGAGCCTGTATCCGACTGTAAATATCCTGAAAAGTCTCTTTCTCTTCAGTGCAATCAAGTGGGCGATGACTTGTAGTATGCCGCCAATTATCACCGCATAGCTCATGGCATATACTATCTCTGATTTTGTCAGGTTTCTACTTAACAAGAGTGCTGTTATAAGCGAGATATTTAAAAGTGTTGTTGAAAAAGCAGTTGTAGCAAAATGATTTTTATATTGCAACATAGCGGCAAAAAATGACACGCAAAAAATAAGAGGCAGATAGTAGAAATTTATAGCCACAAAAGTTGAGGCCAGCTCTACATCTTTTTGGCTAAAACCTATAGCTATCACTTTGGTAAAAAAATCACTAAAAAGCGTAACAAGCAAAGAGAATATGAGTAAAAAGAGAAAAAACCTTATAAAAATTCTATATGCAAAGAGAGATTTCTTTTTTGCTTTTGCAAAGTTTGGTATAAAGCTTTGAGTAAAAGCACCCTCTGCAAAAATTCGTCTAAAGAGATTTGGAAGTTTAAATGCAACAAAGAAAATATCACTATATATATTTGCACCAAGGATAGAAGCAGTTAGCAAATCTCTGAGAAAACCAAAAATTCTAGAGACTAAAATACCCATACTATTTGTAAAAAATGATTTTAAAAACATTTTTTATTGTATCGAAAGGAGCGTTAAATAGAGCTTTTATATATTTTATTGTACAATAGGCATTTTAATATTTTGGCAAAAGGATTTTGTTTTGGGTTTATTTAGTAAAAGTTCTGACAATACTGACAGCAAGCAATCCAATCATATAAATGATGATTTTACTTCTGTTATTATTGACACTCAAAATATTGCTGACGAGATAAAAAGTGTAGCAAGCTCTCATAATCTAGACCCGAAAGAGTTGTCATTCAGGGTTTTAAAAGTAACAACTACATATAAAACCCACAAGGGTGAAGAGTTCAAGGATTTAAGTGAGAAAGACAAAGGTATATTTAATGATAATGATTTTCTGCTAAACCCTGATTTGAAAATACGCCAACATTATAAAGTTGAAATTTTTAAAAAAAGCGATATGAATCAAGATGAAGCGATACCGGAAATAATGCTAAGTGGAAATAAATCTTTGACAAAAATTATTGCGACAATTAAAAAAAATCTTGATATTAAGTACTTTTCCAAACTGGAGCAGAGAATAATTGAAGGAATCAATACAAAAAAAGTACAATCCAATATTCTTGTTGGTATTCGCGATGAAAATATGTACAAAGAGGTAAAAAAAGTTGTATCAGGCATAAGAGTCAAAAATTTCCTGGAAAAAGATCATATGTTTATAGTTTGTCAGGGACTGGATAAAGTTTCGGCAATTGATGACAAGCTAATTTATCATTACAAAAACAAGATTAAAACCAAAGACAGACAAGGAAGGGTTGATTATTCGAAAAGAGGCTTCATACTCGCTGTATCAAAAGGTGAAACTGTCATAGAATACATCAAACCACAATCAGGCATACCCGGAAAAAATTGTCAGGGAAGATTTTTAAGTGTAAAAGAACCCTCAAGCAGCAATCAGACAGATATAAACCACACAGAAAATATTATAAAAAAAGAGGATGACAGCAAGATACTGTATATAGCAAACAAAAACGGTTATGTTAATTTTGAAAACGGCACATATGATATACAGGACAATATGGAGATTGCCTCTGTTGATTTTAAATCCACAGGCTCAATAGAGACTGATTTAAGCGCGGATGTAAAGATAAATATAAAAGAGAGCGATATATTCAAAGATGCTATCGGGCCGGGGATGAGTGTAGAAACTTCAGAATTACATGTAGAGGGCAACATAGCAAGCGGCGCATCTATCAAAGCAAAGACGGTAGAAATTAAAGGACAGACACATAAAACAGCCACTATCGAAGCCGATAATGTCAAGATAGCTGTGCACAGAGGAAATGCAAGTGGAAAGAGTATAGAGATAGACAGACTCGAAGGCGGTTTTGTGAGTGGAGAAAATATAAACATAAAGAGTGTTATAGGTGGTGAGATTGTCGGAAAGAATATATATATCGAGGAATTAACCTCAAATGCCTCAATCAGAGCCGCTAATCTCATTGACATAAAAAAACTAAAAGGAAACAATAATAAGTTGGCAATTGACCCAACAGCAATAAAACAGTACAGCCAAAAAATTGAAAATATCAAAAGCGAAATAAACAAATTAACCATTTCAATCAAGCCTGTACCTAAAATACTAGAGGCAAAAAAAAGAGTTATCGAAACAAATAAAAGCGTTATTGAGGATATAAAAAATAAAATAATTGAACTAAAAAATGATGGAAAAACTCCTCCTGTTTCACTTCTTGGAAAAATAAAAGAGTATCAAAAGATGGTTAATGACTACAATCAGATTCTCAGGGATTTTAAAGTCAAAAAACAGAAAATATCTAATCTGGATACAGAATTACAATCATCTCAGGATCAAATTTTTTCAGCAAAAATTATAAATCACGGAGTTTGGAAAGAGTTTAATGAGGTTAAATTTAAACTCATATATCCTCCTGTTGAGATTACATATAACACAAGGGAAAATGAGATTATAAGAGAGATAACGCTGCAAAGAATTGAGAACGAAAAATTTGAGATAAAAAGATCAAGTGAGTATAGCTAAATGATAGTCGGTATCGAAGGTCTAATTGTACAAAAAGGTCCAACTTTTTTACACATCAAAATTGCTTCCGGACTAATATACAAAGTTCATATTTCACTCTTTTCGTCTTCTGGAATAAACATCAAAGAGAGTGTTTCTTTGTTTACAACACAAATCATCAGAGAAGACCACCATTCGATGTATGGTTTTTTAGATATGGATGAAAAAAATATTTTTGATACAGTGATAAAACTTAATGGTATCGGACCATCTACGGCTTTGGCAATCTGCTCAACTCTCAGTCCGAATGATTTTGCTTCTGCACTTGCAAGTCAAAATGTCGAAGCCTTCAAAAGAGTCCCGGGCATTGGACCAAAAAGTGCAAAAAGAATATTGGTGGAGCTAAGTGACTTCTCCTTGGAGTCGCTAGAGTCAGGAAGTGGCGATAAAAGCCAACTTGATGCCATCTTGGCATTGGAAAGTCTGGGATTTAAGAAGGACAGAGTAAGAAAGACTTTATCAACCTGCAAAAGCAGTTCTACAGCCGAACTCATAAAAGAAGCTCTAAAAAAATTAGCATAAATAAAGGACAATAGGATGAAATTTGCGATACTGTTTGGTGCAAACAGTTTTGAACATGAGATTAGTATAATCAGCGCAATTGCTTTGAAAAAAGTTTTAAAGAGTGAATTGGTTTATATATTTTGTGACTACAACAGAGATTTTTATCTCATACCGACAGATAAGATAACAGCAAAAAGATTTAGCTCAGGTGAGTACAAGAGAGATAAAAAACTAGAACTAAAGCAAGGCGGTTTTTTTCAAAAGACACTAATAAGCCAAAAGCGAGTCGAGTTTGACACTCTATTAAATATAATACATGGGAGAGACGGAGAAGATGGCACAATCTCTTCACTCCTCTCTTTTTTCAATATACCTTTTATAGGTCCCAGAATTGAAGCAAGTGTTGTAAGTTTTAACAAACTCCTTACCAAGCTCTATGCCAAAGAGTTTGGGGTAAAAACATTAGATTGTAAAACCTTGCAAAAAAATGCCGGAAGAGATATTGATTTAGCCTACCCGGTAATTATTAAACCAACAAGACTAGGAAGCTCCATAGGCATCAGTGTGGTAAAAAACAAAGATGAGTTGGACTATGCGCTTGATGTAGCATTTGAGTTTGATACACAAGTGATTATAGAGCCTTTTATAGAGGGCATCAAAGAGTATAATCTTGCCGGTTGCAAAAGTGACAGATACTGCTTTTCGATCATTGAAGAGCCACAAAAAGAGGAGTTTTTGGATTTTGATAAAAAATACCTGGATTTTTCAAGAACCAAAAGAGTAAACAAAGCAGATATAAGTATAGAGTTGCAAAAAAAAATGCAAAAGGCATTTATAAAACTTTATGAGCCATTTTTTACCGGTTCTCTCATAAGATGTGATTTTTTTGTATTTGACAGTGAAGTGTATATAAACGAAATCAATCCGGTACCAGGCAGCATGGCAAATTACCTTTTTGATGATTTTGATAAAACCATAAAAGAATTGGCAAATTTTCTTCCAAGTACCACAGTTGTCCCTCATCTTTACAGGTATATCAATAAAATTAACTCCGCAAAAGGAAAATAATTTGTTATAATACATATAATTTTATGTATTTATGAGGTAAAAAATGATTTCTTATACAAAAGATGAGATAATGACAGCAACTGATGTGGTTAGAAACTTCAGTTCAGTTTTAAAAAGTGTAGCAAAAAAAGAGAAAGAGAAGATAGTGATTGTTAAAAACAATAATTTTGATGCTGTGATGATAAGTGTCGATAGATATGAAAAACTCACTGAGGCCATGGAAATATTAGAAAAAATTTACAAAAAGACAAAAAAGTAATGGCTCTAAAAGAGATAGGATATAAGAGTACAAGATACAATATAAGCTATGAAATACATAATAAAAACAGATCAGACACACTTATCTT
Source organism: Sulfurospirillum sp. (assembly GCA_045047115.1). Taxonomy (GTDB): domain Bacteria; phylum Campylobacterota; class Campylobacteria; order Campylobacterales; family Sulfurospirillaceae; genus JAADIZ01. Next base: position 33,198 of record JASFYR010000006.1, read on the forward strand.
TTTACACGGATGGGGCAGTAACAAGGAGATAATGAGAGATAGTTTTGCAAAATATCTTGGTGATTTTCGGTTGCTTTTTATTGATTTACCCGGTTTTGGAAACTCCAGCATCCATACTGCCCTGGAAACCAAAGAGTATGCAGATATAATAGATATATTTTTAAAGACTCTTCAAGTTGAAAAGAGAATTATCTTTGGACACTCTTTTGGGGGGAAAGTTGCCGCTTTGTTAAATCCTGATATTTTAGTACTTCTTGGTACTGCCGGTATTTTAAATAAAAAGAGTTTAAAAACCAGATTAAAAATCAAAATTTTCAAACTGTTACACCCTCTATTCGGTAAAAACCTGTATAAATTTTTTGCTACAAAAGATGTGGATGGCTTGAGTAGAATTATGTATGAAACACTGAAAAAAGTGGTAGATGAGGATTTTAGCGGTATATTTGCCAATTTTGAAAACAGGGCTTTTGTATACTGGGGAGAAGATGACAAAGCTGTTCCGCTAAGCAATGCCTATAAAATAGACACTCTTATAGCTGATAGCAGATTGAGGATTTACGATGGTGGGCATTTTTTCTTTTTAGATAATGCTAAGCAAATTTGTCAAAATTTTAGAGAGGATTTAAAACAGAGATGATAGAATATTTTTATCTATTTACACATGTTGTTTTTATACTGGTTTTGGGCTACTATTTTATCAGTGCTATGCAATGGTATAGCTATAGATTGCAAAGGGTATTGTTTCATTTTAACAGATATGATTGGCATCTCTACTTCTTTTTTATCCCTATTTTTGTATATTATTTAAGTGGTCTGTATTTTCTTCTGTATTTTTACATTCTTTTACTGCCAACTCTTTTTTTATGGTATAGAAAATTGGACAAAAAGCTGGTGTTTACACTTCGCGTTAAAAGGTTTTTTGGTTTTTTGGTTTTAGCAGCCATCTTTCAAGATACTTTATGCCTTTTAAGCCCAAACTGTAAACTCTTTGGTGTCATTTTACCTCTATTTTTCTCCTATCTTGCAAGTTATCTGTATGAGAAGATACTCTTTTATGATTTCAAAAAAAGAGCAAATAAAAATCTAAATGCAAATAAAAATCTAAAAATCATAGCTATCACTGCAAGTTATGGGAAAACCAGCATAAAAAACTTTTTATATGAAGTACTATCTTCCAAATACAGAGTTTATAAAACTCCAAGAAGCGTTAATACCCTTGGTGGAATCATAAAAGATATAAATGATAATTTAAGTGATGATATTGATTTTTATATCGTAGAAGCCGGAGCGAGACAAAGCGGTGATATAGATGAAATAGCAAGATTTATCAATCCTCACATAGCTATAGTGGGAGAGATTGGAGAGCAACATATTGAGTACTTTAAAAATCTGGAAAATATACGAAATACCAAGATGGAGCTTCTAAATTCAAATAGATTGGAGATCGCATTTGTGCATATAAGTACAAATGTAAAAAAAGATAAAAATATAGTGATATACGGAGATGATATCAAGAATTTAAATGCTAATTTAGATGGTATAGATTTTACAATTCCGCTAGATGGAAAAGATGAAATTTTTCACACGAAACTACTTGGTTCTTTTAATGCAAATAATCTTGAAGTTGTTATACTTGTGTGCGCACATCTTAGGATAAAAATGGAAGATATAAAAAAGAGAATAGAGCAGATAAAAGGAGTTGAACACAGACTTCAGAAGATAGAAGCCAACGGAAAAATTATCATTGATGACAGTTTCAATGGAAATCTGCAAGGCATGCTTGGCTCTTATGATCTGGTCTCAAACTATAGTGGAAGGCGCATTGTCGTGACTCCTGGCATCATAGAGAGCAGCAGCGAGGCAAACATAGAACTCGCAAAAAAGATAGATGATGTTTTTGATTTGGTTATCATAACAGGCAAAACAAATCAAAAGATTTTAGAGTTAAATATCAATAAAACTCAAAAAGTAGTGCTTAAAAACAAAGAGAAACTCCAATCCACTTTGGCAAGCCATACATCAAGCGGAGATTTGATACTTTTTTCAAATGACGCTCCTACCTTTATGTAAAAATTTAATTTTAAAATTTTGCATATTTTTTATTATAACTTTGTTATATTGTCGTGGTATGATTAGCTAAAAAATTAAGGGGAATATATGAAATCGGACAGTCTTTATATCTCATCATTGGAACCGGCAACCGGCAGCTTGATAATCACGATGGGAATTATGGAACTTTTAAAAGGAAAATTAGGGAAAGTTGCTTTTTTTAGACCCGTTATTGATGATGTTGGAGAAAGAGATCACGATATATCTTTTGTTTTGGAAAAATATTCTTTGGACATGTCTTATGAGGATACTTATGGTTTTGACACACATGAAGTGGAAAAACTCATGGCAGAAAACAAATTTAACTATTTTATAGAGTCCCTGCTTGAAAAGTTCAAAAAACTTGAGAAAGAGTATGATTTTGTTGTTGTAGAGGGATTGCATAACTCTTCATTCTCGCATACCTTGGATTTTGATATAAATCTCGCTATCGCACAAAACCTCGGTACTCCATATATCAGTATTTTAAAAGGAAAAAACAAGAGTGCCGTAGAGATTTTTGATGAGATTTCCATAGAGACAGACTCAATCAAAAATGCAGGATGCACCCATATAGCTACTTTTGTAAACAGAATAGACCCAAAAATCATAAATGAGCTAAGAGGCAATCTTCTGGCTTTAGATACGAAAGAGACGCCTGTATATCTACTTGAAGAGGTAACAGAGTTAGACACCCCAACAGTTGCAGAGATAAAGAAAAATCTAGGATGCATACAGATATTAGGCGAAGAAAAAGATTTAAGAAGAGTTGTTAGGCAAAGTAAAATTGCTGCTATGAAACTTGAAAATTTTCTAGAGTATCTTGAAGATGGTGATTTGATTATAGTTCCAGGAGATAGATCAGATATCATTATCGGCTCTCTGAGTTCAGTTTTTTCGAAAAATTTCCCAACAATTTCAGGCATATTACTAACAGGTGGTCTTTTGCCTCACAAATCCGTAAAACAGTTGTTTGGTGGATTTGACAAATGCACCATGCCGATTTTAAGTGTTGAAGAAGACACATATACAACTGCCATGAAAGTCAAAGATGTGCCGGCTACGATAACACCTCAAAGCGATAGAAAAATTGCACTTGCCATGGGTCTTTTCTCGTCCAATGTTGACACAAACTATCTTGGAAACAAAATAGTTTCCGACATTATCAGCGATACTATCACTCCCATAATGTTTGAATTTGGTCTTTTTGAAAGAGCTAGATCAAATAAGAAAAAGATAGTACTTCCGGAAAGCGATGATGAGAGAATCTTGCGAGCCACTGAGATATTGCTAAGAAGAGATGTTGCACAAATCATACTGCTCGGAGATGAAAGAAATATTTTGGAAAAGAGTAGAACTCTAGGCATAGATATATCCAAAGCAACTTTTATAAACCCAAAAACATCACCTTTAATGGACAAGTATGTAAATATCTTTTATGAACTTAGAAAGAAAAAAGGCTTAACCCTTGAAGTTGCCAGACAATCACTTGAGCTAGATAGTTATTTTGCAACCATGATGGTTCATTGTGGTGATGCAGACGGTATGGTTTCTGGTGCGGTTCACACCACGCAAGACACCATACGGCCAGCTTTGCAAATCATAAAAACAAAACCGAACATATCTATAGTCTCAAGTGTATTTTTCATGTGTTTGGATACTAAGGTTTTAGTTTACGGAGATTGTGCTGTAAACCAAGACCCAAATGCCCAACAGTTAGCCCAAATAGCTATGACCTCGTCCCAAACCGCAAAGGTATTTGGAATAGAGCCGAGAGTTGCGATGCTCTCTTACTCCACAGGAGACTCAGGAAAAGGAGATGATGTTGAAAAAGTCAGGGTTGCTGCAAAGATTGTAAAAGAGGAGATGCCGGATCTTTTAGTTGAAGGTCCAATTCAGTATGATGCCGCCATAGATGAAAAAGTGGCAAAAACAAAACTTCCAAACTCCAAAGTTGCCGGAAAAGCAACAGTATTTATCTTCCCCGATCTCAATACAGGAAACAATACCTATAAAGCAGTACAGAGAAGTTCGGGTGCTATAGCTATAGGTCCGGTTTTGCAAGGTCTGAATAAACCGGTAAATGACTTAAGTCGAGGTTGTTTGGTAACTGATATAGTAAATACCGTAGCCATCACTGCCATACAAGCTCAAGGAGAGTAAGATATGAAGATTTTAGTACTAAACAGCGGAAGCTCGTCTATAAAATTCCAACTTTTTAATGCTCGGACAAATGAATCTCTTGTATCAGGCATCATAGAGCAGATAGGAGAAAAAATCTCTCATGCAAAGATAAAATTTGATGGAATTGTATTGGAGAAAAATATAGCCATACCAGACCACAAAAAAGGTTTGGAGATTATGAATTCACTTTTGATAGAATCAAAAGTTATAAAAGACCTGTGTGAACTCGACGGCATAGGTCATAGAGTTGTTCACGGCGGAGAGGAATTTTCAAAGCCTACTATTATAAATAAAAGCGTCATAAACCAGATAGAAAAACTGATACCTCTAGCTCCACTTCACAATCCTGCAAATCTTGAAGGCATCAAAAGTTCTATTGAACACTGCCCAAATGTTCCTCAGGTTGCTGTATTTGATACTGCTTTTCACTCAAGTATACCGCCTCACGCCTATATGTACGCTCTCCCCTATGAGACCTACAAAAAAGACGGGGTGAGAAGATATGGTTTTCATGGTACATCTCACCATTTTATAGCAAAAGAGGCAGCAAAATACCTCGATATTGACACAGATAAACTAAATGCCATAACTCTTCACCTGGGAAATGGTGCAAGCATGAGTGCTGTTAAAAATGGAAAAAGCATAGACACTTCCATGGGACTGACTCCTCTTGAGGGATTAATCATGGGTACAAGATCTGGAGATATAGACCCAGCTATTATATTTTATCTCGCAAGAGTTGAGGGGATGGATATAGATAAACTTGACAATATGCTAAACAAAAAGAGCGGACTTAAAGGGATTTGCGGTAATAATGACATGAGAGAAGTTGGAGAGATGGCAAAAGAGGGTGATGAAAAAGCAAAACTTGCACTGGAAATGTTTAGCTATAGAATTAAAAAATATATAGGTTCATACTCTGCGGTTTTAGGCAGAGTTGATTGCCTGATCTTCACGGGTGGTATTGGTGAAAATGATATCGATGTTAGGAAAAACAGTTGTTCAAGTCTTGAAAATTTAGGCATTTCTCTTGATTTGGAAGCAAATAACCAAAGAGCGAAGGAGATATTAGAGATAAACAAAAAAGATAGCAAAGTAAAAGTTTTGGTGATTCCCACAAACGAAGAGTTGGAGATTGCTTTGCAGGTTAAATCATTGATATAGAATTGATGGATAAAATATTTACAAAAAAAAGAATTAAAAAGCTAATTTTCTATCTAATTTGGACTTTGATACTGCTTTACCTTTATAGTGATTTTGCCAAGATGAAGCCATTTGCCAAAGATTCTGCTTTTTCAAGGAACAGTTGCAAAAGCAAAGATACAAAAACTCATATACCTATAAGATACAGAGGATTTTCAAAGGATAATTCTCTATATGATTTTGGCAACCCTTAACTCTGCGATAGACTTTATAAACTCGTCAACAGTACTCTCTTTTGTAGCCCAAGATGTTACGAGTCTAATCGCTGAACTTTTTTCATCTATATTTTTCCAGATATAAAAACCATATGATTTTTCAAGTTCTTTGATTAAAGTATTTGGCAAAATTGGAAAGATCTGATTTGTTTGTGATTTGCATAAAAAAGAAAATCCACTCTTTTGTATAAATTTTGCAATCTTATCAGCCATAAGATTTGCGTGATTTGCCAAGTCAAAAAAGAGGTTGTCGGCAAAAAGTGTCATAAATTGCACTCCTAAAACTCTGCCTTTTGACATCAGTGCTCCCTTTTGCTTTAGATTGTATGCGAAATCTCTCTTTAAACTCTCATTGTTTATCACGATAGCTTCACCTAGGAGTGCTCCGTTTTTTGTTCCGCCTATATAGAAAATATCAAGCAGTTTTGATAAATCTTGCAAAGTCAGATCATTATATTTTGAACTCAAAGCTGATCCGAGCCTCGCACCATCCATAAAAAGGTACAAATCATTTGAGCAACAAAAATCTGACAGTTTTTCCAACTCATCCTTTTTATAAACAGTCCCAAGCTCAGTTGAGTTGGAGATATACACCATCTTCGGTTTTACTACATGTGGAGCTTCTTTATGCTCACTAAGTACCTTTTGTATATCTTCAACGCTTATCTTACCGTCGTCGCTTTTTATGCTGTTTATCTTGTGTCCTACTGCCTCTATGGCTCCTGCTTCATGTATATTGATATGCCCGCTGTCAGCCGATATAACTGACTCATATGACCTCAAAGCTGAAGAGATAACTATAAGATTCGCCTGAGTACCTCCGGAGACAAGATGTACATCTGAGTTTTCATTCCCTATTTTTGCCCAAATCAACTTTTTTGCTTCTTTAGTATAAAAATCATCCCCGTAACCATCTTGAGACTCAAAATTTGACTGCACCAGAGCTTCAAGAATTTTTGGATGACACCCCTCGCTGTAATCATTTTTAAAACTGTATTTCATATTTTTACCTCAATAAAATTATAGCCAAAATTATAGAAAGATTATTGTATAATTCAAACAAAAAACTGGATAACACATGCTTTTTAGTGAAAAAAATATATCTAAACTCATCATCTTGACGCCGATTTTTACTATTATCTTATTGACTTCTTTTGTGACATCTTTTTTGATTAATTCTCAAAACAGCTACTTTAAAGAGCAGAGTAAGACACTTGAGAATAGGTATATATTGAAGCAAAAGGCACTTTTGGTCTCACAGGTCAATCGTGTTATTGATTATATCGATTATCATAGGATGAAACTATCAAATATAAGCGAAAAAAAGCTTAAAAAGATACTGACTGATTATATAGATACTATTCGCTATGGCGATAATGGTTATATCTGGATACACAATACCGACTACTATCTTATCTCTCACCCGTTTAGAAAAAAAAGTATAGGCAAATACGATATAAATCTAAAAGACGAATCAGGCAAATTTATAACGAGAGCTTTTATAAATATAGCTGTTAAAAATCCTGATGGTGGATTTTTGGAGTATTATTGGCGAAAACCAAATGAGAAAGAGGCAACAAAAAAGCTGGGTTTTGTCAAACTTTATGCTCCATGGAAGTGGGTCATAGGTTCGGGTTTATACATGGATGATATATCGAGATCTATAAAAGAGGAGAGGACTCTTTTGCAAGATAGGATAAATAAGCAGATTCAAACTATCATCTTGATAGCACTTTCTTTTATGTTTCTAATTGGAATTTTATCTTTTTTCATCTCTAAAAACATTATAAATGCTCTAAACTCATACAAACAAAAGGTAGATGAAAATGAGGCAACTTTAAAGACAAAAATTGCGAATGCAATAGAGGAGTCACAAAAAAAAGACAGGGCACTTTTTTATCAATCAAGACTTGCCCAAATGGGCGAAATGCTAAGTATGATAGCTCACCAATGGAAACAACCACTAAGCGAAATAAGTGGTATATTTATGGAGATGGGGACTGCTTACAGGTTTAAAAAGCTTGATAGCAAATACATGCTTGAGTGTGCAAAAGACGGTGATAGAATCACAAATTTTATGAGTAGAACCATAGAGGATTTTAGAAACTTTTTCAAACCTGATAAAAAGAAAAAAAGATTTAGCATAAACTCTGCTATCGATGAGGCGATGACACTCATGGGTGCTACTATCTCTAGCTCAAACATACAGGTACAAAGAGTTGAGGAGCAGATATTCACCTTTGGACATCCCAATGAATTTGCTCAGGTGATTTTAAATATCTTTTTAAATGCAAGAGATATTTTAGTTGCAAGAGAGATTAAAAATCCAACCATCTCTCTTAAAATTTATAAAAAAGATACTAAATCCTATCTTGAGATAAGCGATAATGCCGGTGGAGTAAATCCTGATATAATCAGCAAGATATTTGAGCCATATTTTAGCACCAAAGAGAGGGTAGATGGAATAGGATTGGGGCTGTATATGTCTAAAATGATTATCGAGAAGAGTATGAGCGGAAGATTATGGGTAGAAAATACAAAGTCTGGAGCAAGATTTACGATAGAGGTGCAAAATGTTAAATAGATTGAAAAAATTAAATATTCTATGTGTGGAGGATAATGCTGGTGTAAGAAAGCGGTTGAAAAACACTCTGAATTTCTACTTCAAAGAGGTAATAGAAGCAAATGACGGCAAAGAAGCATACAAAATATACAAGCAATCAAAACCAGATGCTATCATCACTGATATAGATATGCCAAATATGAATGGGGTATCTTTGGTAAAAAAAATAAGAGAAAAGGATAGTGATATACCACTTATAATTCTTACTGCCTACAGTAATGAAGAGTATCTGCTCGAGTTGATAAATCTAAAAGTAAACCACTTTATACTCAAACCCATAAATGCGCAAAAACTCCAAACAGCTCTGGAAGATGTTTTTACTGAAGAGATGGATATAATTGCTATAAGTAAAGATTTAAGTATAGATTTTAACTCTATGCAAATTTTATGTAAAAATAATACAATTAGAATCACAAACAGAGAAAAACTTTTTTTAAAGTTACTTTATAAAAATAGAAAAAATGTCACAACATATCAAAATATCCAGGATGATGTCTGGCAAAATGATATCATGAGTCAAAGTGCTTTGAAAACATTTATAAAAGTTTTAAGAAAAAAAATTCCCACAGAAATTATAGAAAATATCTCGCAAGTTGGATATAGGTTTTGTAACTTTTAGTTACATGTAGAGCTATTTTTTGATTTTTTTCATATATTTACTCAAATCCTCACTTTTTACTCACTTCTGCTTGATAGTATAAAATAACAACGGATTTTCCTGTACAACTATTTCTTTGAGGACAAATCCTCCCGTTGGTCTGAGCCTCATAAAACAGTTATACATGAAATCTAAAATTTCAAAGGAGAAAACATGTTAAGAAAAGTAGTTTTAGCAGCAGGAGTTGCATCGTTGATGTTTGCAGGAACTGTAAATATGGATTTAAATGCGAAGTATGGAGCAACAAACTTCCATACAAAGGGTGCTGTGAAGTATGCAGCTTTGGTTAAAAAATACACAAACGGCAGTGTAAACATCAAAGTGCATGCAGGAAGCTCTCTTGTCAAGGGAAATGCATTAAAAGCTGTAAAAGACGGTGTTGTGCCTATGACAGATATGTTTATACCTTTTACTGCAGGTGGTGGTAAAGTCTTTGGTATCTCTGCCCTTCCTTTTGTAGCTTCTTCTTATGCAGATGCTTATAAATTATACCAAATCTCAAAGCCGGCTTATAATAAAACCTTCAAAAAGTGGAATCAAAAACTTCTATATGCAGTTACTTGGCCACCAAGTGGAATTTATACTAAAAAAGCCATAAACTCTACTGCTGACTTTAAAGGCGTAAAAGCCAGAACTTATGATAAAAACTCAGCAAACTTTGTGAAGATGGCAGGTGGTAGCGCTGTTGCACTTCCATGGGGAGAGGTTTATTCAGCTCTCAGCACCGGACTTGTAAATGCAGTTGTTACATCTTCTGAGAGTGGAAAAAATGGTAAACTTTGGGAAGTGTTAAGTAATTTTACAAAGATTGGCTATGCTTATCCTCTTCAAGCAGTTACTATTAACCTTGACTATTGGAATTCACTTGACAAGTCTCAAAAAACGGCCATGTTAAAAGCTGCAAAAGAGATGGAAAAAGCTCAATGGGCTATCAGCAAAAACATAGATAAAGAGGATTTGGTTATTCTTGCAAAGCATGGCATGAAGGTTAGTGCTCCGACTCCGACTCTAAAGAAACAGCTAGCCGAAGTTGGTGCAAAGATGCTCAAATCTTATCTTAAAGATGCAAACAGTGACATCAAAAAAATCTTTAAAGAGTATAGAAAATAGAGAAATCATGAAATTTTTTATCAAATTTGAAAAAGGGCTCTCAGGTTTGGGAGCTCTCTTGTCATCACTCTTTATCATCTCTTTGGTAGTTTTGATACTTACTGAAATCTTCTCAAGAACATTTTTTGATAAGTCAACTATGATAGCAGATGAGTACAGTGGATACTTCTATCTCGCTTCCGTATTTTTGGGTCTTGGCTATACTTTTAGCCAAAAAGGACACATCAGAATCAACATACTCACTTCAAGACTACCCAAAAAGATACAAAACTATTTTGATATCTTTGCAGGAACTGTAACTTTAGGGGTTATCTCTTTTATACTCTATAGAGTTACGCTCATGATGTTAGACTCTTATAGTTTTGATATACTCTCAGAGGGAGTATCGGAGACACCTATCTATCTTACTCAGATTCCAATGATTGTGGGCACATTTATATTTGTCGTCTCACTTCTGGCTTTTCTAGCAAAAAGGATGACAAATGATAGCTGATCCATTGACTCTTACCATTGTATTGTTGATTGTTATGTTTGCTTTTTTACTCTCTTCTATCTGGATTGGAGTATCATTGATGCTTACTGGCATATTTGGGATGCTTATATTTAAGGTAAATCTGCCTCCGGCTATAAATATCTGGGACAAGATAGGGGATTTGTTATCCTCTTCACTCTATGACTCTCTAAATTCTTGGTCTCTAGCAGCACTTCCCATGTTTATATTTATGGGAGAATTACTGTATAAATCATCCATATCTACCAGACTTTTAAATGGTCTTATACCTTGGCTTACAAAAGTACCAGGCAGACTTCTGCATGTAAATGTGGCGGCCTGCTCACTTTTTGCGGCAGTCTCAGGTTCATCTGCAGCCACCACGGCAACAGTTGGAAAGATAACACTGAGTGAACTTAAAAAAAGAGGATACAGCAAATCTTTAGCTATAGGTTCACTGGCAGGAAGTGGAACTCTTGGATTTTTAATACCTCCTAGTTTGATTATGATTATATATGGAGTCCTGTCCAATGTCTCTATCGGTCAGCTCTTTATCGCCGGAATCTTACCCGGAATCTTGCTTGCAAGCTCTTACGCTCTATATATAATTGTTGCAGCAAGTATAGATAAAAATGCAGTTCCTCCACAAGTCGAAGTGGTTACATGGAAGATGAGATTAGAATCTTTAAAAGATTTAGCACCTATATTTTCTTTGATAATTTTAGTTCTGGGGAGTATCTATGCCGGATTTGCTACCCCTACCGAAGCGGCAGCTCTTGGAGTATTGGGCTCCATGCTTCTTGGTTTTTACTTTAAAAGTTTGGATTTTGAAGTCTTTAAAACAGCGATGTTAAACTCTATAAAGACAACTGTTATGATTAGTTTTATCATCGCAGGAGCCGGATTTTTATCTCAAGTTGTCGGTTTTTTAGGGATAGCAAGAGCTTTAAGCGAATATATAGCCTCTTTAGGACTTTCGCCTTATATGTTGATGCTTGTTGTGGGAATTATGTACATGATACTAGGTATGATGTTGGACGGTATATCTATGGTTGTTATGACTCTTCCTATTGTACTTCCCATTGTAACTGCTGCTGGATATGACCCTCTTTGGTTTGGTATATTTTTGGTTCTCATGGTAGAACTCTCACAAATAACTCCTCCTGTTGGGTTTTCACTCTTTGTTATACAAAGCATTTCGGGAGAGAAAATCGATTATATTTTAAAGGCAACCTTTCCTTTTTTTGTTATAATGATACTTATAGTTGTTGTCTTGACGGTCTTCCCTGAGATAACATTTTATCTGCCCTCAAAGATGGTGCATGGATAAAGGATAAGAGATGATAAAATTGAATTGCGATATGGGTGAGAGTTTCGGAGCTTGGAAAATGGGGCTTGATGCTGAAATCATGCCTTTGGTTGATATGTCAAATACAGCTTGTGGCTTTCACGCAAGTGATCCCATTACTATGGATAGAACAGTTAGATTAGCTGTGCAAAATGGTGTCTCTATCGGAGCACATCCCGGATATCCAGATTTGGTAGGATTTGGAAGAAGAGATTTGAAATGCAGTAGTGAAGAGATAGAAAAATTTGTCTTGTATCAAATAGGTGCACTGAATGCCATATGCAAATCAAACAAAACAAAAATTGACTATGTAAAACCTCATGGAGCCCTATACAATAAAATGATGAAAGATACAGAGGTATTTGAGGCCATAGTCAAAGCCATCTCAAAATACAACAAAAATCTAAAACTTATGATTTTAAGTTCATCAAAAAACAGTCATTATGTAGAATTGGCAAAAGCTTTTGAAATAGAGCTTCTGTTTGAAGTATTTGCTGATAGATCCTATATGGATGACGGCTCTTTGATGCCAAGAAGTATGCCAAATGCAGTTTTAGGCTCAAGTGACGAAGTGCTAGAAAGATTAGATTTTTTGATAAAAAACGGTGCCATAAAATCACATACAGGCAAAGAGTTAAAACTGAAAGTTGACTGTATGTGCGTACATGGCGACAATGCCCATGCGCTTGGCATTGTGAAGGCTATGAGGGAGTATTTGATTGATAGAGTATAAGATAGCTTCAGCAGACAGTATAATTATATATTTTGGAGATATCATTTCAAAACAGGTATCTGCGCTTGTACAACATAATTATAATCTTTTAAAAAATCAAAAAGATAGTGGATTTATCGATCTAACTCCATCTTATACATCCATATTGATTCATTATGATCTTAAAAAATATAGTTATGATTCTATCTTGAAACATATTGGGCAAATTTTGACTCATGAGATAAAAAAGAGCAAAGAAGAGGGCGCAATAGTCCAGATACCTGTCTATTATGATGAAGAGGTTGGGTTCGATCTTGCTAGAGTGGCTACTTTGGCAAATCTTAGTATAGCAGAGGTGATTGAGTTACACTCTGAGATGATTTACAGTGTTTACACTATCGGCTTTTTACCTGGGTTTGCATATTTAGGTGAAGTAGATGCAAGAATTGCAACACCCAGACTTGAAACTCCACGCACGAAAATACCAAAAGGCAGTCTTGGCATAGCAGATAATCAAAGTGCCGTATATCCCGTCCAAAGTCCGGGTGGTTGGAATATAGTCGGCAGAACATTTGTAGATATGTTTGATAAAGATATAGATGGATTTTCATATTTGAGTGTGGGCGAGAGAGTAAAATTTAAGCCGATAAGCAGAGTTGAGTTTATAAAAAACGGCGGTGTAATTTGAGCTATTTTAGAGTTATACAAAGTGGAATTTTCTCTTTGGTGGAAGACTTTGGAAGATTTGGGTTGTGTGACAAGGGCATAACAAACTCTGGCGTTATGGATGAGTATGCTTATATGGCTTTGAATCATATCTTAGAAAATGAAGCAGGTACAAACTGCATAGAGATTACACTTGGTGGTTTGAAGCTAGAAGCAAATGCAAATTGTACTATCGGTGTCACAGGGGCAGATGTAAAGTTTGATATAAACTCAAAAGAGACTGACATCTGGAAAACTCATGATATAAACAGAGGAGATATACTAGAATTTGGATATGCTAAAAAAGGTGCCAGGATATATTTTGGCGTAAAAAATGGCTTTGAAATTAAAAAAGAGCTAGGAAGCAACTCTGTTACCACAAAAGAGGAGATTGGAAGAAATCTACAAAAAGGAGATTTACTGTATTTTAGAGAAAGTGCAGACAAATACTATAATATCTCACTAAAAAAAGAGTTTATACCCGAGTATAAAGATGAGTTGACTCTTAGAGTCGTACTTGGTTATCAAGATGAGTTTTTTGATAAAAATGAAATTGAAAAGTTTTTTTCTCAAACCTATATTATATCTTCACAAAACAACAGAATGGGCTACAAATTAAATGCAGAGCCTGTAAATTGTCAGATAGAGGGAATAGTATCTGAGGGCATAAGCTTTGGAGCTATTCAGGTACCAAAGGATGGTCAGCCAATCATTCTCCTAAAAGAGAGACAGACGATAGGCGGATATCCAAAGATAGGCTCTGTTTTGCCTATTGATTGCTTTAAACTCTCGCAAATGAAAGCTGGAGGCAGAATTAAATTTGAACCTATAAATATAGAAGCTTCACAAAAAAAGATGCAGCTTTTTTATAAAATTTTTTAGCCTGAAAACCGTTCAAAAATATATATCAAATTAGGCAAATGATTTGAGTCGTGAAAATAATTTTGTAAAAAGTTTATCGATTTTTACCCTCTTAACTCTTCAAATCTAGTTTGCAGATCCTCTCTCATTTTTTCGCTTATCAACTCACCATTTTGGATGTTTTCTTTCACAAAAGCATCTAAATCAAAAAGTATCTGAGCCAACTCACTCTCTATTTGCTCTTTTGATCTGTTTTTTGCCATGGATGTTTCAAAAAATACAAGCTTTCTTATAAAATCAGAGAGCTTCTCTTGCGCAACATCTAAATCCTTACCATCCAGCAAGGCAAATATGACATCGCTCTTTTGGGCTTGAGCTATCTCTTTTTTTATATCTCTTATATACTCTTGGATATGCGCAGAAAAAGAGGCGTATTTATCATAAGGATTGACAAGAGCATCTACATCCATCTTTTCTGTAATTTTTTTAATATTTTTAATGAGTATAAATGCAACTATAACAGATATAAATATAGCAGGGAAAAATTGATCCATATCAAACCTTTCTTTTTTTTGAAATTATAGCAAATTATAGGGCAAATGCCCTATAATTTAGTGTGAAAGTATTTGCGACAAGAAAAGTTTTAGTCTATCTGATTGAGGATTTTCAAAAAACTCTTCAGGAGTATTTTCCTCTATAATTTGTCCGGCCTCCATGAAGATAACTCTATCAGCAACTTTTTTTGCAAAACCCATCTCGTGAGTTACGCAAACCATAGTTCTGTGCTCTTGAGCAAGTTCAATCATAACATCAAGAACTTCAGATATCATTTCAGGATCCAAAGCACTTGTTGGTTCGTCAAAAAGCATAATAGAAGGATTTTTACATAAACTTCTAGCAATTGCAACTCTTTGTTGTTGACCTCCACTTAGTTGGTTTGGATATTTTTTTGCCTGATCTGCTATGCCCACCCTCTCTAAAAACTGCATTGCAGTCTCTATCGCCTCTTTTTTTGGTGTTTTCTTTACCCAAATAGGGGCTAAAGTCAGATTATCAACTATAGAAAGGTGTGGAAAAAGATTGAAATGCTGAAACACCATAGCAACATCTTCACGAACTGCTTTGATTTTTTTAATATCATCAGTTAATTCCACATCATTTACAATGATTTGTCCCTCTTGAAACTGCTCCAGGTAATTTATGCATCTGATGAGTGTAGATTTTCCACTACCGCTTGGTCCGGCTACTACGATAATCTCACCTTTCTTTACATTTAGATTTATATTTTTGAGGACATGAAAGTCACCATACCATTTGTTTAAGTTTCTTATCTCTATTACATCTTCTTTGTTTTCCATTATCTTTCCTATTTTAAATTGGTGTTAAATCTTTTTTCAAGAGATTTGCTATACACAGACATACTGTAGCAAAATACCCAAAAGATTATCGTTACAAAAACATATCCTTCAGTCTCAAAACCTAACCAGTGAGTATCACTACTTGTGAGTTGCACCATCGCCAACAGATCAAACAATCCTATGATTAACACGAGTGTTGTATCTTGGAAAAGTGCTATAAAGGATCCTACCAAATTTGGTATAGCAACTTTTAAAGCTTGAGGCAATATAACCAAAAGCATCTTTTGCCAATACGACAATCCAACGGCATCTGCAGCTTCATACTGACCACTGGGTATAGCTTGAAGTCCACCACGAATAATCTCTGCAATATACGCTGCTTGAAAAAATGTTATACCTATGAGTGCGCGAAGCAATTTATCAAATGTCACACCTTCAGGAAAAAATAGAGGCAGTATGACTGAAGACATAAAAAGTATCGTAATGAGTGGAACACCCCTTATAAATTCTATGTATGTAACACTAATACTTTTGATAATGGGTAATTTCGATGCTCTTCCAAATGCAAACAAGATACCTATAGGAAATGAACAGACTATACCAACAGCAGATATAACAATTGTCAGCATCAAGCCACCCCATTTATTTGTATCTATTTCTGCTAAACCAAAATACCCACCTCTTATCAATATAAATGCAACTACAAAATACAGAGTTGCTGTAAAAATTTTAATACTGGGTTTTTTTAAGAATTTAAATGCTGCTATTAGAACAAAAAAGAGTCCATATACCAAATTTACTCTCCATCTGTCAGCTTCAGGATAAAATCCATACATAAACATACTAAGCTTGGCTTTAACAAAAATCCAACAAGCTCCGTCTCCCGTACAATCGGCTCTCGTATGTCCTGCAAAATTTGCATCAATTATCGACCACTTTATAAAAGGAGGGATAATCCAAAGAAGCATGGCAATACCCAGCACAGTCATTGCGCTATTAAGTGGAGATGAAAAGAGATTTTCTCTTAACCAATGCAAAGCACCTTTTGAATTTGATGGTGCTTCTCTGGTTTTTACTTTATCATAAACAGCCATTTCTATCTTTCCTTAATTTTCATTTTAAAGTTTATCCAATTCAAAATTGCGGACACAACCAGACTAATAACCAAGTAAACCAGCATGGTCATCGAAATGATTTCGATAGCTTGACCCACTTGATTTAGCGATGTTCCTGCAAAAACTGTAACCAATTCCGGATAGCCTATGGCGGTTGCCAAAGATGAGTTTTTTACAATATTTAGATATTGGTTTATCGTAGGAGGAATTGCAATTCTTATGGCCTGAGGCAAAACAACAAGTTTCAAGGCTTGGTAACCCGATAATCCAATGGATGCCGCCGCCTCTTTTTGACCCTTGTCTACGGCTTCTATACCACTTCTTACTGCCTCAGCTATAAAAGTTGCCGTATAAATAGTAAGGGCAAAGGTCAGAGCCAAAAATTCCGGATAAAAAGTTTTTCCGCCTCTAAAGTTGAAACCTTTTAAGACCGGATAAGAAAGATTCATATCGGCTCCACCAATAAAATATGCAATGACAGGTAAACCGACAATCAATCCAATTCCTGTAAACAAAACAGGAAATTCTTCACCTGTTTCTTCATGTCTTTTATTTGACCATCTATTCAGAAAAAATATAATAACAATAGCTAAAAAAACTGCTACCAACATAGATATAGTAGTAGAGTTTAAAGCCGGCTTTGGAATATAAAAACCACGATTGTTTATAAATATTGAGCCAAACAATTCTATGCTCTTCCTGGGACTAGGCAGGGTAGCCAATACTACATTATACCAAAAAAGAATCTGTAAAAGTATAGGTACGTTTCTAAATATATCTATGTAGGCAGAGGATAGTTTTGCAATCAACCAGTTATTTGACAATCTTAAAACACCAATTATCAGACCCAATATACTAGAGAGTATAATAACAGCAAATGAGACTATTAAAGTATTTAATAATCCAACTAAAAACACTCTTCCATGCGTATAAGTTTCATTGTAAGCTATCGGAGCATCATTTATGGCAAAACCCGCTGTTCCATTTAAAAATCCAAAACCTGTCTGAATGCCTCTTTGTTCTATATTGTGCACTGTATTTGTTCCAATATACCACAAAAATGCAACCAAACCGATGATAGTGAGCAACTGAAAAATAATCCCTCTTACTTTTCTATCTCTCAAAAGTGCAAACATTTAATTCCTTTTATTTTTTATTAGAGAAAGGGCAGGATTATCCTGCCCAGATTTTAAAGTGAAAGTAGTTTTTATCTAAATGGAGGAGAGTACTGTAGTCCACCTTTTGTCCAAAGTGCGTTTAAGCCTCTTTTTATCTTAAGAGGAGATCCCATACCGACTGTTTTGTCAAATACTTCACCATAGTTACCGACCTGCTTGATAATATTATATGCAAAATCTTTACTTAAGCCTAGATTTTCACCTAGTTTTCCCTCAACACCAAGTATTCTTTTGATAGTTGGGTTGTTTGATTTTAACATACTGTCAACATTTTTACTTGTGATTCCAGCTTCTTCTGCTGCAACCATAGCATTATAAGACCATTTAACTATGTTAAACCATTTGTCATCACCTTGTCTTACAACCGGTCCCAATGGCTCTTTTGAGATAATTTCAGGAAGTACAGCTGATCCACTTGGATTTTTTAGTTTAATTCTTAATGAGTAAAGTTGAGATGAGTCAGAAGTGATAACATCACATCTACCACTCTCATAACCTTTTACAACTTGATCATTTGCATCATAAGCAACCAATTTATATTTCATACCATTTTTTCTAAAATAATCTGCAAGATTAAGCTCTGTTGTTGTTCCTGACTGTACACAAACTGCTGCACCATCAAGCTCTTTCGCGCTTTTAACACCTAAAGATTTATGAACCATAAAACCTTGACCATCATAAAAGTTTACACCTGCAAAATTTAGACCCAAAGATGAATCTCTTGTCTCTGTCCAAGTTGTATTTCTTGAAAGCAAATCAATCTCTCCGCTCTGAAGTGCTGTAAATCTCTCTTTAGCATTCAATGAAGTAAACTTAACTTTTGTAGCATCTCCTAAAACTGCAGCTGCAACAGCTCTACATACATCTATATCGATACCAGTCCAATGTCCTTTTGAGTCAGCAGAAGCAAATCCAGGTAGTCCAGAGTTGATACCACATTTTAGGTAGCCTTGTGCTTTAGTGTCACTTAGTGTGTCTGCGTTTGCAACTGATGCACTTAGTCCGATAACTGCGATAGCAGCCATTGAAATTTTAGCAATCTTTGATTTCATATGAATCCTTTAAAAAAAATTTGTAGAGTTTGATTTACACATCACTCTCTTATAAAAACCATATAGATTTAAATAAGAGAGTAATCAATCAAAAACAACATAAATCATTATACATTTATAAAATTAAGATTTAAATTAAATTTATAAGAAATTTTAAAAAATTTCTTATTTGTTTCATATTGCTACAATTTGTAGCAATATTACTTTTTTAAATACTTGCCATCAAGTGTAAAAAAAACAAGAGCAATCCAAATAAAAGAAAAAGTTATCAATTTTTTCGCATCAAAAGGCTCATGATAGACAAAAACCCCAAGTAAAAAAGCTATGGTTGGTCCAAAATATTGAAGAAAGCCTAATTTTACAAGAGAAACTCTTGTTGCTGCTGCGTTAAACCATAAAAGAGGGATTACCGTGATAAGTCCGGCACAGATAAGAAGTATAGAGATATAATTTAAAGGAAATTTAAAAGAATTTTCGCCCTGATAAATCAAATATGCGAAATAGACGAGTGCAAATGGTAAAACTATCAATGTTTCTATGTATAAACCTGTCACAGAGGGAAGGGATATTTTTTTCCTAAACATGCCATAAAAACCAAAAGTTAGTGCCAACGATATGGAGACAAGAGGAATAGAGCCAAAGACTATTATCTCATTCATAATTGCTAGCAGTGCAAAAATTATAGCTATATTTTGAAATTTTGTTGGTTTTTCTTTGAAGAAAATTATGCCAAGGACTACATTTACAATAGGATTGATATAGTATCCCAAGCTAGCTTCGGTGATATGACTGTTTGTAACCGCCCAGATAAAAATAAGCCAATTTGAAGAGACTAAAAAAGATGTCAAAAAAAGAATTTTTAATTTTTGTTTGTCTCTCAATATACTTTTAAATAAACTTACTTGCTTAGTTGCTATCACTAATACAGTCAGAAAAACAACAGACCAGATTATCCTGTGAACCAATATCTCTATAGGCGAGACGGATTTTACAAGCTTAAAATATATCGGCACCAGACCCCAAAAGACAAATGCCAAAATAGCATAGATTATGCCTTTTTTCTCTTCAGTTAAGTTTTTCAAAATCATCTCCGATTTGTAAAAAGTTATGCATTTTACAACTATTTTCTTAAATTTAAAGAAAAAAAATAGTATAATCTCCCAATTTTATAAAACAAGGTAAACAGAATAATGAATCAAGTAGAAAATTGGGATAAATCCTCTTGGAGGGATTACAAAATAAAGCAACAACCTAGCTATCCAAATTCGGACGAATTGAAAAAAACCGAAAAAGAGATAAGTAAATTTCCGCCGCTTGTATTTGCAGGAGAAGTAAGAAAATTAAAGAATGAATTGGCAAAAGTATGTGATGGAAAGGCATTTTTACTGCAAGGTGGTGATTGTGCAGAGAGTTTTGCCGAGTTTAATGCGGACAACATAAGAGATATGTTTAAGGTTATGATGCAAATGGCAGTAGTATTGACTTTTGCAGGAGGTTGTCCTGTAGTCAAAGTCGGCAGACTTGCAGGTCAGTTTGCAAAACCAAGATCTAGTGATTTTGAAGAGAAAGACGGACAAAAACTCCCAAGCTACAGGGGCGATATCATAAACGACAATGAATTCAATGAAAAATCAAGAATTCCGGACCCCCAAAGAATGGTAAAAGCATACAACCAATCTTCTGCCACCATGAACCTGCTTCGTGCCTTTGCCAGAGGTGGTCTTGCTGATTTGCACAAGGTACATAAGTGGAACCTTGGGTTTGTAAAAGAGAATGCTCTTGGAGACAAGTATCAGGAGTTAGCAAATAAAATCACTGAAACTTTAGAATTCATGGAGGCTTGCGGAATCACATCGCAAAATACCCCTATGATAAATGAAACAGTACTGTATACTTCTCACGAAGCGCTTTTGCTAAATTACGAAGAGGCGCTCACCAGGGAAGACAGTATAAATGGTGGCATACTTGACTGTTCGGCTCATATGCTATGGATTGGAGATAGAACCAGAGGAGTTGATGAGGCACATGTAGAGTTTTTAAGAGGAGTTATAAATCCTATCGGTATAAAAGCGGGTCCAAGTATGACTGAAGAGGATTTGCTTAGCTTGATAGAAAAATTAAACCCTCAAAATGAAGCCGGCAAGATAAATATCATAGTTAGGATGGGTGCAGATAAGATAGAAAAGGAGTTTCCAAAACTCTTAAGAGCAGTTAAAAATGCAGATAAAAAAGTAATTTGGAGCATAGATCCAATGCATGGCAATACTGTAAAAGCATCAAGCAACTATAAAACTAGGGCTTTTGATGAAATTTTAAAAGAAGTAAAGGGATTTTTCAAAGTACACGAGCAAGAAGGCACATTTCCAGGAGGTGTCCACCTGGAGATGACCGGACAAGATGTAACAGAATGCATAGGCGGAACAAAAGAGATCACAGAAGACGGACTAGGTGAGAGATATAACACCCGTTGTGATCCAAGACTAAATGCAAATCAGGCTTTAGAGCTTGCATTTTTGATAGCACAGTCTCTAAAAGAGGCACGAGACAGGATGAAAAATACATAGAGAGACTGATGAAAAAATATTTAAACAGCAAAAACAGTATCAAGATATCTATTTTCATAACATCATTTGTCTTATCAATAGTAGTCTTGTTTAATCTTTTCTCAAACCCACTGGACTCTTCAAAGTCCGTGTCATATCTTTTGCTTTTAATACTCTTTGCTATTTGTGTAAATTTAGGTTTAGGCATACTTAAAAGTTTCATAGATTTTTCACAAAACAGGTGGGTATTTTATACAATACAGTGGATTTTGACTTTTTTAGTTCCTGTAACACTGATAGTTTTGATAGAGCACCCACTTCAAAAAAAAATTATGGCGGATGTGTCCAAGAGTATGGAACCGACTCTGAATTACATAAAAAATTATAAGAAAAACAGTGCCGTATTGCCGGTAAATATCCAAGCAACGAAAGAGATAAAACTAAAATATTACCGTAAAGGTAAATTTTATATGCTAGCAACAGAGATATACCCGAGCAAGACAGATAAAGAGACTATATATTTTAATTCCAAAGACAATAAATGGTACAGATTTCATAATGACCAATATGAATACTATAAAGACAAAAAAATTGTACCGCCAAATTTAAAAAACTTTATATGGTTTACAGATGGAAGATGAGCAATTAGTTTAATGATATGATTTTATCACTACACCAACTTGCAAGAGATTCATCGTGAGTTATCAGCAGAATTCCCGTTCTGTCCAGAAACTTCAAAAGTAGCTTCATCACTTCTAGTTGAGTTATGTTATCAAGTGCACTTGTAGGCTCATCTGCTAATACAAGATCCGGTTTCATCAAAATTGAACGCAAGATAGAGCATCTTTGCAGTTGTCCGCCACTAAGAAGATGTGGTTTGCTCTCCAATAGTTTTCTTTCTAAATTTAACTCTTCACACAAGAAATCGATATTATCTGTATTTGTTACATCTTTTATCTGGTCTATTATCTTGTAGGTCGGATGAAAAGAGGTGTATGGATCTTGAAATATTTGTGAAATCTTGCCTACTTTAATACTGCCACTGTCTGGTTTAAGATTTTTACTTATAAGTTCAAAAAGTGTGCTTTTACCACTACCACTAGGTCCTACTATACAGACAACTTCACCTATCTCTGCATGTAGGTAGAAGTTATCATATACCTTTTTTTTGCCATCATAAGAAAATGTGAGAGCTTTTATATCTAATATCTTCACTCTCTTATATTGCCATTGCCATAAATTTTAAATTTATAAGTTGTCAAATCATTTATACCCATAGGTCCTCTTGCATGAAGTTTATTTGTACTTATGCCAACTTCAGCACCAAAACCAAACTCTGCTCCGTCAGTAAATCTTGTGCTGGAATTTACATAAACGCAGGCAGAATCCACTTCATCCAAAAATTTTTCAGAATTTGAGTAATTTTGCGTCAAAATAGAGTCCGAATGACCGGAGCCGTAACTGTTTATATGCTCGATCGCTTCTTCGATACTCTCAACTATCTTTATAGAGAGTATATTGTCTAGATATTCTGTACAAAAATCCTCTTCACTCGCAAGCTCAACTTCTATAAAAGACCTCGTTTTCTGACAGCCTAAAAGTCTGGTGTTTTGCTTATTGTACTCATCCATCAGTAGAGGTAAAATCTCTTTAGCTATATCTTGGTGAACCAGTAGCGTCTCCATGGCGTTGCAAACACCTGTTCTTTGGCATTTTGCATTTATAACAATATCTGTAGCATTTTGGATTTTTGCACTCTTGTCAATAAAAATATGACAAAGCCCTTTATCATGTTTAACGACAGGGACAGTTGAATTTTGGGATACATATCTTATGAGTGCTTCTCCGCCTCTTGGTATGATAAGATCTACAAACTTATCCATCTTTATGAGTTTCGCTACACCCTCTCTGCTATTGTCTGGGATTAGTGATATAATCTCTGTAGGAAGTGAATTTCTAGCTAAGACTTCTTGCAAAAGAGTAGCTATGATTTGATTGCTGTTTTGCGCCTCTTTGCCACCTTTTAGTACACAAACATTACCACTCTTGAAACATAGTGCCGCTGTATCGCTTGTGACATTTGGACGGCTTTCATATATGATACCAATTACGCCTATAGGAACACTTACCTTTTCTATCCTAAGACCACTTGGCACAACCCAACCATCCAAAATTCTACCAACAGGTTCCCTTAAGGTTGCAATTTCCCTTATGCTGTTTGCCATATTTATCACTCTTTTTTCATCCAATAAAAGTCTGTCAAGCAGGGCATAAGAGAGACTGTTTTTTCTTCCTGATTCTATATCTTTAAAATTCTCTTCTACTATAATTTTACTATTTCTTTCGATATGGTCTGCCATCTGCATCAATATATCAGATTTTATTTTTGGTTGCAGATTTGATATGATTCTGCTGGATTTTTTTGCTAATTTTAAAAAATTTTCCATCCCGATTCCCTTAATTTTAACTTTGTTTTAATATTTAAATATTTTTTTGAAGTTTTTACACTAAATTTAATATTTTTTAGATAGAATATACGCAATTATACAACTAAAGGAGTTAAAATGCAACAAATTTATGATGTGATTATTATCGGTGGTGGTCCCGGTGGTGTAGGTGCCGCTATCGAATCAAAAGTTTTGGGACTTGATAGAATCCTTGTTATTGAAAAGGGTGATAACCATTCTCAGACAATCAGAAAATTTTATAAAGACAATAAGAGAGTCGATAAAGACTATCAGGGACAAGAAGTAGAGATAAAAGGAAATGTAGAATTTCTCGATGGCACAAAAGAGAGTACACTTGATTATTTCGATGAATTAATAGACAACGAAGAGATTGACATTGCTTTTAATACGGAAGTTGAGAAGATAGAAAAGAGAGATGATATGTTTTTTGTTACCACTGCAAATGCAGGATATACCGCCAAAAATGTTATCATAGCAATTGGAAGGATGGGGAAGCCAAACAAACCTAGTTATAAAATTCCTCTATCTATAAGACAAAGAGTAAACTTCAATCTCGAAAAATGTACACAGGGCGAAAAGATAGTTGTTGTCGGTGGCGGTGACTCTGCTGTCGAGTATGCAGTTTACCTTTCAAACACAAATAATGTAACTCTGAACTACAGAAGAACAGAATTTCCCAGAATAAATGACATAAACAGACAAGAATTAAAAGATGCTATAGGTTATGAAAAGTTAAGACCAAGACTCGGATGCAATATACTTTCAGTTGAAAATGAAGATGGACTTGTCAAAGTAAACTATGATGATGGCTATAGCGTTGTCTACGATAGAGCAATATACGCGATAGGCGGAACAACTCCTGTTGAATTTTTAAGAAAATGCGGTGTTGAGCTAGATGAGAACAAACAGCCTATCATAGATGATAATTTTGAGACAAAAACGAAAGGACTCTTTATAGTTGGTGATTTGGCGGTAGACAGTGGCGGAAGTATAGCCATCGCTCTAAATCATGCTTTCAATGCTGTTACACATATGTTAGGAGACAGATAGACAAAATACATGAAACCAAACTCTTCGCTGCTAAATATAATATTGAGTTTTATACTTCTTGCTGGTGCTCTTATTTGTTATAAAAACTATAAATTTGAAGGCATTGGCAAGAAAGAGTTGGATAAAAAATATATATTAAAATCCAGTGTAAAATTTAAAGATTTACCAACAAATGAACAAAAAAAGTATATCTGCAAAAAATCCCTCTCTTACTCAGAAAAACCTCTTATAGATTTTAGCGACAAGAGCATAGACCAAAGCAACATCAACTCTGTCAAAAAATTAAGAAAGATTATAAAAAGTCTCAAATCTAAAATATCTATCATACAAAATGACAATATTCAACTCTCAAACGATAAAGAAGATATGCAAAAAATTGTAGAAAAAATGAAGATAGAATTTAAAAAGCAAAGAGACAAACTCCTTAAGCAAAATATGCAACAGATAAATGATACTGAACAGCAACACTACAAAAATATAAGTGAGTTAACAACAAAAATCAATGATCTCCAAAGAGAAAATATCAAACTCTCCAAAGATAATAACATAGAAATCATAGCTCTTAAAGCAAAAATAAATATATTAAATGATAAATTATCAAAATTAAATAAAAAAAAAATAAAAAAAGTTTAAACCAGTGATTTTAAAACAATATACAGATAGCTATAGATATAACAGCGATACGATTTTTTTATATAATTTTATAACAAGGTATAACATAAAAGGCTCGATTCTGGATGTCGGGTCTGGTTGTGGAGTTTTAGGTTTGTTGATAAAAAGGGATTTTTCAAATATCAAATTGACTCAAATAGAGATACAAGAGAAGTATGCAACTCTTTGTGCTAAAAATGCAAAAATCAACAATTTGGACTCAGAAATTATAAATGACGACTTTTTAAACAGCTCTTTTGAAGAGAAATTTGACTTTATCATTTCAAATCCGCCTTTTTATCATAGCGGCTCACTAAAAAGCGAAAACAGTTCTCTGCTTTTAAGCAGACACAGCGACTCTCTTGTTTTTGAAGAATTTGCAAAAAAGGCTCATAAAACGCTTAAACCAAAAGGTTCTTTTATATTCTGCTATGATGCAAAACAGGTTGATTTTTTATTAAAATATCTTTTAGAGGCTAAATTTAAAGTAAATGAGATACAATTTGTACATGTAAATAGACAAAAGAGCGCATCTTTGGTGAACATACATGCAAAAAGAGAATCAAAATCTTTATGCAAAATTTTACCACCACTAATTTTATATCAAGACGGCAAACACTCCACACAAGTAAATGAGATATATAAAAAGGCAGATACAAACAGTGAAGATATATAAAAAGGGGTACAATTACTGTTTTGATGCAGATGCTTGCAAAGAGTGTGCGGGAAACTGTTGCATTGGAGAGAGTGGTTATATCTGGGTAACTCCTGATGAGATAGTGAAAATTGCTGATTTTTTAGGTATATATCTGGACGAATTTTATGAAAAATATCTAAAAAAAGTAAAATATAGATTTTCGTTAAAAGAGATAGAGTATAATGACGGATATAGATGTCTGTTTTTCGATACTGATAAAAAACAGTGCAAGATATACAGTGTAAGACCAACACAGTGTATCAGCTTCCCTTTTTGGGAACATTTTAAAACAAATATAAAAGAAGCGGAGAGAGAATGTCCCGGTATAATACGACTTTAATACTTTTGACGGTTTTTCTGTTTGTCGGCTGTAGTGTGAAAACTCCTACTGTTCAGATAGGGAAAAAAGCTTTTCAAAATGAAGATATTATGATTGTAACAGCTTTAGAGGCACAAAGAATAGGCAGGTACACTGATGCCATGAAAATCTTTCAAACTCTATATGAAAAAACCCAGAAAGTGAACTACCTGACACAGGTTGCCAAGATGTCCTTTTTGGCACAAGATTACAAAAAAACTCTTGCTTTACTAAAAAATGCTGTAAAAAAGTACCCTCAAAATGAAGAGTTTAAAAAGCTTTTGGTCGGAATATACATAAAAGAAAAAAAATATGATGATGCACAAAAGATTGCTTTAGAGTTATTAAAAAAAAATAGAAACCCTCAAACTCTATCAATTTTAGGTGATATATATATGTTGCAAAAATCATATGATTTAGCTCTGAAATACTACGAGAGTGCTTTTAGGATCAATAACTCAAGCAAAACTCTCTTAAATATGGCAAATCTTCTATATAAGTATTTAGATAGAAAACAAGAAGCCATATCTTATCTTGAAACATATATCAGATTACAGGATGCCGGCGAGAGAGTCTATTTTACTCTAATTAAAATTTATGGCGAAGAAAAAAATATAAACGGACTTATCTCGACATATAAAAAGCTGTATTACAAATTTAAAAGAGATGAATACGGCAAAAAAGTGATAGAGCTTTTGATGTACAAAAGAGACAGAAGAGGGGCTATTGATTTTCTGGAGAAGAGTGATTATGATCCTAAAATGCTTATAGATATCTACACATCTTTAAAAGACTTCAAAAATGCCTATAAAATTGCACAAAAATTATATAAACAGACCAATAACAGCGACTATCTGGGAAAAATGGCAATTTATCAATATGAAGAGAACAAAGACCACTTAAACCCAAAGATTTTAGCATCCATATCCAAAAAATTTGAAGCAATCTTAAAAGACAGACAAGATCCCTTGTACCTTAACTATTACGGATACTTGTTGATTGATCATAATTTGAATGTTAAAAAAGGCATAAGACTTGTCAAATTAGCACTCAAAAAAGAGCCTGAATCCGTATTTTATCTAGACTCTCTTGCGTGGGGATACTATAAATTAAACAAGTGTCAAAAAGCTTTGGATATCATGAAGAAGTTTATAGATGAAAACAGCGAGCCTGAAGTGACGATGCACTATAACAAAATCTTAAATTGCCTAAAAGAGAAAAAATGATACTAGATGATATAATCAAAAAAACAAAAGAAGATCTAAAAAAGAGAAAAAAAGAGTTTTCTCTTGATTGGCTGGGCAGAAGCTTGGCGTACAATCCTTATCCTCCAAGAGATGTCAAGCCTTTTTTGACAACGAGTAAAAATGATCCATACAAAATCATAGCCGAAGTAAAAAAAGCAAGTCCTAGTAAAGGTGTCATAAGAGAGGATTTTGATCCTCTCTTGATAGCAAAAGAGTATGAAAAAGGCGGAGCAAACGCCATATCGGTTCTAACTGAGCCTCATTTTTTTCAAGGAAATCTAGAATATCTAACGATGCTGAGAAGATATGTATCTACGCCACTTCTTAGGAAAGACTTCATCATAGATGAGTATCAGTTACTCGAAGCCGTAGTCTATGGAGCGGATTTTATATTGCTAATTGCAAAGGCTCTTTCAAAAAAAGAATTAAAAAGGCTTTTAGAATATGCTTGGCACCTGGGACTTGATGCTCTTGTGGAGATTCATGATAAAGAGGACTTGACAAAGGCCATCTTTGCCGGTGCTGATATCATAGGTATAAATCATAGAAATCTTGAAACTTTTGAAATGGATATGAAGCTGAGTGAAAAACTCATGCCACTCATACCAAATGGAAAGATTATAGTTGCTGAAAGTGGATTAAGCGACAAGGAGACACTGGTGGAGTTAAATAAAATTGGAGTTGATGCCTTTTTGATAGGTGAATATTTTATGCGAAAAGAGAATATCACACAAAGTTTACAGGAGTTTAAAAAAAGATGAATCACCTGTATGCACCTTGGAGAAGAGAGTATGTGACGACAAAAAAGAGTGGTTGTGTTTTTTGTGACATAGCAAAAGAGGAGAACTGTGATGAGCAAAACTATGTACTATACAGAGACAAATACTGTTTTGTAGTGATGAACAAATACCCATATACTGCCGGACACATAATGGTTATCCCGTTAGAGCATATAGACAACATAGAGCACCTAGACGAAAAAGTGTGGCTACACATAAGCCGTATCGTAAAAAAATGCGTATCAATGCTAAAAAAAGAGTTTAGAGCTGATGGAATAAATCTAGGTATGAATCTAGGAAAAGGTGCTGGTGCCGGAATAGCAGAACATGTACACTATCACATCATGCCAAGATGGATAGGAGATACAAATTTTATAACAACTATCGCTGATACTAGAGTTTTCTCAAGTGATTTCGAAAAAATATATGAGAGATTAAGGAAAGATATAAAAAATTATGTTACAAACAATTAGCACAGATGAGTTTTTAGAGCAATATGATGAATTTGAACTCATAATCGATGCTAGAAGCCCTAAAGAATTTGCTCACTCAAAGATACCCAATGCTACAAATTTATTTGCTCTTAGCAATAAAGAACATGAAGAGATAGGATATATCTATAAACAAAAATCAAAAAGAGAGGCAAAAGTAAGAGGTGCTAGCTATGTATGCCTAAATGCTGCAAATCATGTTTTTGAGCTAAATAAGCTATGCCGTATAGGCTCAAAAATAGCCATATACTGTGCCAGGGGAGGGCTAAGATCAGGCTCTTTGGCAACTATCTTTTCAAATATTGGCTACAGAGTATATAAACTCGATCTTGGCTACAAGGGTTTTAGGAGTAAAGCTGCCAAATACCTTGAAAATTTTCCACATAGAGATTTTATTGTTCTGGGAGGAAACACAGGGTGTGGAAAGAGTGAGCTAATCCAAGCACTTCCAAACTCTATAGATCTAGAAGCTTTAGCAAACCATTTAGGCTCAACCTTCGGCTCCGTAAAAGGTGAACAACCTTCACAGAAAGAGTTCCAAAACAGACTCTTTTTCAAGCTCTTAGAAACTGATTATACAAAGCCTATCTTTATAGAGGGAGAGAGCAAAAGAATAGGAAAGATCATATTACCCGACTTATTGTACAAACGAATGGGTGAGGGCAAAAGGATAGAGATAACAGCAAAAATTGAGCAAAGGGTGCAGAGAATTTTAAATGATTATACAGATATAGATGATGCTTTCTTTTACTACTGTATGGATAAAATTTCACCATATATTAAAAAAGAGACGAAAGAAGAGACCATACGGTATTATAAGGAAAGAAACCTTGAAAAAGTCTCTGAACTCTTGCTTTTGGACTATTATGACCATGTCTATAAAAAACCTCTCCATATAGACGACACCATATCTAACACCGATAAACAAAATACAGTCAAATACCTGGAAGAAAAATATTTTACTCCACCAAGTACTGCTAAATAGACTCGACTCTGTTTCTTCCTCTTTTTTTAGCTACATAAAGTCTTTTGTCAATTCTCAGTATAACTTCTTCAGCATCATCGCTTTTTCTGTTGTTTGCAACACCAAAACTACAGGTTAAATATTGAATATTTTTAAATTTATATTTTTGTACTGTACGCCGCAGTTTTTCAGACAGCTCAATCGCTTCTTCTTTTTTTGTTTCGGGCAAAATTATAAGAAACTCCTCTCCACCCCATCTTCCAAATATATCACTTTTTCTGATTGATTTTTTTATCAGGTCACTCAATTCGATTAAAACCAAATCTCCTACTTTATGTCCATATCTGTCATTAATTTTCTTAAAATGATCAATATCAAAATATATAAAGCTAAGCGGTCTTTTATATCTCTTGGATATTTCTATCTGTTTTTGCAACGAAACATCCATTTTATATCTGTTATATATCGATGTTAATCTATCTGTAGTTGCCAGTTTTTCAAGCTCTTTTTCAAGTTTTTTTCTTTTGGATATCTCTCTTTTGAGATAAATTATCCAACCCAGGATAATCAGGATTATAATAGTAGATACAGCAATAATACTTAAGATATATTTTATACTATAGCCACTATTGTACCGTACAGCCGTCCATTTTCGATCAATCTTCATCTTTTCAGTTTTTGTGATTGAATCAATAGCTTTGTTTACCGCAGAAATCAACTTGGTATAATCTTTTCTAGCCATTATAGAAACATTAAAATTCCAATTTGTTCTTCCAGATATTTTAATATTTGGAAAATGGTACTTATCTATTTTGTAAGCTATCACAGGAAGTATATCAGCTACTGCAAAGACTTTACCCTTATCCAGCAACTTTAATGCCTCATCTGTATTTTTAGTTCTAACTATGTGAATTTCCGGATAGTTCTCCCCAAAGAGCTCATCAATGCTATAATCCTTGCCAACAGCGATTTTTTTGTTTTTCAACGTACTCATGCCCGGTATAAAACCTATATTGTCTTTTGTTGCCAACACAATAGGAAAACTTACATAAGATTTAGAAAAAATTGCGTACTTCTTCTTTTTTGTCCAACACAAAAGGCTTGTATATATAGTCATTGATATTCCTTGCGTTACTAGCCATATCCAACAGGATATAAATATCATCAATCCTTTTTATTTTTATATCATTAAATTTAAAATTACTGCTTATATATTTTTTCACTCTAGTAGCTTCATCTTTTAGTTTTGCATACGAAAAGTGTTGAGTGTTGTATTTTTTTTGTATTATTTGAATTGTTTCATCTATATGACTAAAAGCATATCGCCAACCTTTTTTTGTTGCATCCATCATAGCTTTAACTCTGTGGGGATGATCTTTAAACTCTTTTTTACTTGTAAAAAAGATATCACCATAAAAATCAAATCCATAATCAATCGGCTTAAATATTTTATATTTTATTCCACTATTTTCTATTGTCTCCAGCTCATCAGTATCATATATGGAAAAGATATATCTTTTGGTAAGAAGATCATTTATACTGTAACTTTTATCAGAAATATTTAATTTTTGTATATCCATATCTCTTGACTTAAGCATTGCTATGATTGATGGATTGTTGATGCTATTTTTCTCAGTTATTATATGCTTGTCGGCTATATCTTTGAGTCTCTTGATTGACAAATCAGTTGTTACCAGAGCAATAGGTGAATTTTCCAGTATAGGCATTAAAAGCTCAATTTTTTTGCCCCTCAGTGCCCAGTAAAAAAGAGCACTGTCCATGATGCCATATGTGTTCTTTTTGTTTAAAACTTCATTTAAAATAGATATATTATGGTTGTTTTCTATTATATTGACATTTAATCCGACATCTTTATAAAAATTTTTCTCTTTAGCCATATAAAATCCGGCAAACCAGAAAGAGTTCTTCCATTTGAGCTGCAAGTTTACAGTATCGTTTGCATAAGAAGAGAGTATCGATAAAATCAACAAAAAAACTTTAAACATCACAAGCACCTTTTAATGTCTTAATCTTTAAAGCAATTTCATTATAATTAAATATTAGTAAAATTATTCTTATAAAAGTTTTTTATAAATTAATTTAATGCCTTTTTTACGGCATTTATATAGCTAAGCAGAGATAAATCTTGTGAATTATAAGCTTTATCGAAAGCCGTTCCGTGATCCACTGAAGTTCGAATTATAGAGTCATTTAAAGTTACATTTATACTCTCATCAAAGTAGAGTGCTTTTAGTGGTATCAATCCTTGGTCATGATACATACATACAAAATATCTATATTTTTTTCTATTTGTAGGAGAAAAAGCAGTATCAGGCACCAGTGGGCCCACAAAAGTCTCTTTTTTAAGTATTTTATTTGCTTTTTTTATCGCCTTTTCTATCTCTATGTCTTCACTC
This sequence comes from Sulfurospirillum sp., assembly GCA_045047115.1. Taxonomy (GTDB): domain Bacteria; phylum Campylobacterota; class Campylobacteria; order Campylobacterales; family Sulfurospirillaceae; genus JAADIZ01. The sequence goes on from JASFYR010000006.1 coordinate 65,763, forward strand.
CCGATAACTCCACAATCTCCGGCATGCGGATTTAGTCCAAGTACGGCTATATCGTCTGAATCAATAAATTTTGATAAATTTAAGAGGAATTTGGAAACTTTTTTTACCGTGATTTGAGAACTGACATCTTTTATAGGAATATGATGTGTAAAAAGCGCAACATACATATCTTCACAACCCAACATCATAGTCGTTTCACAATCCAACAAGTCACTGAGTGCATCGGTATGCCCCTTGTATCTGATGCCTGCTTTCGACCAAGAGGATTTATTTATAGGAAGTGTCACTATGGCCGATACTTTCTTACTCTTAGCAAGCGCTATGGCTGTAACAAAAGAATCAAATGAAAACTCTCCGGCCTCTTTAGTGCTGACTCCCGGCTTTATCTCAAAGGTATCACCACACTCTTTTATCTTTAATTTTTTTGGTATATCTATACCTAGCATCGCACTACCCCAATTTAACATGCTCTCATTTATGCAATAAATCGGCTTGCAAATCTTACAAATTTCATCATGGGCCCTTAACGCAATTTCAAGCCCTATACCGTTTATGTCACCTATACTTATGGCTATTTTTTTCATTTTTATGTCCCCTTTAAAAGGAGCAAAGCCCCTTTTAAATTCCTCGCGACTGAAGCTACGCCCTTGGCGAGAATATACTATCTCAACAGACCTTTTAAATTCCTCGCGACTGAAGCTACGCCCTTGGCG
>JASFYR010000007.1:0-28948 GCA_045047115.1 Sulfurospirillum sp.
ACTTTTAGTTCTTGTCATCGGAGAGAGTGCCAGAGCGGATCATTTTTCACTCAACGGCTACAAAAAAGATACAAACCCATATCTTAAAAATGAAAATATCATAAACTTTTCTCAAATGTATTCTTGCGGAACAGAGACTGTTACATCAGTGACTTGCATGTTTTCTACTCTTAATAGAAGTAAGTTTAGTATTAGAGCGGCACTTGGACATGAAAATCTACTTGATATCGCCAAGAGAGCAGGTGTAAAAATCAAGTGGATAGACAATAACTCAGATTCCAAGGGCGTAGCAACTAGAATCAAAGATGTAGTAAATATAAGAAATGAAAAGATAGAGCATTTTTGTGATAGTGGTGAATGCAGAGATGAAGCTATGCTGGTAGGATTGCAAAAATATATAAACAAAGACATAAAAGATACTATTATAGTGTTGCATCAGATGGGAAACCATGGACCTGAATACTATAAAAGATATCCAAAAAAGTTTGAAAAATTTAAGCCTGTATGCAAAAGCAACCAGCTCCAAAAGTGTACCAAAGAAGAGATCAAAAACGCTTATGATAACGCCATACTGTACACAGACTATTTTTTGAGTAAAACTATAAATTTGTTAAAGCAAAATGAAAATAAATATGAAACAGCACTCCTGTATCTTTCTGATCATGGAGAGTCTTTAGGAGAAAATGGTGTTTATCTTCATGCTATGCCTTATTTTATAGCACCAGTTGCTCAAAGGCATATAGCTTCTATTGCTTGGTTTGGAAAGAATTTTGATCACTTAAATCAGCAGTGTATAAAAGATAGTGAGAACAAGCACTATTCGCAAGATAATTATTTTAGTACGGTTTTAGGTTTGATGGGTATAAAGACAAAAGTTTACAATAAAAAAGAAGATATATTTGCCAAGTGCAGAAAAAAATAGAGGGTAGAATTTTGGAAGAGAATAAACAACAAAAAATTGTAGAGATGTTCGATGAGATAGCTCCAACTTATGACAAAGCAAATAGAGTTTTAAGTATGGGTGTTGATATTCAGTGGAGAAAGAAAGCTTGTGATGAGACATTCGCAAGATATGCCAAACCGATAGATTTGATAGTCGATGTTGCTTGCGGAACAGGTGATATGATGGGTTATTGGAAAAAAAGAGCAGAAAAAACAGGGATTAAGGTAGAGAAGATATTAGGTGTTGATCCTTCGGTAGGAATGGTAGAGGTAGGAAAAGAGAAATTCCCTGATTTTGAATTTGTCATAAGTGATGCTACAAACTTACCACTTCCTGATAATAGCGCGGATATACTAAGTATCAGCTATGGGATAAGAAATGTTGTGAAGAGACAAGAGGCTTTTTTAGAGTTTGCAAGAGTTTTGAAGAAGGGTGGTTATGTGGTAATCTTGGAATTCACAAAAGATGACAAAAAAAGCTCTCTACATGCCATAAAAGACTTTTATATGAATAGAGTTTTGCCAAAAATTGGAGGATTTATCTCTAAGAACAAAGAAGCTTATGAGTATCTTCCAAATTCGATAGAGGGTTTTTTGACTTCCAAAATGCTTCAGTTTGAGCTTGATAAGGCCGGTTTTACCACTGAATTTTCAAAAAGTTTTTCTATGGACATATCTACTTTGGTGATTGCTAAAAAAAGATGAGTACCATACAAACTGTAAGTAGTTTAAACAATCAGATAAAATCTCTTTTAGAGAGTACATTTTTACATATACATGTAGAGGGTGAAGTCTCAAGATTTACCTACCATGGTTCGGGGCATCTATATTTTACTCTTAAAGATGAGAGTTCCTCAATATCTTGTGTGATGTTTAGAGGAAACAATGCAAAGATGAAATTTCGTCTCGAAGAGGGTATGCAAGTTATCATTCACGGCTCTATATCTTTGTATGTTCCAAGAGGATCTTACCAGCTTAATTGTGTGAGTATTGAGCCTGCCGGAAGTGGAGCTTTGGCAAAAGCTTATGAACAGCTTAAAGTTAAATTAAAAGCCCTGGGTTATTTTGATGAAGCAAATAAAAAAAAGATACCAAGATATATAAAGAGTGTTGCATTGGTGACTTCTGGCACAGGAGCAGCTCTTCAAGATATGCTAAGAGTTGCCAAAAAGAGATGGCCTTTGATTAAGCTTAAAGTTATAGATACGATAGTTCAGGGTGAAAACAGCGCCTCAAATATAGCACAAAATATAAAATTTGCGGACTCTTTGGGGGTTGAGGTGATAGTCATAGGCAGAGGCGGCGGAAGTATAGAGGATTTGTGGGGATTTAATGAAGAAGTGGTGGCAAATGCTGTGTATAAAGCAAAAACACCGATAGTCTCGGCTGTTGGACATGAGATAGATTATGTCATCAGTGATTTTGTCGCAGACTTGCGAGCTCCTACACCATCAGCTGCTATGGAGATGATACTACCAGACAGTGTAGAGATTTTGATGAGTATAGATGGCTTGATTGACAATATGAATTATGCCTGTAAAAGGATGATTGCACATAAGCAGAGTGAAATAAAAAGTTTTAAAAGTGAATTTAAAAGATACTCTTTTGAGCAAAAAATTGATCTGATTTTAAAAGAGGTAAGATTTCTAAAAGCAAGATTTAAAGCAAGATTTAGCCAGATTATTCAAGAGAGTGAACAAAATCTATCTTTTACAAAAGAGAACTTATCCTTTATATGCATACAAAATATCATTAAAAAAGAGCAGTCTTTGCAAAACATAAGCTCAATACTCAAATCTAAGGATCCCAGAAAAGGATTGAATGAGAACTATGCTCAGGTAGTTCAAAACGGACATACAATCAAACCGGAAAATCTCCACATTAATGATCTTTATGAGCTTCAGACAAAAGATAAAATCATAAATTCAAAAGTATTAAATATCGAGTTGATCAATTAGCCAATCGATCAAAATTATCATATTATCATAAAATTTTCTCTCCATTTATATAGATCTTTTCTGCTTTTTTTGTGTGCAATATAAGTTGTGTTGCTAAATCATCACCAATCAATTTATTCGGTAGTTTTACAGCTAGTATATCGGCATCTTTGCCTGCTTCTAATACCCCATTGTTTAGGCCTAGTGCATTGGCCGCATTTATTGTGCTCATTGAAATCAGTCTTTTTGAGAGTTTGTCTACGTCGGTTTTAAAGTGCATCATTAAAGCACCTCTCATCTCATCCCAAAGGCTAAGGGATATGTTTGAACTTAATCCGTCAGTTGCAAGGTTTAGCATCTCTTTATCTATCTTTTCTATCTCTAATCTTCCCGAGTTTAAAAGGCGATTTGAGACAGGGCAGTGTGTTATAAAGCCATTTAACTCTTTTATCTTCTCTAGTTCTTCCTTGGTTGCTTTTGTGCAGTGTGTAAAGAGTGCAAAGGTATCGTGAAAAAGTTCAAGATACTCTAAAGCACTATTCAATGGTCTTGTATTTGGAGCAAAAGAGTTAAAAAACTTCACAAAATCTCCACTCCCGCTATCTAGCCACTTTCTTTCAGCCTGAGATTCCATAAAGTGTGTGGAGACTTGGTAGTCCTGATCCCTGGCAATATCAAGTACATTTTTTGTAAGTATCGGATGTGTAGAATAGGGTGAATGTACAGATATGGCGGGGATAAATTTTTCACTCCTCTTATCTTCGCTTTGATGCAGTCTTGACTTGAAATTATCAAAGAGAATATCTACCGCATCAGGGCTGGAGCCTAAGATTTCATTGAAATACACCACCTTTTGAGGAGTATTTATGCAAGGTTCAAAATCATCCCCAAAACTACTAATTTCCCCTAAAGTTGTTGTACCGCTATGGAGCATATTTTTTAATTCTGCTTCTATGCATTTAGCTCCGCCGTTTTGCAATATATCTTCTCTGTTTTTTATAACACTGTTCAACCAAGGTATAAAATTTCCATATTTAAGAGATGTTCTATTTGCGCTAAATTCTAAATGTACATGTGGATTTATAAGTCCGGGCATTAATACAGTATTTTTTCCATAATCAATTATTTTTATATCTTTATATCTATTTTTAATCTCTTTTGCTTTTCCTATATCGATTATCTTTTTATCAAAACAGATAGCTCCATTTTCGATAATTTTAAAATCACCTCTACATGTAAGAATGAAATCAGCTTTAATTATCTTCATCTTGTATCCCCATTTTATTGTTAAAATATTTTAGCAATTTATTTTAGCAAAATAACCTTTGTTTTTGTGATAGGTCAAATCATAGATGTTTATCCTTGCCGGTAATGATAGTAAAAAACAGAACAGCAAGCTTATAAATGTTGTTTGGAAATTGAGTTCTTTCACAGTCTCAAAGAATCTAAAAGTTTTCAGGGTTAGGCTTTATATATACCTAACCCAAAGTTTTAAAGAGTTATTTTTGTACCAAGCACACTTAAAAATTGGGCTATCCATGCAGGATGAGCCGGCCATGCAGGAGCAGTTACAAGGTTGCCGTCTGTAAAAGCATCTGTTATCTCTATGTCTTGATAAAAACCACCGGCTTCTCTAACTTCCGGACCACAAGCAGGGTAGGCTGAACATTTTTTGTCTCTCAGCAGATTTGCGGCAGCGAGTATTTGTGCTCCGTGACAGATGGCTGCTATCGGTTTGTTCGCATTGGCAAAATGCTCTACCAACTCTAAAACCCTCTCATCAAGTCTTAGGTACTCCGGTGCTCTGCCTCCTGGAATCACAAGTGCATCAAAACTATCTAAATCCAAATCTTCAAAATCACCATTTAGAGTAAAATTATGACCAGGTTTTTCAGTATATGTCTGATCTCCCTCAAAGTCATGTATAGCAGTTCTGACAAAGTCACCGGCTTTTTTATCAGGACATACAGCTACACTCTCATGGCCGACAGCTGCCAAAGCTTGAAAAGGCACCATAATCTCATAATCTTCTACAAAATCACCAATGATAAACAGTATCTTGCTCATGTTAAACTCCTCGCTATTTTTATTTGAGTATATCACAATTCAGTAAATGGGCTCTAAATGTAATTTTTCAAAAGATACAGACCATCACAAATTTTTTCAATGAATTAGTGGAGTGATAATTTTGGATTAGTCTGTCCTTGCAACTAAGCAAACAGGAGGAATAAGCATAATCTAGAAATTTTAATAAAATATTTTACAACATATTGATATAATAAATAAAATTTTTAATTAAAGGAAGCCAAAAGTGAAAATAGTTGTTATTCAAGGACCAAATTTAAATATGTTAGGACATAGAGAGCAAAATATCTATGGACCGATGAAACTAGAGCAGATTCATGAGCAGATGAGTGCAGTTGCAAAAGAGAATAAAGTTGAGATAGAGTTTTTTCAATCAAATCTTGAGGGTGAAATCGTAGACAAGATTCAAGAGTGTCTTGGAGATGCTGATGGTATCATCATCAATCCTGCTGCCTATTCACATACCTCTATAGCTATCAGAGATGCCATCAGCGCAGTTGCTTTGCCTACTATAGAGGTACACATCAGCAATATTTTTAGAAGAGAAGAGTTTAGGGCGACAAGCATGACTGCACCCGTAGTTACAGGAGTAATAAGTGGTTTTGGGCCATTTGGTTATCACTTGGCTACTATTTCTTTATTGCAAATTTTAGGTGAAATGGAAGCGATGAAGCAAACTGAAGCTCAGCAAGTGCAAACACAAAGTAATTAATGGACTATATACTAAAAGATGAGAATGCCGTCTATTATGAGTGCGGCTTCTCGTGTGATAATGAGATATTTCTGAGATTTGGAAACGAGTCGTTTTTCTTGACAGATTCGAGATATCTAACAGAGGCAAAAGAGTCTGTAAGTAATGCAGAAGTTATTCTGATGGACAGAAGAGATCCCTTGAGGGTTGCAAGAGAATTGATTAGAAAATCGGCAATAAAATCTTTGGTTTACAATCCTCTTGAGTGGAGTGTGGACGAGTTTGAAAAACTTAGCTCAAAACTCTCTATATATTTTAAAAAAAGTATCAACTTTTCACAGAAAAAGCGGATAATTAAGAGTGATTTAGAACTTGAGATTTTGCGAAAATCTTCAAGTCTCGGAGCAACTGCATTTGATGATTTTGCTACTTTTGTGATGAAGAGTGGTCTTGGCTTAAGTGAAAAAAGACTCTTTAATGTTGCAGAAAATATATTTAAAAATTATGGAGAACTGGAGCTTAGTTTTGCCCCAATCGTAGCACTTGAAGAAAACTCGGCAAAACCTCACTCACTGCCTACGAAAAAGCTACTAAAAAAAGAGATGTTGCTTCTTGTGGATGCGGGAGTCAAGTATAAAAGATATTGCTCTGATCGAACCAGAACAGCGCGCGTAGATATAGGTATGAATTTTTCCAAAAATCAGAAATTTAAAGATAAAAAGAGACAAAAGATATACGATATCGTGTTAAAAGCCCAGGAAACAGCCATCAAGAAGGCAAGAGCCGGCGTGAGTGCAAGCGACATAGACAAAGCGGGTCGTGATGTGATAGAAAAGGCAGGATACGGTAAATATTTTATACACTCAACAGGACATGGAGTTGGTTTGGATATACATGAATTGCCCGTTATCGGAGCTAGAAGTAAAGATATTATAGAAGAAAATATGGTCTTTACAATAGAGCCTGGTATCTATCTGCCAGGTGTTTTTGGAGTTAGGATAGAAGATACGGTTATTGCAAAAAGCGATTGTGTTGAGGTGATTGGTTGAAAGAGATCAGTTTAAGTGAAGAGTTAACACTCATCTTTGAGAGCTGTTTTCCTGTCAAAAATAGAAAAAGAGCAAATTTTAAACATATGGCTATAGTCGGTATAGGCGGAAATATAGGAGATGTAAAAAAGAGATTTAGAGCAGTGTATAGATACTTTCTGAAAGATAGAAGATTTTGGGTTTTACAAACATCGCCTATTTTGAAAAATCCACCTTTTGGATATAAGGAACAAAATTATTTTTTAAATGCTGTTTTGGTTTTGCAGACAAGTATAAGTGCGCAAGAGCTTTTAAAAAATCTTTTACATGTAGAGAAGCTTCATAAGCGAAAAAGAAGTTTCAAAAATGCACCAAGGAGCCTGGATTTGGATATAATATTTTTTGATAACTTGAATATCAAGACAAAAAATCTAAAAGTTCCTCACCCTGGTTGGCATGATAGAGTGAGTGTAACCATACCTCTTGGTTTTATAGAAAGGATTGCTCAGTGAAATTTTTGACTTTCAGTGGTGAAACTCCATCAGCTGCTTTGAAATTGGCTCAACAGGAGTGTGGAGAAAATGCTCTTGTAGTCAGCACAAAACAGATACGAAAAAAAACTATAAATACAAGCTCTTTATATGAAGTTGTTGTTGCAGTTGAAGAGGCAGAAGAGAAGTATGCGAAACCAAAGCCAAAACCTCTGAAAAAGAGTAGCGAAGATGTACTCTTAAATATATCCGAAGCCGCTAAACAAATTTCTCAAATTACACAAGTGACAAATGAAGGCTTTGAAATACGCAAGAAAAATAAAAAAAATATACCACAAAAGGCAAATGAGGATTTAGGAGATATAAAGGAAGAGATAACCAAGTTGACCGATAAAATCAAGCTTATACAAGAGATGTTTTGGGAGGAAAAGGCGCCAAACCGAAATAATCTTCAGATTCCGCCTGAGTTTTCGGAGATATATAAATTGGCAAGAAAGAGTGGTATGGGTGAAGATCATCTTGAAAATATTATGAATCTGACTTTAGAGCATATGCCATCCCGTATGAGAAGTAGCAGCGCTACTATAAAGAGGTACTTTCAAGTGCTTCTTCGCAAACTAATTCCTATAAGAGTAGAGTCGCAAATAACAAAAAGATCAAAAAGAGTGATGATGTTCGTGGGGCCTACTGGTGTTGGAAAAACTACCACTATAGCAAAACTGGCAGCTAGATACTCCTATATACAAGAGAAGAGAAGCAAAGTAGGGATAATCACTCTCGATACTTACAGAATCGGTGCGGTTGAGCAGCTTTTTCAATATGCAAAGATGATGCGTTTACCAATAGAAGATGTTGTTGATCCAAATGATTTTAACAATGCTCTGAATTCTTTAAATCATTGTGATATCATACTTATAGATACTGTCGGCAGTTCGCAGTATGATAGAGAAAAGCTAAAAAAATTAGAAAAATTCATAAATAGAAGCGATTTTAAGATAGATGTAAATTTGGTACTTTCGGCTGGATGCAAACTTGAAGATTTGGAAGAGATATATAAGAATTTTGCATTTTTAGATATAGACACTCTGGTTTTTACAAAATTTGATGAAACAAAGGCATTTGGAACAGTTTTTTCTCTGATTTACAATACAGACAAACCGGTGAGTTACTTTTCTATAGGGCAAGAGGTGCCCGATGATATAGTAGTGGCATCGAGTGATTTTCTCGTAAATTGCATACTTGAAGGTTTTAATGCAAAAAAGGAAGAGCATGCAAAGCCAAGCAAATAAACTCAAAGAGATTGTTGAGCAAAACAGTCCAAAAAAAAGAGATACAAATATAAAATTTATAGCAGTTACAAGTGGAAAAGGGGGAGTAGGTAAGAGTACGATTAGTGCAAATATGGCAAATATATTAGCTAAAAACGGCTATAAAGTAGCGCTTTTTGATGCAGATATTGGATTGGCAAACTTAGATGTTATACTCAAGGTCAGCATAGATAAAAATATTTTACATGTCCTCAAAGGTGAATGCTCACTTAAGGATATTATCATAGAAGTCAGTAAAAATCTCATTTTAATTCCCGGTGAAAGTGGCGATGAAATACTCAAATACAGTGACCAATTTATATTCGAGAGATTTTTTGATGAGACGGCTATGCTTGATGATTTGGATTTTGTGATAATAGATACAGGTGCGGGGATAGGAGGACACATACAGCTCTTTTTGGAGGCAGCTGATGAAGTTATAGTCGTCACTGTGCCTGATCCTGCTGCTATAACTGATGCTTATGCTACTATAAAAGTTACAAGCAAGATAAAATCATCGCTATACATGCTTTTGAATATGACTAAAAACGAAAAAGAGGCAAAGCTTATATTTGATAAAATTAAAAAAGTAGCTTTAGCAAATATAGGTAATGATTTAGAGTTGAATCTGATAGGAAAATTGCCTGAAGACAAACTTATCGCAAGGAGCGTAAAGCAAAGAACACTTTTTACGAACGACTCTCCAAACTCTTATGCGTCTATGGATTTGAAAAATATCGTAAACAACTTGGTTTACAAGCTGGAACGAAAAGTGCTTAAGGATGGTGAGCGAAGAAGTTTTGGTAGTTTTTTCAAGAGATTGATAGAACAATTTTAATAGGTCAATTAAAAAATACAGGGAAGAAGAAGTGTTGCAAACAGAGAATTTTATATACTTTTTTACAGTGTGTGGGTTTTTTATAGGTATTATATTTTCTATACTAAATTTTTCCTCTCCCGGTGATATTTTATTATATACGAGCGGAATTACACTCTTTTTTTATCTGTTTGTTCATATAGTAGCTATAAATTTTGTTGATTTCTCCAGATTTGGTAGAATGATTTTTGATAAAAAAGAGCACGAAGAGATAAGCGATTATTTTATAAAAGAGCTTGATGCAAGAGAAAATAGACTTGATTCTATGTTGTTGGATTTAGAGAAGATGAATAGAAACTATAAAAAACATATATATTCAAACAGCATAGGTGAAAATGGAGATGGCTATAAAAAGGCAGCATAATCCATACGCAAGTAGTATAAAAAAAGAACAGGATGAGTTGGTTATACAATACTTGCCTGCTGTGCGTGCTATGGCATATAGATTGAGAGAGAGACTACCATCCTCCATAGATGTGGATGATTTGATTTCCATTGGTACTGAAGAGATGATAAAGCTCTCAAGAAGATATGATAAGTTGAAAAATGACTCATTTTGGGGGTATGGAAAAAAGAGAGTTTATGGTTCCATGCTTGATTATCTTCGCTCTTTGGATGTGATGAGCAGAGCAAACAGAAGGCTTGTTAAATTGGTTAACAAAGAGATAGAGAAGTATCTTGCGATTTACGAAGAAGAGCCAAGTGATGAGTATATTTGTGAAGTTACCGGTGAAGATATAGAAAAAATAAAAGAGGCAAGAGATGGTACGAAGATTATCTCCGTTATGCCAATCAATGAGCAAATAACGATATTTTCAGGTGAAAACACACCAGAACTTGTCGAAAAAGAGCAGTTGCTTGAGGTTGTCAAGGAGATTTTACTTAGTTTTCAACAGAGAGAACAGATGATAATACAACTCTACTATTTTGAAGAGTTGAACTTAAAAGAGATTAGCGAGATTTTAGATATAAGTGAATCAAGAATCTCTCAAATTCATAAAAAACTTTTAAGTAAAATAAGAAACCAACTAGGAAGTTATGATGGCTGATATACTTAGTCAAGAAGAGATTGACGCTTTACTTGAAGTAGTAGATGAAGAGGCTGAGTCAAGTGAATCAGTGGCATCTGGCAATACCGAAGAGCGGCAAATAATTCTCTATGACTTTAAACGACCAAACAGGGTATCAAAAGAGCAACTCCGTGCTGTAAAAGGCATCCACGATAAGATGGCTAGAAACTTGGCTTCACAGGTCTCTTCTATCATGAGAAGTATAGTAGAGATACAGCTTCATTCAGTGGATCAGATGACTTATGGTGAATTTTTGATGTCTTTGCCTATTCCTACAAGTTTTAATGTTTTTTCTATAAAACCACTTGATGGAAGCTGTGTCATAGAGATAAATCCTTCTATTGCATTTCCTATGATAGACAGATTGTTGGGGGGCGTGGGAGAGTCGTTTGAGGCTACAAGAGAGTTGACTGATATAGAGTTAAATCTGCTAGATGCGATTTTGAGAATAGTTATGCAAAGATTGAAAGAAGCCTGGGCTCCTGTGACCGACATGTATCCTGTGGTTGAAGCAAAAGAGTCTAGTCCGAATGTTGTGCAAATTGTATCTCAAAACGAGATAGTCATAATGGTAGTTATGGAGATAATTATAGGAAATTCCAGTGGCATGATAAATATCTGTTATCCTGTCATACACCTTGAGCCGATACTCTCAAGACTTGCCAACAGAGATATAATGCTGGGTGAAACAAGTGCAAAAAAGAGTAGAAACAAAGAGTTAAACGCTCTCATAGGCAGAGCAGAAGTCTTTTCCGAAGCAATTTTAGGTAAAACAACACTAAGCGTCGGAGAGCTTTTGGATTTAACAAAAGGCGATATAGTAAGACTCGACAGACCTGCAGATGATCGTGCAATTGTTTCAATAGATAAAAAAGATCTGTTTATGGGTGAAATAGGCTTGCATAGATTTAGAAAGTCTGTTAAAATAGAAAAGCTTATAAAAAGTGATAAAGATGAGATAAAAAAAGCACTTGAGGATTTAGAAAACAGAAGAAGGCAAAAAGTATCGTCATGACCTCTCTTGCATACCATATCAAACTCTTGACAAATGAGAAAATGGTATAATGCATAAGGTCAGCTAATAAGAATGGGGTTAAAATGGCAGAATTTGTAGAGTTATTAAAAAATGAGATAGTGTCAACCATAGAGGGTTTGACTGGGGTAGCACCTAAAGTAGACTTTCAGGGCGATATAAAAATTGATGATAAAACAACACTTACTCCCCCGCTTGCTATCTTACATGTAGAGATAGGCGGTGATATAGAGACCCACGTAAGTATAAGTATATCCGCAAATGTAGCTACTGCAATCGGCGATATGATGCTTGGTGGCGAGGGAATAGAAAAAGAGGAGATGGATGCTGATGACTTGGATGCAACAAAAGAGATAATTTCAAATATCCTAGGATCTTTGTCAACATCTTTAAGCGCACAAAAAGATATGCCAAAACTCAATTTTAGTGTCAAATCCATAGAGTTTAAAGATGCAACATCCAATGTAACATTTAACGGCTACTCTCATCTAATAATATACAATGTAAGTATCCAGAGTAGTATGGATAATATATCTTTTGCATTAAATGATGATTTTTATAAAAAAATCAACGGTATCGATGATCCACAAGAGATTTTAAGCAGTGAAGAGGTGAATTATAAGCCGGAAAAATTGAAACATGAGACATCTTTAAACGGTGAAGATATAAAAAATATAGAGTTGATAAAAGATGTAACTTTGCCATTGAGAGTCAGAATAGGCTACAAAAAAATGCTTTTAAAAGATGTGCTTTCCATGGATATAGGTTCGGTTATAGAGCTAGATCAGCTTGCCAATGATCCTCTGGAGATTTTGGTAGGGGACAAGGTTATAGCCATCGGTGAGGTTGTTATAGTTGATGGAAACTTTGGCATCCAGATAAGTGATATCGGCACAAAAAGAGAAAGACTCGAAAAACTCAGATAATATAATAATGAAAAAATCACAAAAAGAAGCAGTAATGTCAAAAATATTGGTAGCCATGAGCGGTGGAGTTGATTCTACGGTAACAGCATATAAATTAAAAGAACTTGGGCATGAGGTAGAAGGTGTTTATATGAGGTTGCATATTGATGAAAAATCTCATATAGAAAATTTAAGAAGAATCGAAAAAGTGGCAAAATTTTTAGGTATAAAATACCATGTTTTGGATATAAAAGACAGATTTGACGAGTTTGTATATATGCCTTTTGTGGAGCAGTATAAAAAAGGACTTACGCCAAATCCTTGTGCCTTATGCAATAGGAATATAAAATTTGGAGCACTTATAGAGTTCACCAAAGAGTTGGGGTTTGAAAAGTTGGCAACCGGTCACTATGTAAGACTTCAAAACGGTTTTATTAAAGAGGCGGTTGATAAGAGTAAGGATCAGAGTTATTTTCTAGCAAATGTAAAAAAAGAAAACCTGGATTTTGTCATTTTTCCACTTGGAGAGATGTATAAAACAGATGTAAAAAAGTTCGCATCCAATATAGAGATACTAAAAGAGTTCTCAACCCAAAAAGAGAGTAGCGAGATTTGCTTTGTAGATACGACATATTTGGATGTTTTAAAACAGTATATAGACATAGATAAGCCGGGCAAGGTTTTAAATACAAAAGGTGAAGTAGTTGGTGAGCATAAAGGATATATGCACTATACGATAGGAAAAAGAAGAGGTTTTAGCGTAAGAGGAGCTCTTACACCACACTATGTGACATCTACAAATCCGCAGACAAATGAAATTATTGTAGGCGACAAAGAGGACTTGAAAGTAAAAGAGTTTTTTGTCAAAGAGTTAAATATGTTTGAGGATTTGGAGAATTTTGAGTGCAGTGTCAAGATAAGATATAGAAGCCCGAAAAGCAAATGTAGAGTAATACTGGAAAATGATGGGGCGAAAGTAATTATTGATGATGTTGTCGAAGGCATAGCAGCTGGACAAATGGCAGCATTTTACAGAGATGACATAGTTGTTGGATGTGGTTGGATTGTATAATTATGAGAGATTAAATTTCTTGCAAACTATAAATTTTTTTAACAATAAAAACTCCTTTTGTATTTAAATTTTTTATAGGAAAATAGTAGTAAAATATAGTCCTTAAAATTTGGAGTATGGATATGAAAATAGGGTTTAAAAATAAGATATATATTGCAGTCAGTTTTATGCTGATACTTAGTCTGCTTTCTAGTAATTTATTTAGTTATCTATCATCAAAAAATATAATCAAAAAAGATATTGAAACAAATCTCCAAAATTTGGCAAGTTCAAACTCAATGGCGATAAATATGTTTTTGTCTTTTAAGCAGGATGTTTTGAAAAATATGTCAAAAGACATAAAAAATCCTGACAATATTAGAGATAGCAAATTGATAAAAAAATTTAGAAATATTCAAAAAATTATGAAGGCAGATGATGTTTATGCAGGCTTTGAAGAGGATGGCAGATTTGTCAGCTCATCACTTGCAAAAGTTCAAAATGGTTATGATCCAAGAAAACAGGCTTGGTATCAAGCAGTAAAGCAATCAAAAAGAGATATGATTTCAGATGTATATAAAAATGAAACTACACATAATAAATCTTTTGCCTTTGTATCAAAAATGAAAAATAATGATAGTGATTTTATAGGTGTTTTAGCTTCGGTGTCGAATTTTAAAGAACTTGATAAAATGCTAAAAGATATTAAAATAGAAGGCGGATACGCCTTTTTATTAAGTAGAAATTCCAAGTTGATATCTTATCCAAAAGCAAAATATATAGGAAAAAAGCTCTCTGAAATTAACAACTCTTTATCTAAACTTGAGAAAATAGTATCAAAAACAAATAAAGGTATATCAGAATACGAATATAATTCTAATGAAAATATAGTTGCCTTTGATACAATAAAAACTACAGGATGGAAGCTTGTTGTAGTAAAAAATAAAAAAGTTGCATATAAAGAGTTGAATGAGCAGTTGATAAAAAGCATAATTGTAACTATCTGTTTTACAATTATCGGAACTTTAATGATTATCTTCATGTTGGCAAGACTATTTATTCCAATAGAAAAGCTAAAAGAGATGGTGAATGATTTAGCAACCAAGGATGCTAATTTGACTTCAAGAATTGAGACAAAAGGTGATGATATTTTAGCTCAAATTGGTAAAGGATTTAACCTTTTTATAGATAAAATTCAAAATCTTTTGATTGAGACCAAAAATGATAGCAATGAAAACTCTGCCATCTCTGAGGAATTGAGCACAACTGCATTGGAAGTTGGAAAAAGAGTAGATGAAGAGAGTATAACCATAAGTAAAATAAGTGAAAATGGAGAAAACTTACACTCAAAATTGAGTAATTCAGTAGATATTGCAAAGAAAGCAGGAGAATATCTAGAGCAATCTAATGGTGTACTTATGGATGTAAAAAAGGATATTAAAGCTCTACATGTAAAGCTTAATGAAACATCATCCAGAGATGTGGAATTAGCTGATAAATTAAACAAAACAAGTCAAAATACGGGTGAAATCAAAGAAGTTCTGGGTGTGATAAATGATATAGCAGACCAAACAAATCTTTTAGCACTAAATGCGGCCATAGAGGCAGCTCGCGCTGGAGAACATGGTAGAGGATTTGCTGTGGTGGCTGATGAGGTACGAAAACTAGCAGAAAAAACCCAAAAATCTCTAATAGAGATTAATTCTACGATAAATGTAGTAGTCCAATCTGTTCAAGAAGTCAGCCAAGAGATGGATAATTCATCAAAAGAGATTTTAGAAATTTCATTAAATGGAGAGGCTTTAAATAAAAAAGTCGAAGAGACAGTAGAAAATATGCAAGAGACTACTTTGATCACAAAGCAGACTATCAGTGACTATCTTGGAGCTGCAGAAAGTTTGAAAAACATAGTAAATGATTTAAAGCATATAGATGAACTCTCAAGCACAAATGCAAGAAGTGTAGAGGAGCTTGCAAGCGCAAGCAAATATCTTAATACACTTACCGAGAAACTAAATTTCGAACTAAAAAGATACAATACTTAGAAATTACTTATAAGTCTTAACTTGCCTTGATTATTTTGATATGTGGTACTGATATAATCTTGATAGAATTCTTCAAAATGACTTTTTGCTCCATTTAAGCAGAGTTTAAAATATTTGGGATTTGGAAAAATAGTACTGTTTTGTTTACCATTTTTACCTATGTAGATAAAGCAGTTTTTAACTATTTTATCATTTGAATAGTATCTTACATATCCATCCTCTAGGTTTAGTCTGTCATAGCCAATTTCTCTTTCATTCAGTTCTTTAAGTGAATTTTCAGATATGTTTTTAATGAGTAGCGCATTAAACCAGGATAAACTATCTGCTTCTATATTTAAAACAGCTCTGTTTATAGAATCTACTTTTCTTATGGATGGTTCTTGATTAAAAACTCTTTTAAAGTTTTTTACCTTTACAAACTCCACCATATCCATGTTTATGCTATGTTTTTTAAGCTCTTTTGGATGCAGTAGACTACCATATACTATTTGGTTATAACTATTTTGCATGGTTTAAAGATTTGATCCAGCTTGTGATACTCTCCAATTCAGTATCTGTAAAGTATAAAAACTCAGGCATTATATTTTGAGTATTTGCCTTGAGATCCTCTTTTTATACTCTCTTTTATGCGTACTTTTTTGGCAGATTTTGCTATATCTACAAAGGCAGGTGCAGTCCGGCCTTTTTTTATGCCGTGACACTCCATGCAACCGTATTGATTGACAATATTTTCACCGGACATTGCCAGTGAAAAATTGTATATTATGCTAATTAAAATTAATATCTTTTTCATTGTTGTTTCCAAAAAAAATATTTTGGAATTATAATACAATTAACCAAAATATGTTTTTAAGTCCTTATTTAGTAAAATATCATCACTATAATATAGTGTACAAGGCCAACTAAAATCTTCCAAAGGAAAAATATATCATGAGAGGCTATAAAGTCTTTTCGGGGACAGCTAACCCGGAGTTTTCAAAAAAAGTTGCTAAATACTTATCTCTACCGCTTTCACCAGCTGTAATCAAGAGATTTAGTGATGGCGAGATAAGTGTGCAGATAAGTGAAAGCGTCAGAGGAAAAGATGTTTTTATTATCCAGTCAACCTGTGCTCCTGCAAATGTCAATTTGATGGAGTTATTGATTTTAACTGATGCCCTCAAAAGAAGCTCGGCTAGCTCAATCACAGCTATCGTGCCATATTTTGGTTATGCCAGACAAGACAGAAAAGCAGCCCCGCGAGTGCCTATAACTGCAAAGTTGGTGGCAAATATGATTGAGACTGCCGGAGTTGACAGGGTCGTGACAATAGACCTGCATGCCGGTCAAATTCAAGGTTTTTTCGATATTCCTGTCGATAATCTGTATGGTTCTATCATCTTCCATGAGTATGTAAAAAACAAAAATCTTAAAAATCCCATCATCGCAAGCCCCGATATAGGCGGAGTTGCAAGAGCGAGAAGCTTTGCAAAAAAATTAGGAACCGAGATGGTAATAGTTGACAAAAGAAGAGAAAAGGCAAACGAATCAGAGGTGATGAATATCATAGGTGATGTTGAGGACAAAGATGTTATTTTGGTAGATGATATGATTGATACCGCCGGTACTATTGTAAAAGCAGCCAAAGTATTAAAAGCAAAAGGTGCGACAAGTGTGATGGCATGTTGTACTCATCCAGTTCTCAGTGGACCGGCTTATGAGCGTATAAAGAGCGGTGAACTAGACGAATTGATAGTTTCGGATACAATACCTCTAAAAGACAGTTGTGATAAAATAAAAGTTCTCTCTGTTGCTCCGACTTTTGCTGAAGTCATCAGAAGAGTCTATCATAATGAAAGTGTAAATGGATTGTTTATTTGATGAATGACCAATCCAAGATAAGAAACTTCTCCATCATAGCACATATTGATCATGGCAAAAGTACACTAGCAGATCGCCTCATACAGGAGTGCGGTGCAGTCAGTGAAAGAGAGCTAGGGGCTCAAATGATGGATACTATGGATATAGAAAAAAAGAGAGGTATCACTATAAAAGCCCAAAGTGTCAGGCTTGATTATGTCAAAAACGGTGAGCACTACATACTTAATCTCATAGACACTCCTGGACACGTTGATTTTTCCTATGAAGTTTCAAGATCATTAGCTTCTAGTGACGGAGCACTTTTGATAGTTGATGCTTCTCAGGGTGTTGAAGCCCAAACCATAGCAAATGTCTATATAGCTCTGGAAAATGACTTAGAACTCATACCCGTCATCAACAAGATTGACCTACCCGCATCCGATCCGGACAAGGTAAAAGAGGAGATAGAGCATACTATAGGGCTTGATTGCAGCGAGGCTCTTGAAGTTAGTGCAAAAAGCGGAATAGGTGTAAAAGAGCTCTTGGCTACTATCATAGAAAAAATCCCAGCTCCACAAGGTGATAAAAACGCTCCCACAAAAGCTATTATATATGACAGTTGGTTTGATAACTATCTAGGAGCCCTTGCGCTTGTGAGAGTCTATGACGGGGAGATATATAAAGGCCAAGAGATATACGTTATGGGTACGAAGAAAAAACATGAAGTTTTAAATCTTATGTATCCTCACCCTTTAGCTCTTATAAAGACCAACCATATAAAGACAGGTGAAGTGGGTATCGTGGTTCTTGGTCTTAAAAATATAGGCGATGTTCAAGTCGGCGATACCATAACAGACAATAAAAATAAGACAGTTCATGCCATAGAGGGTTTGGAGGAGGTAAAATCCTTTGTTTTTGCGGGATTGTATCCGATAGAGACAGATAAATTTGAAGATTTAAGAGATGCACTGGATAAACTAAAGCTAAATGACTCAAGCATCTCTTATGAACCGGAGACTTCAGTAGCACTTGGTTTTGGTTTTCGTGTAGGTTTTCTTGGGCTCTTGCATATGGAAGTTGTAAAAGAGAGACTGGAGAGAGAGTTTGGACTTGATCTTATAGCAACGGCTCCCACAGTAACATATAGAGTTATCAAAAGTGATGGTGAAGTTTTGGAGATACAAAATCCAAGCCAGTTACCACCGGTAAACGAGATAGAGAAGATTACAGAGCCTTATGTAAAAGCCACTATACTGACACCGACCGAATTTTTGGGCAATGTGATAACTTTGCTAAATACTAAAAGAGCTATACAGGAGAAGATGGACTATCTAAGTGTTGATAGAGTCCTTTTGGAGTATGCCATACCCATGAATGAGATTGTTATGGACTTTTATGACAAACTAAAATCCGTCACAAAAGGGTATGCTAGTTTTGATTATGATCAGAGTGGTTATAAAGAGGGTGATCTTGTTAAGCTGGATGTTTTAGTAGCGGGCGAGGTTGTCGATGCCCTCTCAATCATAGTTCCAAAACAAAATGCTACAAGCAGGGGTAGAGAGTTTGTAAAAGCGATGAAAGAGATAGTGCCAAGACAACTCTTTGAAGTGGCTATTCAAGCCAGCATCGGCAATAAGGTTATAGCCAGAGAGACCGTAAAGTCTATGGGTAAAAATGTGACTGCCAAATGTTACGGTGGCGATATAACAAGAAAAAGAAAACTCTTGGAAAAACAAAAAGCGGGTAAAAAAAGGATGAAATCCATTGGAAAAGTCCAGCTTCCTCAAGAGGCCTTTTTGACTGTTCTGAAACTAGACTAAGATGCGTTGCCAGCTCTGTTTAAATTTTAGTTGGCAACCAATTTGCAAAAATTGTCTAAAATTATTTTTGATTCCCACTTTACATAAAAGGGTACTCGAAGATGGTTTGGTGGTTTACTCTTTCTACGGATATAGTGAAATCTCAAAATTACTACATACAAAACACACCTATATGGGTGCTAAAATCTTTATGCAGCTAAGTCAATACGCTATTTTACCCTTTGTGGAGCAATTCAAAGACAAAAATATTTTTGCTCTGCCGATTGATGATCATGTGAGGAGTGGTTATTCGCACTCTGCTGTGCTGGCAAAAGGAATCAGCAGGCACATAAAACCATTATACAGATCACTAAGAGCAAAAAATAAGGTAAGATATTCAGGTCAAAAAAAGGCTCTAAGGCAGAGCCAAAAGAGAAACTTTAAGCTTGCATGTAGAGGCGGCATAAATGCTGTACTTATAGACGACATAGTAACAACAGGAAATACCCTGATGGAAGCTAAGAAAATATGCGAACAAGGAGATATAAACATACTCTTTGCCATAACCCTGGCAGATGCCCGAGAATAAAAAAGAAAAAAGAAGAAAAAAAGAAAAAAGGGGTCAGGGTTAAACTTTAAACTTTTTATGTTAAAATGTATAAAAAACAGAGGTATATTATGTCAAGAAGAGCCAGAGTATCTATTTGTGGTTATCATCATGTTTATAATCGTGGTGTTGCAAGAAACAAGATCTTTCTCAATGATTCTGATAAAGAGAAGTTTTTAGAGTTGTTGGCTGAAGTTTCAAGAGAATATAAGTTTAATATTCACTCATTTTGCCTGATGAACAACCACTACCATCTTCTAATAGAAAATAAAAAAGAGAATTTATCTGATGGTATGAGGCAGTTAAATGCAAAATATGCCACCTATTTTAATCATAAGTACAAAAGAATCGGTCATCTTTGGCAAGATAGATTTAAGTCTTGGTATATTGCAAATGAGGACTATCTCTTCATCCTTTTTAAATACATAGAAGCAAATCCCATTAAAGCAAACTTAGCAAAAAGAGTGGGTGAATATAGATACAGTGCAACTTATAGCATTCTTAAAGACGGTGTTCCCTCTTTTTTGCGAAATTCATTTGTATTGCGTGATTATCATACTCAAGAACTTTTTGAAGCACTCAATATACCTTTAGGAAAGCAAGAGATAGAGAGTCTTGAAAAACTAAAAAAAATCAAATATAAATCAGATGATAAAAAAATAGTAAGAGAGCGAGTAAGTATGGATGATATATTTATAGGTATAGATGACAGGCAAGAGAGAAACAGAGCAATACAGAAAGCCTATGAAGAAGACTATACAAAAAGTGAAATTGCAAGAAAACTCAATCTAAGTGCCACTGCGATAGGAAAAATCATAAAAAAGTTTAAAGTTTAACCCTGACCCCTATAAGGATTTCTGACCCCTATAAGGATTTAATGTTTATTTGGATAAAATAAATACAAATTTATATTAAAGAGGGTGATGAATGGAAAATCTTTTTAACGATAATCAGGATATACAAGAGATAAATATAGAAGACTCTATAAAGACCAGTTATCTTGACTACTCGATGAGTGTTATAATCGGTAGGGCATTACCGGACGCAAGAGATGGTTTGAAGCCGGTGCATAGAAGAATTTTATATGCTATGAATGACCTCTCTATCAGCTCCAGGAGTCCGTATAAGAAGTCAGCCCGTATAGTCGGTGATGTTATTGGTAAGTACCATCCACATGGTGATACAGCGGTGTATGATGCGCTTGTTCGTATGGCCCAGCCATTTTCTATGAGGATTCCATCGGTTGACGGACAGGGAAACTTCGGTTCTATTGATGGTGACAATGCAGCTGCTATGCGTTATACTGAAGCTCGTATGACACCTCTTTCAGAGGAGCTGCTTAAAGATTTGGATAAAGATACGGTTGATTTTATACCAAACTATGATGACAGTATGAGTGAGCCCGATGTGCTCCCGAGTCGTGTGCCAAATCTACTTTTAAACGGCTCAAGCGGTATAGCAGTTGGTATGGCCACAAATATACCCCCTCACTGCTTAGATGAACTCATAGATGGACTTTTGTTGCTTATAGACAATCCTGAAGCACAGCTTGATGAGGTGATGGAATTTATAAAAGGACCTGATTTTCCAACCAAAGGTATCATTTTTGGAAAGAAGGGTATTTTAGATGCATATAAGACTGGTCGTGGCCGCATAAAGATAAGAGCTAAAATTCATATAGAGAAAAAAGGTAACAAAGATGTAATTATCATAGATGAGTTGCCATATCAGGTAAACAAATCAAGGCTCATCGAGCAGATTGTTGCGCTTGTAAAAGAGAAGCAGGTTGAAGGAATCAGCGAGATAAGAGATGAAAGCGACAGAGATGGAATAAGAGTTGTTATAGAGCTCAAAAGAGATGCCATGAGTGAGATAGTTCTTAACAACTTATATAAATCCACAAATCTTGAAGTAACTTTTGGTGTGATTTTGTTAGCAATTGAAAACAAAGAGCCAAAAGTATTTACTCTTATTGAGCTTTTGCAACTATTTTTAAAGCATAGAAAAACTGTCATCATAAGAAGAACAATATATGAGCTTGAAAAGGCAAAAGCCAGAGCCCATATCTTAGAGGGTCTCAAAATTGCACTTGATAATATAGACGATGTCATCAAGCTTATCAAAGCAAGTGCAGATGCAAAAGAGGCAAGAGAGGGTTTAGTCTCTGCATTTGGACTAAGCGAGATTCAAGCAAATGCTATTTTAGATATGAAACTCCAAAGACTTACAGGGCTTGAGAGAGAAAAGATAGAGAATGAACTTGAAGCTCTTAGAAAAGAGATGGAGAGACTCAATGCAATTTTGAAGAGTGAATCTATACTGAATGATTTGATAAAAAAAGAGCTTATAGAGATAAAAGACAAATTCAAATCCCCTCGTATCACAGATATTGAAGATAATTATGATGATATAGATATAGAAGATTTGATACCAAATGAGCCGATGGTTGTTACTATAACCCATAGAGGCTACATCAAAAGAGTTCCGCTAAAATCTTATGAAAAGCAAAAAAGAGGTGGTAAAGGGAAAACAGCTATAACTACCTATGATGATGATTTTATAGAGAACTTTTTTGTTTCAAATACTCATGACACTCTTATGTTTGTGACTGATCGCGGACAACTTTACTGGCTGAAAGTATATAGAATTCCAGAGGGTAGCAGAACAGCAAAAGGCAAAGCAGTAGTAAATCTAATTCAACTTCAGCCTAATGAGAAAATCATGGAGATTATCCCGACAACTGATTTTAGTGAAGATAAGTCTTTGGCATTTTTTACCAGGAACGGCATAGTTAAAAGAACAAATCTCGCAGAGTTTAAAAATATAAGATCGGTTGGTGTCAGAGCAATTACACTAGATGAGAGTGATGAGCTGGTAACTGCTAAAATAGCAACTCCTGAAATTAAAAATCTTTTTATAGTGACAAAAAAAGGCATGTGCATAAGATTTGATATCGAAGATACAAGAGAGCTTGGCAGAACTGCCCGTGGTGTTGCTGGTATCCGCTTTAAAGAGGAGGGGGATGAAGTTGTTGGAGCTGTTACAATTTCAAGTGACCAAGAGGAGCTTTTAACTGTAAGTGAAAAAGGTATCGGGAAGAGAACCACAGCTGAAGAATATCGCCTTCAAAAAAGAGGCGGTAAAGGTGTGATTGCTATGAAGCTTACCACAAAAACAAAAGATTTGGTGGGCGTTGTCATAGTAGAAGAAAGCAAAGATTTGATGGCACTTGGAAGTAGCGGAAAGATGATAAGAGTTGATATGCAAACTATCAGAAAAGCAGGTAGAAATACAAGTGGTGTTAAAGTTGTCAGCGTTTCGGGCGATGATATAGTGGCAAGTATTGCAAGGTGTCCAAAAGAGGAGCCTGAAGAGATAGATGTAATAAGTGAGGTTGAAACTCCTTCTAGTGATGGCTGATGTGGAATAGGAGTTGCTTATATATTTAAAATTTTTTAAAAGGTGCGTTATGAAGAAAATTGTCTATATGGTTACAGTTAGCATAGGAGCATTATTGGTATTTTCGGGTTGTAATGGCATGGTGCCACAAGCTCAATCCCAAAAGCCAAAGGTTATCGAGAAGGTGATTATTCAAAAGGTCAGCAAAGAACAAGTTGCACAGATTATCAGAGATGAAAAATTGATAAAGATTAATTCTATGCCTCAAAAGCAGTTTGTGGTTTATGGAGAGGGAATAGCGCCTATGAATACAATCTCACCCGCTCAAGCGATAGCGCTTGCAAAAAGAGCGGCTGTCACCGATGCTTACCGTCAATTGGGTGAAAAACTATATGGAATCAGAGTAAATGCCAAAGAGACAGTTAAAGACGCAGCTCTTAAGGACTCCCGTATAGTAACTCAGGTAAATGGATTGATTAAAAATGCAACTATAACCGAATCAAAATACAAAGATGGTCTTTTTACTGTCAGAATGGAATTAAACATGAACGGAGCCAGGTGGAAAGAAATTTTCTCCTACTAACTCTGCTTTTAAGTCTAACATGCGGAAGTGACACTTTTTGGTTTTCATATAGAAGTGTCACTTTAAACAAAACATTGATATATGAGCAGAAGCATATATCTCCGCTTACTGTTCCGTATTCTGGAAAAAGTGTCTCTACATGTAGAATAAAGATAGAGGACAAAAAGTGTAATTCCAAGCTAAATTGCTTAAATTTGAACTTCTATAAAATTTTGCCCTGTTTCTATAAATCAACCGCCAAGATAACCTCTCAAAGCCAAGTTACGCTTAAGGGTATAAAGGATGAGACAGAGCTTATAATAGTTCCAACCAGATTTATAGTAGATTTTAAAGATGATTTTGCTAATATAACTATCCTTAAATAAAGAGGCAGGTATATTATGAATATAGCTATTGTTGAAGACGATATAAATATGAGAAAATCGCTAGAATTTGCACTAAAAGAGTATAGCGAATTTAGAGTAGTATGCTATAAAAATGCCATTGAAGCTTTAAAGAAGATAGATGACAGTGTGGAATTGATTATCACAGATATAAATATGCCAGGTATGGACGGAATAGAGTTTGTTAAGAAATTGGATGGTAGGTTTGATATAATAGTTATCACAGGAAATGCCACATTAAATCGAGCTATCGAGTCTGTTCGCTTGGGTGTTAAGGATTTTTTAACCAAACCTTTTGAAACTGATACTTTGGTTGACGCAATCAAAAGAAATGTCAAGATAAGAGCAAAAGTATCAAAAAATAAAATAAAAAATAATCCGGGAAGTGATGATTTTTTAGGAACTTCAAGGGAGCTTGAAGCCTCTTTGGCCCTGGCAAAAAAAGCAGCTAAGACTGATGCCAGTGTGATGTTGCTTGGTCAAAGCGGAGTTGGAAAAGAGTTGTTTGCAAAGTTCGTGCATAAAAACTCAAATAGAGTAAACAATGAATTTATCGCTATAAATATGGCAGCTATCCCAGAAAATTTGCTTGAGAGCGAACTGTTCGGATATGTTAAAGGTGCATTTACAGATGCTATAAATGACAAAAAAGGTTACTTTGAATTAGCTCACAAAGGAACTATTTTCTTAGATGAAATAGCGGAGATGTCGGTTGCACTTCAGAGTAAACTTTTGAGGGTTTTGCAAGAAAGGGTAGTTTACAGAGTTGGAGGAGTGAAACCAGTTCCTGTTGATGTTAGGATAATATCAGCTACAAATGCAAATATACAAGAGGCGATAAGGGATGGAAAGTTCAGAGAGGACTTATACTTTAGATTAAATACAATTCCCATAAAAATAGCTCCGCTTAAAGATAGAAAAGAAGAGATTCTTGAGATTGCAAGAAAGACTCTCGAAGATGTAAAAAAGAGATATGATTTAGAGCACAGATCTTTTTCTAACGAAGCAAAAGATGCTCTTTTAGCTTACGATTGGCCGGGAAATATACGAGAGCTTATATCTGTAGTTGAGAGAGCAGCAATATTAAGTGAAGATGAAGAGATAAGCAAAGAAGATCTTTTTTTAGAGAGCAGAAGTAGCAAAAAGAGTATAAAAAATATGGAAAAAGAGTTGATACAAGAGGTGCTTCAAAGTACAAAAAACGACATAAATGAAGCGTGTGAGATTTTAGCTATGAGTAAAAATGCTTTTAAAAGCAAAATTGATAAATACAATATAGAGGTAGGATAATGAGAAAGTATAATGTAGCCATAGCAGGTGCTACAGGAGCGGTAGGCGAAGAGTTGTGCAGAGTTTTAGAAGATTTGGATTTTCCTGTAGGTGAGCTTTTCCCGCTTGCAAGTGCAAAGAGTGTTGGCTTGGATGTAGAGTATAAGGGTAAAAATTATAAAGTTAGAGAGCTTACTCAAACTGTTTTTGATGAGTGCGAGATAGATATAGCATTTTTTAGTGCAGGCGGGAGTGTATCGGCCAAGTTTGCCCCGTTTGCAGCAGAAGCCGGAGCAGTAGTGATAGACAATACTAGTCATTTCAGAATGGATAGTGATGTGCCTTTGGTAGTTCCTGAGTGCAATCCTGCTGATATAGCCCAATGGAAAAATAAAGGCATCATAGCAAATCCAAACTGTTCAACCATACAGATGGTGCAAGTCCTAAAGCCACTTGATGATGTTTTTGATATAAAGAGAGTGGATGTAAGTACCTATCAGGCAGTAAGCGGAGCAGGTAAAGAGGGAATGACAGAGTTGGTAAATCAAATGCAGGACTTTTTTGCATTTAAACTAGATGAGAGTAAAGTTGAGAAGTTTCAACACAGAATTGCATTGAATGTCATACCTCATATAGATGTTTTTGGAGATAATGACTACACAAAAGAGGAGATGAAGATGGTCAATGAGACTCAAAAAATTCTCCACAAAGATATGGAAGTTAGTGCAACTTGTGTAAGAGTTCCAATCCTAAGAAGTCATAGTGAGGCTATAACTGTGCATTTTGCAAATGCGGTTGATGCAAATCGTGCAAGAGATATACTTAAAAATGCACCAAGTATAGTAGTTGTTGATGAACCAAGTAAAAATGAGTATCCTATGCCTATAAT
This sequence comes from Sulfurospirillum sp., assembly GCA_045047115.1. Taxonomy (GTDB): domain Bacteria; phylum Campylobacterota; class Campylobacteria; order Campylobacterales; family Sulfurospirillaceae; genus JAADIZ01. The sequence continues at coordinate 26,231 of JASFYR010000007.1, forward strand.
CTCTACTGATATGGATGAGACTTATGTAGGAAGAATCAGGCAAGATATCTATAGAGACAATGTGCTTCATCTTTGGTGTTGTGCTGACCAGATAAGAGTAGGTGCTGCCACAAATGCGGTGAGAATAGCTCTTAAATGGATAGAGTTAGAAGAGTAAATATGATAGAGAAGATATTTGAAGCGGGACTTTGGTCGAGTAGATTTATAACACTTTTAGCAGTTATTTTTGGAGTGTTAGGGGCTGTAGTTTTATTTATTGTGGCAAGTGCTGATATATATCATATATGCATATCTGCGTATAACTACTATTTTAGAGGTATTCATTTAGAAGATTTTCATACTCTTGTAGTTAGTCAAATAATTGGAGCAGTTGATTTATATTTGATAGGAGTTGTGCTTTTGATATTTGGTTTTGGTATATATGAATTGTTTATTTCAGAGATAGACATAGCAAGTGAAAAGGGTAAAATTTTAAATATAACTAGTCTGGATCAGCTCAAGGATAAAATAGCAAAAGTTATAGTTATGGTCCTTGTTGTAAACTTTTTTCAAAGAGTCTTACATACAAATTACAACGGTGCCCAGGAAATGTTGTATTTTGCAGCTTCAATCATGGGGCTTGCAATCGGATTATATTTTTTAGGAAAGGTTGGAAAACATTGATGAGTAAAATATTTGTAGATGCGTGTAAAGGCAAAAAAACTCCTTATACACCGGTATGGATGATGAGGCAAGCAGGTAGGTATTTGCCGGAGTATATGGAAGTTAGAGAAAAAGCAGGAGATTTTCTATCTTTGTGCAAAGATCCGCAAAAAGCTTGCGAAGTTTCTCTTCAGCCGGTTGATATCGTAGGGGTTGATGCTTCTATTATGTTTAGTGACATACTCGTTGTGCCACTAGAGATGGGAATGGAGTTAAAATTTGTCAAAGGTGAAGGTCCCATTTTTCCAAACCCAATCACTTCAATTGAAGATATAGAGAAGCTGGATATTCAAAAAGCTGCTCAAAATTTAAAATATGTATATGATACTATCAAGCTTATAAGAGGACAATTGGCAGCCAATAAGGCGCTGATTGGTTTTTGTGGTGCTCCTTGGACGCTTGCAACTTATATGATAGAAGGACAAGGCACCAAAACATATGCAAAAGTAAAGAAGATGATATACTCAAAGCCTGAGCTTATGCATGCATTGCTTGCTAAGGTGACTGAGGCTTTAAAGCTCTACATGTCAAACCAAATTAAAAGTGGCGCAGATGTAGTGATGATATTTGACTCATGGGCTGCGGCTCTTGAGGAGAGTGCTTATTTCGAGTTTAGCTGGAATTATATAAAAGAGTTAACAAGCTTTTTAAAAATAAATTATCCTGACGCCCCTATCATTGTATTTCCAAAAGGAATTAGTGGCTATCTTGATAAGATAGATGGAGATTTTGATGTTTTTGGTGTGGACTGGTCAACTCCTATAGAGCTTGCAAAAGAGAAATTGGGCGATAGGTATGTTCTCCAGGGAAATATGGAGCCGACAAGATTGTATGATAAAAAAGCTATAGATGAAGGTATCGATAAAGTTATCAATGTAATGAAAAATGAAAGACATATCTTTAATCTAGGACATGGAATTTTACCCGATATCCCGGTAGAAAATGCAAAATATTTTGTGAAATCTGTCCAGGAAAAAACAAAAAATCTATGAGTGATATAATCTTTGGCCCGATCAATTCTAGAAGATTTGGCAGATCTTTGGGGATTGATCTCTCTCCTGCTTTGAAACAATGCAATTTTGACTGTGTCTATTGTGAATTAAAAGGTGCTAAAACCGTAGATCAAATGCGTGATATTGTGAGCGTGCGAAAGGTTATAGACGCACTAAAACTCGCTTTGGAGAAACATAAAAATATAGATGTCATAACAATAACAGCAAATGGAGAGCCGACTCTGTATCCCTATTTGGATGAGTTGGTGGATGAGATAAACAAAATCAAACAAAATCATAAACTGCTCATCTTGAGTAACGGAGCAAATATAGTCAAAAAAGATGTTGAGGATGCTTTAAGAAAAATTGACATAGTAAAACTTTCACTCGATTGTGCTACAAAAAAATGCTTTAAAAAGATAGACAGACCATACAACAGCATAGATTTGGATACAATTATTAAGGCTATGAAAAGTTTCTCAAAGAGTTATAAGGGTTCTTTGGTGATAGAGGTTTTAGTGGTTAAGGGTATAAATGACAAAGATGATGAGTTTGAAAGATTAAATACTATACTAAATGAGATAAAACCAGATAGAGTAGATATAAGCACTATAGACAGGCCACCTGCATATAGAGTCCATAGAGTTAGTATGTCAAGGCTCAAAGAGCTCTCAGGTTTCTTGGAAAATCTACATGTAAGTATCGCTTACAGAAAAGACTACAAAGGCGAAAAAGAGAGTTTTAGCGAAGATGAAATCCTATATCTAATCTCAAGAAGGCCACAAAGTGAAGCTGATATAGAACTTGGTTTTGATGATGACTCAAAAATAAGATTTGAAAAGCTGCTGGAGAAAGAAAATATATATCAGGTTGAAATTGCAGGTGCAAAGTTTTTTAAAATAGGTGAGCGAAAATAATCGCCCACGAGACCGTTCAAAAATCTGTGTCAATTAGGTAAAATAACAAATACCCAAGGAGACACAGATGAACATAAAGATAGATGTAGAGCAATTTGCTCGTGATA
>JASFYR010000008.1:0-141277 GCA_045047115.1 Sulfurospirillum sp.
CTTTTTATCTTTTGTAAAAAGTGAGATATAGATATTTTTACCGTTTTGGGTGTATTTTATAGCATTGTCTATGAGGTTTGAAAATATTGTATTAATCAAGATTTCATTTGCTTTTAATTGGATATTCTCTATTTTTAGTATTTGTAAGTGCAGATCTTTCGCTTTTAAATTGGTATTAAATTTTCCAATAATATTTAAAAGCAATGAGTCCAAATAACAAAATCTATAAGTTTGTTCTATATTGTCTTTTGTGTATCTTGTGAGTAAAAGAAGATTTTCCATAATGAATTGGATTTGACTTGCTTCAGTATCAATGGTCTTTAATATGTTTTGATAATAAGAGACATCCCTGTTTTTCAAAGATGCTATCTCTATCTCGCCTTTTATGACAGTCAGCGGAGTCTTTAGTTCGTGTGATACATCAGAGTTAAACCTTTCAATTTTTTCAGTTTCTTCTTTTAGCCTGTGCACCATATCATTAAAGGCGATTACCAGTTCCCTTGTTTCATCATCATATTTTGGCAGAGGTATGGTTGAAGAAAAGTGATCAACAGAGACATTTTTAGCTGTTTTTGTGATGCTTTTTATGGTAAATAGTATCTTATTCATAAGGGTGTTTCCTAGAAATATGAGCAAGATGAGTAGGGTTGGTTCTAAAAAAAACATAGTAGTGACAATATCTTCTATTTTATCATCTATATTTTTTCTATATACGAAGATTTTTTCATCACTTTTTGGAAGATTTAAAGTATATACGGCATCAATAAACTTCCCATTTTCTATAGTTAGAAATTCTCTTCCTTCTACCTGTTTTGATAACCTTTGGAAGTTCACATCACCTTTTTTTGCTATGAGTTTTGTGTTTTTGTATATCGCAATATCATAAGGTGAAAATTCAGTTTGCTTTAATGTATTAGATAGATTTTTTTCTTTTTTGATTTTATTTTGCAAGGTTTGTGCGATATTGGATAAGTTGTGTTTGATTTTAAGATTTATGCTTGTATTTAGTGAGTGGTATAAAAACAGACTAAATATAAGAAGTATGATGGTAACCAGGGAGGCAAACCAAGACAGAATCCTTATTTTTAAACTGTTAAATTTCAAGTTTATACCCTAATCCTCTAAAACTTTTCACCAACTTTTTACCTATTTTTTTTCTAAGATTATACATTGTGACTTGAATAACATTGCTATTTATATAACTTTCATTGCTCCAAAGCTGCTCTTCTATCATGGTGTTGGATACGATAGAGTGATTGTGTTTTATGAGAAAAGTAAGGAGTTCATACTCTTTCTTTGATAGAGCAATTTCTTTATCTTTTTTTTTGATGACTTTTGCTTCCATATCCAGAATACCGAAATCTTTTAACTCTATAATATTTGAGCCAGAATCGATAGAACGCCTATAAAGGGCTTGGATTCTTGCATTTAACTCTTTGAAGCTGAAGGGTTTTTGCAGGTAGTCATCGGCTCCTTGCATTAATCCTGTGACTCTGTCATCTATATCATTTTTTGCTGTAAGCATGATAACAGGAGTTTTTATATTTTTTTGCCTTAATGACTTTAAGACATCGATTCCACTTTTTGCAGGCATCATCCAATCAAGCACAATAACATCATAATGATTCATAGTTGCTAAATATTCGCCTGCTTCCCCATCTTCGCCACTATCTATGATATAGCCTAACTCACTAAATCCCTTGTTTAAAAGCGAGAGGATATTTTCATCATCCTCAATAATCAGTAGTTTCACTCTGTGGTGCCCTCTTTCTCTTTATCTTAACATAGATTGCAATAATAATTATAACCAAAACAATGGTTGCAATGGTAATTTCTCTTAAGTATTTATGAATTAACTCTTGATTTGCACCCAAAAAATATCCTAAAAATGTCAATATGCTAGCCCAAATCCCTGCACCCAAAGTCGTATAAACACTAAATTTCAAAGCATTCATGCGAGCTAGACCTGCCGGAAATGAGATATACTGTCTGATACCGGGAATCAGTCTGCCTGTAAAAGTAGAGATATGCCCATGGTTTTCAAAAAATCCTTCCAGCTTTTCTACTTTTTCATCACTCATGATTTTACTTAAAAATCTTCTTCCAAATCTTGAAGCTAAAAGATAGTTAAACCAAGCTCCTGCTAGAGAACCTAGAATCCCAAAAATCAAAACCAAAGTGAGACTCATATCCCCTTGGTAAGCTAGATAACCAGCCGGTATCATAACGACTTCACTGGGAAATGGAAAAAATGAACTCTCAAGAAACATCAAGGCAAATATGCCGATATACCCCATTTGTCCGATGGTATTTACTAAAAAATCTACTACTTCATGCATTAGGCAACCTCTCTTCTTGTGATGATGCAATTATATACAAATAAATACAATAATCCTAAAATTACTAAAAACAGATCCCAATGAACCAGAGCATACATACTTATGAACTCTTTTAGATTGTGTAAAAATTCATCTATCAAAGAGCCAGATGGCTTTGTAATTTGTTTTACTTTATAATCTACTTTTGAACCATTTAGATTAACAAGAACATAATGGTGAAAAAAGTGACTCTTATCCTCACCTCCAAGTTCGGCTCCTGCTCCTCCTGTAACAGTATAAGGGGTTTTGCCCCACTTACCTGTAAAATATCCATGTTGATGGGCTGTAAAAATCATATCTATTTTGTATTTGTCAAATAGATTTTGTAATTTTGTAGCAAATGGCTCATCAAATTGACTTTTTACGATAGAGTCCTTTACTGGATCATGAAGCGGTATATGCATAAACACAAATGTATGTCGATAATTTTTTGCAATTTCAAGTTTTTGTTTTAACCATGCAAATTCTGCATCTCCCATGCCTGTTTCATGTGAACCATCAAGCATCAAAAAATATGAATTTTTAAAACCAAAAGCATAATAAGCCCTGCCAAAAAGATAATAATAAGCCGAACTCATTCCTTCTGTTTCATGATTTCCCAGTACCACTAAAAAAGGTTTCTTAAGGGCATTTATCTGCTTTAAATAAATTTTGTATTCAGCATTTCCATCTATCATATTGTCTATCAAATCACCGGTTTCTATGCTAAATGCAATATTTTCTTTGTTGACCATTTTTATAAGTTTTGGAAAAGAAAAAACCGAATTTTTATTGTCTCCAAAAACTACAAAAGAAAAATTACTGCCATTTGTATCAGTCTTTTTGATTTTTTGTAAATTTTGATAGTTAAGATCAAGTGCCTTTGGCATCTCAAAAAGCCAAGGATATAAAAACAGACTGAGTCCGACCATAATCATAACTATAGCTATGATATTGTGTTTGTTAAAAAGTTTTTTCATTTTTTTTCTTAAAGATTTTATCCCAAGCTGAGATAACAAGAAGATTTAACCTTGAGAGTTTACTCTCTAATAAGGATACAGCCACAACAGCAATTATAGATACAATGATAGAGCCTAATATATCAAATGGATAGTGAACACCTGTATAAACTCTGGCAATTCCACACCATAGAGCTAAAAATGTAGCTACGATACCTAAGGATCTTGTCGGTTTAAATGTCAAAAGCATCAGTGCAATCGAAACTGTAAATGTAGTGTGATCTGATGGAAACGAATTTTCTGCCTTGTGAGATAAGAGAGTGGTTCCCAAGTGATCCATAAATGGACGATTATGAAAGTAAAATATACCTATGAGTTGGTTTATTCCAACCCCTAAACTTGTGGCATATCCTGCATATAGAGCTTCGTTTTTTCTATTGCTAAACCATAGATAAAACAATACTCCTATAAAAACAAACGGCATACCTTTTGCTGCTAGCACCATTAAAGAGTCTAAAAAATGGTTCTTACTGGCATAATCATTGATGTTTAAAAAGATAGCTTGGTTTAAAGTCTGCATATATATCCTTGTAAATAAAATTTTATAAAATTATACTTATGAAAATGAAATAAAGATGAAATAAGTACTTAAGAATTCTCTACCAGATTATCAAATCCATCTTATTGATAGTTTGTTCGGTTATTTTTCCATCTTCATTGCGCAGTGGTCCTAAAATCTTTTTTATTTTCTCCGTGTTTGGCTCTAATCCTCTTATCTTAAGATGCCAAGTGTAGTTTTCTACTGCCTCTTCGAAGCAACGCACTTTTATCTTAAGCTCTTCAAAGTTTTTAAGTTGATATTTTATGCTCTTGGTATAAAGCCATTTTTTGACTCTTTTTGCACCATTTGGTGGGGTATATATAGAATTGTGTGCAAGAAAAAGATCATCAAGAACAGTGTTGTTTCTTACTCCTGCCCATCCGAGATATATCTTTTTTTTGGCACTTAAATGAAATTTTTCCAAGTCACTGTTTAGTTTTATAGCAGGACTCATAGTACATAAAGCAATGTCATAAATTGTATCTTTTATATCAAAATCAGCCCAAGTAGTGTGATATGTTTTTATATTTTTTATATCTAAGCTCTGAGCATCTTCTTTTAAAATTTGAAGCATATTTGCTGAGAAGTCAAGTCCATCTACACTTTTGGCAACTTTCGCAATTCTGATAGTATAGACTCCTGTCCCACAACCAATATCAAGGATTGTTTTATCTTTGAAATCTATACCCGTTTTTTTTAAGGCTTCAAGCACATTTGCTTCAAAACTATTTTTGCATGGTGAATACCTGGCATAGTTCTTAGCTTTTTCATCCCATTTGTTCATCTTTTTATTACTCATTCACTTTTTCCTTAGATAATATTATAGCAGCTATCAGTATAAAACAAGAGCCTATGACTTGTAGATTATCCATTTTTTCACCCAAAAGTATATAAGATAAAAAGAGAGTAACAACCAACTCCAAAGTTGAAATCATAGAAGCTTTCAATGGTCCTATGAGCTTTAGTCCTGCAAAAAAAGTGATGATAGCTACAAGAGTTGATACTAAAGTTATGGCAAATATCCAACCCCATTGTTGAGGTGAGTCAGGAATTGTTATTTTTGATGCAAAGCCATATATCAGATATACTGATGCAGATCCTGCCATAATCACTCCTGTTGCTACAACAGGCGTAGTTCCTCTCATCGCTTTTGTGCCGACTATTATGTATATCGAATATATCAAAGCGGCTGCTATACCAAATATAATACCGATAAAATTTATATTTTCAAATTTTAAACCTACTACAAATATGGCTCCGATAGTGGTAAAAACCAATGCTACTATATCTGGTTTATATACTTTTGTTTTTAGCAACAAAATTGAAAGCACCAAAACGATGCTCGGATACAGATACAATAGAATTGATGTAAGAGATGAACCGATGAGGCTTACAGCACTGAAGTATGAAAATGCCTGCGTGGAGTATAAAACCGCCCCCATGAAAATCAGCATAATTAACAGTTTACCCTTTGGGTATGAGTATTTTTTGATGTAAATATATATATTTATAATAATTGCAGCACTTAAAAAACGAAATAGTAAAATCGTTTTGATATCAAGTCCACTCTTGTAGGCAAATGTAGCAAATATGGGCATTAGTCCAAAAGAGACAGCAGAGATAACGATAAGAATTAAGCCTAAAAATTTCATTTTGCCATAAACCTTTATTGATAAATAGATATAATACAAAAATTTTCTTTAAAAGGTGTTTTTTTGAACGGTAAAAGTAGAGTGAGATTGAAAACTTCGGAGCTTTTTGGAAATTACAACTATCCTGAACAAAGTTGGAATCTTCCCTCGTGGGTAGCAAAAAATGAGGATTTTTTGGATGTTTTAAGAGATGTTGTTTCATTTAATATCACAGATGAAAATTATATGGAGCCAGAGAGTTTTAAAGAGCTTTTTGCATATCTCAGGGGTAGAAATTATGCTGTTTTTCAAGACACTTTTGTGGTTTGTTTGACTCAGGGGAGATTGGCATATCTGAGTGGTTCAGGTTTTACAAAGGTATCAGCAAGCGAAGATGTATTTGAGCTCTCAAACTGGAGAATTAAAATCGGTTGAGTTTGACTCTTTTGGATCTGGACCGTATTCATTCTCAAATGGCATACTATTCTTTACTAAAAAGATGATTAAGATGATAAAACCCAAAATAGGCACGAAAAGCAAAAGTTGCCACCAGCCACTTTTGCCTATATCGTGCAATCTTCTTGCAGTAACTGCCAAGGTTGGTATAAACACAGCAAGAGAATAGATAGTGTCTAAGAGGTTATTTCCTATCGTATTTCCTATGGCAATCAATATAAAAGTTATGATAGTATTGATAAGCACAAAATACCAATACTCACTTCTTGAAGCTCTTCCGCTAAAAACAGCATACTTTTTTAAAACATTTATGTACCAATTCATATCACATCCTTATCCCATCGGGTATAAAATCTCTTGATGTACGAGATCTAATTTTTGATTTAGCTCGTCACTTATATTGTACTCAAGGGCATCAAATACAACATCAAGTTGCCCGGCATGGCTTACGCCTATGATAGTTGATGCTACGAAATCAAACTTCATACTCCACGCAATTGCTAAAGTGGTCAGATTTGAACCATACTCTCTCGCGATTTCTAGGTATTTTTCTGTCGAGTTCAGTGTTTCGGCGTTGACAAATCTTTTGGCTTGAGCCTGCATCCTGGGATTTGGATCGTTTAGATATCTGGTGAATCTCGCATTTGGTGGTAGGATTTTTTGATTATATTTTCCGCTCAATACACCACCTGCCAAAGGAGAGTAGGGCAAAAGAGATATATCCTCTTTTTGACAAACAATCCTTAGTTCATCTAAAAATCTTCGATTTAACATAGAAAAGTTGTTTTGTATGGATTGAAATCTTGCCAGATTTTTAAATTTTGCAACTTCATTTGCTTTTGTCAAGCCATAGGCACTATCATTTGAGGTACCTATATATCTTATCTTGCCAGCTTTTACAAACTCATCCAAAACATATAGACTCTCCTCTATCGGTATGGTCATATCCGGCCAATGCACCTGATAAAGGTCTATATAGTCAGTTTTGAGTCTCTTCAGGGTGCCATCAAGTGCCTTTGTCATATGAAATCTGTCTATCGCAGTAAGTCCATGCCTGATGGGAGGAACAAACCATCCGTTTGCAGCTCCGGCAACTTTTGAGGCGATGATAAGCGAGTCTCTAGGCCCATCTTTTAGCCACTCACCGATAATTTCTTCAGTCTCTCCTGCATAGTGAGCAGATGGAGGTACGGGATATAGCTCAGCAGTATCAAAAAAGTTGATATCCCTCTCGTAAGCTTTGTCCATTATCCTAAAAGACTCTTTTTTATCGCAAAAGCTTCCAAAAGTCATAGTTCCTAAACAGATAGGCGTAACTCTAAGACCGCTTTTTCCTATATATCTATACTCCATACTAGCCCTTTCTTTTATCTATCACTCTTATCGCTTTCCCCTCGCTTCTGATTATGGACTTTGGTGCGACAAGTTTGACATCTACATTTATGTAGAGATTGTTTAACATCTCATGCTCTATATCTCTTTGAAGAATTTCTAGTTCGCTGACATTTTCACTCATTATATCTTCATTTAGCTCTATATCTATGCGAAGTTTGTCAAGATAGCCTTTTTTGTGTGCTGTTATCTGATAATTTAGCGTTATCCCCTCTATCAAAGAGAGAACATGCTCTATTTGAGAAGGAAATACATTTACACCGTTTATCACGAGCATATCATCTGCTCTGCCGACAATACTCTCTATTCTAGCCAGCGTTCTGCCACATTTGCAAGGAACTCTTGTGAGAGATGTTATATCCCCAGTTCTGTATCTAATGATAGGGAGTGCCTGTTTTGTCAAAGATGTTACTACGAGCTCTCCCCTTTGTCCTTCAGGCAATACTTCCCCACTCTTGGGATCGATGATTTCGGGATAAAAGTGGTCTTCATTGATATGTAAGAGGTGAGAGTGTCTACAACTGGAAGCGACTCCCGGACCTATAATCTCAGAGAGTCCGTAAACCTCTACATACTCTATGCCCCAAATTCTAGCTATCTCATTTTTCAACCCCTCACTGGCAGGTTCCGCCCCAAAAAATCCAACTTTCAGGTTAAAATCTTTTTTTATATCATACCCTTCAGCTTTTGCCTTTTCTGCCATATGTAGTGCAAACGAAGGAGTTCCTGTTATCGCAGTAGCTTTAAAATCTTTTAAAAGCAAGAGTTGCCTTGATGTAAAACCGGTTGAGCTTGGTATCACTGCTATTTTCATTCTCTCTGCCGCTGTGTGAAAACCCAAACCGCCGGTGAAAAGTCCATAGCCCGTTGAATTTTGCAGTATATCACGACTTGTGAGTCCGCCCATAGTAAAAACTCTAGCCATAACTTCACTCCAAACATCCACGTCATGTTCAGTATATCCGACTACGGTCGGTTTTCCAGTAGTTCCGCTAGAGCTGTGAATTCGCACTACCTGATCCATATCAACCGCAAAAAGCCCATAAGGATAGTTCTCTCTTAAATCCTGTTTTTTAGTAAATGGTAGTTTGGATATATCCTTCAGGCTTTTTATGCCAGAGGGTTTTATCCCAAGGGCATTGAACTTTTCTTTGTAGAAAGGAACAAGATTATATACTCTTGTGAGTGTCTCTTGAAGCCTTTGAAATTGCAGAGCTTTCAGTTCATCTACACTTAGACTCTCGTTTTTACTGTAAGTCATAACTAGCTCTACATGTAAAAGTGTTTAGCTTCTACGATTTGTACTCCACCGTTTTGAAGCGAGTCAACTGCTTTGCTTGTATCATTAACACTAAATATAAAAATGCCTGTTTGGGATTCATAAAAACTATATGTATAGTATATGTTTATATCCTCTTTTGCAAGTATCTCTATAACCTTGTCAAAACTTCCCACATAATCCTCTATCTTCACACCAAAAACTTCACTAAATCTTACGCTAAAACCGGCATCTTCCAAAACTACTTTTGCTTTTTGAGGATTATCCACGATGGAGCGAACCAAACCAAAATCACTGGAATCTGCTAATATGATGGATTTTATGGATACTCCATTTTGAGATAAAACTTTTGTAAAATCTGCCAGTTCTCCCGTTCTGTTTTCTAAAAAAACTGATAATTGTTGAATTTTATATTTCATTTTTTATATCTTCCTTTTATCTATTACTCGCACGGCTTTGCCCATGCTTCGCTCTATGCTTCTTGGCTCTACGAGTTTGATTTTTGCATTTATATATAAGTTATTTAAAAGTTCACTCTGTATCTTCTTTTTAAGATTTTCCAGTGCCCCTATGCTATCCATCGGCATAGAGTCATTGACTTCAACCATGATTTCCAAGCTGTCAAGATAACCTTTTTTATCTGCTATAATTTGATAATTTAGTGTTATCTCCTCTATGTTTGAGAGTACATGTTCGACTTGAGATGGAAATACATTTACCCCGTTTACTATAAGCATATCATCAGCTCGTCCCATGACGCTTTTCATCCTTACATGTGTTCGTCCACATCTGCAAGGTGTCTGATCCAAGCTTGTTATATCGCCTGTTCTGTATCTGATGATAGGAAATGCCTGTTTTGTCAAAGAGGTGATGACAAGCTCGCCTTTTTCACCATAAGGTAAAACTTTACCTGTTTTTGAATCTATGATTTCAGGATAGAAGTGATCTTCAAATATATGAAGTCCATTGTGCTCTTTGCAACTGTTTGAGACTCCCGGTCCTATGATTTCACTCATACCGTATATCTCATAGTACTCTATGCCCCAAACTTTTGCCACCTCTTCTTTAAGTCCTTCACTTGTAGGCTCTGCCCCGAAGATCCCACATTTTAGTTTGAAATCTTTTTGGAGATCATATCCCTCTTTTTTTGCAATTTCAGCAAGATGAAGTGCAAATGACGGAGTAGAAGCCAATACGGTTGAGCTAAAATCTTTCATCAAAAGCAGTTGCCTGGAGGTAAAACCACCTGAGCTTGGAACAACTGCTGCACCTACTGTTTGAGCACCGTCATGAAGTCCTAAGCCCCCTGTAAAGAGTCCGTATCCATAGGCATTGTGTACAGTATCCTCTGAGTTTACGCCACTCATCGTGTAACATCTTGCCATCACTTCATTCCATACATCCATATCGCTTTTGGTATATCCGACGACTGTAGGTTTTCCTGTCGTTCCGCTTGAACTGTGGATTCGCACAACAGCGTCTTGTTCAACTGCAAAGAGTCCAAAAGGGTAGTTGTCTCTTAAGTCTTGCTTTTTTGTAAATGGCAGTTTTGATATATCGTGAATGGACTGTATATCTTCTGGCATCAATCTCAACTCATCAAATTTTTTCTTATAGAAAGGAACTGCACCATAAACTCTAGCGATTGTCTCTTTTAGCCTTTTTGTCTGCAATTTCTCTAACTCATCACGAGGTAGAGTTTCGTCTTTTGACCATATCATTTATATACTCCTACTGTCTTCTATCGCTTTGTAAAGTACAGCGATATTTTTATCTGCCATTTTTGCATTCATCACTCTTATGGCCTCTTCAATGTCACCTAAATTAAAAGGAAAATTCGGATCTTTTGCAAGAGCAATCCCAAGCATATAGACATTTAAGGCTTGTATAGGTATTTCACCGTTTGTTGCTTTTTTAAATGCGTCTATTCTAACCGTTTTGTACTCTAAAGATGGAAATTTATCATCTGCATTTACAATGATAGTGCCACCATCTTTTTTAAGATACTGTATGTTCCTTAATCCCTCATTTCCCTCCAGTGCTATGAGTAGATCAGCTTGCCCCTCGTCTATGGCAGGAGAGTAAAAATTTCCAACTTTAACATAACAAGAGACCGAACCACCTCTTTGGCTCATACCATGGTTTTCTGTGCCTAAACATTTTTGGTCTTTCAATCCTGCTGCGATAGATAGAACTTTTACCAAAAATACAGCTCCTTGACCACCAATTCCTGCAATTACAACTTGATATTTCATTTCAATTTCCTTTCTATAAACGCATCTGTTGGGCATAAGTCCTCTATGCAGGCATCACATCCTATACATAAAAATGGATCTATCTCTATCTTATGATCTTCATTGTAGTGCATTGGCGGACATTTGTATTGGGTTGTACATATATCGCAGGCTACACATTTGTCAGGATCGACTGTTGCATAGATTCCCGGAAGCATCTGAGGAGCTCTCTCTTTATCAAGCACACAGAACTCTCTCATAATTACTACCAAAGGTCCGCTCGTATCTTCAAATTTTTTCTTTACCTCTTTCATAAAAGCTACACTCTCGTCTATATTTGGAGTATATATATGCTCCATGCACTCTGCTCCACAACCTTCGACTATGTGTTTCAAGTCTATGACTCCCGGGTTTGCACGCTCCGGTGTTGCCTGACGACCGGTCATGGCCGTTACGGAGTTGTCCATGATGACTAGTATAAAGTGGTGTTTTTGATATACGGCATTTATGAGCGGAGCAACACCGGAGTGAGTAAAGGTGCTATCACCGATACTTGCTATGACAGTTTTGCTTTTGTCAGCTATCGAAAAACCACTAGCCATAGCAACACTAGCACCCATACATAAGACAGTGTCTATAGCACCTTGATTAAGTGCCAGAGTATAACATCCTATATCAGAAGGGTATATGGATTTTTTCTTTTTAAATACTTTCATGATAGAGTAATAAACATCTCTGTGGGGACAACCCGGGCAAAGATTTGGAGGTCGGACAGGAAGTTCATCTTGAAATTTTTTGTTTTGATATGGACTCTGTTTATCTGTAAGACCTACATTATTGAAGGCTCTTATGACTTTATCTTTCGAAAATTCATCTATCTTATGAACATCATTTGTGAGTTTTCCGTGTAGTTTTGGAGAGCTTAACTGCTCTTCTATGCAAGGATAAGTCTCTTCAAATACTATAACGGTTTTATAGTTATCAAAGAGCTCCTCAAGCTCTTTTTTTGGTAAAGGATAAGGCATATCGAGTTTTAAAACATCTGCTTTAAGATTAAGCTCCTCTATAGCTTCTCTTACATATCCATCACCTGTTCCACTTGTCAAGCAGAGTGCTTCACTACCACTTAGCTCTTTGGCAAGGGGCTCTATAAAAGTTTCCCAGTTGTATTTGGCTATCGTATCTACTCTTTTTAACTGCTCCAACCCTTGGGCGAACCTTCCTCTTGGAGGAACTGCCGCCCATCTGCCTATATCTCTTTTAAATTCGCCGTTATTTGGCTTAAAATTTACCTCATCATCAACTTCACAAATCTCTCTGGCATGTGAGACTCTCATCACGGGACGAAGCATCACGGGAATTTCAAACTTTTCTGAAAGATCAAGTGCGATTTTGACCATATTATAAGCCTCTTGAGGAGTAGCAGGGTCAAAAACAGGAATTTTAGCAAATTTTGCAAAGCTTCTACTGTCTTGCTCGGTTTGAGAGGAATGAAAACCGGGGTCATCTGCACTTACTAAGAGCATAGCACCAAGATGCCCTATGTAAGAGGCGCTCATCAAAGCATCACTTGCGACATTTAAACCAACTTGTTTAAGAGTTGTGCAAGTCCTTTTTCCAGCTATCGCTCCGGCATATGCTACTTCAAAACCAACCTTTTCATTTGTCGCCCATTGAGCATAGGTTGCACAATCAAACTTTTTTGAAAATTTTTCAAAATTTCCTAGAATCTCACTAGAAGGTGTCCCAGGATATCCTGAGACCATATCCACATTTGCATGTATCAGACCTAAGGCAATCGCCTCATTTCCCATCAAGATTTGTTTCATATCAACTCCCAAAATTATTAAATTTGATTATTATACTTTATCTTTGTTTAATCTTTTCTACAAGTAAAACTATTTTTAACTTAATTTTGCTACAATAACAAAATTTAATTTTAGGAGTTTTGGTATGCTTAAGAAAATTGGTTTGAGTATGTTGGCATTTTTGTTTGTTTCTGGTTTTATGGTATTGAATGCCGGAACTATTAAGATAGGGGCTATCGTCTCTGCTACAGGTCCTGCTTCATTTTTGGGTGATCCGGAGCTTAAGACTCTGCAACACTATGTTAAAAAGATAAATGACGAGGGCGGAGTTGATGGTCAAAAGCTAGAGCTTATCGCTTATGATACAGGAGCTAGTCCAAAGAAAGCTGTTACTTTTGTTAAGAGACTTATAAGTCAAGACAGGGTTGTAGCTATCATCGGTCCTTCGACTACAGGTGAAACTATGGCTATCATCAAGTTTGTCCAAAGAGCTAAAATTCCTTTGATATCTATGGCGGGTGCTGTTGTGATTATAAATCCTGTTAAGAAGTATGTGTTTAAGATGGTTGCAACCGACAGGATGGCTTGCCAGAGAATCATGCAGGATTTACAGAAGAGAAAACTGACAAATCTGGCTTTGATCTCCGGAAGTGGCGGTTTTGGAAAATCTATGAGAAAACAGTGTAAAGATGTGGCACCAAGTTATGGCATAAAGATAGTTGCTGATGAGACTTATGGTAAAAAAGATTCAGATATGACAACTCAGCTACTTAAGATAAAAAATAACAAGAAAGTGCAAGCTGTACTAAATCCGGGCTTTGGACAAGGGCCGGCGATTGTGACAAAAAATTATAGACAACTTAAGATAAAACAGCCACTTTACCAATCTCACGGAGTAGCATCTAAAAAATTTATTGAGATTGCAGGAAAAGCGTCAAATGGAGTGAGGCTTGTAACACCTCCTGTTGTAGTTGCTGATAAACTACCAAATTCAAATCCGGTCAAAAAAGTAGCACTTGCATATAAAAACGAGTATGAAAAGGCATTTCACACTCAAGTTGCAAGTTTTGGAGGGCATGCTTACGATTCACTGTATGCGATAGTAACAGCCATAAAAGCCGAGCACTCGACTAATCCGCAAAAGATAAGAGATGGCATAGAAAATCTTAAAAATTTCCAAGGAGTTGATGGTGTGGTAAATATGAGCCCGACAGATCACTTGGGACTAGATACAAAAACGGGTATGGTTTTGCTTGATATAAAAAATGGTGATTGGGTTATCGTCAAATAGATGAGCGAACTTTTCGGTTTTTTGCTCTCAGGTGTAACGGTTGGTTTTATATATGCACTTGTTGGTATAGGATTTACAGTTATATATAACAGTAGTGGTATCATAAACTTTTCACAAGGAGAGTTTGTGATGGCAGGAGGGATGTCCACGGTTTTTCTTTTAAAAGCCGGACTTCCTCTGGGTGTCTCTTTTATCTTGGCTATCATGGTAACATCTATGATAGGAATCGTTTTATATAAACTTATATCTTTCTCAAAAGATAGCTCGCAGATTTCACTTATTATTTTGACTTTGGGTTTTGCTATCTTTTTAAGAGGTTTGGTTGAGGTTGTATTTGATAAGGAACTCCATACTATGCCGTCATTTGTCGGCGATGGCTCTTTTGATATGTTTGGAACTACTCTTACTTATCAATCTATACTTATCATGGTTGTTTCTATAGTGATAGTAACGCTTTTGTACTTTTTTTTCAAAAAGACAAAGACAGGGCTTGCGATGATAGCAGCTTCTATAAATGTAGATGCTGCAAGATTGATGGGCATAAATATTAAAAAAATTTTGATGATAAACTTTGCACTATCTGCTACCATAGCAGCTATCGGAGGAGTTCTTTTGACTCCTGTAACCTCTACAAATTATGAAATCGGTATTATGCTTGGACTCAAAGGTTTCGCAGCAGCTATCATAGGAGGATTAAGCAATCCGTTTGGTGCAGTTGTCGGTGGTTTGGTGCTTGGTATTTTAGAGTCGCTAATAGCAGGTTATGTATCTAGCGAATATAAAGATGCAGTTGCATTTGTGGTGATGTTGGGAATTTTGTTTTTTATGCCCGGCGGAATTTTCGGCAACACGAAAGCACAGAGAGTATAGATGTTTAAAAGATATAATATAAATAGAGATATTCTTATCTTGAGTGCTATTTTGATTGTAGCACCATTTTTCTTTCCAAATGATTTTTACTACGAGATAGCCATAGTTTCACTTCTTAATGCTATGATTTGTATAGGGTTAAATATGCTTATGGGCTATGCCGGACAGGTGAGTTTGGGTCATGGTGCTTTTGCGGGACTTGGTGGGTATATAGCGGTAATTTTAGGCTCAAAATATGGAATCTCTCCGATATTTAGTATATTTATAGCTATAACTACTATGGCTCTGTTTGCTTTTGTGATTTCAAAACCTATCTTAAGGCTGAAAGGTCACTATCTTGCTATGGCAACTTTGGGAATAGGAATAATCATCAGTATAGTTTTGAATGTAGAGGATGAGTTAACCGGTGGAAGTGATGGTATGAGCGTGGATAGTTTTACAATTTTTGGGTACGAGCTTGCAAATTCACTGCAGTGGTATATATTTTGTTCGGTTTTGCTTGTGCTCACTATTTGGATGTTTACAAATCTTATAAACTCACCGTTTGGAAGAGTTTTAAGGTCGATTGAGGGAAGTGAAAAAGCAGCAAACAGTGTTGGCATAAATGTCTCTCACTATAAAAGTATAGTTTTTGTTATATCTGTAGTTATCGCAACTATTGCAGGCAGCCTTTATGCCTTTTTTTCAGGTTTTATATCTCCAGGTGAAGCAAGTTTTTCTCACTCTATAGAACTTGTTGTTATGGTAGTGCTTGGGGGACTTGGGAGAATTTACGGTGCTATTATAGGAGCTGTTATCTTGACAGTACTTCCCCAGCTTTTAACCTCATTTGAGGATTATCAAACTCTGATATATGGCTCTATCATAATCTTTGTTATGATTTTTATGCCTAAGGGTATGGTCTCTGTATTTGATAACATAAAAGGGAGTCTCTTTGCTCCAAATAAATAGTGTAAGTAAACAATTTGGTGGTGTAAAAGCGGTCGATGATTTGAGTTTTAGAGTGAAAAAAGGGCATATTCACTCTATCATAGGACCAAATGGAGCAGGTAAAACGACTCTGGTAAATATGATAACGGGTGTTTATAAACTAGATAGTGGAACCATATTTTTAGACGGAGCTGATATCACAAATATATCTACCGATAAACTGGTCTATAGGGGAGTTTGCAGAACTTTTCAAAATCTTGAGATTTGTGAAAATTTAACAGTTTTGGAAAATGTACTATTGGGATTTGATAAGTATATGGATAAAAGTCTTTTGAAATCATGTTTTAGAGCAAAATCTATACTTGAAGATGAAAAGAGATATAAAGAGAGAGCTCTACATCTTTTGGGGCTTATAGGGTTGGAGGAGTTGGCTGAACAAAAAGCTGAAAACCTCTCCTACGGCATACTTAAAAAGCTTGAAATTGTAAGAGCACTTGGTACTTCACCAGAGCTTATACTTCTTGATGAGCCAGTAGCCGGTCTTAATCCCAAAGAGACTAAAGAGGTTTCAGATTTAATTAAAACAGTAGTGGCAGATGAAGTTACAATCGTATTGGTTGAGCATGATATGAAGATGGTTATGCAAGTTTCAGATTATATTACAGTGATGAATTTTGGTAAGAAGTTAGCCCAGGGAACACCAAAGGAAATAGTAAACAATCCAGATGTTATAAGAGCATATCTAGGGAGTGGGGTAGTATGCTAAAAATAGATAATTTAAGTTGTAATTACAAACAAATTATAGCATTGAGCGATGTCAGTTTGCATATAAACAGAGGTGAAATTGTCTCTTTGATAGGTGCAAATGGTGCCGGAAAAACTACTCTTTTACGCGCTATAAGCGGGCTTTTAAGAGCAAAAAGTGGGAAGATATACTTTGAGGGAAATGATATTATCAAGTTGGAGTCGCATGATGTGGCAAAATTAGGTGTAGTACAAATTCCAGAGGGAAGAGGGCTCTTTTCCACACTCAGCGTTGAAGATAATCTCAGGCTTGGAGCTTATATGAGAAACGATGATATGATATATAATGATATAGTTAAGATTTATGACAGATTTCCCATACTTAAAGAAAAATCCCAAGAGTATGCAGGTACACTCTCAGGTGGACAACAACAGATGGTGGCAGTCGGGAGAGCTTTGATGAGCAGACCTAAGCTTTTGCTTTTGGATGAGCCTAGCATGGGGTTGGCTCCAATCATAGTAGAGGAGATTTTTGAAGCTATTAAGATTTTACGGAAAAACGGAACTACAATATTCATAGTCGAGCAAAATGCCTTTTTGGCTCTTAGTTTGAGTGATCGGGCATATGTGCTTGAAAACGGAAAAATACTGATGAGTGGAAATTCTCTCGAACTTTTAAAGGATGAGAGGGTTAAAGAGGCGTATTTGGGAGCTTAGTGTTCAAGAAACTTTTTTGTCTGTTTTATTTTGTTCATGTTTTCCAATATTTGCTGTTTCTCTCTTTTTGCTAAAACTGTTGCAGTTTGGACTAAAGACAAAGCCTCTTTAGCTTTATCTAAATCCTTGAAATCTGGAATCTCATCCAATGCTATTGAGATTGCTTCCATATCTTCTTCTATAACTGCAATCTTGAGATTATTCACCCATGTCATGACTTGTTTCTTCTCTCCACGCCGATAGTAACTCTTTTGTTACATGTAGAACTTCATCTATTTTTTTGCTGTCATTCTCTACATTTGCCAAGCTTAAGGTTTTAATTTGATGAAGATACAAACCTGCAAGATAGTGTGAGACATTACCTTCATCGTAATTTATAGAGTCTATTAATTCAGAAAAAATTGCGATAGTTCTATTTAACCAGTAGGATTTCTTTTCTATATCTTTCATCTCAATAGCTCTTTTTGCAAGAGAAGAAAATCTTAAAATTCCCTCATAAAGCATCTCAATTAGTTTTTGTGGTGATTCTATCGAAATATTATTTTGTGAATATGTTGCATATGCTAAATTTGGGCTCATAAGTTCCCCTTCCTTAATATTTTGTGCTAGTTGTAGCTTGGCTTATTTGCATTGATAAAGATTGAAATGATGCATTTAATTTATTGATTATCGCATCATAAGCTATGAATTTTTTTGTTAAAATGTCATACTTGGAATTCAATTTTTCTGTTGCAGTTATTTTTTTTTCGCTTAAAGATGTTTTTTCATCTGTCAGTTGTGTATTAAACTGTGTTAAGAGACCAGTACGGGAATCTATATAGCCTGAAAGCATATTGTTATAGTTTGTGAAGAAGCCGTTTGTATTGGTATCTCCTCTAAAATAATTTTCAACATCCGAGCTATTATTTTGCATTTTGGAATCAAAAACAGAACTATCAAATTGTAAAAGACCGGCACTGTTTAGAGTGATTCCGTAATCTTCCAGGCTTCTGCCTTTTGAATCTATAGCAAAAAGCTCATTTCTTATGTCATTTTTTAATGATTTGATTTGTGAAGAGCCTTGAAATGTTCCGGCTGCTTTAGTGCTGACATCATATTTTGTTGACTCATTTAAATTGTTCATCAAATCATTATATTTATTGACAAAACTTTGCAAAGCACTACTTATGGTGCTACTGTCTTGTTTTATAGATACATTTGAGTTAACCACTTGGGTTGCCGTTATAGTTGCGCCAACCACCAGGTCATCAATTGTATTTGTTGATCTGGTGATTTGTACCCCATTAAATTTAGCATTAAGATCACCTGCTGGTTGTATGTTTGTAATTGCTAGGTTGGTATCATTTGTACTGATACTATCACTATTATTGTCAGTTGTTACAGTTATGGCGTTATTTGCTCCTGTATTTGTTGATTTTAAAACGAGCTTATAGGGATCGACTCCTCCTACATTTAGTAAAGAAGCTGTTATTTTACCACTGGTTGCATCATATATTTTACTTTGAAATTCACTGATTGTTGTGCTGGATGTTACTTTGATATTGTAGGTATTTCCATCTATTGCAAGATGTATTGTATCGTCAGCAGTTGCAAAGGTATCTGTTGTTTTATTGAAAGCTTGGCTCTCATTGATATCTCTTTTTGCTAAAGTTGTAACATCAAATGAAAAATTCTGTGGTTCTGTTCCGTCTTTAGCACTTACGGAAACTCCACTGTTTGAAGAAGTGACTGTTCTTTTGAGATAACTTGACTCGTCAGACAAAGTGCTTGTAGCAGACTTTAAGGATGCAGTCATAGTTGTAAGTATGGATAAATCATTTAATTCGGTTTTGTTTTGTGTGATTTGATTGTCAATCGGTTTTATGGTTGCATTCTCATCCACTTTTTTTAATTTATCAATCACATCATAGCTCAGTACACCCTGGCTTCCAATTCCAAGTGAACTTATAGTAGAATTTGCCATCTGTTTATCCTTTCTTGTCGAAAATCATTCCAACAATCTCTTTCATCTTTTCGGAGAGTTTCATTGCCTCTTCTGTAGGGATTTTTCTTATAATCTTACCTGTGCTTCTCTCCATAACATTTACAAACATAGTATCTATCTTATCATTAAAACCAAATGTTACATTTGTATCTAATGATTTCATCTGTTCATTTAGATTTTTGACTGTTTTATCCAATTTCTGCTTTATGTCGTTTTTATTTAGCATATTGCTTTCTTCTGTTTTGGTGCTGGAAGTCACTTTTTCAACAGACCTCCTAGTGCTCATAGAAGTATCAACACTCTGCTGAGCTGTTTCTGCTACCTGTTTATTTGCTACACTAAATATATCCATTTTGTCCTCCTTGACATTTATCTAATATATAAATCGGCTGGATTATTTATTTGTTTAGAGTATGTTTTATAAATTATATGTTAAAATACAAGAACTTCTATGAAATAGGTTAAAATTATGAAAATAGCACTAGCTTGTGACTCTTTACTCTTGACAAAATCACTAGAGATTTTTTTGAAAAAAAATCTTACATCTTATAAAAGATGTGATTTTGTTATAAGTGATAAAAAAATAGAGATAAACAAACCTCTGTTTTTAATTTCTGATAAGATGTCAAATCTACAAGTTCCATTTTCCGAGTCTTCTTTAATGATAGAGCTAGATAGGTTCTATACAAATTTAATATCGGATAAAACATCAAGAAAAGAGAGCAGTAAAATAATATCAGCAGAGATAAGAGAAAAGATAGATTTTTTAACAAAAAAGTTTAGAGATGATTTAATTGAAGTGATGCAAGAGTATTATGAAAAGAGATGAAATTTATACAACCATAACAGCTGGAAAATACAAAGGCAAAAAACTCAAGCTCCCCTCTCTTCAAAGTACAAGAAGTACAAAATCTATATTGAAGGAGTCATATTTCAACACTGTACAATTCGATATTATAGATGAAACATTTGTAGAGGTATTTGGTGGAAGTGGCTCTATGGGACTTGAAGCCCTAAGTAGAGGCGCATCTCATGCATATTTTATAGAAAAAGACGACAAAGCATTTGCAATATTAAGGCAAAATTGTAAATTTATAGATGAGAATAACACAACCTGTAAAAGAGCAGACAGTTTTGAATATTTTAACGAGTTTTTAGCCGGCTCTACATGTAGAGCATTTTTTTACTTTGATCCGCCATTTTCCATCAGAGTTGGCATGGATGAGATATATGAAAAAGTTTATAACCTTATAGAGCAGATACCGAAAAACAGAGCAAATCTCATCACAATAGAACATATAAGTTCTCACAAGTTGCCTGGCAATATTGGTATATATAGACTTCAAAAAACCAAGAAATTTGGAAAAAGCTCACTCTCGTACTATCTATGAAAATTGTAACCATTTTGTTATCAAGCTTTTATATAATTTCATCATAATTTTTAAAGGAGATTTTAGATGAAAAAAATAGTTTCAACTTCAGTAGCAGGTGCTCTTTGTGCTGTCTCATTGATGGCAGGAGGTTTAGTTAAGGGTGATGGTTCTAGTTTTGTACTTCCTATAAACCAAGCCTGGTCAAAAGCTTATTATAAAGCGACTGGAAATCAGATACAGTATAATGGTGGCGGAAGTGGAAAGGGCATCAAAGATGCAACTGCCAGATTGGTTGATTTTGGTGGAACTGATGCTCCATTAACTCCTAGAGTGCAAAATAGCAAAAAAATGTTACAATTTCCAGCTATCATAGGTGCTACAGTTATGGCTTATAATCTGCCAGGTGTTAAAAGTGGCGAGTTAAAATTAAGCGATAAAGCTATAGTAGCTATTGCAAACGGAAATGTAAAGTATTGGGATAATCCTATGCTAAAAGCTGTAAATGAAAACTTAAATCTTCCTCACAAAAAGATAGTATTTGCAAGAAGAAGTGATGCATCAGGCACTACTTGGAACTTTACATTTTTTCTCTCAAGTGTAAGCACAAAATGGAGAAAAGAGTTTGGTGTTAAGAAAACTGTTAATTGGGCTTGCAACAATGTAGGTGGCAAAGGAAACCCGGGTGTTAGTTCAATCATAAAACAGACCCCATACTCTATAGGCTATATTGAGTATGCTTATGCAGTTGAATCACATGCAAAAGTAGCAACAGTAGAAAATAGAGACGGATACTTTGTGAAGCCTAGTATGAAGACATTTCAAGCTGCAGCTGCCGGAGCTGACTTTGATCCGGCAAAAGGCTTTTATGCGGTTATTGGCTACCCTGCCGGTAAAGACTCATATCCTCTAGTGGCTAGCACATTTATCATCATGCCAAAAGAGAAAATTGCAGAAGATAAAAAAATCACAGCTTTTTATAGCTGGGCATTTGATAATGGTGCAAAGATAGCAAGTGATCTTTTCTATGTGCCACTTCCAAAAAGTTTAACTCGCAAGATTAAACAGTATTGGAAAGCTAACGGGGTTTACTAGCCTTGAATAGGGAACTTATCTTTAAAAGGGTTGCATTTTCGAGCGCAACCCTTATCCTGTTTATACTACTATCTATCTTCATTATGCTTTTTATATCTGCAAAACCTGCTATGAGTGAGTATGGACTTCACTTTTTGGTTGATAGTAGTTGGGGGAAAATTATTGAAATAAAATCCGATACTTCTAAGACTGTAAAAAAAGTACAGAAACAGAGTGTTGGTAAAGATGAGAATCTTTTTGCGGATGAAGATACTCCTGTTATTGCAGGCTCACCTGATAGTGTAGACAATCAACCTCAAACTGAGGTAAAGACAAAGACGGTTTATGGTGGTTTTATACCGATAGTAGGAACTATATTCTCTACTCTTATAGCTATGGTTTTTTCTGTTCCAATTGCCATGGGAATAGCCGTGTTTTTATCTGAAATAGCTCCTAATTTTTTGGTAAAACCTGTTGGTATGGCGATAGAACTTTTAGCGGCAATCCCAAGTATCATATATGGTATGTGGGGTCTTTTTTACTTTGCACCCATTATCCAAAAAGTTGTAGGAGGTTCGCAAATATCACTTTTAACAGCCGGGTTAGTGTTGGGAGTTATGATTTTGCCTTTTATGGCAGCTATCACAAGGGATGCCATGAATACCGCACCAGATGTCTTGAAAGAGTCAGCCTACTCTTTAGGTGCTACAAAATTTGAAGTGGTAAAGGATGTTATTTTTCCTTATGCAAAAGTAGGTATTATAGGCTCGATAATTCTTTCGTTGGGAAGAGCATTGGGTGAGACCATGGCAGTAGCATTTCTTATCGGAAGCGTATTTAAAATTCCTCATACACTCACAAGCCCAACTATCTCAATTCCTGTCGTATTGGCAAATAACTTTGGCGAAGCAGATCCCCAAATGATGAGTTCTCTTTTTTATCTGGCTTTTATTTTGTTTGTGCTTAGCTTTGGAGTTATAGGTTTGGCAAAATTCTATTTCTTAAAAGGCAGGAGATGAAAAGATTGATTATAAATAAGATAGTTCTTTTGCTGTCTACACTTTCGGCTATCGTCGGACTTCTATTTTTAGCGTGGATACTAATCACGCTTTTTGTAAAAGGTATTGACTCTATAAGTTGGACACTTTTTGTAAAAGATTTGATAAATGGCGGTCTTAGAAACTTGATATTTGGTCAAATTCTTATGGCTTTTGTAGCTACACTTATAGGAGTTCCATTAGGCATGTTGGCCGGAATTTATCTACAAGAGTATGGAAGAGGAAGATATGCAAATATCATAAGAGATCTAAACGACATCATGATGAGTGCCCCCTCTATCGTTATAGGATCTTTTGTATTTGTGGTCATAGTAGTTCCAAGCGGAGGTATAAATGGCTGGGCGGGTTCAATTGCGCTGGCTATCATGCTTATCCCTATAGTTGTTAGCACAACTGACAATATGCTTTCTTTGGTGCCAACAGAATTAAGAGAAGCTGGAATTGCACTTGGTGGAAGCAGACACAAAGTTGTATTGGATATAGTCTTAAAGGCTGCAAAAGTTGGTCTGATGACAGGAATTTTACTGGCATTTGCCAGAATCATAGGAGAGACTGCCCCACTTCTTTTTACATCCGGAACGAACAGCTTTTGGACTACAAATTTAAACAATGCTTTTCCATCGTTGAGTGTAAGTATATATGATTTAGCAAATTTTCCAACAGATAAAGCTAGAAATTTAGCATGGGCTGCATCGTTTATATTGACTGTGATAGTTTTGATTATCAATCTAATCGGAAGATTTATAACTAGAGATAAAGGATAGAATGAATGGCAAAAGAGTTAATAATGGAGACAAAAGATTTTTCTTTCAAGTATGCAGGAGTACCAAAACCATCTTTGATGGATATAAATCTGCCTATCTGTAAAAATAAAATAACAGCGATGATAGGGCCTAGTGGCTGTGGAAAATCAACACTTTTAAGATCAATGAACAGAATCCATGATCTCTATCCCGGACACGAATATACTGGAGAGATAAATCTTTTAGACTTGGAAAAAAATGAGTTTGAAAATATACTTGATATTAAAAAGGAAAATGAGTTCATAAAGCTTCGACAAAGAGTCGGTATGATTTTTCAAAAGCCTACACCCTTTCCGATGAGTATATATGACAATGTCGCTTACGGATTGAGATTGGCTGGTATAAAAGACAAAACAACTCTCGATGAAAAGGTAGAAAATGCTCTAAAAGGTGCTGCTATCTGGGAAGAGAGTAAAGATAGGCTAAAAGAGAGTGCCATGGGTATGAGTGGAGGGCAACAACAAAGACTCTGCATTGCAAGAGCAGTTGCACTCAAGCCTGAAGTTTTGCTTTTGGATGAACCGACCAGTGCACTTGACCCCATATCTACAAGGGCGATAGAGGAGCTGGTGAGTGAACTTAAAAAAGATATATCCATAGTTATAGTTACGCACAATATGCAACAGGCAAGTCGCTTGAGTGATTATACGGCTTTTATGTATATCGGAGAGTTGATAGAGTATAATAAAACAGACAAAATTTTTCTAAATCCAAAAGAAAAGTTGACTGAAGACTATGTAACAGGGAGATTTGGGTAATGTTAAAAAACTATAAAGATATATTGGAAAAATCAAGAAACAGAGTTTTAGATTTTGCGACAATGATTTTGGATGCTTGTGATTTGACATCGGATGCTTTTAAAAATGAAGATATTCAAAAAGCAAATGAGGCTAGAGATATGTTAAAAAATGCTCACTCGGTAAACAGCAAGATAGACAATGAGATTATTAAGACTTTAGCACTCTTTTCACCGGAAGCACGAGATTTAAGGGTAGTTATAGCTCACCTGAAAATAGCAAGTGAATTAACGCGTATAAGTGATTATGTCAGGAGTTGCGCCAAGAGCATAAAGATGCAAATAAGCGGTGAATTTGATCTAAGCACGCTAAAAGATGACACAATGGCATATATGGCAAGTACACAAAAATCTCTATATTCTGCCATAGAGTCACTTAAGACCGATTCTATAAGCAGGTTAGAGGAGCTATACAGGGCTGTAAATGTTGAAGAGTCAAAGTGTGATGATATACACTCTATTTTGGAGCAAAATACACTGGAGCAGATCTGCATAACTCCTGAATTGGCAAAGGATTTTGTTGTATTTTTAAAGAGTATGAGAAAACTAGAGCGTATAAGTGATAGAAGCCTAAACATAGTAAAACTTTCGTTTTTTGCTCAAAAAGGTGGAAAGCTAAAACTCTAAGGTTGTTATAATGAAAGCGTTAATTGTTGTTATCGAAGATGAAGAGGATTTGTTAGAACTTTTGGAGTATAGATTGAACAAAGAGGGCTATGAAGTGGTAGGCTTTTTGTCTGCCAGGAAAGTAGAAGATTTTCTACTTGAAGAAGAGCCTGATCTCCTTATAGTGGATAGAAATCTTCCTGGAGTTGAGGGGAGTGACTTTGTAAGGCAGATAAGAGAAAAAGGACACCAGATGCCCGTGATTTTTCTCAGTGCCAAAGACAGTAACAGCGATATAGAAGAGGGATTTCTAAGAGGTGGAGATGACTATATTACAAAACCCTACAACATAAATGAACTTTTACTGAGAATAAAAGCCATACTCAGAAGGACAAAAAGTGAGGGTGGAGGCAAATTAGTATATAAAGACATCTTACTAAACTCGGACACAAGAGAGGTTTCTATAAAAAAAGAAAAGATTAAACTGAGTAAATTGGAGTTTAATCTTTTGAGATTTTTTATGGAAAACAGAAATAGAGTTTTAAGCAGAGACGAGATTTTGCAGAGTGTTTGGAGTGATAAAGACTATAAAAATGATAAAACTATAAATGTTACGGTAAATAGACTGAAAAAAAGAGTAGAGATTGATGGCGCAAACTATATATTTGCTATAAGAGGGGTGGGGTATAAATTTTGTTAAAATTAAACCAGATATATTTTCGTAAATTTTTCTATCTTTTTTTTGCTACAGCACTTGTTGTTTCAGTGGTCGGATACTATCTACTTGATAAAATCGAGATAAATAACTATAAAACAATGCTTGAAAATATGATAAAACAGTTTAGTGCAACATATAAAGACATCTCAAATATAGATGAAGTTATCAAGAAAATACATAAAAAAACAGGTGTAAGAGTCACACTTGTTGATTCGAACGGTAATGTCAGATATGAGAGCAATCGAAAGATCGAGGGGATGGGAAATCATATAAGCAGACCTGAAATTTTACTTAGTAATTCCCAAAGTTTTGGCTCAAGCGTAAGGCACTCTAGAAGTGTAGACAAGGATTTGCTCTATGTATCAAAGAAGATAGACGGCTATTATGTAAGGATGGCTTATCCTCTAAACAGTATAAAAGAGAAGTTTTTTAGATTTTGGATTTATGCGATTTTGATGTTTTTAGGCGCCATGGGTCTGGCTTTTTGGATAGCGCTTAAAATAAATGCAAAAGTTGCATATGATTTACAAAAGATAAAAGAGGGGTTAGATAGCATCATAGATAAGAAGTATGATACTATATTTGATGGTGCAAAATGTTGCGAAGAGTTTGATGTAATTGCAAAGCAGATAAACAGAGTCTCTAAAAGGCTAGAGAAGAGAAACCGTCAAAAGATTAAACATACAAGAAAACTAAAAGAACTGAATAAACAGCAAAGCGATATCATATCTGCTATCAGTCATGAGTTTAAAAATCCCGTTGCTGCTATCGTAGGATATGCCAGTACAGTAAGAGAAGATAGTGATTTGAGTCAAGAAATCAGAGATAAATTTTTAGATAAAGTTATCAAAAATGCAGAAAAAATATCATACATGATTGATAGATTGTCTATGGCTATAAAGTTGGAAAATGATAACTTTTCACCTAATCTTACAACTTTTGATATCTTAAACACAGTGAATTATGCCCGAGATATACTTTTGCAAAAATATAGGAATCGTGAAATAGTGGTAAATGTTCTAAGCACAGAGATTGCAGCAGATGAGCTTATGTTTGAAAATTTGCTTATAAATTTGCTTGAAAATGCTCTGAAATATTCTGAAGATGAAGTTGTTGTCAAACTGGAAAACAGCACCTTGAAAGTTATAGATAAAGGTATCGGTATAAACGAAAATAATTTGGAAAACATAACAAAAAGGTTTTACAGAGTAGAGTCGCTCGAATGGGACAACTCTATAGGAGTGGGCTTGTATATCGTAAAATATATACTGAAACTTCATCAAATTGAGTTATCTGTAAAAAGTGAACCAGGTGTTGGTTCAGAGTTTGGTTTTGAAATAAACTCTTTACGGATTAGTGCTTAGAAAATTAGTGGAACATAAATTGCTTTAACAAAGACTAGATAGCAAAACTAAAGGTCTGGTTATGAAGCTTGTTTTAGCAATAATTTTTTTATTTATAAATTTCTCATCTCTTCAAGCTGAAAAGATAAAAGATATAGCAAATATTATTGGAGTAAGAGAAAATCAACTTATAGGGTATGGGTTGGTAGTTGGTTTAAACGGTACTGGTGATGGTTCTTCTTCAAAGTTTACGCTCCAGTCTCTCTCTAATCTTTTACAGACAGTAAATGTCAAAATCAAACCCGCAGACATAAAATCAAAAAATATAGCAGCAGTCATAGTTACAGCAAAATTACCCCCGTTTGCGAGACAGGGGGATAAGTTGGATGTTACCATATCTTCTATAGGTGATGCAAAATCTCTTCAGGGAGGAACTCTTCTTATGACAGCACTTAAGGGAGTTGACGGAAAGATATATGCGCTTTCACAAGGTTCGGTTACTATAGGAGGAATGAACGGCAAGGGTGGGGGACAATTAAATCACTCGACAAATGGTGCGATTTTTAGTGGTGCTTTGGTCGAGAGAGATGTTGTGTATGATATTTATAATCAAAAATTTGCAAATTTAAGCTTGAAAAGATCAGATTTCAATACTGCAGTCAATATGCAAAAAGCATTGAATGCCTTTTTTAAAGAAAAGGTCGCAACTGCGATAGATCCAAGAACTATAAGATTGGAAAAACCTCAGGATTTGTCTATGGTAGAATTTTTGGCAAAAACTCAAAATGTTGATGTGAATTATAAAAAAGAGGAAAAAATTGTCATAGATGAGCGAACAGGAACTATAGTAAGTGGTATAGATATACATGTAAGTCCTGTTGTGATAACTCATGGAGACATAACCATCAAGATAGAACCTAGGAAAATTCTTCCAAAGGATAAAACAGAGGTTAATATGGGTGATGGAGTAAAAATAGCCGTAAATCAAAATCAATTAAATATAAAAAGCGGAGAAATAACAATTGCTAATATCACAAGAGCATTGCACAAGTTAGGAGCTAAACCAAAAGATATCATTTCTATTATAGAAAATATCAAAAGAGCTGGTGCCATAAATGCAAAATTGGAGATAATATAATGACAAATGCAATAGATAATTCACTTGCTTTTTCTTATGCCAGTTCTGTAAAAACACCAAAAAATTTAGATAACCTTAATGATAAAAAATTAAAAGAGGTTACGGATAAATTTGAAGCATTTTTTATAAAAAAAATACTTGATGTTTCACTCAAGCATGATAACTCTCTTTACGCAAAAGATGCGGGAGATAAGATATATAATTCTATGTATAATGACGCTATCAGCAGTGCTATGGGAGGAAAGTTTGGTTTTAGTCAAATGTTGTTTGATTTTTTAAAAAACAGAGGTTAAAGTTTTACTATTTTATGTCGATATGTGTTTTAATGATAAAAGATGCTTTGGTAAGTATCTGATAAAGGATATAAAATGGTTTCAAACATTAGGGCTGGTGGTTCAGCTTACTTGCAAAATATGCAAGATATTAAAGATAAAAAAGGCGCAGAGCCTGTCAAAAAAAGTAAAGAGTTAGATAAAGTAGATACTATTAAAGAGCAGATAAAAAGCGGGAATTATAAATTAGATATGGAAAAAACTGCTAAATCTATCTTGGATGAGCTTGTCTGACCCTTAAATTTTAAAGGGAAAAAATGTTATTACACTACCTTTCAAGTTCAATTAGCGATATAGAAAACTTGATCGAATTAACAAAAAAAGATATAAAAGATATAAAAGAAGCGAATCATGAACTTGTTTTTGAAAGAACAAAGATTAAAAATGATTTGGTTAAGTCATTCGAAAATAAAAAATCTCTTTTGGATAACGAACTTATAAAACTAGTAGGAAATAAAAAAGATTCTAAACTGGAAGATATACTCGGTGATAATGAAAAAAATCTACTCAATAAAATGAAGATAAAACTCAATGAACTAAAAGAGATAAACAAGCAGTATGCAAAATTTGTAGTGATAATAAGT
The DNA here is from genome assembly GCA_045047115.1 of Sulfurospirillum sp. Lineage (GTDB taxonomy): Bacteria > Campylobacterota > Campylobacteria > Campylobacterales > Sulfurospirillaceae > JAADIZ01. The sequence goes on from JASFYR010000008.1 coordinate 29,076, forward strand.
GAATTTTACAACTCTCTTCTTGATAAAATATTTCCGTGTGAGATGGAAGGTTATCACAAGACGCACCATAAGCCCGCAAGCATATTCAAAGTGAGAGCCTAATGAGTCTTTTTAATACACTTGGAACTGGCTACTCAGGTCTCTCTGCAGCTGAAGTGGCAACTGCTACCACGGGACACAATATAGCAAATGCAAATAATAATTACTATACCAGGCAAAGAGTCATAACATCAGCTTCGATTCCTTTTCACTCAACACCGGGTGACATAGGTGCGGGGGTTCAGGTATCTAAAATAACAAGGATACATGATGAGTTTGTTTATTCCAGGTACAAAGATAGCTCAAACGCACTCTCTCATGATGATTATATGCAACAAACATTAAAAGAGGTAGCAAAGTATTTTCCTGATTTACAAAACATGGGTATCTCTAATGACTTGAAAAATTATTTTAAATCATGGAATGATTTTGCTTCAAATGCAAATAATGGTTCACAAAAAATTGCACTTGTGCAAAGTGCCTCTACATTATCGTCAGATATAAGCAGCACCAGAGCCACTTTGAGGGATTTGCAGGATTCTATAAATAATCAGATAAAATCAAATATCGATGAAGTAAATTCTATAGGTAAAAGGATAGCTGATATAAACAAGGAGATAGCTAAAGTAGAGAGCACCCAGCCAAACCAGGCAAATGATTTAAGAGATCAAAGAGATCATCTCGAACTTACTCTCTCAAAGATACTTAATGTTTCAGCTTTTAAATCACATATATCTTCACAAAATACAGTAGATGCAAATGCTACTGACCAAGGGGTCGATTATCATCTAAATATAGCCGGAAGTTCATTTGTTGACGGATCAAGTTTTCATCCATTGGTTATTGAAAACTCCGGAAATAAGAGTAACTACTACTCTATATATTCTGAGTCCCAAGATGGAACAAGATATGATTTGACTGACAAGATAACAGGTGGAAAAGCAGGAGCTATGCTTGATCTTAGAGGTCGAACGATAGACAAAACTACAAACAATGGATTTCCAACAGACGGGGCTATTCAGGGATATATAGATGATTTGGATACATTTGCAAATTCACTTATAGTTCAGACAAACAATATCTATGCTAAAAGTGCAAGTACAAAGATGGAATCTTCCAGCCATAAAAATTTAAGTCCGGACGGAACATTATTAAATTCGGAATTAAATATAAAAAGTGGAACTTTTGATTTAGTTATGTATGACAATAGTGGTGTTGAAGTAGGTAGAAAAGTGATAAATATAAATCAATCGACGAGCATGAGCAATGATACTGTAACAGACAGTATAACAAAGCAGATAAATAGCAATAGTGATGACAATAGCGATAATAATTCAACAAATGACATAAGCGACTATTTTACTGCAAACTATGGAACAAATGGTATCTTTTACATAAGTCCAAATTCAAGCAAAGCAGCACAAAATTATAGCATTTCACTTGAAGACCATGGGACAAATTTTCCAGGAGCCATAGGTATAAATCAGTTTTTTACCGGAGACAGTGCAAAAAATATATCTGTGAAAGAAGAGTTTGTGAAAGATCCTGCTTTGATGCAAGGTTATAAAGCTCCAATTGCCGGAAATAATGTTGTAGCAAATGATATGGTTCAATTACAATATAATAAAGTGGATTTTTTTAGAAAAAACGGCACTGTAAACAGTGATACCTTAAATGGTTTTTATAGTTTTGTGACGACAAGGATAGCAACAGATGGAGAAGATGCAGGAAGACAAAAAGATACATCGCAAGCTCTTTTCAACACAGTTCAGGCGGAATTTCAGTCCATCAGCGGTGTAAACACAGATGAAGAGTTGACAAATTTAATAAAATTTCAGACAGCATACAGTGCAAATGCAAAGGTTATTACAACGGTGGATAAGATGTTAAATACTCTCTTAGGAATTAAACAGTAAGTTGAAAAAAGCTCCATATATCAGTATACTTGTTTTATGTTTTATATTTTTCTTCTCTTTTTTAATGCCCTATTTTTATAGAGTTTCACCTTATGAATTAAATCCGGGTGCTATACTTTTGCCCCCGTCTTTTGAACATATATTTGGTACGGACAGATTGGGTCGTGACCTTTTTGCAAGGCTGATGCAGGGTGGCCAGGTTTCGTTGATTATAGGAGTTTTGAGTGCGTTTATAGCTAGTTTTGCAGGTTTGATTATCGGTATAAGTGCCGGATATTTTAAAGGTACAGTGGATAAGGGTATAGTAGTTTTAATAGATCTGTTTCTTACATTTCCAACATTTTTTCTACTATTGGCGCTCATCAGTTATGTAAATGCCTCGATTTTGGTTTTAATTATCGTCATTTCTGTGACAGGCTGGATGGGTATGGCGAGGATGGTTAGAAGCGAGAGTTTTGCAATATCGCAAATGCCATTTATAAAAATTTTGAAAATTGCAAATGTTAGTCCGCTTAAAATAATTTTAAAATACTACACGCCTCTTGTGGCTCCTATATTTTTCATCAGCTTTACTTTCGGAGTAAGTGGTGCGATATTGGCTGAGAGCGGGCTTAGTTTTCTCGGTATCGGTATAACGCCTCCTCAAATAAGCTGGGGTACTATCATAAGTGAAGGGAAAGAGGTGATAGATATAGCTTGGTGGCTTAGCTTTTTTCCCGGCTTTTTTATATTTTTAGTAACATTCTCTCTTATAAATATTTCAGATTTTTTACAAACAAAAACAAATGAAAAAGAGATGGTAAGTGTTTGATTTAAAAGAAGTATCTAAACTTTTGAACGATGAAGCTAACAAGAGAGATACCAAGGAAGAGCTTACTCTTCAAAAAGCAGATCCTTTATTGGTAGCATCTGAATATAAAGAGGAGTTTGTATCTTTGATTTGTGCCATGTATGCTTATGGCAATGCAAATTTGATAGTAAAATTTTTATCCTCTTTAGATTTTTCACTCCTGGATGCAAATGAAAAAGATATAGAAGAGGGAATGGAAAATAGATACTATAGATTCCAATCCTCCAAAGATACAATAGAGATTTTTAAAACATTCAATAAAATCAAAAAAACCACAACTCTAGAAAAAATCTTTATGGATGGATATAGCAAAAATCTTGATATAATGGATGGAATATTTAGGCTGATGGAGGTAATATATGATACAAATCCTTACCGTTCAAGAGGATATGAATTTTTAATAGGAAAGATACCAAAGAAAAAACCGACTTCACCATACAAAAGATGGCATATGTTTTTAAGATGGATGGTAAGAGAGGATAATCTTGATTTTGGGCTATGGAGTGGAGTAGATAAAAAAGATTTGCTGATGCCGCTAGATACCCATACATTTAAAATAGGTCAAAAACTAGGACTTATAAAGAGAAAAATATATGATTTTAAATCAGTGGTTGAACTAACCAACTCTTTGAGAAAATTAGATCCAAAAGACCCAGTAAGATATGATTTTGCGCTTTATAGGATTGGACAAGAGAGATTAATCATCCCTTAAATGAATTTTAGATAAAATCTCCAAAAATATATTTAAAGGAAAAGTGTAATGAATGAAGTTTTTACATTTTTAGGTCTTGTTAGTCATAATCACAGTTATCTTTTCATCTCTCATATAGTTTTGGCAGCATTGCTTGCTTTTACTGTTGCAAAACTAGCTACATCTTCCATGCAACTTGTACCTAAGGGTTGTCAAAATGTGATGGAAGCATTTTTGGATGGCGTACTTTTTATGGGCAAAGATGTTATCGGTGAGAAGTTAGCTAGAAAATACCTTCCCCTTGTCGCAACACTTGGTATGCTTATCTTTTTTGCAAACATAATGGAGATTATTCCCGGATTTGAACCACCATCCGGCAATATAAATATGACCCTTCCATTGGCTGTAATGGTTTTTTTATACTATAATTTTGAGGGCATCAGAGTAAATGGTTTCTTTAAGTACTTTGGACATTTTATGGGTCCGCTTAAGGTTCTGGCGCCTCTAATGTTTCCCGTAGAGATAGTATCTCATCTTTCAAGAATCATCTCTTTGTCTTTCCGACTTTTTGGAAATATAAAAGGCGATGATCTGTTTGTTGCTGTTCTGCTTCTGCTTGCTCCTTGGATTGCACCGCTTCCTGGTTTTGCATTGATGACATTTTCTGCGGTACTTCAAACTTTTATCTTTATGATACTTACTTATGTTTACCTTGCAGGTGCAGTTTTGATAAGCGAAGAACACTAAGATAAAAAGTTGAGAGAGAAACAAAATTTTTTTGAAAAACTTTTGAGCCTGCTTCAGGGTGCTGCATGGGCACTTGTATTTGTGGGCTCTGTTTCCTTTTTTTTAACGCTTTATCATCTAGGAATTTTTGTTGCACTTTTTGGTGCTTTTATAGGTGCTTTGCTAGGACTCTTTTTTGTTGTTCTGTTTGAGATTGCACAGGTTCAGATAGATAAGCTCAAAGAGCTAAAAAAACAGACTGAGCTACTGACTGAACTGACTAAGCAAAATACTAAAACTACGGAGATTTAGAGAACTTAAAAGAAATAAATGATAAAATAAGTTTATAAATAAACAAAAGGTTTTATAAAATGTTTGAAGTTATCATTGGTTTGGAAGTTCACACCCAGTTAAATACAAAAACAAAGATATTTTGCTCCTGTCCTACGAGTTTTGGTGATGAACCGAATACAAATGTCTGTCCGGTTTGCTTGGCGCTTCCCGGTGCGCTTCCCGTTTTAAATATTGAGGCGGTAAAAAAAGCAATCGCATTTGGAACAGCCATCAATGCAACAGTTCATAAAAAATCTATATTTAACAGAAAAAACTACTTCTATCCTGATCTTCCAAAAGGTTACCAAATCAGCCAGTTTGAGATTCCCATCGTCGAGGGTGGAGAAGTGGTGATAGATTTTGAAGATGGCAGTAAAAAAACTATAGGGGTTACAAGAGCCCATTTAGAAGAGGATGCGGGTAAAAATACGCATCAAGGTACCGTTAGTCATGTAGATTTGAATCGTGCAGGAACTCCTTTGCTTGAGATTGTCAGTGAGCCTGATATGAGAAGCGCAGACGAGGCTATAAGATATTTAAAAAAACTACATGCAATTGTTAGATATTTGGATATAAGTGATGCAAATATGCAAGAGGGTAGCTTTAGATGTGATGTAAACATTTCTATAAGGCCAAAAGGTGATGAAAAACTGTACACCAGAGCAGAGATAAAGAATCTTAACTCTTTTAAATTTATTCAAAAAGCTATAGAGTATGAGACAGAGAGACAAACAAGTGCTTGGGAAGATGGAAATTATGAGCAGGAGGTAGTTCAGGAGACAAGACTTTTTGATACAGCAAAAGGTATCACAAAAAGCATGAGAAGCAAAGAGGACAGTGCAGAGTACAGATACTTTCCTGACCCTGATCTTTTACCCGTTATTGTATCAGATGATATGATGAAAGAGTGCAAAAACATACCCGAACTCCCGGATGCAAAAAGAGGAAGATTTGTCGAAGAATATAACATAAAAGAGTATGATGCTGCTGTTATAACAAGCACGGTTGAAATGGCAAGATTTTTTGAGGATATGGTTGAAAAAGGTGCAGGTGCAAAACTCAGTACAACTTGGCTTACAGTCGAGCTTCAAGGTAGACTTCATGATGGTATGACGATTTTAACATCTCCAGTAGATTCTGATACATTGGCAACTTTGGTAAAGAGGATCGAAGATTCAACTATCAGTGGAAAAGCAGCCAAAGATGTTCTTGATTATCTTATGGAAAACAGTGTTGGTGTAGATGAAGCTATAGAAAAACTGGGCTTGAAACAAGTAAGTGATGATGGAGCTATACAAAGTATTATCGATGAAGTTGTTGGTACAAATGGCGATAAGGTAGAGCAGTATAAAAATGGAAAAGATAAACTTTTTGGCTTTTTTGTTGGACAAGTTATGAAAGCTAGTCGTGGCAAGGCAAATCCGGCAAAAGTCAATGAGCTTCTTAAAAAACAGTTGGGATAATCATAAATGTTAGCGAGGTTGATTGTCTCTTTCGCATACTTTTTAGAGTCATCTAAAAGATATAAAAGAGTCAAAACCTCAACATATAATCTATTGGAAAACCCAAGATCAAAGATAAAACCGCTATTTGATTTTTTTATTATATTTTTGGTTATTTTAACAGTTTCTATACTGATATACGATGTCAAAAATAGATTGCCGTATCATTTTGAAGTTATTGAAAATATAGCTGTTTCTGTTTTTATATTTGAGTGGTTGGGTAGATTTTGGATTAGTGATAATTTAAGACTGAGAATTATAAATTATTACGAAAGAAAGCTGGAACTTGGAGAAAAACCAAAACTATTTACAATTTTAAAACTTATAATTGTACAAAAAATACAATACACCTTTTCTCCAATGTCAATTATTGACTTATTGGCGATATTGCCTGCATATAGATCTTTTAGAATACTAAGAATATTTTTAATATTTAGATTGTTCAAGATGTTTAGATATGCGAAAAGTTTAAATTCATTTTTGAGAATTTTAAAAGATAAAAAATTTGAGTTAAATTTTCTTTTTCTTTTGGGTATATCTGCCGTGTTGTTGGCATCTATAATTATGTATGTCTTTGAAGGTGGTGGTGAAAATCCCAAAATTCATTCATTTTTAGATGCGATTTATTGGTCTGCCATAACCATTTCAACTGTTGGGTACGGGGATATAACGCCTGTTACTATTGCAGGAAGAGTTATCACTGTTTTTTTGGTGGGTGGCGGTTTTTTGATTCTTGTTTTGTCAACTTCGGTTGTGACAAATGCATTGTCTGAAAAGATATCTATTCTTAGAGATGAAAAGGTATTGTCTCAAGTTGGAAAATTAACAAATCTGATAGTCATATTTGGCTTCGGAAGAATGGGACAGGTTCTAGCCGCCCAATTGAAAAAAAGCCATAAAAAGTTCATAGTTGTCGATGTGTCTTATGAAAATCTTGCTAAAGCAAGAGAGAATGATTATTTTTACTTAAAAGCAGATGCATCCAATTATGATACTGTTGATAGTGTTGTTTTTAAAAATGATGTCAAGAAAGTTGTCCTGACGACAAACAACGATGCCTTAAATCTTTCAATTCTTTTAACCATAAAAGCCAAATATAAAAATATGGATGTTATAGCCAGAGCAAACAGTTATGAGAATATTAAAAAATTTTATATAGCTAAAGCTGATCATGTGATTTTTCCATATCAAACAGTAGCAGAAGTAGCGGTTGAATATATTGGAAATTCTGTAAGATTTGATGCTATAGACAATATTTTGGTTCAAAAAGACTCTATCACAATTGATGAAATATTGATTCCAGAAGGAAGTGATTATATAGGAAAAAGTATTGATGAAATTGGATTAAATAAATTTAATATTACCATTATTTCTGTATTGAAAGAAGACAGCAAGGAGGAGTTTGTTTTTAATCCCAACAGCCATAATTATAAATTTCAAGAAAATGATTCACTTGTTCTGGTTGGTGAAGAAAAAGATATATTTAAGATAAAAGATGACATTTTAAGGCAACTGATATGAGAAAGATAGTTTTGTTCGGTTATTCTAAAACAGGTCGAGAAATTGCAAAGTTATTATTAACCGATGAATATGAGGTCACCATAATAGATGAAAACCCTATGCAGGTAGCTCTTGCAAATGAAGAGGGTTTTTTTGGAAGGCATGCGACTTTAAAAGATGATAAAGTTTTGATTGAAGTCGGTATCGGAAGTGATGCAGAGGTTCTTTTTTGTGTGAGTGATGATGACAGTTTAAATCTGTTTGTTACGCTTTCAGCTAGAAATTTAGATAAGGATTTAAAAATATTGACTAAAATTTTGAAAAAAGAAGATGAAAAGAAGATGATTTTAGCAGGAGCAAACCGTATAATCAGCCCTTATGATGTTGGTGCTGCCAAGGCTTTTAGAATTATTCAAAAACCCAAGGTTTCAAAAGTATTAAATCAACTCTCAACTCTTAAAAGTAGAATATCAATATCTGAAATAGAGATTCCCAAAAGTTCGATTTTAGATGGAGTTCGGCTAAATGAGACAGATATTTTAAAAAATACAAATTTAATTTTTTTAGGAATGTTAGACAAAGAGTTGGGAGAAAAATTTATATTTTTTGCAAAAGGTATAAATCATAAGCTAGACCATGGAGATATACTTGTAGTTCTAGGTAGTAGAAAAGACATAAGAGTATTTGAGGAAAAGTTATGGATATAGCTGTCATTGGTGCCGGTAAGTGGGGAAGTGCTCTACATTTTGCATTTTCAAGGAACTTTACATGCAAGATAACTTCAAGACATAAAAGAGATATGGATGATTTTGTATCTTTAGAAGAAGCCTTGAAGTTTGAATATCTTGTTTTTGCAATTCCAGCCCAGGTTGTAGGAGATTGGCTTACGAAAAATTTTATTTTCAGGAATCAAAAAGTATTGGTTGTTGCAAAAGGAATTGAAAAAAATAGCGGAAGTTTCTTAAATCAGATATTTTCAAAGCATATACCGAATGAAAATTTAGCTTTTTTGTCAGGTCCGTCTTTTGCAAAGGAAGTGATGGAGTCATTGCCAACGGCAGTTGTAATAAACTCAAAAAATGAAAAACTGGCTAAACATTTTTCTAAATATTTTCCGGACTTTATAAAGACTTATATAAGTGATGATGTTATAGGTGCTGAAATTTGTGGTGCATACAAAAATGTCTTGGCGATTGCGAGCGGAATTTGTACAGGGCTTGACTTGGGAAATAATGCAAGAGCTAGCTTGATGGCAAGAGGCTTGGTTGAAATGCATAGGTTTGGTGAGATTTTTGGTGCAAAAGAGGAGACTTTTTTGGGTCTCAGTGGAGCAGGAGATCTTTTTTTAAGTGCCTCTAGTGAGCTGTCCAGAAATTTTAGAGTAGGTCTCGCTTTGGCAAAAGAGATAGCGTTAGACGAGATATTGAAAGATTTAGGTGAAGTTGCAGAAGGTGTTTTCACAACAGAAGCAGTTTTAAAGCTAAGTAAACAATACGATATCTATACACCTATTGCCGAAGAAGTTTCTAAGATTTTAAATGGAAAAAACCCAAAAGAGAGTTTGAAGGATTTATTGAGATGAAGTTGATAAAAAATGCAATGATAATTTCCGCAGAAGGTTTTGATAAAAGAGATGTGCTTTTTGATGATGCAAAGATTTTAGAGATAAATGAGTCTATAGAAGCTCTTGATAAGTGTGATGTTTATGATGCAAAAGGATGCTATCTGCTTCCTGGGTTGATTGATCTTAATGTTAGGCTTGCAAACAGTGTTTTGAGTAAATCAAATCTCGATAAACTCTCCAAGAGTGCAAGAAAGGGCGGTGTGACAACTGCGGTGATACTCTCTGATTTCACTCCTAGACTTGATAGTTCAACTCTTCTTGATTTTTTAAAGCCTACACTTGACGAATCTATCATAAATTTAAAAGTTACTGCACCTTTGACAAATAAAAACAGTGATAAATTAAATAATATAGCTACACTTATAAATAACGGAGCAAGTGCCATATGGACAAATTCAAATATAAATTCAAATTTGATAAAAAGGGGTATGCAGTATGCTCATATGAAAAACAGGCCTCTTTTTTGTTTTTGCTATGATCCTGATCTGGATGATTTAGGACTTGTAAATGAGGGTAAAATCTCTTCAAAACTCGGACTATCAGGAATATCAAAATTTTCAGAAAGTACAGAAGTTGCAAAAGTAGTTGAGCTGTCTATAGAGTTGGATTCCGCTGTAGTTTTTCAAAGCGTTTCTACCAAGAGATCATTAGAGATTATAGATAGTGCAAAAAGACATTGTCAAAATATATACAGTGAAGTAAGTATTCATCATCTCTTGAAAAATGATACAAGTTGCGATGGATTTAATACCTATGCAAAAATTCTCCCCCCCTTGAGAGAAGAGGAAGAGAGAAAAAAACTCCTCCAAGCACTAAAGGATGGTCAAGTGGATATTTTGACATCTTTTCATTCTCCAAAATCAGTTTTGTATAAAGATGTTGCATTTTGGGATGCACACTTTGGGATGGGTTCTATTGAGGAATTTTTTAGACTTGCGTATACTTTTTTGGTAAAAAAAGAGGGTGTTTCTTTTGAAAAGCTTATGGAGATGTGCTCTTTAAATCCTGCAAAAGCACTAAACTTGGAGAGTAAAGGGAAGATTGAAGTCGGATATGATGCAGATATGTTTATATTTGATCCAAATCATAAAGAAGTAATAGAAAATCAAACTACCATATATAATCATCAAGAGCTGCTTGGAAACATAAAAGAGGTGTTTATCGCCAGGCAAAATTCAATAGAAAATTCTAGAGAGATATAGAGCGTGGGGTGGGGCGGGATTGGTATAGATTTTATGCTTTAGATTTAACTGATTTTCTAAGTCCTCAGTACTTAATTTTCCTTTTTCTATCCCAAATAAAAAACCACACATCAGTCTTATTTGGCTTCTGAGAAAACTATTTCCCAGAAAATTTATAACAGTGTATTGTTTGTGTTTGTATGCATAAGCTTTATATATAATTCTGATATCACTGGAGGTATCACTTCCTTTCTTTTTAAAGTAGGCAAAATTGTGAGTTCCTTCAAAGGTTTTTATAGATGAATTCAGTCTGTGCAAATCAAATTTTGGCATAAATGTTACATAGTTTGTTTGCAAGGGATTGTATAAAGAGTGTGATACTATATATCTGTATAGCCTTTTTTTTGCGTTAAATCTTGCATGAAAATCCGGATTCACAAATCTTATGTCTTTTATAAATATATAAGGTTTTAAGTGGTGATTGAGGATTTTTTTTAGTCTGTCTAAGTCGTAAAAATGCTTTGAAATATCCAAGTGGCATACTTGATTGCAGGCATGAACACTTTTATCTGTTCTTCCACTTGCTTGCGATACCGTATTGATGCCCAAGGCATTTAGAGCTATTTGAAAGTTTCCCATTACCGTAGGAATATTGCTCTTTTTTTGAATTTGAGAGCCAAAAAAGGCTGCCCCATCATAACTAAAAATAATTTTAACTCTTTTTTTCATAAAAACTAAAACCTTGGTAATATTTTTCTAACCATAGATCTTTTCTAGCATATTTAGTATATTTTTGTCTAATAACCAGGTGATAAAAAGTCCTAGAGTTAAAAATGGTATAAATGGAAGATGAAAATCTTTTTTACCTACTATTAAAAATGCAAGAAGCGCTATGAGCGCAGAGATGTATATGGCACTGAGCCCTAAATTTATACCCAGTGTTGCTCCTATAATGGCGGCTATGATGATATCTGCTTCTCCCATAGCCTCTTTTTTGATAATCCAAGATACTATCATTCTAAGTAGCGTAAAGCCACCTGCAAAAATAAGTGCATCTTGAAAGCTATTCAGAAAATCTCTTGCAAAAAATGAAATAAAAAGAGCAGGAAAACTAAGGGAGTCCGGTACGGCTTTATATCTTAAGTCGATAATGCTTAAAGCTAAAAGGAGGGCAAAAAGTATTCCCAATATTCCGCCTTGTATTATATCTTCACTTTTGATATATGACAAGACAAAAATCAGAGACACTAAAAATTCTACTAAAGGATATTGGAAAGATATTTTCTCTTTGCAGTATGCGCACTTACCTCTCAAAAATATCCAAGAAAGAAGCGGTATATTGTGGTAAAATTTCAATTTTTTCTTGCATTTTGGACAGTGTGAACCAGGAAAGGAGACACTCTCTCCCTTGGGAACTCTTAAAATAACAACATTCAAAAAAGAGCCTATTGCCAAGCCTAAAACTACAAATAAAATTATATTTAAATCAAATGCCGCCAAATCTTCTCTCCCTGTGTTTGTACTCTTCGACTATATCCTTAAACTCCTGTGTAGAAAAATCAGGCCAAAGTGTGTTTGTAAAAAACAGTTCAGCATAGGCACTCTGCCAAAGCAAAAAATTTGAAAGTCTTTTTTCGCCACCTGTTCTTATGAGGATATCAACATCTGGGAAATCCTTGGTGTCTAAGGCATTTGAGAGAGAATTTTCATCTATATCTTCGAGTTTTAGTTTTTTAATACTTCTTATTATCTCATCTTTTGAGCCATAATTTACGGCTAAAATCTGCGTTAATCCTTCGTTTTTTTTGGTTTTTTCTATTGTGTTGGTCATAATATCTTGCAGATTTTTTGAAAACTTTGAGATGTCACCAATAATTCTAAATTTGATATTGTTTTGTATGAGAGTTTTTAACTCTCTTTTTAGAAACTGTGATAAAAGTTTCATCAAAAAATCAACCTCGCTCTTCTCTCTTTTCCAATTTTCTGTACTGAAAGCATAAAGTGTCAGGTATTTTAATCCAAGATTTGAAGCCTCTTTTGTTATCTCGATGACCTTTTTCGCTCCGATTTTATGGCCAAAAGTACGAATTTTACCCCTGTTTTTTGCCCATCTACCATTCCCATCCATTATAATTGCTATGTGTTGTAGGTTATTCACTTATTTGCCTTGTGCGTCATATATTTTTCAGTTCTTCAAAAATTTTAAATGAAATATTGAGTTTTGTATCCAAAGACAGCTTTGTTTCCTTTTTTTTGCTTATGAGAGTGATCTCGTTTTGTTCACTTCCAAAGTTATTGTTTTTGTCTATTATATTTAAACAAACAGCATCAAGATTTTTATTTTTAAGCATATCTTTTGCACTTTTCAAGGCAGTGTTTTTATCAAGTTCAGCCTTAAATCCTATGGTTTTTATACCGTTTTTTTCTATATCTTGTAAAATATCTCTGTTTTTTATAAGCTCAAGAGAAAATCTATCCCCCAGCTTCTCCTTTTTTAATTTTCCATTGAACTCTTCTTTGCAGATATAATCACTAACAGCAGCTACCATAAAGAGATAGCTTTCTTTTTTTAAACTCTTTTTTAAGGTGGCATAGACATCTTTTGAACTTGGAGCAGATATGATTTTTATCTCATTTGGAAGATCGCTCACGCTTTGCGTGCTGATGAAAGTCACTTGTGCGCCAAGGTAATATGCAGCCAGTGCCAGTGATTTTGCCATTTTCCCACTAGAGTTGTTGCTTATGTATCTGACATCATCTATTTTCTCTTTTGTTCCACCGCCTGTTATGATTATATTTCTGTTTTTCCAAAAAATATCACTCAAAACAGATGTGCAGATTTTGAAGTATATTTGCATAGGGTCTGCCATGGCCCCTATACCTTTATCGTTGCAGGCCAAAAGTTTGTTTTGCGCCTCTATGATTTCATAGCCAAAACTTTCAAGTTTTTTTATTGATTCTTGTGTGCTTGGATGTAGCAACATATTTGTATTTGCAGAAGGAGCTATAAGAACTTTTTTATTAAAAGCCAAAAGGGTTTGTATCAAGAGATTGTCAGCTATACCATGCGAGAGTTTGTTTATGCTGTTTGCGGAAATTGGGGCAACAATAAATATATCAGCCCATTTTCCAATATGTATATGGTTATTGTCATCTGCCCAATTTTCAGTCTCTGCATGTAGAGCTCTGTTTTGAGATATAGCTTCGAATGTCAAAGGGGTGATGAATTTTTTTGCACTTTCACTCATGATGACTCTCACGCTTGCCTTTGATTTTATCAGTAGTCTTATAAGCTCCAAAGTTTTATATATCGCTATAGAACCTGTTACACCAATGAGAATATTTTTGTTTTTCAGGAGTTCATTCACTGTTTTTCACCAAAAAATTTATAAAAAAAACCACTTATGATTTTCAGAGGTGCTCTGTTAATCGCCAGTGCGCCTTTTGGGATATTTTTGGTAACAGTTGTACCTGAGGCAATTATGACATTATCTTCTACGCTAAGAGGAGCTACTAGTTGAGTATCGCTTCCTATAAAGACATTTTTGCCGATGATGGTTTTGTATTTGCCCTTTCCATTGTAATTGCAGGTGATTGTTCCGCAGCCGATATTTGTACCTTCATCAATTTCGCTATCGCCGAGATAGCTTAAATGACCGGCTTTTACACCTTTTAAAGTAGATTTTTTAACCTCTACAAAATTTCCAATATGTGTATTTAGTATATGGCTCTTGGGCCTTATTCTGGCCATTGGACCAATGTCAGAATTTTCTATAATAGAGTCCTCGACAACAGAGTTTGTTTTTATATGTGAGTTTACTATCTTAGAGTTTCCAAGCAGACTCACCCCACTTTCTATAGTGCTTTCTCCCTCTATAATGACTTCCGATTCGATATAAATGGTTTCGGGGAGTCTCATGATTACACCATTTTCCATAAACTCTTTTTTTATTCTGTTTTGCATTATTTTTTCAGCTAAAGAGAGTTGGTATTTTGAGTTTATACCCATAAAAGTATTTTCATCTGTCTGCACTGCTTTTACTTTTATATTTTGGTTATTTGCTATTTTTATAAGATCGGTTATATAATACTCTTTTTGCAGGTTAGAATTTGTGAGTTTTTTGAGATTTTCATTTAAAAAAGTTACATCAAACAGATATACACCGGCATTTACACTTTTGACATTTTTTTCTTTATCTGTTGCGTCTTTTTCTTCGACTATTTTTTCAACCTCATTTTTTTTATTCATAATAACTCTGCCATAGCCGCTTGGATCTTCACATGTAAAGCTGCTCATTACAACACTTTGCTTCTCTTTTATTAAAGAGAGCATATCTTTTGCTTCGACAAGAGGCATATCCCCGTTTAATACCAGGACTCTTTGGTGTTTTGGTTTTATATCTCTTAAAGTTCCGCCGGTTCCTGGGAATTTTTGAACATCTTGAATTATATATGTTATATCATCAAAATATTTTTCCATCTCTTTTTGTACTAAATCTGCTTGATGGTATAAGATCACTATAATATCATCACTGACTTTTTTTCCTTCTTTGATTGTGTGATACAGCATTTCATAGCCACTTATTTTGTGTAAAACTTTTGGTAGTTTTGATTTCATCCTGGTTCCAAAACCAGCAGCCATAACTACAATAGAGGTGCTCATAGATGTTTTCTCCTAAACAATATAAATAAATATCCGATATATGTACCAAAATCACTGCAAATATGATGCAGTGTGCAAGATTAAATTATAACTAAAATTTGTTTTAAATGGGCTAAAGATATCTCTAAAAGTTGAGTTTAATCATCTTTTAACCCAAATAAACATAGAATAATACAGTTATTTTAAAGGTTAAAATATGGATTTAGGAACCGTTGTTGGTTTGGTGCTGACTTTAGCACTTCTTTTTGGCGCAATGGCTATGGGTGTGGGTATTGGTCCTTATATCGATATACCTTCGGTTTTGATTGTATTTGGTGGAACTACAGGTGTTCTTTTGGTTGGCTTCAAAATGGAGCAAATGAAAAATCTTGTCAAGTACTTTATGATTGCTATCAAACCTCCTCAAGAAGATATTGGAGAGCTTATTAAAAAAATGGTTGAGTACTCAACAAAAGCCAGAAGAGATGGAATTTTAGCACTAGAAACTGATGCAAACAATGAATCAAATGAATTTTTAAAAAAAGGTCTCTCTATGGCAGTTGATGGCAACGAGCCTGATACTATCAGGGATCTGTTGGAAATAGATATGGACCAGACAAGTGAACGACACAAAGCAAATGCACAAATCTTTGATCAAATGGGTGGATTTTCCGGTGCTATGGGGATGATAGGAACACTTATCGGTTTGGTTGCAATGCTTCTGAATATGTCAGACCCCTCTGCAATTGGACCCTCTATGGCAGTTGCTTTGCTTACTACGATGTATGGTGCTATGATTGGAAATATAATAGGAGCTCCAATAGCAAATATATTGCTTATCCGTGACAGCGATGAAATACTTGTAAAAACACTTATAATAGAGGGTATTATGGCTATCCAATCAGGCGACAACCCAAGAACACTAGAGGGGAAACTCTTATCTTTCTTGCCTCCAAAAGAGAGAGAAAGTCAGTTTAATTAATTATGGGTAAAAAAGCAAAACCATGTGATTGTCCTAAGTGTATGCCGGGATGGCTGGCTGCATTTGGTGACTTGATGTCACTGCTTCTATGTTTTTTTGTATTGTTGCTTTCTATGTCAACAATGGATGCAAAAAAAATACAAGAAGCTATAGGCTCTTTAGCGGGGGCACTAAGTGTCCTTGAGGGTGGTACCAAGATGGATATAAGCAGAGAGAAACAGCAGCAAATAGAGACTGTCAATGTAAAAAGCAAAGACAGGACAACAAACAGTGTAACTTCTGCGATAAGCAAGACAATAAAAGAGGTAAATGAGATTTTAAAGGCTACAGGATCTCCGCAAGTGACACTTGAAGAGGCACAGAGCGGGTTCACCATAAGACTGCCTGGAGCACTTTTGTTTAAGCCAGGATCTGCCAAAATAGAAAATCAAGACGCAATACTGTTTCTAAAAAGAATTGCTCTTATAATAGAAAAATTACCTGAAAATCTTCACATAAATGTTGTTGGCTATACGGATGATACTATGCCTGATGCAAAATCTCCATATAGAGATAATTGGGATCTCTCAACTGCCAGAGGAGTAAGTGTTGTCAAGGAGTTGATTAAAGATAAAATTTCTCCAAAAAGACTTCTTGCCGGTGGCAAGGCTCAGTACGATCCTATTGCTTCTAATGCAACTATGCAGGGTAAGGCTAAAAACAGAAGGGTAGAGTTGAAATTTTACTCTATAACAAACAAAAATAAAGATAGAGCTAAAAAAAGCATACTTGATATGAAAAAACAAGAGAAATAATTGAAAAAAAGTATATTTGTTTTTCTACTCTTTATACCCGTTTTTATATTTGGAGCAGATACGATACCAACAGTCAATCTTTCTTTGAGCGCTCCCACAAGTCCCCAGCAGTTGGTTACAAGTTTAAATCTTCTGGTTGTCTTGACAGTACTTGTGCTTGCCCCGTCAATTTTATTTATGATGACAAGTTTTTTGAGACTGGTTATAGTATTTTCTTTTTTGAGACAGGCTCTGGGAACTCAGCAAATGCCTCCAAGCAATATCTTGGTCTCTTTGGCTCTTATACTTACATTTTTTATCATGGAGCCGGTGGCTACCAAATCATATGATACAGCGATAAAACCATATCTTGCAAAACAGATGGGATATCAAGAAGCTTTTACAAAAGCTGTTGAGCCATTTAAATCTTTTATGATTAGAAACACAAGAGAGAAAGATTTAGCACTTTTTTTTAGAATTAGAAAACTAAATAATCCTAAAAATATTCAAGATGTTCCTCTTACTGTTGCAGTTCCTGCATTTATGATTAGTGAGTTGAAGACTGCTTTTGAGATTGGGTTTTTACTTTACCTTCCGTTTTTGGTGATTGATATGGTTGTGAGTTCTGTCCTTATGAGTATGGGTATGATGATGCTACCGCCAGTGATGATATCTTTGCCGTTTAAGCTTTTGATATTTGTAATGGTAGATGGTTGGAATCTTTTAGTCGGTAGTCTGGTTGCGAGTTTTCATTGACATGACTCTATATGAATAGAGCCATGTCAAATAGTTTATTTTTTTGGGCATCCGTTAGATTTTACAATAGTTAAAAAAGGAGTATTTGGACATTTGTCATAAATGTCTATCACTCCATCGTTATCGCTATCTACGGCACATCCATATTTATCCACAAGTGCAAGTTTGGGTGTATTTTTACAGATATCACTCTTATTGCTTACTCCATCTTGATCATCATCTGTGTTTATTAGATTTTTGGTGGCACACCCACTTACTAAAATAGTAAAAATCAAAGATAAAAAAATAGAGTGTCTAGTCATTAAAATACTCCTCCGCCCATTCCACCACCGGAACCCCCCATTCCACCACCGGAACCCCCCATTCCACCTTCTGAGGCACCGCCTATTCCTATGCCCATATTTCCCATGCTCTCTTCTGCTTTGCTACCGAAAGAATTCTTTTCTGAATTTTTAGAGTTTTGCGCTTTTTCCATCATGCTTTGTGTTTCAGTTTTTTGTTGATGAATTTTATCTAATACGCTTTTGATTTTTTCTGCTCTTTCTGCTTTTTTAGAGGAAGAGATTTTGGCTTTTATAGCATTCATATACTTATATCTATACTGATTTTGCGCTTTATTCATTTTAGCAATCAACTCATCTATACTTGTGCTGCTTGCGATATCCTGATTTACAGTTGTTTCTTCACTTGTCTGTGTTGAAGTATCTGTATTTTGTGTACTTGTTGTAGTATCCGTACCGGATGTTTGTGTAGCTTCTGCAGCATAAATTGAACTTGATAGCGTCAATAGAGCGCAGATAAGTAAATTTTTTGCATTCATTTTATATCCTTTATGTTTTAATGCTGAAATTATGGCACATAAATGTTACCTGAGTGTTACTTTAATCTTGGTTCCGATATTTTTAATGCTTTGTATTTCTATTTTGTATTTTAATTTATCAACATTTTTTTTGACTATATTCAGTCCCAGTCCTATGCCACGATCACTCTCTTTATAGTACCTTTGAAAAACTTTTTTAGGATTTTTTATGCCTATGCCCGTATCTTCTATTGTTATCTGTTTTTCATCAACTGTTATAGATACTTTTCCATTTTCTCTATTATACTTACAGGCATTTGAAATTAAATTATCTAAGATTCTACTTATTGCGTCATATGAAGTATATAAAAAATCAATATAAATATGGCTTGTAAAATTTATATCCGGATAGAGATATTGATAGAAAGATATTTTTTCACTAATCATATCTTTTATATTTACCTCGCTGATTTTTAGAGGAGTCTCTTTTATTAGTGATTCTAGATTGCCATATAGTGAACCGATTTTTTTAACTGAAAATTCAATCCTCTTGATGGCTTCAACTGAAGGTTTTTGTTTTATTATTGTTAAATTCAAAAGAATTGAAGAGATGGGTGTGTTTAGATCATGAATTATATCTTTGAGAAATTCATCTAGTAAAAAAAGTGCTTTTTTCAGAGGATTGATTGCAAAAAGTGAGTACATAATCGAAAGCAGTAAAAGCACCAATCCACTTAATAAAAAGTAGATAAAAGCTTTTTGTTTTATTTTTTCTATGCTGTTTTTGTATCTTTTATAAGGATATATGATCATAAGAGAGTTTTTTTTAGAGTTTGGTATATCAAAATATGCAAATATTTTATTATTTGTTATATGTAGGCTATAGAGTTCATTTATGTTTTTAAATGGAACTATATCGATAGTCATATCTTTATCTTTAAAATTGTAGTTGTATAGTTTGATTTTGTTAAATATCTCTACATGCAGTGAAGCCTTTTGCTCGTTAAAATAGAAGAAAAATATGATACTATTTAAGAACAGAAGAGTAGTAAAAAACAGAGTAAAACTCTTTAGAAAGGACTCTTTTTCATATCTCTTCAAGACGGTATCCTTGTCCTCTTATATTTGAAATATCAATATTTAGATTTTTCTTAATCTTGGAAAGATGAACTCTAAGAGCCAAATCGGTTGGTTTTTCCATAACATCAAAGAGTTCATTTTTATTTAATACTTTGCCGATATTTTTAAGAAACAGTAAAAAAATCTCTTTATCGATTTGGGGAAGTTTTACGATTTGATTGTCTTGTTTTATGGTAAAATCTTCAGTATCAAACTCTATATTTGCATATTTAATTTTTGAATCTTTGATGTTCAATTTTGCGCTTATTCTTATAAGCAGTTCATCAAAGTCAAAAGGTTTTTTTATATAATCATCAGCTCCGGAATTAAATCCTTTGGAGAGTGATTCTATATCTCTTAAGGCTGTTATAAAAAAAGCCGGTGTTTTATCTCCACTGTCGCGAAGCTCTTTTAAAAAATCAAAACCATTAAGAAAGGGTACATTGACATCCAAAAGATAGAGATCAAATCTATTTTCAAAAGAGAGATCAAGTGCAGCATTTCCATTTTTTGCCAATAATACCTGGTATCCTTGGGCAGCAAGTAGTTCTTTAAGTGTTTGAGATAAAATCTCATCATCTTCCAAAAGTAAAATTCTATACAAGTTTAATCCTTCATCTTTTTTTCTAATCTTCTTGAATACAAAGATATCGGGTATGTTAAAAGAAGATATCCTATAGCCAAAGGTATATAGCTTTCCAGTGTAGAAAAGGTATAAGAGTTTACTTCTTGGGCATTCATGGTAAATTCATTTACTGATATGATTGACAAAAGCGAAGAGTCTTTGATGATGGATGCAAATTGACCTGTGAGAGGAGGTATTATCCTCTTGTACGCTTGTGGAAATATAATGTATCTGTATGTTTGAAAAGGCGTAAAACCAAGAGAAAGACCCGTCTCGTACTGTTCTTTTGATATGCTAAATATCGCTGCTCTTATGATTTCACTTATGTATGCACCAGAGAAGATGGCTAAAATTAAAACCCCTGCTATATATCTGTTATCAAGTCCCAGATTTGCGGCAACTACATAAAAAAATATCAAGATTTGCACTAATAGAGGTGTTCCTCTTATGGTTTCTACATAAAATCTTGAAAAGAAACGAAGTAAAATTATCTTTGAATTTTGTCCGTAAGCAAAGAACAAGCCTATGAAAAAACTCAAAATAAGAGCAAAAAAAGATATATAGACAGTTGTAAAAAACCCATCAATAAACTTTTGTCTATACTCATATATACTTTGCCAGTTAAAATTATACTCTGTACCGACAAACATAAAGTAGAAGAACAGACCTATAATTGAAAATAGTAATATAAAATTAAAAATGTAAACTACAGCTTTAATTTTTGCATCTTCTTTGTATCCAATTTTTTCTATAAATAGATTTCTAAATTTAATATTCTCTCCTAAAAGAAAAACGGTATATTTAATTCAACAAATTTTTTCTTGACATCTTTTAGATATTTGTATGCCAATTTATCAAATGTACCATCGCTTTTGGCTTTTTTGATAAATTCATTTATTTTAGCCTTCAGTTTTGGTTCATTTTGTCTAAGTGCAATTCCCCAATATCCAGGTTTTTTTGTGATTGGCTGAAGTAGTGCTACTGTTGTTTTTTTGTGTTTTTCCCAGTCTCTGTATATAGTTAATTGGTCATATATAAAAGCATCAGCTCTTTTTTGTATAACCTCTAAAACTGCAGAACTCTCTTTGTCAAATACCAGAATTTTTGCTTTTTTTAGGTGTTCAACTGCATAGATATGACCTGTAGTCCCTTTTTTAACAGCAACAACCTTGTCTCTTTGGTTTAAATCTTTAACGCTTTTAACACCTGAAGTAGGATTTGTGAGAATACATAAATCAGATTGTGCATAAGGCAACGAAAAATCAATTACTTTTTTTCTTTTGTCTGTAATTGTCATAGAAGAGATAATTATATCTATCTTTTTTGTTTTTAAAGATGGTATGAGACCATCCCATGCTATGTTTTGTATGACAACTTTTCTGCCAAGATATCTTCCAAGTGCTTTTGCCAAATCTACACTGATGCCGCTTGGTGTACCGTCTTTTGTACTCATCTCAAAAGGTGGATATTGTAATTCCATACCAACTTTGAGAGGTCTAGGGTTTGTCACAGCATTTGCATATAATGGATTTAGCATTAATATAACAATAAAAGACACAATACTTTTAAATAGCATAATATTTCCTTGTTTTTTTAGTAGAGTGTATTATTGCAAAGTATTTATTATAAGTAAATTAAATATTTAGATATTTGTTGGCAGTTTGTAAAAATAAATGGTACCTGAGGCCGGACTCGAACCGGCACGAGCAAAGCTCACAAGATTTTGAGTCTAGCGCGTCTACCAGTTTCACCACTCAGGCACCTGAAACAAGAAAGAAATAGTACAAAAAAAAAGCTTAAAGAGTGATTATACACAACTTTAAGCTATTTTTATTTTTTAAATATACTTAAGATTTTGCTACAGCGTCTTTCAATCTTTTTCCAACTTTAAATTTTACAGCTGTTGTTGCAGGAACATCCACAATTTTATCAGTACCAGGAACTCTTGCTTTTCTAGCTGCTCTTTTTGCAGTACTAAATGTACCAAAACCGATAAAACTAACATTTTTGCCCGCTACTAAAGCATCTTGTACTGCTGCAATTGCTGCATCTACAACTTTTTGAGTGTCTTTCTTAGAAAGTTCAGCTTTTTCTGAAACCGCTTGAATAAACTCTGCTTTTTTCATTCTACAATCCTTTGAAATAATGTATTTTAGGCATTGTACACTTTTTTTTTTAAAAATACAATAATTTCAACAAAAAATTAAATAAAAAATATAAAAAACCGATATTTTCATATAAGGAACCTAATTTGCTTATATAATTCTAAGCGATTACGCAGGAGATTATAATTATGAGAATAACCGATTCACTTTTTCACCTAGATGCAAAAAACAGCTATCAGGACAGTTTGAGAAAACTTTATGATATAAACACTCAAATTTCATCAGGTTCAAAAATACAAAACAGTTATGAAAACAGTAGTATATATGTGGATACAATGAGACTAAATAATGAAATATCTACATTTGATCAAGCAAAAAAGAGTAGTTCGAAAGCACAGACATTTGCAAATAATACTGATGCGACGATGAATGAGCTGGATGATACTTTAACAAAATTTAAATCAAAACTCATACAAGCTGCCAATGGAACGAATTCAACTACAAGCCTGGGGGCAATAGCAGATGACTTAAGTGCCATGAGAGACCATCTAATAAGCATAGCAAACACTTCAATAAACGGACAGTTTTTATTTTCCGGCTCAGCCCTTGATATCAAACCCGTTAACAATGACGGCTCATATAGTGGAAATGGCGAAAAACTTACATCTCTTGTAGGCTCAGGTGTACGGATTCCTTACAATGTGGACGGTGAGTCTCTTTTTCTTGGGCATGACAGTGATTATGAAAAGATTGTCTCTACAAATGTTGCAATGCTTAATAAGACCGTTGAGAAAAACAGTGGCGACAAAGTGTATCTTAAGTCAAGTGACACTTTGCAGGATATGGTTGGTGGCGATGCCACAACAAATGGTAAAACTGTATTTTATCTATCAGGCAGAAAACCAGATGGAGAGACTTTTAATAAGAAATTTTCACTGGATGGTGCATCAAAAGTTTCTGATTTGCTTGATAGTATCGGTACATCATATGGAAATACTGCTTCAAGCAAAGTGGTAGATGTTAGTTTAAATAATTATGGGCAGATAGAAGTAAAAGACAAAACAAAAGGAAATTCACTACTGCAGATGAATGTATTCGGAGCTATAGACAGAACTGCATCGGGCAGTGTTGGAAATGCTGATCAAACGGATATTGATGCTCTGGGGAGTGCGGCAAATGTGGATATTGTTGCCTTTGATAAAAGTAATTTTATAAATGCAAATGGTGTTACACTGAATGATTCTGCAAACTATACTAGAAAAAATTTTAAGAAAAACGGAAATGATATCTTGGGAAATGTTTCACAGTTTGTAAAAAGCAGTGGAGAATATGCTACGGCTAGCACAAAACTTGTTGATGTCTCAGGAGCCTCATCTCTTGATAGCAAAAAATTTATACTCTCTGGTGCAGATATCAGCGGAAACCCTTTTAGGGTTGAGATAAACTTTAGTAATGGAGCAGGTGGTACAACATTTTCAACAGATGGAGGAGTTACGAACTATAGTGTTTTTGATGCCAACGGCAATCCTACAAATGCAGATAATATGACATATCAACAATTAAATGATGTTGTAAGTATGGCGACAACATCCTCTGTTCCTGTTGCAAATGATCAGGTATCTTATAACAACGCAGTGGATACAGCAAAAAACAGTGTCGATGTTACAATGGACTATAGAGGCAGAATCAATATACATGACAAAACAAACTCTGTTTCCAAAATCAATTTTGCCATATATGATAATGATGCAGATCAATTTGATGGAACAAAAAATCCAGCGATGTCTTTTATGGCAAATGATGCAGTTACTATTCAAGAGCCCCATATTGATTTTTTTAAAGAGATTGATCAGATGATTAATGCTGTCAGAGGTGGAAATTTCAATATGAATTCAGACTTTTCAGATCCTAGAAATTTGGGAATCCAAAACTCTATACTTAAAATTGATCATATCAGCGATCATACAATCAAAATGCATACAAAAATCGGCTCGTATTCAAATGCTTTGCAGAGTGCGGGTGACAGAGCTGATCTTTTAAGCCTAAATGTAAAAACCATACGAAGTAAAATAGCAGATGTTGATCTCGCAGAAGCATATACACAATTTACACAACTAAGCAATAGTTATCAGGCAACACTTTCTACAATAGCCAAAATAAACTCAATGACTCTTTTAAAATATATGTAATTTGCTATAATACGATTTTATATTAACTTTATGAAGGATTTGAAATTTTAAAAGAGACTATTTTTGTTTTAGCGGCTGCATTTTTTGTTTTTCTAGGACTCTCCACAATCTTGATGGATGCTTCTGTAGTTGGAGTTTACGGCTCACTGCTCGGCAGAGAAAATCACCATCTTTTTGGTTATATATCTTATGCATATCCATTTGTTTTGATTGTTTTGTCATATTTGATATATAAAAACAATAGATTTGATACAAGAAGGATAGAGATATACCTGGCTTCCGTTCTTCTGTTTTTGGCACTGCTTATGATTCAGGCTCTTTTGATAGCACACAACGGATTTGTAGGCTACTCCATAACCCAATCAATCATATCATATATAGGTATCGCAGGTGTTTGGATAGTTGTTGCATCTATCACTGCATTGTGCTTTGTTATGCTTTTCGATATAGGTTTTGACGAGATTTTCCCATCTTTTGATATAAAAGAGAAGTTATCGAGACAAAAAAAGACAAAACATTTTGAAATAAAAGAGATAGAAAGGAAAGAGACAAAAAAATCACCAAAATCAAAAAAAACTGATATCAAAAATCAAAAAAATACCGATGAGACAGAAGAAAAGAAACATGAAACGGTAACTCAAAGTGGAGTGGAAATTTTAAATGTTGTTGAAGAGAATGAAAAGCTTTTAGATGAGATAGATAAAGGGGAAGTTGATAAACCCAAAAATTACAAACTTCCTTCTTTAAAATTTTTAATGGATCCGCCAAAAAGGCACTCTCATATAAACGAGAGCGAAATAGACCAAAAAATTTCAGATTTACTTGATAAATTAAGAAGGTTTAAAATTGAAGGCGATGTAGTTAGAACCTATTCCGGACCAGTTGTTACAACTTTTGAATTTAAGCCGGCACCCCATATAAAGGTTTCAAAAATTTTGACTCTGCAGGATGATTTGGCTATGGCACTAAAAGCTCAAACGATTCGTATTCAGGCGCCAGTTCCAGGCAAAGATGTTGTAGGAATCGAAGTACCAAATAAAAAAATAGATACCATTTATCTAAAAGAGATACTTCAAAGTGATATTTATAAAAATTCATCTTCACCTCTAACTATAGCACTTGGAAAAGATATAGTAGGAAATCCTTTTGTTACAGATTTAAAAAAACTACCGCATCTTTTGATAGCAGGAACCACAGGAAGCGGGAAAAGTGTTGGTATAAATGCAATGCTTCTGTCTTTGCTATATAGAAATTCACCGGAGATGTTAAAGCTCTTAATGATAGATCCAAAGATGTTAGAGTTCTCTGTTTACAACGATATTCCCCATCTTCTTACCCCTGTCATTACAAAACCAAAACATGCTATAACAGCTTTGGCAAATATGGTAAATGAGATGGAGAGAAGATATAAGATACTAAGTCAGTCAAAAACAAAAAATATAGAAAACTATAATGAAAAAGCGAAAAAACAGGGTTTACCCCATATCCCGTACATAGTTGTAATTATTGATGAGTTGGCAGATCTGATGATGACAAGTGGAAAAGAGGTGGAATTTTATGTCTCAAGGCTGGCTCAAATGGCAAGGGCGAGTGGAATTCATCTGCTTGTAGCAACGCAACGACCATCAGTAGATGTTGTTACCGGACTTATAAAAGCAAATCTTCCCTCAAGAATTTCTTTTAAAGTTGGTCAAAAGATAGATAGCAAAGTTATATTAGATACCGGTGGAGCAGATTCACTTCTTGGTCGAGGGGACATGCTTTTTACTCCTCCGGGAAGCTCTGGACTTATCAGGCTTCACGCACCTTATGCCAGCGAAGAAGAGATAGAAGAAGTGGTTGAATACCTTAAAAAACAGCAAACCGTAGAGTATGATGAGAGTTTTTTGAAAGAGAGCGAGAGTGATATAGGTGGCAATACCTTGGTAGATGATGAGATAGACGAGCTTTTTGAAGATGCTAAAAATATAGTCTTAAACGAAAAAAAATGCTCCATCAGCTATATACAGAGACGACTTCAGATAGGATATAACCGAGCAGCACGAATTGTTGAGCAAATGGAGGCAACCGGGATACTTTCAGCCCCAAATTCCAAAGGTCAAAGAGAAATTTTATAATTTTTAAGCTACAATCTATCTAAAATACTATTAGGAGCATAGAGTTATGGATTATTTAAAAGCTTACAATGACCATGTATTGGAAAGGTCAAGTCTTGGAGTTCCTCCACTGCCATTAGATGCACAGCAGACAGCTAGAGTTGTTGAGTCTTTGAAGAAAGGCGAAGGTGATCAAAAAGTTTTGCTGGAGCTTCTTATGCACAGAGTAAGTCCCGGAGTTGATGCTGCTGCTTATGTAAAAGCTGCATTTTTAAATGCTATCGTAAAAAAAGAGGCAGAGTCCGTCTCTGTTACTCCTCTAAAAGCAGTAGAGATTTTAGGAACTATGCTAGGAGGCTACAATGTTCAGCCTTTAGTAGATGCGCTGAGCAATGATGATAAGTTTGTAGCACAGGCTGCTACAGATGCTCTGAAAAAAACTATACTGGTTTACAGCTCTTTTAATGATGTCGAAGAGTTGGCAAAGACAAATAAATATGCCAAAGCTGTTTTGGAATCATGGGCGAAGGCTGAGTGGTTTACTTCAAGAGAACCGATTCCGCAAAAGATCACAGTCGCTGTTTTAAGAGTTCCGGGAGAGACAAATACTGATGATCTGAGTCCTGCAAGTGAGGCATTTACCAGAAGTGATATACCCTTACATGCACAGTGTATGCTAGAAAAAAAACTTCCTAATGCGCTTCAAAAGATAAAAGAGTTCCAGGAAAAGGGATATGAGGTTGCCTATGTTGGCGATGTGGTAGGAACAGGGAGCAGTAGAAAATCAGGTATCAACTCAGTCCAGTGGTGGATAGGCAGAGAGATACCATTTGTACCAAACAAAAAGACAGGCGGATTGGTACTTGGAAACACGATTGCCCCTATATTTTTTAATACAGCAGAAGATAGTGGAGCATTGCCTATAGAATTGGATGTATCTTCTTTTGAGACAGGGGATATCATAGATGTTTACCCGTATGTTGGCAAAGTAGAAAAAGACGGAAAAGTTGTAGCAGAATTTAAACTCACACCAAATACTTTAGCTGATGAGTATAGAGCAGGCGGAAGAATTCCTCTTATCATTGGGCGAGGCTTGACTTCAAAAGCAAGAGAGTCTCTTGGTCTTGGAGCAGAAGATATATTTGAAAAACCAGAACAGCCGACAGATAGTGGCAAAGGCTATACACAAGCTCAAAAAATTGTGGGACTTGCATGTGGGGTTGATGGCGTAAGAGCTGGTATGTATGTAGAACCTATAACTTCAACTGTTGGTAGCCAAGATACCACGGGACCTATGACAAGAGACGAGATAAAAGAGCTTGCGGCTTTAGGGTTTAATGCTGATTTGGTTCTTCAGACATTTTGTCATACAGCAGCCTATCCAAAGCCCAGTGATGTTCAAATGCAACATACTCTGCCCGGTTTTATGACAACCAGAGGCGGAGTCAGTTTGAAGCCTGGTGATGGAGTTATACACTCTTGGTTAAACCGTATGGTTTTGCCAGATACTGTAGGAACAGGAGGAGACTCGCATACTAGATTTCCAATTGGTATCTCTTTCCCTGCAGGAAGTGGTCTGGTAGCATTTGCAGCTGTGACTGGAAGCATGCCACTAAATATGCCAGAATCCATACTCGTTAGATTTACAGGTGAACTACAACCCGGTATCACTCTGAGAGATTTGGTAAATGCTATACCTTATGTAGCTATACAAAAAGGACTCTTGACAGTACCTAAAAAAGACAAAAAGAATATCTTTGCAGGAAAGATTTTAGAGATAGAGGGTTTGCCAAATCTAAAAGCAGAGCAGGCTTTTGAACTTAGTGATGCAAGTGCGGAGAGAAGCGCTGCTGCGTGTTGTGTAGCTTTGGATAAAGAACCTGTTGCTGAGTACCTAAAATCAAATATAGTTCTACTGGAGTCTATGGTCGAAGCGGGGTATGAGGATGCAACAACACTTCAAAGAAGAGCTGATAAGATGAAAAAATGGCTAGAAAATCCAACTCTGCTTAAGGCTGATAAAGATGCCGAATATGCAGCGGTGATAGAGATAGATATGAATGAGATAAAAGAACCGATTTTGTGCTGTCCAAATGATCCGGATGATGTGGCAACTTTGAGTGAAATTTTAGCTGATTCAAACAGACCTAAAAACATAGATGAAGTTTTTGTCGGAAGCTGTATGACAAATATCGGTCACTATAGAGCTTTGGGAGAAGTCTTAAAAGGCGAGGGTCAAGTGCCGGTCAAGCTCTGGATAGCACCTCCGACTAAAATGGATAAAGCAGAACTAGTAGAAGAGGGATACTACTCTGTATTTGGCTCAGTCGGTGCTAGAGTTGAGATACCTGGATGTTCACTTTGTATGGGTAACCAAGCAAGAGTGGCAGATGCGGCAACAGTATTTTCAACAAGCACTAGAAACTTTGACAATAGAATGGGTATGGGTGCACAAGTCTATCTGGGAAGTGCGGAACTAGCAGCAGTATGTGCACTTTTAGGGAGACTTCCAAGTGCAAAAGAATATCTAGATATCGTTCCTAAAAAATTAGAGGGAAAAACAGACGATGTCTATAAATACCTCAACTTTAATCTTATGGAAGATTACAAGCTTGCACAATAAATTAAAAACTTTCAAAAAACAGGGCATCATTTAGATGCCCTGAATTCAGGAAATATATGTTAAAAGATAAGATAAAAAATAGAAAATCTGGCATACTTCTTTATGGTATGACTCCACCAAAAGCAAAGCATACGAAAGAAGAACTAAAAGAGATAGCTGCTTGTCAAATACAAAGAATTAAAGACTTGCAAATAGACGGGCTTGTGCTCTATGATATACAAGACGAGAGTGACAGGACAGATATAAAGAGACCATTTCCTTTTATAAAGACTCTTGATTCCTGTGATTATGCAAAAAACTACCTTGATGATGCTTTACCATTTCCCGTTATAGTATATAGAGCTGTAGGAAAATACAATAGAGCAGAATTTAAGCAATGGCTTAAAGATAGAGTTGGAAGAGAGTTTTTTTCGGTCTTTGTCGGGGCTGCCAGTAAAAAAACAGAAACGACTATGGACATCAAAGAGGCATATAGACTCAAAAAAGAGATAGATGATGAGTTGATACTGGGTGGTATTGTTATACCCGAGAGGCATACTGCCAAAAAAGATGAACATCTAAGAGTTTTTTCCAAGATCGAAAACGGTTGTGAGTATTTTATATCCCAAGCAGTATACAATCTCGAAGCTGCAAAGAGATTTTTGGATGATTATGTAATGCATGCTAAAAAAAATGATAAAGAGTTGGTGCCTGTGGTTTTTACTTTTACACCTTGCGGTTCGATCAAAACACTGGAATTTATGAAATGGCTTGGAGTTCATATAGCCCCGTCACTGGAGGAAAGATTGAAAAATGCAGAGGACATACTGAAGGAATCTGTAAAAACCTCCATAGCAAACTTTAGTGCACTTTATGAATACGGTAAGAAAAAAGATGTTCCGATAGGTGCAAATGTGGAGAGTATCGCTATAAGAAAAGTGGAGATAGATGCGTCAATCTATCTACTTGACGAGATAAAAAAGATTTTGAATAATGGGCATAAATATTGAATCAAACAAAAAAATTTTCAATCCATAGAAAAAGAGGTAAAGCACTGGGTGTTTTTGAGCTTATTGCCATAGCGGTTGGCGGTATGGTTGGGGGTGGAATTTTTACTGTTTTGGGTATTTCAGTTGCATTGGTTGGCGCATACTCTCCGGTTGCTATCGCTATTGGCGGTGTTATAGCAATGTTGGCTGCTTATAATTATGTCAAATTAGGGGTCTATTTTAAAGATGAGGGTGCTACATATTCTTTTTATAAAAAGACTTTTCCATCAACTCCATTTGCGGCCTCTTTGATAGGTTGGTGGGTTATTTTTGGTTATATATCAACTTTGGCATTATATGCCTACACTTTTTCTTCATATTCAATTAGCAGCTTCTCCTTTGCAGGTAATGAAATAATAAGAAAAAGTATTGCAGGTGCTATTATTTTAATTTTTGCACTTATAAATATTTGGAGTGTTAAGGGCATGGGTAGGATTGAGGATTTGATGGTCTATACCAAAATGACTATTCTAGCTGCTATATCTATATTATTAATTTACCACTCCGACACATCTCTTCCGGTGCTTCTTGAAAGTAACCATCATGCAACTCTGTTTTCAATTTTGATAGTATCTTCTTTGACTTTTGTAGCATACGAGGGTTTTCAGCTTGTGATAAATGCAGTCAATGAGATGAAAAATCCAGATCTTAATATTCCTAGGGCAATTTATGCTGCGATAGTTTTAGTAATTTTAATATATGTAATTATTTCATTGGGTGCGATATTATCTATACCATTTAAAGAGATTATAGACAATAAAGAGTATGCTTTAGCGGCTGGTGCAAAGGATATCATGGGCAATACGGGAGCAAATCTGGTTATTGCCGGAGCCCTTTTAGCAACCAGCAGTGCTATTAGCGGAACACTGTTTGGCTCTTCAAGACAAGCTTCTGTTATAGCAGAAGATGGATACTTTCCATCATTTCTAGCGATTAGGAAAAACAGCATCCCCGTATATGCCATCATATCTATGGCGCTTTTTTCTTTCGGTTTGATACTTATAGGAAACTTGGAAGTTATTTTAGAGTTTGGCAGTATAACTTTTATACTGGTTTCTTGGTTGATGGCGTTTGCTAACTTAAAAATTAGAGATAAAACTAACTCATCTTTAGCTATAATTGTGATATCGTTAATTGGTTTATTTCTAGGGGCTTCCCTTATAGTCTATTATGAGGTAAATAGTGATATAAAACAGATATACTTTACCTGTATCATATATTTTGTATTGACTTTAGGGGCATGGCTGTACTCAAAATTTGAAAATAAAAAGGTGGAAAAAAATGTACACACAAAACAGTAAAGAGGCTTTTGGTGAAGCAAAAAGAGTTATTCCTGGTGGTGTTGACTCTCCTGTGAGAGCTTTTAAGAGTGTTGGAGGAACTCCTATTTTTATAAAAAAAGGTGAGGGTGCATATCTTTTTGATATTGATAATAATAAATATCTAGACTTCGTCCAGAGTTGGGGTCCTTTGATATTTGGACATTGCGATAAAGACATACAAAAAGCTGTCATAAAAGCAGTAAAAAAAGGTCTTAGTTTTGGAGCACCTACAAAAGTTGAGACGAAGTTGGCAAAAGAGATATGTTCGCTTTTTGATGAGATAGACAAGATCCGTTTTGTAAGCAGTGGCACGGAGGCGGTTATGAGTGCTATAAGATTGGCTCGTGGATATACGGGACGGGATGATATAATCAAATTTGAAGGCTGTTATCATGGTCATAGTGACTCTTTGCTTGTGCAAGCAGGTAGTGGAGCTGTAACTTTTGGAACTCCTAGTTCTCCGGGAGTTCCGGCAGATTTCACAAAGCATACTCTACTTGCAAAATACAATGATATACAGAGTGTCAAGAAGTGCTTTGAAAACTCAAAAGATATAGCATGTGTGATTATTGAGCCTATTGCGGGCAATATGGGTTTGGTTCCAGCGGAAGTGCAGTTTTTAAAAGAGCTCAAAGAGTTGTGTGAAAAAAATGGAGCCTTGTTGATATTTGATGAGGTTATGAGTGGATTTAGAGCCTCTTTAAAGGGAGCAACAGGTCTGGTTAAAGTTAGACCTGATTTGATCACTTTTGGTAAAGTGATAGGAGGGGGTATGCCAGTAGGTGCTTTTGGTGGTTTAGAGGAAATAATGGACCAGTTGAGTCCCGATGGACCTGTATATCAAGCAGGAACTTTGAGTGGAAATCCGGTGGCTATGAATGCTGGTTTGAAAGCTTTGAAGAAAGTAGTCAAAAACTCTGATATGTATGAAGATTTGGAAGAAAAGGCAAATTTACTGGTCAGAGGTTTTGAAAAAGAGGCGAAAAAAGTAGGAATTTCACTGCAGGTAAGTGTCCGAGGCAGTATGTTTGGATTTTTCTTTAATGAAAACAAGGTGAAAAATTTTGATGATGCTCTAAAATCCGATACAAAAATGTTTGCCAAATTTCACAAAGGTATGCTAAGTAGAGGTTTTTATTTTGCATGTAGTCAGTTTGAGACCGGATTTATAAGCACTAAAATAAAAACAGAGCATATAGAAAAGACTGTTGCAGCAGCGGCTGAGGTCTTTAAAGAGATAGTATGAGCAAAGAACAAAAACCACGCTACAGACCAATCATAGAGGGGGCAGAGCAGTTGTCGCTTGGTATCTCTATGGTTGTAGCAGTTCTTTTGGGTGTTGGCGCAGGAATTTTGATGAAAAACTGGTTTCACCAAAGTTGGCTTCTTTGGCTAGGCGTATTTTGGGGAGTAAGCGGAGCAATTTTAAATGTCTACAAGGCATATAAAAAACAGATGAAATCACTAGATGAGCTTAAAGATGATGTAAGATATAAAAACTATAAGCCAAAAAAAGATGATGACGATGATGAGAGCTATGATAGCGAAGGAAGATATGAGTAAATTTTCATATTTTTACCTGATTGGTGATTTTTTTATTATTATTTTGGCTCTCTTGATGGGCAAGTACTGGCTTTTGAACACCCAAGTTGCTTTTATTTGTTCTATGTTTATCACCTTTGCTTCATTTTATGCTTATAAAAAATCTATACAAAAAGGCATCAAAAATAGCAATGGTGAAGAGTTTAGAGACTCTTTTGATGAGCTTGAAGATCCCTATAATCTTTTTGATAATGAAGATGAAAAGCCCAATCAGCCCAAAAAAAACAGAGGTGTTTTTAAATACACAGTCAAAGGTTTTGCAAGTGGTATAGCAGGAGCAGTAAATCCTCTGAGGATATTGGCTTATATCGTATTGATAGTCTCTTTTCTATATCTAAACAGGCAAGGACTCTTTAATGGTTTTGCATTTTTTACAGGCTTAAGTATCGTGCCTATTATGAGTATGTTAAGCTCTATAATTAATTTGAAATCAAAGCAGAGCTGAGTATAGTAGAGTTGGCGCGAAAAACTACTATAGAATTGGCATTAGCCGATATATCTTCTATATTTTGTTCAAAGGATGTATCTCTTTTTTCACCTTCCACATGTAGAGAAAAAATTGGATATTTTTTACCTTCAAACTTTAGATATTCTCCAGTATTTAGCATCAATTTTGATGTGATGGTTGTAGAGTTGAGATATGATTGGTAAATTTTATTGATGAGTTTACTGAATTCCTCTATCTTTAGTCTTACTTGTGGAAAGGTGGGATCAAAGAGTTTATTGTGTTTTATTTTTGAAGAGCCTGCACTTGTGGCACTGATGCAAAGATCAAGCAAAGAGTAGATATTGACAAAGTCTCCATGTTCGCCGATTGATGGATTTTTTGTTGCTTTTTTATATAATTTGATACCGATTTCACTATCATCCAGATATCCAACAGTGATGGCAAAAAAAGAAAATGATCCAAAATTGAGGTCTAAAATAGTAGTTTTGAAACCGAAAGTGATATTTGCATAGGTTTTGGCTAAGTTAAAAATCTCCTTTGCCTGAACTTCGCCAAGAAGATAGTGAGCTTCTTGATTGAGCGATTTAACCCTCCCGTTTTCATCAAAAGAGATGAAAGGATTATAATCAAACTCCATCCAAGCTTCACTGAACTTCATGTTTTGCTTTTTAGCTTTCGATATAATTTTTTAGTTTTCTTCCCACTTTTGGGTGTTTTAGCTTTTTGATAGCACTGCTCTCAATTTGTCTGACTCTCTCTCTGGTGACACTAAGCTCTTTTCCTATCTCTTCAAGAGTTCTATCACTCTCATCGTGCATCAAACCAAATCTCATTCTTATAACTGCTTTTTCTCTGTCGTTTAACTGTTCCAATACATCGTCTATTTGGTCTTTAAGGTCATTTTTTAGGATAAAATCCATTGGAGATATGCTGGATTTATCCTCTACAAAGTCACCAAACTTACCATCTTCTTCTTTGCCGATAGGAGCTTCAAGAGAGATAGGCTCTTTTGTTATCTTTATAACATTTTTGACCTTGTCTGTGCTAAGCCCGACCTCTTTTGATATAGTATCAACATCAGGCTCTTTTCCATGCTCCTGCAAGTGTTTTCTAACTATTTTGTTTATTCTGTTTATAGTTTCTATCATGTGAATTGGAATTCTGATAGTTCTTGCCTGATCGGCAATAGCTCTTGAGATTGCTTGTCTTATCCACCAGGTTGCATAGGTTGAGAATTTATAGCCTTTTTTATACTCAAATTTATCTACAGCTTTCATCAGTCCGATATTTCCCTCTTGGATAAGATCCAAGAATGGGAGTCCTCTGTTTGTGTATCTTTTTGCTATAGATACTACTAATCTAAGGTTTGATTTTGCCATTCTGGTTTTTGCTGCATCTGCTATTTTTTTACCTCTTTTTATCTGCTCCAGTATCTCTTTAAGCCTTTCTTCTTCAAGATCAAAGCTCTGCTTACTGGCTTCTTTGGTTTGAAACAGTTTTTTAATTTTCATGTAGGTTGAAACCATGGTGGCTTCAGGAACCTCCAGTATAACATCATCCTTACTCATTTTTGTGAGTTTTGAGAGGATTTTTTCATGATTTTTTCTTAAAGTATCATTAAAAAGTGGGAGCATATACTCCAGCCTTTTTAGTTCTTTATCAAATTCGGTATCACTCTTTAGTGCGGTCTCTATGGACCTGACAAGTTCATTGATGAGCTTACTTGTGGGTCCTAGCTCCATCAACTTCTCTTTTAAGATTTTCTTTTTGAAAGCCAAAGTTAAATCATAAGCCATTTTAGTCTGCTCATCAGCATCTTCGTCAGGTGTTTTAACTAAAGTCTTCATCCAATCTTTTTTTGCTTTTTCTAAGGCTTTGAAACTTGCTACTACTTTTTGTGTCCGACTGTCATCTTTTTTATTTGCTTTTTTACTCTCACTATCATCATCGTCATCATCGCTGTCGTCTTCAAAACTTCTAAAGAGTTCTTTTACTCTTCTCTCTCTGTTTATGAGTGCTTCTTTATAATCAAGTATAAAATCTATGAGATAAGGAACAGAACAAAAAGCATCTATGATGATATCTTCACCAAACTCTATCTTTTTGCTTATGTCTATCTCTTCTTCTTTTGTCAAAAGAGATATTTGCCCCATCTCTCTTAAGTACATTCTTACAGGACTGTCGCTTCTACTCCACTCTAAAAGCTCTTTTTCGCTGGCTAAGTCAAACTCGTCTTCCAGTGCTTCGTCTTGAAGTTTTTGCCTCTCTTCTTCTCTTTTTTGCGCCTCTTGTTTGTTTCTGAGTTTTGCGATTTCAGCTGAAGTTATAAGAGAAGTTTTGTACTTGTTGAGCAAAGATATGACTTTTTTGGCATTTGATGCAGTAGGTTGTTTTGGAAAAATATCCATTACTTTTTCATATGTAACATGACCTTTTTCGTTTTCTTTGAACAGCTCTTCAAGTTTTGCGTAGATTTCTTTGGTGGACATGCTTTGTAGCCCCTTATTTGTGTAGTAATAAAGAACGGATTGTACCCAAATATATTTAAAAAGAGGTTAAATGCAACTTGCCGTTTAAATATATTTGTTGATTTATAGTTGGAACACATATTGCTTTTAGTGCTGTAAGAATTAATATAACTGATATAGTTAGTAAGGTAGGTTTATTGTGCAGAGCGGATATTATGATGTCACGGGTGGTATGGTTACTCAGTTTAACAGACTTGATGTTATCTCAAATAACCTTGCAAATCTTAACACAACAGCTTTTAAAAGAGATGATGTTGTGATTGGTGACTTTAAAAGGATTTTTCAAAATACCCAAGATAATATGCCTGTAAAAGGCAACACTAAAGAAGCGGCAAAGTTTGTAAATTCGAGTATAGACAGAGTGCCTCGCATAAGGGAGCAATATACAAATTTTAAACAAGGTGGTTTGAAAAACACCGGAAACAGTTTGGATTTTGCACTTAAAAGCAAAGATACTTTTTTTATGGTGAAGACTCCAGATGGAATCAGGCTTAGTCAAGATGGTTCATTTGTATTGAACAATGACGGTGTTTTGAGTACAAAAGAGGGCTATCCAGTATTGCCAAAAAATTATTTTAAAAATTCACAATTTATAAGAGTTCCACAAGATACACCTCTAACATGCGATAAGAGTGGGAATCTATACTCGGATGGAAATAGTATAGCGCAGTTTTATATAGCAACAACAGACGATATGAAAAGTCTTAAAAAAGATGGTGAAGGGCTATATAAATTTAAAAATCTTAAAAATATAGAACCAAGTGCAAAAAAAGATGTGGTTGCACAAGGCTTTTTAGAGACAAGCAATGTAAATCCGGTATATGAGATGGTCGATTTGATAGAAACAAACAGATTGGTTGAGATGTACCAAAGAGTTATGAGTGCTCATATGAATGATTTAAACAGTGATGCAATAAATAAATTAGCATCCATGAGAGCATAAACGACCGCAAGGTTGTGCTTTAGCAGAGCGTGAATTATCGAGGGGCTTTGCCCCTTGATAAGATGATAATTAAATAAAAAAAGGAATACTAAAATGATAAGATCGCTTTATACAGCAGCAACAGGCATGATAGCACAACAGACACAGATTGATACAACTTCAAATAATATAGCAAATGTAAATACGATAGGCTATAAAAAGCAAAGAGCAGAGTTTGCAGATCTGATGTATCAGACTATGAAATATGCAGGAACCGCAACAAGTGACACTACAGTATCTCCTACGGGTATAGAGGTAGGTCTTGGTGTCAGACCAACCGCAATCGCCAAGCAGTTTACCCAGGGAAATTTTAAAGAGACCGGAAACCCACTTGATATGGCGATAACGGGAAATGGCTTTTTTCAGTTACAGTTACCTGATGGGACAACAGCATATACGAGAAACGGTTCATTTAAACTTGACAGCAATGGCAATGTAGTAAACAGTGATGGATATAAGCTTACACCAAATATCGTGATTCCTGCAGATACTACCCAAATCTCAATTGGAACAGATGGAACAGTATCTGTTATGCAAGCAGGTCAAACACAGATGTCTCAAGTAGGTCAAATAGAACTGGCAAATTTTGTAAATCCGGCAGGACTTCACTCGTTAGGTAATAATAATCTCATAAATACAACTGCATCAGGTGATGCACTCACAGGCACCCCGGGACTTAATGGCATAGGTCAGCTAAGACAAAACTTTGTGGAGATGAGCAATGTTCAACTGGTAGAAGAGATGACGGATCTCATAACCGGTCAAAGAGCATACGAGGCGAACTCAAAAGCTATCACAACAAGTGATCAGATGCTACAGACTGTAAATGGACTCAAAAGGTAGTAGAATGCTTATGATACTGCCTTTTTTGGTGGTTATACTCATAATAGTAGCGATAAACCACATATACTATAGCGATGTAAAATCTAAAAATCTAAAAACTCCTTCACATGTAGAGAAAAAATTAGACAAACGAGATACAACACAAAGCTATCTTGACAAATATATAAAAAAACAGCCATGAGTTTTTTTTCGATATTTAAGCTCACTATTCCCGTGCTTATGGGCTATATACCTTTGGGTATGGCATTTGGATTGTTGCTTTCAAAGATGATAATACCGTGGTATTATGCATTTTTTATGTCCACTTTTATATTTGCGGGAAGCGGACAGTTTTTGGCTTTGACTCTCTTTGCTTCGCAGGCAACTATATTGGAGATAGGAGTTGCTACATTTTTGCTAAATCTCAGACATACTTTTTACGGACTCTCCATGGTGAGTACCTTTAACAATTTCTCTTGGAAGAAGAATTATCTTATATTTGGTTTGACAGATGAGACTTTTGCACTTCTAAAAACAAGCGAAATCGAAGAAAAAAACAAAGAGAGAGTATATCTCATTATCACTGTTTTAAATCAGAGTTATTGGATTATAGGAAGTGTTACAGGAGCATTGTTGGGAAATATCTTGCCTTTTAATTACAAAGGCATAGAGTTTTCTCTGACAGCTCTTTTTGTGGTATTGTCTATCGACCTGTATAAAAAAAGCAAACTTCACAAGCCTTTTTTGATAGCGGTTGTCATAGGATTTGTTGGGATGTTAGGTTTCCCAAGCGATAAGATGCTTATACTCACACTCTCACTGGCAGCTGCAGTTTTGATACTCTTTAGAAAGAATCTCGAAGATGCAAGATAGTTACCTAATAGCCGGTATAGCAGTGGCTACGATTGCTACAATGCTGACAAGATTTATACCTTTTATCTTTTTTGCCAAAAGAAAACCATCCCCGCTCATAAGATACATAGAGTGGAATATGCCGTTGATGATCATGGTAATTTTGGTATTTTATGCTCTAAAAGATGTAAAATGGACTCAACACCCTTTTGGTCTGGCAGAGATTATCGGAGTGGCGATAGCCATATCTGTACATGTAAAGTTTAACAATGCACTTCTTAGTATAATAATTTCTACTGTTATATATATGTTCTTGGTGCAGAGAGTTTTTGTTTAGGAATCAAAAAAAACACAAAAGATTCTGTGCAGTGGTTTCTTTAAACTTTTATTTAGTATAATAATATGACTGCACAATGGAGTATATATTCCATTGTGCAGTGGTCTCATAATTATATAAAAAAATAAAAGGTTTAAAATGGCAACTTTCGTATTTGGTCATACCAATCCTGATTCTGATTCTATTGTCGGAGCTATCTCTTTGGCTTATTTAAAAAATCAATTAGGCGAAGATTGTATTCCCAGCAGGCAAGGTGAAATTTCTCCTGAGACAGAGTTTATATTGGAAAAGTTCAGTGGTACACTTCCGATTCTCAAAACTGATTATGCAGGTGAAAATGTTTATATCGTAGATACTACAGATTTGGCTCTTTTGCCAAAAGATATAGCCGATGCTACTGTTTTGGGTGTGGTTGATCACCATAAACTAGGTGATCTTACTACCTCTGCGCCTCTTGAATGTTGGATAAGACCTGTCGGATGTTCAAACACCATCATAAAAGAGATGTTTGATTATCACAGTGTAAAGATTCCAAAAGATTTGGCAGGTATGATGATGTGCGCGATACTTAGTGATACTGTTATATTTAAGTCACCGACTTGCACAAAATCCGATACAAAAGCTGTAAAAGAGTTGGCGAGCATCGCAGGTGTTAAGGATTATAAGGCATTTGGTATGGAGATGTTTATAGTAAAATCAGCAGTTGGCGATGCGAGTGCAGAGGAACTTGTTAAAAGAGACTATAAAGAGTTTGCTATGGGTGAGAGCAAGGTTGGCGTAGGTCAGCTTGAAGTTGTTGATTTGAGCATTTTTGACGATAAAAAAGATATGCTGTTTGATGAAATGAAAAGGGTAAAAGAGAAAAGTGGACTCCATAGCATGATAATTCTTTTGACAGATATCATGACTGAAGGTTCACAGCTTTTGGCAGTCAGTGACGATGAGAGTCTGATAGAAAAAGCCTTTGGCAAAAAACTACAAAATCATGAAATTTGGTTAGATGGAGTTTTGAGTCGTAAAAAACAGGTTATTCCATTTTTACAGCCACTATTTTAAAACTGACCATTGTTGCAGGAACAAAAACCATCTTCTTCTAGTTTTTTGTTCTCTGCATCAAGTTTTCTCTTATATTTTTGATATTTTTTCTCTTTTTCAGATACAAAAGTCGTTTTTGATTTGTTCCATTTAAGTTCTTGCTTTATACTTTGGTTTTGATCAAAATTTACACCAAAAGCGAGTGAGCAAATGATGATGGAACAAAATAGAGTTTTAAACATAAGCAATCCTTAAAAATTTATAGACCAATATATCAAAACTATGCTATTATTTCACTTATGCAATTAATAACAATACCTAGTTTACTTTTTATGTTTATTCCTATCATTATCGTAGGGATAGTCTATTTTGTATGGACCAAAAATTTCAAAGAGATAGGTATGGCAACTTTTAGGATGATTTTACAGCTGTTGATTATAGGTTATTTTTTGACTTATATTTTTCAAAACAGCAACTCTTTTATAGGCATTACTATTTTGATTTTTATGATAGCTATCTCCAGCTTTATAGCTCTTAGAAATGTAAATGATAAAAACAGAGGTACCTATGTAAATTTTTTTATATCTATTGCTATTGGTGGTAGTTTAAATCTGGTGTTAGTGCTGTTTTTTGTCTTAAATCTCGATCCGATGTATCAGCCAAGATTTATAATCCCACTGGCCGGCATGATATATGCAAACTCTATGAATGCTCTCTCTTTGGGTGCTGAGAGATTCGAAAATGAAATCAAAACAAAAGATTATATCAAAGCAAGAGCTATCTCTTTTAGAGCTTCACTGATACCTCAAATTAACTCTTTTTTAGCTGTAGGTTTGGTCTCATTGCCCGGCATGATGACAGGGCAGATACTCTCAGGCGTAAGTCCGATTATTGCAGTGAGATATCAGATAGTAGTGATGGCTATGATTTTAGGAAGTGCCGGCATGAGTGTTATGATATATCTGTATTTGCAAGGAAAAAGATAAAAATCGATCTCTTATGCTTCTAGATTTTTTATCTCCTTGATACTGTTTATACGGTTTTCTTTTATGTCGTAACATTTAAATGATAATATTACACCACTGTCTTTCAGGACTGTCTCGAGAGCTTCTATGTCCTTGTTTAAATCAAGTTTGTTTTGTGATGCTATCAAAAAGTCATCCCCGTGTATCCTGAAAATAGCACATTTGCTACATAGATTATCTAGCTTCTTGGCAAATTTGGCAAGTAAAATATCCCCATCTTCCCAACTTTTTCTTCTGTTATACTGCGTAAAATTGTGCAGATTAAACTTGCAAATATAGTTATAATCAAATGCCTTTGTGTGATTGTAAAGAAGTATAAATTCCAGATAGTCCTTGTTAAATGCATCTGTAATTGTATCTTTGAAAAAGTAAGAAAATCTCTCTTTTTCCATTTTGGTTTTTGGTATTTGGGATATTGTATTATCTATTTTTATATTTTTTAATGATTTTATTGCGGCATCTACAATCTTTGGATGAAACTGTTTGGATTTTGAATCTTCCAATTCATCCAAGGCTTCATTTATATCTTTTTTTGTTTTATATATCCTATCTGTAGTCATGGCATTAAATGCATCGGCTACTGCCATGATCTGTGAAAGCATCAGAGTGCCATCTCCTTTTAGTCCAAAAGGGTATCCGGAGCCATCATATCTTTCGTGATGATATCTGACTATTGTTGCTATCTCTTTATATATATCGACATCTTTCAAGAGCTCATATCCGACCTGGGCATGTTCTTTTATGATTTCATACTCTAGTGCATTGAGTTTCCCCGGCTTTAGCAACACTGAGTCAGGAATGGCAATCTTGCCTATATCGTGCAGCATTGAAGCTCTATAGAGATTTTCTATGTCTTTATCGCCGTAACCCATCTCCTTTGCTATAAGTATAGAATAGGTTGCTACTCTTTTTGTATGACCTGCTGTATAGCTATCTCTCTTTTCTATCATGTTTACCAAAGAATAGATATGTTGCTCATAACCCCGTATTTTTTCGCTCAGTGTTTTTAAAGCAAATTTTTTACCATACAAAATAGATATTAATCCTATAAAATATATAAGAACAATAGTAAGTATATCTACTAGAGAATGTTTAAAAGCAGTTGCATAATAACTCTTCAGAGGGATGAAAACAGAAACTCCACCCCGTATATCTCCAATTCTGTATCCTTGAAAGGCATGGCATTTTAAACAAGATTTTTTAGCAACGAGCGGATTCATATATCTTATATAAAATTCATTGCCTATTTCTACCTTTGCCAATACCGGTTTCCTTGTTTTCTCTATCTTTTCGAGTGTCTTTTTCTCCCACTCATCCGGTCTATTTTTAGGATTTAAGAGTGTAAGACTTGTGATGTGGGCTTTAACACCATAAAGTTTTGAATACTCTTTCATCATCTCAGAGAGTGTATAAGCCGGATTCATTAGAGTCAAATGTTGATTGGCATTTGTTGTTACATCTCGATTTTTGATATGTGCCAGATATGGATTTGGAGGCGTATTTTTTGTGATGGGCACATAGACTCCTCCATGAGAAGCAACCCAGCTTCTATATGCCAAATCTTTTTTTACACTTACCTTTGCTTCATTTATCGCTAAAGAGGTTGCATAATAATAATCTTGATGCAAATAGATTGTACCGACGAAAACTATCAGCAGAGACCAGCCAATTATAATGAAAAGAGTAACTCTGTTTATAAATTTATTTTTGGAACTCATATGATTATACTATCGTTATGCTACTTAAATTTTAATATATGATTTGCTATACTAATAAAAAGATAAATAAGGGTTTTAAAATGGCTAGATTATTGATTGTGTTTTTGTGCTTTTTATCTTTTTCTACACTTGGTGTAGCCGGTGAATATGGTAGGATTTTTGCATCAAGTAATCTTGAATTTGTTTTTTCAGATATGATTAAAAGTTTTTATGCAAAATATCCAAGCTCCAGTGTGCACATACAGTATGGCTCATCCGGTAGTTTGTTTGAAGATATACAAGATGGTAATAAATATGACATATTTTTCTCTGCTGACATGAGATATCCCCAAATGTTATATAAAAACGGAAAAGCCGTATCGCCTCCAAAGGCTTATGTCAGGGGGTTTTTAGTGCTTATTGGCTTTGATGATAAAGTCATAAAACAAAATGGTCTTAAGTGTCTGAGAAACAGTGATATTAAGAAGATTATGATAGCAAACAAAACAACAGCCCCATATGGAAAAGCATCTATAGAGATACTAAAAAATGCAGGCTTGTATAAAAATGTTAAACAGAAGATTGAGTACTCTTTGGATGTGGCTTTGGTCATAGACGGAGTTTTGTGGAATCATTATATCGGATTCATCCCTAAATCAGCACTTGGCATACTTCCAAAAAATAAAATAAACTGGATAGATGTAGATAAGAGACTATACAGCCCGATTATACAAGGATATGCTATCTCTAAAAAAGGTATAAAAAATAAAAATGCTATGAATTTTTTGAAATTTATAACTTCACCAGGTGGTGGAAAAATATTTAAAAAATATGGATACGAAACTATCTCTATGAAATAATGCACTCTAAATCTTACAAGGGAAAAAATTGTGGAATATAAGATAAAAGATAAACAAAATATCTCAAAATGTTGCTTTGTGTGTGGCATACAAAACAGTGTCGGTCTAAAAGCCAAATTTTATGTCAGTGATGAGGACGAAACCATAGCTCTCTTTACTCCAAGAGAGAATCTCCAAAGTTACCCGGGAGTCATGCATGGAGGAATTTCTGCTACGATTTTAGATGAGACTATCGGGCGGGCTATCATGAACAAATACTCTCAAGATACTTTTGGCGTTACGCTTGAATTAAATATAAAGTATAAAAAACCTGTTCCAACCGATGTGGAGCTCAAAGTTGTAGGGCGAATCACAAAGGACAAAGGCAGGATTTTTGAAGGAAGCGGAGAGATATATCTGAGTGATGGTACAGTAGCGGTGATGGCAAGTGGAAAATACCTAAAAAGAGAGCTTAGCCAAATCACAGACAGTGAATTTGCAAGTGATGAGTGGTTTGGCTCAGATGCCAAAGATATGGATAAAATAAATATTTAATTTCTTTTTGGATAAAATACCGTTCATCAGACTTTTGTTTGAGTTGTATTTGAGCGACTCTGCAACCGATGGGTCAAAATCTTTGATTTTGGGGTACCCACCGTGTGAAGCCTTAGCGATGGTAGAATTCAAACAAAAGTCTAGGAATTAAAATTTATAAGGAATTTTATGAGCAGTATAAATGGTAAAGTATGGAAATTTGGAGATAATATAGACACTGATTTGATAATTGCTGCCAGATATCTAAGCACTTCTGAGCCTGGTGAGTTGGCAAAACATGTTATGGAAGACGCTGATCCGCAGTTTGTAGAGA
The DNA here is from genome assembly GCA_045047115.1 of Sulfurospirillum sp. Taxonomy (GTDB): domain Bacteria; phylum Campylobacterota; class Campylobacteria; order Campylobacterales; family Sulfurospirillaceae; genus JAADIZ01. The sequence continues at coordinate 73,532 of JASFYR010000008.1, forward strand.
AGATGAGCGAAGGAGATGTGATAGTAGCCGGTGAAAATTTTGGTTGCGGCAGCAGTCGTGAGCATGCTCCTATCGCTTTGAAAGCCGCTGGTATAAGTGCAGTAGTAGCTAAAAGTTTTGCAAGGATTTTTTATAGAAATGCTTTCAATATGGGACTTGCGATATTTGAACTTCCTCAAAGTAATGAGATAAAAGAGGGTGATGTGATAGAAATAGATATGGAAAAAGGTGAGATAAAAAATGAAGATAGAGTTTATAAGTTTACCCCAATTCCTCCGTTTATGCAAGAGCTGATAGCAAGTGGCGGACTCATAAATTTTGCCAAAAAAGAGATAGAAGATACTCTATGCAAAGCATAAGCAATAGTAGCGAGGAATTTAAGAGGGGCTTTGCCTCTATTGAAGGAGACAATAATATGAAATCATACAATATAGCAGTCATAAAAGGCGACGGTATAGGTCCTGAAATTGTAGATGAGGCTATAAAAGTTCTAGATGCCGTTAGTAAAAAAGAGGGATTTGAGCTAAACTATAAAGAGTATTTGATGGGCGGATGTGCCTATGAGGCAGTCGGCAATCCTATACCAGATGAGACCATAGAGGGGAGTAAAAAAAGCGATGCTGTGCTTTTTGGCGCGATAGGTGGCTATAAATGGGATAACTTGCCACGAGAGCTAAAACCCGAGAGTGGTCTTTTGAAGCTAAGAAAAGAACTGGGACTCTTTGCAAACCTAAGACCCGTAGCAGTTTTTGATGAACTTATAGAGGCAAGCAGTATGAAGCCTGAAGTTATAAAAGGGGTTGATCTGCTTGTGGTACGAGAGCTTACGGGTGGTATATATTTTGGTGAGCCTAGAGTCAATGACGGTCAAATTGCCTATAACACTATGGTATATACAAAAGACGAGATACAAAGAATTGCAAAAGTTGCCTTTGAATCAGCCATAAAGAGAAGAAAAAAACTCTGCTCGGTTGACAAAGCAAATGTCTTGGAAGTCAGTCGTTTGTGGAGGGCAACAGTCGATGAAATGTCTAAGGATTATCCAGAGGTTGAAGTCTCTCATATGTTTGTTGACAATGCGGCTATGCAGTTAGTGCGAGACCCGAGACAGTTTGATGTTATACTCACGGGTAATATCTTTGGTGATATTTTAAGTGACGAAGCAAGTATAATGAGTGGTTCTATCGGATTGCTCCCATCCTCTTCAGTTGGCGGAATGGTCGGACTTTATGAGCCGATTCACGGTTCAGCTCCTGATATAGTCGGACAAGGTATAGCAAATCCTATTGCTACGATTTTGAGTGCGTCTATGATGCTTAGATACTCTTTGGAAGAGGTAAGAGCGGCCGATATGATAGACAACGCTATAAAAGAGGCTTTATATGAGGGTTACAGAACTCCTGATTTGGCAAAATACCACGCAAAAGTTGTCTGCTCTACTGCTCAAATGGGTACAGTTATAATTGACAAGATAAGCAAGGTCTAGTTCATAATGGTAAAAACTCTCACTCTGGCATCTATATACGAGCTTCAAGGCTTAAAATCAGATGCGTTGGATATCTATAAGGATATACTTAAAAACGATCCGAACAACAAAGAGGCAAGAGTAGCAATACGAAGACTTAGCGGAATCAGAAAAAAATACTTGGGAGTTGATGAGCAGATGAAGGATTTTTTTGTAAATATGAAGAGCAAGGTAGAGTTTTTGGAATTCGAAAGATGGTTGGTTAAACTTTGATGAGTGAGGGTGATATGGAACTAAAAGAGATGATTATATCTACTTTGGCAGAATTAGAAGATAGCAATCAAGACGAAGAGCTGCAAGATGCAAAAGCACAAAGCAAAAAAGAGGATAAAATTGCGATAAAAGACGATCTTCCAAATCCTATGGATGTAGACAGTATAACAAGTAGTGAAAAGCAGTTTTATGAAAACATCAGGGAGAGGATTTTGGTTCTTTTTGAAGGTTTTCAATCACCAAACAATAAAAATATAGAGGCAAAAGTTGATTTGACACTAAATTTTTTAGAGTATCTTTTAGCTACCATAGATGAAAGATTGGAAAATTTAAAAACCAAAGAGTAATGAGTCTGATAAAAAATCTACCACCACATCTAAAAATCCAATTTGAAAAAGTGCAAAATTTTCTGAAAAACCACACAAATCGTGCTTACCTATCAGGTGGAGGAGTGAGGGATCTAGTGATGAAACAACCTCTTAAAGACCTGGATATTGAGGTTTATGACATAGATGATATGCATTTTGATTGCTTGATGAAGAGGCTTGGCGCCAAAGGAGTCGGTAAGAGTTTTTTTGTCTACAAATTAGGAGATATCGATATATCTCTTCCTAGAGTTGAGAGAAAAAACGGTATAGGTCATAAAGCTTTTGAAGTAGAACTTTGTGATGATGAAAAAGAGGCTTCAAAGAGGCGCGATTTCACTATGAATGCCATGATGCTGGATATATTTGATTATAAGCTTTTGGATTTTTATGGTGGCTTAAAGAGTATAGAGAGTAAAACCATCAGCCTGGTTGATGAGACAAGTTTTAAAGATGACAGTCTGAGAGTTTTGAGGGCTGTTCAGTTTAGCTCAAGATTAGGTTTTAAGATAGATGAAAAGACTCTAGGAATTATGGATGAAATTTCTCTTGAAGATTTGAGCAATACGAGGATTTTTTGGGAACTTGAGAAGCTGTTTTATGCCTCAAATCTTCACTTTGGACTCTACTATATGTATAGACTTCATCTGTTTGAAAAACTCTTTGTATACAGAGCTGAAGACAGACTCTTTTGCAAGTGTGCGCTGGAGTTGGGAAGAGCAAATGCAAGTTTTGAAAAAGATATCTATCCTTACTATTTTTTATATGTAGTTGTCAATATTTTAGGCTTTAGCATATCTAAGATTTTAAAGAGTATCGAAGCACCTAGACACTTTGAGAGAGCTTTAAAAAATCAGCCTTTTTATGATGGAGATGTAAATGATAAGCAACTTAAAACGATAGCGATAGATATGCCTCTTAAAGAGTGGCTTGGAAATTACAAAAAAGGGGTAAAGAAAAGGGCTCAAGAACTTGATATTTGGGATAAAAGATTTGATGGCGGTATTAAGATCAGTGATGTTATAAGCGAGGGATTTGAAAAAGATGAGATTAAAAAAGAGTATAAAAGAAGGGTATTAGGTACGATATGAATAAATATGTATTGAAGATAAAATGTTCTGATGCAAAAGGTTTGATATATAAGATTTCAAATGTTTTATATAAAAATGATTTAAATATAGAGAAAAACAGTGAATTTGTTGATGGCCAAAACAGAAAATTCTTTTTTAGAGCAAGGCTGGATGGCGCCATAGATACACAAAAGATAAAAGAGGAACTTCAAAAGGTTATGCCTGAAGATGCAGTCATAACCTTAAGAAAAAAAGTAAAGAAAAAGATCATTATTTTAGCTACAAAAGAGTCACACTGTTTAGGTGATATATTGCTTAAACATGACAGTGCCGAGCTAAATGCAGATATACTCTGTGTCGTCTCAAACCACGACTCACTAAAATCTCTTTGTGATAGATTTGGCGTGAAATACCATTTTGTATCAAGTGATGGTTTAGATAGGGTTGAACATGAAAAAAATATTTTTGAAGTACTTGAGAGATACGAGGTCGATTATCTTGTTTTAGCAAAATATATGAGGATTTTATCTGAAAATTTTGTCTCTAAATATGAGCAAAAAATCATAAATATACATCACTCTTTCTTGCCGGCTTTCATCGGCGCAAATCCCTACAAGCAAGCCTATAAGAGAGGTGTTAAAATCATCGGTGCAACTGCACACTTTGTAAACAACAATCTGGATGAAGGACCTATTATCGCTCAGGATGTTATATCGGTAAATCATGAATTAAATTGGAAAGACATGCAAAAAGCTGGCAGAAATGTAGAAAAAACTGTGCTTTCAAATGCACTTGATTTGGTTTTTGATGACAAAATCTTTGTTTATCAAAACAAAACGGTGATTTTCTGATGTTTAATATCGTCTTGGTTCACCCACAAATCCCACAAAATACTGGAAGCATAGGCAGAATATGCGTAAATACAGACTCACGACTTCACATCATAAAACCGACTTGCTTTGAGATAAATGACAAAAATGTAAAAAGAGCAGGATTGGACTATTGGCATCTTTTGGATATAACAGTATGGGAAAGCCTAGATGAGTTTATGGATGCAAATTCTAGGTATTTAGACAGATTTTTCTTCTCCACTACAAAGAGTAAGAAGCCATATTTCCAAGCAGATTTTAGAGATGGAGATTTTATATTTTTTGGTGGAGAATCAACAGGTTTACCTATGGAGTTGATGAGCAAAAAGTGGGAAAATGCCGTCACGATTCCTATGGGAAAAAACGGAAGAAGTCTAAACCTCTCTGTTGCAGTGGGTATAGTGCTTTATGATGCCATAAGACAAAATTTTAGTTCCCTTGAGGCATTTGTTGATTTTTGATATAGTCTTTATCGGAGCAGGGGCCAGCTCCTTAATGGCTGCTTCATTTTTGCAAAATCTCTCAATTGCTTTGATAGACAGCTCAGCAAAAATTGCACCAAAAATAAAGATTTCAGGCGGTGGTCGATGTAACTTTACAAATGCAAATATCAGTAGCAAAAATTATCTAGGAAACAGTGAGTTTGTAGAGAGGACATTTGAGAGTTTCGGGCAAAAAGAGCTGTTGGAATTTTTCAAATCCAATGGGCTTTTGTATGAACGAAGAGATAGCGGAAAATATTTTTGTAAGAAGAGTTCTAGTGATATCATAGATATATTTGCCAAACTAAATAGAAAATCTACTTTTTTTCTATCTCAAGTAGTGCAAAATGTTGAGCATAAAGAGTGTTTCACGATAAAAACAGATAAAAAGATCATAAAAGCAAAAAAAATAGTAGTTGCTAGTGGAGGCTTGAGTTACAAGAGTTTGGGTGCAAGCGATATTGGCTATATAATAGCTCAAAAATTTGGTCATAATATAGTAACTCCGATTCCTGCTTTGGTTGGTTTTACGCTTCAAAAAGAGCAGTTTTGGATGAAAAGCTTAAGTGGTATATCTCTTGAAGTTGCTCTACATGTAGAAGGTAAAAAATTTGTTGATGATATGCTTTTTGCTCACAAAGGAGTGAGCGGACCAGCTGTTTTATCGGCTTCATTATACTGGAAAAAGGGTCTGATAAGTGTTGATTTTGCTCCAAATATAGATATATCAAAGCTATTACATCAAAAAAGTAAAAAGCATATAAGCTCTATCCTTCCCTTCCCAAAAAGATTTATCAAAGAGTATTTAAAATCTATCCATTTGGACGATGTAGCAGTAGATAGATTGAGTGAGTTTCAAATACAGAAGTTGTGCAAACTCAAATCTTACAAATTTGCACCTGCTGGCAACTTTGGATATTCTAAAGCAGAAGTCACCAAAGGTGGTGTGAGCAGTGATGAGATAAATTATTTAACATTTGAGAGTATAATGAAGAAGAATTTGTACTTTATCGGTGAAGTACTTGATATTACGGGCGAGCTTGGTGGCTACAATTTTCAGTGGGCTTTTTCATCAGCAGCTGTGATGGCAAAAAATATGGAGAGAGATTTATGAGATATTTTATAGTAGTTTTTTTAGTTTTAACTTCGCTTTTTGCAAAAGATTTTAAGATTGCTACCTACAATGTACAAAATCTTTTTGATTTACAAAAAAATGGAGGCGAGTATAAAGAGTATATACCAAATACAAAATCAAAGTGGAACAAGAAAAATTTCAGTATAAAATTGAAACATATTTCAAAAGTGATAAAAGATTTGAAAGCGGACATTATAGCTTTGGAAGAAGTTGAAAATCTTAGTGCAGCAAGAGCTTTAAACAGGGCATTGAAAAGTAAAAAATACCCATATATCTATACTTTTTTAAAAAAATACAAAAATACAATAGACAGCGTGGTTTTTTCAAGATACAAAGTGGCAAATAAATATTCGCTCAAAGTGGATGGATACCCAAGAGCTATACATGTTTTGAAATTCTACCTTGATCACCATAAACTAACGCTCTATATAAATCACTGGCCGGCATACAAACACGGATATAAGGCTAGAGCTGCTTATGCCACAAAATTAAAATCTGCACTAAACAGTAAAGAAGAGAGTGTAATTTTAGGGGATCTAAATACCCCCTTGAGAGTAGAAAAAAATGGCTGGGGAAAGAGCTTGAGAGATATTTTGGATTCCGGAAATTTTAAAAAACCACTTTATGATTTATGGTATGAAGTACCGCCTACTATAAGATATACTCATGTTTATGGAAGAATTAAAAATGCACTTGACCACATCATAGTCACCAAAAATCTTTTTAACGATAGAGGTTTTGAATATAAACCAAACTCTTTTGGAGTTTTTAGACCAAAATATTTAATAGACAAGTATGGTTATCCCAAAAGATGGAAGCTTAAAAACGGTAAAGTTCATTTGGGAGTTGGGTATTCGGACCACCTTCCTATATATGCAACTTTTCAGACGAAACCATATAGCAAAAAAGTCCTGCAAAGTGTAAGTATAAGCTATCTGAAAGGTATGTTTAATGATATGATGCCTGTTGTTTTAAAAAATGTAGAGGCCATAAGGGTTGACAAGTATGGAATCACTATAGCAGACGGAAAAGATAGAATAAAAATTTATCTGCCGGATGAAAAATTTGAAAAAGGCAAGAAGTATGATATTTTAGTTAAAAGAATAGGAAAATATCATAGAAATATGGAGATAAGACTCTGTAGAATCATAAGAAAGGTTGGTAAATAATGTTTGATAATATAATGCTAGGCGCATTTGTCCTGTTTATGATTTGGATGATGATAGGGTTCTTTCAACAAATGGAAAGACGAAAAAAAGAGAGAGAAGAAAAAGAAAAAGAGAAAGATAAATAAAAGCACATTTTAGATAGAATATAATCCTTAAATTTATATAATCGAGGTTTTTTATATGAGCAAACCACTACTTATTGAGATCGGTGTCGAGGAGCTTCCGGCTATACCCTTTCTTAAAGAATATCCAAATATCGAGAAAAAATACAGTCAAATTTTACAAAATTATTCACTTCTGTGCGAGTTTGAGTTTTACTACACACCCAGAAGATTAGTTTTGTGGCATCGTGAGTTTCCACTTCACCAAGCTGATAAGGAGGAGGAGTTTTATGGTGCACCTCTTAGCATAGCATACAAAGACGGAGCTCCAACACCAGCGGCTTTAGGTTTTGCCAAAAAATGCAAAGTCAGTGTAGATGAGCTACAGACTGCCACAAAAGGCAGCAAAGAGGTATTGTATTATAAAAAAATCACCAGTGGAGGTGAATCAAAAGAGGCGATAGGTAAAATTGTAGATGAGTTTTTAAAGAGTCTAAGTTTTGGAAAATCTATGAGATGGGGATATAATGAAGAGAGTTTTATCAGACCTATTCGCTCTATTGCCTGTCTGCTTGGAGATGAGATTGTAGAGTTTGAGAGTTTTGGCGTGAACTCTTCAAACAAGGTATACCCGCATAGACACATCTCTTACGAGCCTTTCTCTTTCGATTTTGCCGGTGATTATTTCAAAAAGATAGAAGAGAGCGGAATTACACTTTTTGCAGATGAGAGAGAGAAGAAGATTTTAGAAGATTTTAGAACTATAGAGGAACAAAATGGTGTAAAGATCGAGATAGACTCTGATTTGCTTGCCGAAGTTGTGGCGATCACAGAGCATCCCAAAGCCTTGATAGGAAGCTTTGATGAGGAGTTTTTGAGAGTTCCTGCTGAGGTGATTATGACTTCCATGAAAGAGCATCAGAGGTATTTTCCTGTATTTAAAAAAGGTACTTTGACAAATAATTTTATTGTCGTAAGCAATGCTATAAGTGATGATTATAGTTTAATTGTCAGTGGAAACGAGAAGGTTTTGAGAGCAAGACTGAGTGATGCTCTGTTTTTCTATGAAAATGATTTGAAAAACGGTTTGGATTTTTCAGGGCTGAAAGATATACTCTTTTTGGATAGTCTAGGCTCTGTTTTTGACAAAGAGATGCGAGAAAAAAATATAATAGACTATTTGTATAAAAAGTATGAAAATAGACTTTTGGAAGAGAGTAGTGACAAAGACAAACTTTTGGATTTGCTACATCGTTCTGTGCTCTTTTCAAAAGCTGATTTGCTTAGTGAAGTTGTTTATGAGTTTACAGAGTTGCAAGGCTTGATGGGTTACTACTATGCAAAAGCAGCTGGTGATGATGAGTTGGTGGCGCTATCTATAAAAGAGCAGTATCTGCCAAACAGTGAAGAGAGCCTCTTGCCTAGCACTCTTTTCAGCTCTTTGGTAGCACTCTCAAACAAGCTTGACTCTTTGATAGCTCTATTTAGCATAGGTAGAATTCCAACAGGAACAAAAGATCCTTTTGCATTAAGAAGAGCAGCAAATGGTATCATCAAGATAGTGCTTGAATATGGCTTGAAATTTAATATAGCAGAAGATTTGCATGCTATATCAAGACAGTACAAGAGTTTTGATATTGGTCTGTTGGAACAGTTTTTCATAGAGAGAATATATCAATTTTTTGATGTAAATCCATCGGTTATAAAGGCTGTGTTAGACAGTGGTGAGAGAGATATAGTGAAGCTCTCATTGAAGATAGAAGCACTTAGCAAAATAGTAAACAGTGATGGTTTTAAAGAGAGTTTTACCACTTTTAAAAGGATTGCAAATATCATCAAAAATCTAAATTTTGATGATATAAAGATTGACAAAAAGCTTTTGGAAACCAATGAAGAGAAGAGACTTTATAGAGAGTTTTTAAAGGTAAAAAACGGAATATTTAAGACTTATGAAGCAAAACTTGATGCTCTTTTTGCGCTAAAACCTGTTATCGATGACTTTTTTGATAATGTTATGGTGAATGTTAAAAATGAGAAGATAAAAACAAACAGACAAAATCTCATAGCTTCTATTTACCAAGAGTTTAAAGCAATTGCAGATATCAAAGAAATCTCTGTTTGATTTTGCCATTATAGGTGCAGGTATCAGTGGTGCCAGTTGTGCCTATTTTTTAAAGAAACGGGGCAAAAGAGTAGTTGTTATCGACTCAGATAAGATAGCCAACGGAGGAAGTGGAGCTGCTGGGGCTTTCTTGTCTCCTAAAATCTGCTCTCCCTCGGCATATACTGCTTTTATAAATGACTCTTTTGAATTTTCCATAAAGTTTTACCAAGATAACTTTGAGAAGTTTTTGGATATAACCGGAATTTTAAGAGTATTAAAAAGTAAAAGAGATATGGAACAATGTAGGTTTTATGAGGATGTTTTGCCAAAAAAATTCATATATTTAAAACCACAAGATATAAAATATCTTAAAAAGGATGCTTGCAAATTTGGAGCATATTTTTTTGAAGATGGAGCACTAATAGACAGTGTAGGTGTTGTAGAAGCTATGCTAGAAGATATAGAAGTGATAGAATCTTTACATGTAGAGTCTCTAAACTATGTAGGCGGACACTATGAGTTCGGCAACATAAAGGCAAAAGGTGTTGTTTTGTGTGCCGGAAATAGCAAAGATTTTTCTCACTTGGACTTTTTAGGATTGAAAGATATATGTGGACACAGGATAGATGTAAAAACTCTTACAAATCTTCCTTTTCATATGCACAAATCCTGCTCTATCAGTGCAAATCGTGATGGAGTGGTACATATAGGGGCTACGCATATACCAAACTATAGATACTCTAAAGATGATTGCTATAAAAAAGAGATAAAAGATATGCAGGAAAAGGCAAAATCATATCTCAATTTTGATTGTTTTGAAGTGCAAAAGATACACTTTGGAGTAAGAAACTCAACAAATGATTTTTATCCTGTCGCTGGCAGGGTGATAGATGCAAAAGAGACTTTGAAAAAATACCCATATATCACAAAAGGCTCCAAAGTTCCAAAAGAGAGTTATGTCTACTATCCTCATATGTTTGTCCACTGTGGTCTTGGTGCTAGAGGATTTGTGTTGGCTCCGAAAACAGCAGAGATTTTAGCAAAAAATATATGCGATAATGTGCCAATAGATAAAAAATTGGACACTCAAAGGCTTTTTTTAAAATATGCAAAAAGGAAAGTTTGAAACTATTTAGATAGATATAGTATAATTATACAAGAAATATAAATAAGGAATTAAAATATGAGATATTTTATATTGGTTGTTTTAGCGAGCATCGGACTAAATGCGACCATCTACTATGCAAAAGTTGAACCTGTACAAAAGTACAGCATCAAGTCAGCTGCAAGTGGAAAAGTTTTGAAATCAAAATACAAGATGGAGGGAAGAATCTCCAAAGGTGATGCTATTATCCATCTGGATGATGTTTTAAATAAAGAGGATTTAAAAAATTCTACTGAAAAATTAAAAACTATAAGAGATTTGATTTCTATTACAAAAAAGAATCTTAAAAACGCCAAGAGAGTAGCTGGCATAAGAGAGAAAAACTACAATAAGATCAAAAATTTGAAGACAAAAGCAAGAGTCGAAAAAGATAACGAACTTATAAACAGTATAAATGCACAAAATCAAGTACTAAGCCTTATGAGCAGTCTTGAAAATCTAAAGAGTCAATTAAACGATCAAAAGTATAAAATTGCTACACTAAAGGATTTGATAAGCAAAAAGAGCATATCAATCCCAAAAGGATATCTGATATATAAACTCTATCTTCAAAAAGGCGACTTTGCCGGAGTCGGTACACCTTTGGTAGATGCTTACGATATATCTCATGCAAAACTGACTGTTTATGTCTCAAAAGAGGATTACTATTTGGCAAAAAACGGGATAATTTACTTGGATGGCAAGGCGACAAATTATAGAGTAAATAAACTCTGGGATAGTAGCGACACACAAAATATATCATCATATAAGGCGGAGATACTTATATCTGCACCAAAAGTTTTTTCAAAACTTGTAAAAGTTGAGTTTAGGAAAAGATAGTGAATTTATCCACTTGTCCCCTTGATTGTTTTGACAGTTGTAGTGTTGTTTTGGGAGATGACGGTCGGCTAAAAGGCGATAAAAATCATCCCATCACTCAAGGTTTTTTGTGTCACCATTTAAACAATTACCATAAAATCCCAAGAATTTTGAAGCCACTCTATAGAGGCAGAGAAATTGAGCTTGACGAGGCTTTAAATATACTTGTACAAAAGCTAAAACAGAGTATGCCAGCAAAAACTCTGTACTATAAAGGCAGTGGAAATCTAGGTGCAATGCAGAGTGTAACAAGGCTTTTCTTTGACAGATATGGTGCAGTTGTCACTAAAGGTGGACTTTGTGAAGAGGCTGGAATTTATGGTATACAGGAGGGTAGAGGTGCAGCTTTGCCACTCTCTCCAAACATAGTAAAACAAAGTGATGTTGTGATAGTTTGGGGACGAAATACAAGCATAACAAACTCTCATATGTTACCCTCTCTAAAAGGTAAAAAACTCATAGTGATAGACCCCCGCAAAACCGATATTGCCAAAAAAGCAGATATACATGTAGCGATAAAACCAAGAAGTGATCTCTGGCTTGCTATGCTTTTAAGTAGAGCTGCATATATGGAACAGATGGAAGATGTGGATTTTATAGAAAAGAGATGTGAAAATTTTGACTACTTTTTAGATGAAGTAAATGGAACTCCCATAGTCAAGCTAATGCAAAACAGCGGAGTAGGTCTGGATGTCATAGGTGAGATACTCTCTATGATAGATGGTAAGAGAGTTACGATTTTAGTAGGAATTGGTGTGCAAAAATATAGTCACGGAAATAGTGTTTTGAGAGCTATTGACTCTTTTGCTGCACTTTTGGGGCTTTTTGACAAAGATGGTTGCGGAGTAGGTTTTATAGATGACAGCTCTTATGGTTTTGGCAAACCCTTTGCATGTAGAGCTAAAAAAAGAGTTCCAATGCCTACGATAAATTTCAGTGATTATGATATAAGCTTTATACAAGGTGGCAATCCTGTGACTCAACTCCCTTGCACCCCAAAGGTAAAAGAGGGGCTTGAGAAATCAAAATTTATAGTCTATTTTGGTCTTCATCATAATGAAACTTCAAAAATAGCGGATTTGATTATCCCTGCAAAGACTTTTTTGGAAAAAGAGGATGTTAAGCTCTCGTATGGACATGAGTATGTAGGTTTTATGCCAAAGCTCAAAGAGAGTAAAATCGGCATAAGTGAGTATGAACTCAGCTCATATCTTATGGGTGCATTTGATTATGGCAAGCTCAAGAGTGAAAAAGAGTATATAGATGAGATTGTTACTAAAAACAGTGTTGAAAAAGATGGTTTCTTAGCTTCAAAGTATCTTTTAGACTCTCCATATAGCCAAAAATTTTATACCGATAGCCAAAAATTTGAATTTTTTGATGAGTTTGAGGATGAGTTTGAGGATAAGGGAGAGTTCTTTTTGCTAGCAGTCAAACAGAATAAATCTTTGAATTCACAGTTTTATACAGATGATTTTTTAAGAGTTCCATCAACCATTGGGCTTAGTGATGGAGATATGGTCAGGTTGACAAACGGGACATATGAATGTGAGTATGAAATAAGAGTTGACGATACTCTTAGAGATGACTGTATGGCTCTAAATTCCGGCGGAATTAGCGCAAATATGCTGACACCTCATCTTATGAGTCAAGAGGGTTATGGAGCAGTATATCAAGAATGCAAAGTGAGTATTGTAAGATGTTAGATGCAGAAGTTTTGCTTGAAGATACACTGCTTTTAGTTGAACAAAATTTCTATTTTCTAAATATGGGTGAATTTTTGGGTATGCTCTGTAAAACAGAGGATTTGACAGATAGAAGTATGTTTGTAGTAAAAAAGTTTGATGAAGAAAATGCGTACTACTTCAATGCGGATATAACCTATGAGCTTCTAAAAAACGCAAGAGAATACAAACAAGATGAACTCTCTTTATTTGAGTATTTTGTAGAGTTTAATGCCTTTCGCGGAATCTGCATGGCCATGGTAGAAGCTTTGAGGCTTGAGAGTTCTTTTAAAAGATATATAGAAGATAGATTTAATGATGAATATGAAAATTTTTATGATATACTCTCTTTTGTGCGAAATGTTCTGTCGCACAACACGCATGCAGAGATAAGACTAAATGAAAAAGACTTTGCAGGTACACTAAAACGAATAAGAAGAATGAGAAGAGATGAAAAAGTAAAACTAAATTTCAGATACAGTAATGCTCTGCCCGAAATATCTCCTCCAAACAGTAAATATGGTGTCAATATAGAGATAGATTTTCTCTCCTTGAAGGTTGGAGATGAGTTTTTGAAGATTGTTACTTTGTGGGATCTTTTTATGCTAAGCGAGCTATGTTTCAATCTTGTATTATCATTTAGGGCATTGAGCCAGCCAAAAGACCAACTCAATATTTATGATTAGGTACTTAGTGCGGGCTAGACCGCCTCTTCGTCAGTCTCACCTGTTCTGATTCTTACACTTTTTTCTATTGCGGAAACAAATATCTTTCCATCTCCTATCTTACCTGTTTTTGCACTTTTTGAAATTGCTTCGATCACATCTTCTACAACTTCTTCTTTGACTACAATTTCGATTTTAATTTTTGGTAAAAAATCTACTACATACTCAGCACCTCTGTATAGCTCAGAATGTCCCTGTTGTCTTCCGTATCCCTTTACTTCAGATACGGTCATACCTGTTATATCTAGCTCTGTAAGAGCATCTTTTACATCTTCAAGTTTAAATGGTTTGACTATTGTCTCTATCTTTTTCATCTTATTTCTCCTTTTTTAGGAGTGCAACTCCTAAAAAATTCCTCGCACTGAAGCTTTTGCTTTGCAAAGAGTATTTTTATCCTTACTGTTTTGCTAAAGCTACGCCTTCGGCGAGAGGAACTATTTTGTTATTCAATCCTCTAAATTCCTCGCACTGAAGCTTTTTTCTTTTATAAAAGGAATTTCCTTATTATAGGTTAAAACCTCTTTCGCCATGTATTGCTTCATCAAGTCCTATTGTTTCAGTCTCTTCGTCAACTCTTCCACCACCGGTCAATGCTGAAGCTATATAGTAAACTATGACAGTTCCTATGAGTGTAAATGCTCCGACTACCAAGATAGACTCTAGCTGAACTAATACTTGTCCCATTCTGTCTCCCGTGGCTTTTAGAGGTCCGTCCCACAAGAGGTCATTGTCTTTGACTGCAAGGAAACCTGTTGCCAAAGCTCCCCATAATCCAGCCAAGAAGTGTATACCAAAAGCATCCAGTGAATCATCGTATTTTAATTTTTTCTTCAATACGGAAACTCCAAAAAATGCTATAACAGAGCCAAATATACCAACTATTAAAGCTCCACTTACATCTACAAATCCAGCAGCAGGAGTGATAGCAACAAGACCGGCTACTACACCTGAAACTGCTCCTAAAAGTGTAGTTTTTTTATAAACTATGTACTCTATAGCTATCCATGTAAGGGCGGCTGCTGCAGGTGCCAGCGTGGTTGTCAGATATGCAAGTCCGGCTATTGCATTTGCTCCAAATGCACTTCCGCCGTTGAATCCAAACCATCCAAACCAAAGCAGAGCTCCACCAAGAGCTGTCAGCATGATACTCATAGGCTTCATAGCTACTTTTGGATAGCCTTTTCTTTTACCAATCAAAACAGCAAGAACCAAGCCTGCCAAACCACCATTCATATGTACAACGGTACCACCTGCAAAATCAAGTGCTCCGGCATCAAATAAAAATGCGCCATCTCCACCCCAAACCATGTGAGTGATTGGTGCATAGACTACAATAGTCCAAATGGCAACAAATATAATCCAGGTTGAAAATTTCATCCTCTCTATGACTGAGCCACTTGCTATTGCTACTGTGATCGCTGCAAATGTTCCTTGAAAAACAACAAATACATAAGTAGGATATGTGCCGCTTAAGTCATTCCACTTTATACCGTTTAAAAACATATTGTCAAATCCGCCTATAACAGCCTGCATAGAGCCGCCATTGCCAAATGCAACAGAATATCCGGCAACTATCCACACAACAAATGCAACAGTAAATGCTACAAAAACCATAGCATAAGAGTTGAGTACATTTTTAGCTCTGGTCATACCGCCATAAAAGAGTGCCAAGCCTGCTGGAGTCATAAGTAAAACCAGTGCAGCTGACATCATCATCCAGGCTGTATCTCCACTGTCTAGCTTATCTCCGGCAAAGCTAATCGTGGGTAAAAGTAGTAGTGTAGGTAAAAACCATTTTTTCATAATCCATCTCCTTGTTTTTTTGATTGCAACAATTTTAGCAAAAAAATAGACATAAAATATTAATTTAGTGATTAAAAAATAGGCAATATAGAGTACCCGGTAAAATATGCTATAATATAAATAAATTAAGATATGGAAAACAAATTGAAATTAGAAGATTTAATCAAACAAAAAGTAATGATACTAGATGGTGCCATGGGTACCCAGATACAAAATGCAGATGTACCTGATATTGTTTGGGACGGATTAGAGGGATGCAATGAGATCTTAAACTCTACATATGCAGATTTGATAGGGGGTATCCACAAAGGCTATCTAAAAGCCGGAGCTGATATAATAAAAACAAATACCTTTGGAGCGCTTCCTTGGGTGCTTGATGATTATGGTATAGCTTCACGGGCATTTGAACTTGCAAAAGATGGTGCAAAAGTGGCAAAAGATGCTTGTACTTCTTTTTCAAGTGACAAAAAACCTCGTTTTTGTGCTGGTTCACTAGGGCCAGGAACAAAACTTCCCTCACTGGGTCATATTACTTATGATGAGATGTTTGAGGGTTACAAGATGGCTGCTTTGGGGCTGATAGAAGGAGGAGTTGATCTCTTTTTGCTGGAGACTGCCCAAGATCCACTCCAGATAAAAGCCGCACTTCATGCCATAGAAGATGCCCAGTTGAGTGATGCTGTAAAGCTTCCTGTTATGGTTTCGGTGACGATTGAGCTTAGTGGGACTATGCTCATAGGAACAGACGCTATGACGATAGCTACTATACTGAAACCGTTTGATGTGCTTAGTCTTGGTTTCAACTGTGGTACAGGACCCCAGCAGGTCAAAAAACATGTAAAAACTCTAAGTGAGATATGGGATAAACCTATCAGCGTACATGCAAATGCCGGACTTCCTCAAAACAGAGGCGGACACTCGTTTTATCCGATGGGACCACGAGAATTTGCTGACTTTCAAGAGGGCTTTTTGGAATTTGACGGAGTCTGTCTGCTTGGTGGTTGTTGTGGTACTACTCCACAACATATATATGAGCTCTCCAAAAGAGTGGAAGGCAAGATACCGCTTTCCCCAAAAGGAGAACAACCTACCTCTTTGGCATCACTATTTGAGACTAGAACTATCAAACAAGATCCCGCACCGTTTTTGATAGGAGAGAGAAGCAATGCCACAGGCTCAAAAGCTTTTAGAGAGTTGCTTTTAGCGGAGGATTACGAGGGAACTCTATCGGTTGCCCAACAGCAGGTTAGAAGTGGTGCACACGGGATAGATGTGAGTGTAGGCTTTGCCGGCAGAGATGAGAGCAGAGATATGAGAGAGGTTGTGAGTCGTTACAACAGCAAAATCTCACTCCCTCTTATGCCTGATACTACACAGATCCATGCCCTTGAAGTTGCACTAAAGCATATAGGTGGGAAACCCATCATAAACTCTGTAAATTTAGAAGATGGTATAGAGAAGTTTGATAGAGTTTGTTCTTTGGCTAAGAGATTTGGCTGTGCACTTGTTTGTTTGACGATAGATGAAAAAGGAATGGCTAAAACAAAAGAACAAAAGATAGAAATTGCACAGAGAATTTATGAATTAGCTACCAAAAAACATAGGATTGATTCAAGAGATTTGGTTTTTGATTTGCTCACTTTTACTGTTGGGAGCGGGGATGAGGAGTATTTTACAGCTGCCATTGATGTCATAGAGGCTATAAGAGAGTTTCACAAGATGCACCCGGAAGTCGGTTTTGTGTTAGGGATTTCAAACATCTCTTTTGGTTTGGCAAAGCATGCCAGGGAGTATCTGAACTCAGTATTTTTACACCATTGTGTAAAAGCAGGTCTTAGTATGGCGATAGTAAATGTTAAAAATACGATACCGATGCACAAGATAAATGATGAGCAGAGAAAAGTATGTGAAGATCTACTCTTTAACAACCGAAGCGAGGGAGATCCGCTTTTTAAGTTTATAGACTATTTTGAAGATGTAAAAGAGACAAACCAAGAAGATGAAGATAAAGCTTTTAATGCCTTAAATACGCAAGAAAAATTAAAAAAATTACTTATAGATGGCGACAAAGAGAGAATGATGCCTCTTTTAGTGGATGCCAAAGATGAGATAGCCCCAGAAGTGATAGTAAATAAAATTTTAATAGATGCTATGAAAGTAGTAGGCGAGCTATTTGGAAGCGGCCAGATGCAGCTACCTTTTGTACTTCAAAGTGCAGAGGTAATGAAAGCAAGTGTGGACTACCTAAATCCATATCTTCCAAAGATAGACAAAGAGAGTGAAACTACGCTCATACTGGGAACCGTCAAAGGCGATGTTCATGATGTAGGCAAAAACTTAGTTGATATTATTCTTTCAAACAATGGTTTTAAAGTGATAAACATAGGTATAAAAGCCGATATAGATGAGCTTATAAAAGCTTATGATGAGCATAAAGCCACTGCTATTGGTATGAGCGGATTGTTGGTAAAATCAACAAATGTTATGAAAGAAAATCTTGAAAAACTACAATCTATGGGGCTGAAAGTTCCTATTTTGCTTGGTGGTGCGGCTTTGACGGATAACTTTATAGAGGATTATTGTCGTCCTATATATGATGGACCTATATTTTATTGCAAAGATGCCTTTGAAGGTATAGAGGCGATGAGCAGGATAGAAAAAGGTGATTTTAATACTGACTTTGGAAGAAAAAAGATAGTTGAGGGGATAAAAAAAGAGCAAAAAGAGCTGTCTCCTATGCCTGAGTTTAAAGATATAAAAATGCCCAGTCGTGATATAGCGATACCGACTCCACCTTTTTGGGGCAGAAGAGTCATAAAAGAGGGAATAAGCGATATAGCATATGAATGGATAAACCACAAGATGCTCTTCTCTCGTGCTTGGGGATACAGTGGCAAAGGGATGAGCAAAGAGGAGAAACAGAAGCAAAGAGATGATACTCTATGGCCATTATATGAGAAGATAAAGTCTGAAATAGAGAAAAAAGGTCTTTTTGATCCGACTGTCATCTACGGATACTATCCTTGCAGGAGCGAGGCAAACAAGCTTTTTGTGCTAGATGAAAAGAGAGGCTATTTCAAGCCTGAGGATATAAACAAAGTGCCACTAAAACAGAGCGACATACTTCATACACTGGATTTTCCAAGGCAGAAAAAAAAGCCCTATAGATGCTTGAGTGACTTTTTTGCAAATGACAGAGATGATGTGGTAGCATTTACATGTGTGAGTGCCGGCTCAAAGTTTAGTGAGTATGAAAAAGAGCTTTACAGTGAGGGAAAATTTAAAGAGTATCATTTGATACATGGTATAAGTGTAGAGATAGCAGAAGCTTTAGCAGAGGTTGCACACAAGCAAATAAGGCTGGATCTTGGTATCGCACAAAATGAAAAGCACTCTTTGAAAGATGTACAGATGAGAGCGTATCAGGGATGCAGGTACTCATTTGGCTATCCTGCATGTCCTGATCTTAGTGACTCCAAGGTGATATTTGAGCTTTTGAAGCCTGAAGAGTTTGGTATAGAGCTGAGCGAAACTTTTCAAATCCACCCGGAGCAGAGCACTACTGCTATAGTGCTTCACCATAGGGAGGCTATGTATTTTAATGTTGGTTGAATTTAAGTGAGAAAATTTGACATTTTTAAAGCAAATCTGGCAAAACAGCTAAAACCAAAAACAAGCTGGTGGAGTTTGGCAGGTATCATTGTATTTTTCTTCTTCCCCGAAATCATAGCATTTTTTTGGGGAGATAAAATTATAGCCTATTCAAACCTGATGCAAAAACACAGTGATGACTATCTGATGCAAAAATTATACGAAATTCTAAAGATGTTCGGCGAAAACAGCCTTTTTAATATCATCGTGGGGACAGGGTTGGTAATTTGGTTTTTTTATGAAAGAAGAAAGTCTTAGTTTTAACCAACAAGTCTAATATATATTTGACAGTCTTAAATAAGTATAAAGATGATACGATGCTTGCCAATAAATAGTTTGGATACACAAAGATGTCGTTATTAATAAAGAGTTTACTCGGGGCAATTACTGTTGTTATTATTGATTTTATGGCGAAAACCAAGAATTTTTATATTGCCGGACTTGCTCCGCTTTTTCCTACTTTTGCTATTATTGCACACTATATAGTAGGAAAGGAACATAATACTTCAGACTTGCAAAAAACAGTCTTGTTTGGTATTTGTGCACTTATTCCCTATTTTATTTATTTGCTTTCAGTTTATCTTTTGTGTACAAAATTATCGTTAATTCATACAATTATAGTCTCGACTGTGGCATGGATATTGACCGCCATAGTACTTTTATTATTGTGGAAATAAAAAAGCATAATATCTCTTGACAAAGTTTTCTTATTGCGTTATCATTTCTTATGTAATTAGCAAAATTACTAAATACTTAATCTACAACGGGGAAACAGATGAAAACATTACTGATTTTTAATCATCAACCATATGATGGAAGCGATATAGCATGGAATGCTTTAAGGCTGGCAAAAACATTGTCTGAAAAAGGTGGCGAAGTTAGAATTTTTTTAATGAATGATAGTGTTGATTTGGCAAGAAATATTACAAAAAAACCAGATTTTTATGAGTATGATTTGGTGGAAATGTTAAAGGAGCTATATCAAAATGGTATTAAGCTAAAAGTATGCGGGACTTGTCAGGCAAGATGCGGGATAAATAAAAATCAACCATATTTCAATGATGAGATTAAGGGCACTATGAGCGATTTGGCTTTTTGGGTAGTTGAGTGCGATAAGGTATTGACTTTTTAAGCAACCCCACCAAAAAAGGAGATTTAAACAGAAGTGATTACATTGGTTTTTTTATTAACATCTACAGTTATCATATTGGTGCCGGGTCAAGATATGATTTTGGTTATGTCTCGATCAATTTCCCAAGGACCAAAGGCGGGGATAATGACTGCTTTTGGAGTCAGTGTTGGATTGCTGGGGCATACGCTGCTGGCTACATTTGGTTTGGGTGCTCTTTTGTTGGCATCTGAATTTTTATTTGATATTGTAAAATTTATCGGTGCAGGGTATTTGGTCTATATCGGATATCAGCTTTTAAAAACCAAAGATGACAGCATAGATACGGAAGATTTGCCAAAAGCATCTTACAAAAAGATGTTCATGCAAGGTGTGATATCAAATATAACAAATCCAAAAGTTGCGATATTTTATTTCTCATATTTACCACAGTTCGTTGTTTCAAATGATGAAAGTCAGACGATGCAACTCTTCATATTGGGATTTACATTTGCTGTTTTAACTTTTAGTATCAAAGCACCTATCGGATTTATATCAGGATTATTGTCCTTTTGGATAAAAACAAGACCTGTTGTTTTAAAATATATACACAGAACAAGCGGTATTATTTTGATAGGATTGGGTTTTAAACTTGCATTGCAAAATAGAAGCTAGGGGATAAAAACTTCTTTTATGATGATATTTTGGATGACTGACCTTGACCATACAAGGTCAGTTTCACTGTTATTTCCAGTAGTATCTGGCTCTATCGCCCAGTTTGTCCTCTATCTCTAAGAGTCTGTTGTATTTTGCTAATCTTTCGCTCCTTGAGGCGGAGCCTGTTTTTAGATGGCCGGTGCCAAGGGCTACTGTAAAGTCTGCCAAAAATGTATCGCAAGTCTCTCCTGAACGGTGTGATACAAAGGCTCTCCAATTATGTTCATAGCAAAGCCTCACGGCATCTACTGTTTCGCTAACCGAGCCTATTTGATTTAGTTTGATGAGCGATGCGTTCGCAGTGTGCTCTTTGATACCTCTTTCTATAAATTTTGTGTTAGTAACAAATATATCATCCCCGACAACCTCTATCTTGTCGCCCAACTCTTTTGTCAATTTCTTAAATCCATCCCAATCCTCTTCGGCAAGTGGGTCTTCCCAAAGTATGATAGGGTATCTTCTTACCCACTCTTTTGCCATCTCTATGATTTCATCACTTGTTTTTATGCCGGCACCTGACCATTTGAGGTCATACTGTCCGGATTTTCCCCCTACAAAGGATGTTGCAGCACTGTCAAGTGCGATAGATATATCCACACCCGGTTTGTACCCGCTTTTTTCTATCGCTTTTATGATGATCTCTATCGCATCTTCATTGCTGGCAAGGTTTGGTGCAAATCCTCCCTCATCACCGACTGAAGTAGCTAAATCTTTTTCTTTTAGTAGTTTTTTAAGCGTATGAAAAGTCTCAGATACATATCTCAAGCCCTCTTTAAACGAAGGTGCTCCAAAAGGTACAGCCATAAACTCTTGTATATCTACGCTATTGTCTGCGTGTTCGCCTCCGTTTAGGATATTCATACAGGGGATAGGTATTCTGTTTGCCTCTGTGCCTCCTAGATACTCATATATCTCAAGATTATGACTTGCCGCGGCTGCCTTTGTGGTAGCCATAGATACTCCTAGAATCGCATTTGCACCTAGTTTGTCTTTGTTTTGTGTACCATCGAGATTTATGAGCAATTCATCTATCTTCATTTGCTCTGTTGCATCGATACCCATAAGAGCAGGGGCGATTGCATTATTCACATTTTCAACAGCTCTCAATACCCCTTTTCCTCCATAGCGACTTTTGTCTCCATCTCGAAGTTCACAAGCTTCATACTCTCCCGTACTCGCCCCACTTGGAACTGATGATTTTACTTTCGTGCCATCTTCTAACTCCATAAATACTCTCACAGTCGGATTTCCTCTTGAGTCCAGTATCTCCATTGCTCTTATGTTTTTGATTTTACTGCTCATTTCCTTCCTTTGTTGTTTTTTGTTTATTATATCACTTTTTCTGGTAGAGGGAGCAGGTTGTACCACTATTTTTCTTGACTATGATTGAAGGAATTAGTTTTGATTTGAAGCCGTAAGCCTTGCATCCATGAGGTCTGGTTTTTTCCCATGTTACATAGTAGTATTTGCATTTTTGACATATTATCTTTTTTTCCATAAGAAATTTTACAAAAAATTAGTTGAATTTTAGATTTTTTTTGACACTTTTAAAGGCATTTTTCAAATCACTTTCTTGAACATTGTCATTTAAGTCTTTGTAGTAGCTAAATATCAAGTCATTCATGTCTTTATTCACTTCCATTCTTAGGTAGCTATTAGGAAAATTTGATAAAGTTTTTTTTGCTGCATTTTGATTACTGTTACAAACTATATTTGCTTTATATGATACCAATAAAAGATACTCGCATTTTTGTTTGAATGGATATGATTTTTCAAGAGTTTTTTGCATCTTTACATTTTTTGGAAAGATAGAAAGTTGCAGGCAAGGTATGGTTTTACTTTTGTATGATTTATCATACAGGGTAGATACAGATCTGTCATTGCAACCTATGAAAAGAAAGAAAAGGGTAAAAGTAAGATGAAAAAGTTTCATAAACCAGTCTGAGGTAAATATCTTATAAGATTTCCTGACTATATAAGTTGTGAGCCGTAAATAGCAGTGATTGCCAAAGTATAAGCTCCAAGCAGATAGACATTTCTAGGGTTTCCTGAAAGTTTTGGTGTTTTTATCTCTGATACATTTAAAACAGCCAATCCAACTCCGCAAATATATAGAATCATAGAAAAAGTAGCTTTATCTAAAAAGCTTTCAAATAAAAATACAAAAACTAGAAGCAGACTGTTATTATCAAGAGCAAGCCCCGTATATTTTGTACCCCCTGCCAATCCATAGGTACTAAAATAACTTAGACGAATAGCAGCAGCAGCTAACATAAAAAATGCTCCTATTAAAAATATTGGCTCAAATTTCCCATAACTTAAAAGTAAAACAGCAGGAGCTACTCCATAACTTACTATATCTATCGTAACATCTAATTGTCCACCAAATTTTGCATCTGTGAGTGTCCTACCTTTTAGTTTTCTAGCCACCAATCCATCAGCCCAATCAAAAGCAACAGCCCAAACCATACCAATCATAGAAGCTGCATAAAGGCCTGTAATACTAAAATAAATAGCCAATACCGTACAGGCTAACCCCGAAAGTGATAAAAGATTTGGAAGGTCTTTAACATAGGATAAGATTGTTGGTTGTTTTGCTACTAAAACTGTAGAATTTTTATTTGACATAAAACGGAGTCCTTTAAATAAATGGTAAATTTGTTTGAATGATGCGATATATTTAGCATAAAAGTGGTATATTATACCATAAATAATAATAGACTTCCTGTATAGCTCCTATTTTGACACTTAGAGAGAGTTTTGTTGTCGCAAAATGCGGTAACAAACAAGACAGATAGCTAAAAACATAGCAAAAGCTACTATTTATCTTATCCAACTGAAGTTATTTTCTCTGTAAAATGCTGAGAATAGGTGTTGTGCAAGAATGCTTAAGGAGATTATATTATGCTTGTATATACTGTCGGTACTTTTGATTTGTTGCATGTAGGACATTTGGCTTTGTTGGAGTTTTGTAAAACTTTGGGGGACACTTTTGTCGTGGGTGTGGCTTCTGATGAAGTGGTAAATTCATATAAACCAAATGTTCCGGTTATCCCGTTAGAGCAAAGAATGGAGATGCTTAAAGCCCTTAAATGTGTTGATGATGTACGAGCATATCATAAGCTTGAGTATGTGTCGGCCTGTAAAGAGTTGGATGTTGACATTTTTGTAATTGGAGAGGATTGGGGAGATAAACCACACAATAAAGAAGTGGAACAATACCTTAAATCAAAAGGAAAAAAAATAGTTCAAGTTAGCTATGACCCAAAAACCTCGTCTACAAAAATAAAACAAAAGGTTGTAAATCAACCCAGGTGAATACCTTAAGTGGAATTTCACTATAATCTCTTTTAAAAATTTATTTTAGGAGAAAACAGATGAAATGTCCAAGAGGATTCCGTGGCAACTACTTTTCGCTTGCTGCTATACTTGCTTTTAGTGCGAGTGCGACTCTGGCTGGCACAACTGCTAGCTACAATGATTCGTCATCAAACTTGCAAAAACAAGATGAGTATACTCAAAGCGAAGAGGAGACCCCG
This sequence comes from Sulfurospirillum sp., assembly GCA_045047115.1. GTDB lineage: Bacteria > Campylobacterota > Campylobacteria > Campylobacterales > Sulfurospirillaceae > JAADIZ01. The sequence continues at coordinate 97,855 of JASFYR010000008.1, forward strand.
CCACAAAACGAACAGCCCATAGTTGTCATATCTAAGAAGATAAAAGTTGATGAAGCCCGTGCGCCCTTTGCGTCCGAAGTTTATACCCAGGTCAGGATCAAAAAATCTCATGCAAAAAATCTCTACGAATTTTTAAATACCCAAACATCTATTACAACACTGCCTGGCTTTGGAAACAAATTTTCACAAAAGATTGATTTTCGCGGATATGGAAGTGGAAATGGATATGAAAATATAGTCATAACGCTTGATGGCAGAAGATTGAACAATATAGATATGATGCCGCAACTTCTCTCATCTATACCAATAGACAGTGTTAAGAGGATTGAGATTATCAAAGGCTCAGGTTCAGTCGAGTATGGAGACGGAGCAAATGCAGGAGTGATAAATATAATCACAAAAAAGGGATACAACGGAGCAAAAATCAAGACATATTTTGGTAGCAATGGAGTAAAATTTGGCTCACTTGGGCTTGGTATCAAAAGAGAGAAGTTTACACTCAGTGGATATGTAGACGGATATCAGGGTGATGGCGAAAAAGTGATAGCAAGCGACGGCACTAAGGATAACAGCTGGAACAGAAACAGAGCTATAAAAGGGACATTTACTCCCATCAAAAATTTAACATTTAATTTAGGAAAGACTTTCTCGAAGATGAAGTTAAAGTATGCAAATGCCTTAACTCTCACTCAGTATGAAACAGATGTGTTTACGATACCGAATCCATCCTGGGGAGTACCATACAGTGAGCAATACTTCTCCTCAGATATGCTTACTTATGGTGTCAAATATAAGATTTCACCAAAATTTACACTTACTTTACAAGGTAGTGATGAGGATAAAACAAGTGATTTTATCACTTATAACTCACGAAATGATTATGATTATAAAAGCTACAATGCAAGATTGAATTACAGCGACAAAGATTTAAAAGCTGTTTTTGGAGTACAAAAATTTGCCGGACAGAGATATAATTCTACTAAATCCACAGACAAGGACAATCTGGGCTACTATGCAAAATTTGACTATGCATTTGGTAAAAATCTCGTATCTTTTGGCATAAGAGGAGAGAGTATAAAATATAAATACACAACAGCTTCAACCAATCTGTCTGATAGAGCTTATATGGAAGCTTATGATTTGGGGTATAACTACAAACTAAACTCAATATCGTCTCTGTTTTTAAATCTCAATCAATCCTTTCAATCCCCGGATATCGACAGATTTTTTAATGCCTTTACAAATACATTCAACGGTTTTATAAAACCTATGCGAGTAAGAACCGTAAATGCAGGATATAATTATCTGGGGTATCCTAATAAGCTCAAATTTTCCGCTTTTTACAGTTATATTGATAATGAGATATACTACAACTCTCTTACTTGGACAAATACAAACCTGGATAAAACACGAAAATATGGTTTTGAATTATATGACAGATACAACTTCAGATACAACCTCTTTGCAACACTAAATTATGCCTTTGTAGATACAAATATAAGAGAAAATTCAAGTGATCCAAGTATCGTTGGTAGAGAAATTCCCGGAGTCTCAAAACACAATGTTAAACTCTCTTTGGGCTATAAGCCGATGTATGGAGTATCTCTGGCTTTAACACACATTTATAAATCAAAAGCTTATGCTATGAGTGATTTTGATGGTAGTTTTGGTAAAATGGATGCTTACAACTCTACAGATCTTATGGCTAGCTACAAGTATAAAAAGTTTGATTTTTTTGTGAAAATAAACAATCTTTTTGACAGAAAAAATGCTCTTTTTGCCGATAATGGTTTTAGCATAGGCGTTTATCCGGTCAATTATGAGAGAAATTTTATGATAGGAGCTAATGCCAAGTTTTGAGAACTCTGCATATAAAACCATATCTTTGTTATAAGTTTTTAAATTCTCTTTTTTTGGGGCTTGGTGTGGGGAGTATATTTGTCTTGTATACTCCACTGCAACCCTCCGTATTTTCTCTCGGTGGAATTTTTCTAGCTGTTTCTATGTTGGTTTTGGCAAAATTTTACAGTAAGATTATGAATATAGAGGCATTTTTTTATATTACACTTCTTGTTGAAGTGGTGGTTTTGCTCTTTGTCTCGTTTTTTTTGCTCTTTAACTACTCTTATGTAACAGCACTTTTAGTCTATTTGGGCTATCAAGTTACTTTTATATTTGGAAGTTATCTGGTGAGAATGGAGACTATCGCTTTGAAAAAAACGATCCTTATCTCTGCAGCAGATGTTGTGAAGCAAAAGGGTTATCTGACCGGTTTGGTGTTTTCATATCTCTTTTATAAGATTTTGGACTATATAGGCGTAAGTGATAAGCAGATACAGGTATATGATCTGCACATCGGACTTTTGCTTTTAGAGATAGTAATCATATTTACTATTTTTCGCTCTTTTAAAAGCTATTTGTGGGTATGAAAATCATAAAAATAGTTCTGCAATCTTGTTTGTCAGTTAAGTCTGTTCGTCCTTTTTTTGAGTAGATAGTATATGATACCAATGATAGATATAAAAGAGAAGAGTATGAGTAAAATAATATGCAGATACTCTTTTATCAAAATTTGATTTTCACCTATAAAATAGCCCAAAAGTGTGAGTATTGTCACCCATAAGCCAGCTCCTAATGCAGTGTAAAAAACGAAAAATTTTAGATTCATTCTACCCAATCCTGCGGGTAGCGAGATGTATTGTCTAACCCCGGGGATTAGTCTTCCGATAAAGGTGGAGATATTACCGTATTTCTTGAAAAATTGTTCTATTTTATCTAATTTTTGTTCGCTCATAAAGAAGTATTTTCCATATTTTACAATTAAAGCACGACCAAGTCTAAGTGCTAGGTAGTAATTAAAAAGTGCCCCTAAAACACCACCAAATACCCCTGAAAATATAGCTATATAGATATCCATATCGCCTTTAGATGCAAGATAACCAGCAGGAATCATAACAACCTCACTTGGAAAAGGGAAAAAAGAGCTTTCTAAAAACATCATAATAATAATGCCTAAATAGCCCAAGTCGCTTACCATATTTACGATAGTGTTTATAACTTGATTTAACATTTAAATTACTCGTTAACTAAAAATTTTTCTGAAATTCTACCATAAAGTCAAAAAAGTATATTTCAATTTTTGTCGCACTGGTTTTTAGCTGTATTTAGAGTTGAGGTGCTTATGGTTGGAACAATCAATACATAAAAGAATCTTTTTATATACTGGCCTTTTTATCATTAGACTTCTTGTACAAGTCTTTTAAAAAAGGCTGTACGAAAAGCCTATTGTACAAAACAAGACCAAATATGTCAATAGATGATTTATAACAGCAGGGGGTTTATCCCCTGCTTGTTGAAGGATGGTTATAAATTGTTATAGATTTTTAAGTGTTCGCTCAAAGTCTCCGGCTATCTCTTCGCCTGCTTTATCTATGTCGCTGGTTGTGACATCTATCCAGTGGATAAAAAGTGTATCATCCCTTATATCCATAGTGATAGTTCCGGGAGTCAAGGTTATACTGTTTGCAAGCATCAGTTTTTTATAGTTCTCTTTAAGATCTGTTTTTATCGCAACGATACCTGGGTTTATAGGGAGTTTTGGGTCGATTACTCTTTTTGCCACATCCCAGTTTGCCAAAATCAAAGCTTTTAAAAATGTTACCAGATATATGATATATGCAATTGGTCTAAATCTAAACTTATCACTACTTTCATAATTTTTTACATAGAGCAGGGCGATAATGAAAGAGACAACAAAGCCGGTGATTAGCTCTTGAGAACTAAAGCTCATGGTGAGTCCCATCCAAATTAAAAATAAAAACACTGTCCAAAATATAAGTCTCATTTTACCTCCTCTGCGATATTTTTTTGGTTTATAGGCATATACAAAAAATTGTCCGCACAAGAGTCAGCATGTATGCAGATATTGTCCAGTTTTAGCGAACCAGGAGGGCATACATCTGTGCAAAGTGAACACCAGCAACATCTTCCATAGTCGATTCTTGGGATACAGCCGCTTGTATTTTTTATATTGTACTCTTTATCAGGATGTATCATATCTATCGCTTCATTCATACAAACCTCTTGACAGTTTGCACAACCGATGCAGGCTTCAAGGTCGTTTATATGAAAACCTCTGTAGCCTTTTGGTATATCTTTTTTTACTGCAGGATAAGTTACGGTCTTAGGATGTTCAAACAGAGTTCCTATCGCACTAAGTGGCGATAAAACACCTTTTATATCTATAGCCATTTTATCTCCTTTATCTCTCTATCTCAGGTGGACATATGCCAAGTGAGTTCATAGTCATCGCTACATCTGCAAGTTGTGAATCCACAAGCAGTTTTTCAAGCAAAGTATATGCATGTATCAGTGAAGGGCCCCGTACTTGCATTCTTCTTATTTTTTCACTTCCGTCACCTGCCATATAGTAGCTCATAGCCCCTCTGGCGCTCTCTGTTTGTACATAGGTGTCATCTTTTGGGAGTTTGAATTTTCTGTGTTTTGGAATTTTTTGTAAAATCTCTCCCTCTTTTGGCATCTGCTCTATAATCTGTCTTAAGATTCTGATTGATTGGATTATCTCATCTCTTCTTACAAGCGCCCTGGCATAGACATCTCCATCGCTCTGTGTCGGTATATCAAATTCTAATTTATCATACATAAGGTAGGGTATATCTCTTCTTACATCTTTTTTGATTCCGCAAGCTCTCATGGTTTGACCTACATATCCGTTCTTTAAGACTTCATCTTTGTTTACTGCGCCAACACCTATGGCTCTTTGTTTAAAAATAACATTATCAAAAAATGTATTGTTGTAGACTATGATTCTTTTTTCATAATAATCAAGCAACTCTGAGAGTCTGTCTAAAAATCCGTCTGGTAAATCTCTTCTGACTCCACCTGGAAATGCGTACATATGATACACTCTTCCTCCTGTGAGTTCTTCAAAAAGATCCAGCATATAGTCTCTGTCGCAAACTGACCATTGAGGTATGAGACCGAGTCCTATGGAGCCTGCTTGCCCGCCCATCCATAAAAACTGAGTTGCTAGTCTTTGCATCTCCAAAACCATGGTTCTTATGTATTTTGCTTTTTCGCTTATTTCTAATCCTGCGAGATTTTCAACTGCTCTTGCAAAGTTTTCTTCGTTTGGATCCGGTTCGGGAACGCAGATCCTGCAAACTATCGTAAAAGCCTGTACCACAGTCCTTCTCTCTATCAGTTTTTCAAAACCCCTATGAAGATAGCCGACATGAGTTTGGGCTTTTTTTATGGTTTCACCAATCAAATCAAGCTCTACACTCATATTTCCCGTGATGCCAGGGTGTTGAGGTCCGTGAAAGATTTTTACCATTTTTTCATTTTCAGTCATTTTTTTCTACCTCATCACTTAGGTTGTTTTCCACTTGCGTATCTACTTTGACCTTTGCTTCTTGTTCGGCTTTTAGTTTTGCTGCTTTTTTAGCCTCTCTCTTCTTTTTCATCTCCACTTTTGCATCAAGCCCGTCATCTCTTTGTCCACGAAACGGATTCATACTGTTTACATACTCAAGCGTATCAAAATCCCTTCTCATAGGCGGTATATTCTCCCAGTGCTCCAGTGCAAAGTCTATGAGGCTTGGGTGAGTAGGAAAATCAACACCAAACATTTCATGCATCTCTCTCTCCATTATCTCCGCTTGAGGCCAAAAAGTGTGCATTGACGGTAGTGTTGCATTTTCTCTTTGTATATTAGTTTGTACCATTACTATGTGATCTCTGTTTTGTGTTTGTAAACAGTATGTGATAGTGAAAAACCCGTCTTCTATATCGTCTCGACAATTTATGGAGTCAAGTGTTATATATCCATACTCGTTTAAAAATCTCAACAACAGCGACTCTAACTGTTGGGCATCTATATTTACTTTATAGAGATAGTCATTTTTTGGTATAAGTTCAAGTGAGAGTTTTTCCAATTTTGAAGCTAAATCCATTATGCAATTCCTCCGCCGTTTAAATTGTACCAATCAGTCTCATAGGCCGGGTCGATATGTCCTCCCAAGACTCTTTTTTGGTTGTTTTTATAAAATTCCAAATTTTCATCATATTTTTGCCAACCGGCTTTTTCACCGTTTTTTATCTTCTCTTGAAGAAGGACAAATCCCTCTATTACTGACTCTGGGCGAGGCATACAGCCTGGTACCAAAACATCTACTGGTAGATAGTCATCCAGTTTTTTAATAGTATTGTAAGAGTCCCAGTACATTCCGCCGTTTATCGGACAACTTCCAAGCGTGATGATATACTTTGGTCTTTGCATCTGCTCATATGTTCTTATAACTCTTCTTAGAGTTTTATATGCAAGATAACCTGAAAGTATGATCAAGTCAGCCTGCCTTGGCGTGGCAACTCCTACTACGCCCATTCTCTCAGCATCATACCTGCTTGTGAAGGTAGGAGGCATTTCGATAGCTCCACATCCTGTGCCGTAAGCCACTACAAATATGCTTCTGCTTTGAAACCATTTTACAGCCTTTTCCATAACAGAGTGAGTGTTTACCACTCCGCTCTCTTCTAATTTACATTTCAAACTTCCATCTAAATCGCAACCGTGAAAACCACTCTCCATCTTATCCCCTTTACCCAAACCAAACTACTCTAATCAGTCCTGTGACTGCGATTAGAGTTGGTATTTTCATCAAAAAATCAACAGCCTGCTCTACCTTGTATCTTCCGTAAACTATACCTATGAAGATAATGGATACAAATATAGCAAGAGTTTTTAGCACCAACATATATAAAGAGTCAGCTCCGCCTAAAAACAGATCAACTATCAAAACCAGCTTTGCAAAAGCAAAGATAGAGCCCTGAGACATCAAAAGTGCTAAAAATTTGCCACTAAATTCCGTCCTTGGACCGGAATACACCTCTTGAGGAGCTCCTGGTATATCAAAAGGTGACTCTCCAAAAAAACCAACCATTGAAATCATAGCCGCTATAAAAAGAAGAGGGTGGTTTACTATGTTTAAACCCTGGATTCGCTGCATATCTATGATGTGGACTATATCACTACTGTTTGCTGCGATGATGAGCCCTACTATCGCTATATAAAAAGGCAGTTCCAGGCCTATGAGTCTTGTTAAGCCTCTAACAACACCCATGACCCCAAAAGGGTTTCCACCGGTTCCAACTGCAAGGGCATTTCCAAGAGGTCCTAAAACCATTAGATATAGAAGCACAAAGAGATTTCCTTGTGAATTTACAGCTCTTAGAAACCCGCTTTGTGTAAATACGGGTACAAAAAGAAGTGTCAAAACTGCTCCGGTTGCCATGATGATTGGTCCCAGATAGAACATCCAGCCATAACTTATAGAGTCTTTTTTTGAAAAGAGTTTTATACTGTCATAAAATGACTGGTATATCGTAGGTCCATATCTGCCTTGAATCCTTGCAGTTATATTTCGGTATAGTCCAAAGTATATGAAGCCGACTACATAAGCTAGCATGATCAGTAAAATTATTTGAAAAATCATCAATTGACTCCTGTAAAAAATAGTGCACTAAAGAAGAGCAGGATTATAAGCATTGTATTGTGGATATTTCCATAGTACATTCGGCTAAAGAGCTCAGATGTCCTTTTGGTTTGTGTTGCTAACGATTCATAAAAGCCTGTTGTGCTTCTTTTTAGTATGGCATTTACAAATTTGATTCTATATAAATCAGTACCAAAACCATACCCGAAGTGTAGCGGGGTATCACTTGAGGGGACTTCACCACAATAACTTATGTCAAATCTGTTTATATTTTTTTTTGCTTTAGAGTTTACTTTCCAGACAAGAAGCAAGATAACAATAAATACAATAACAAACGCACTCATGATAAAAAATCCATCAAAATTGCCAACTGCACTGTGTAAAACTCCAATTCCGTCATATGGTATAAGTGGAAGCATAAATTCCTTTAAGATAGGGTTTATCACCTCTACAAATACTCCCGGGAATGTTCCTGTTCCTATTAAAAGCAGAGCCAAGATAATCTGGGGAATCAAATAGCTAAGGGGTACCTCTTTTGTGCTTTCCAAATTCTTAGAAGTAGGGTGTCCTAAATAGATACCGTAAACAAGCTTATAACAATACAGAAATGATGCAGCACCGGAAAAAAGCATACCTATAAGAATAAGAGCAAATTTTGTGTTGATTGCTGCGTTATAGAGTAGAAATTTTGAAGCAAAACCACCAAGTGGAGGCATGCCTGCAAGTCCGATGATACCGATAAGCAACATCACAAAAGAGACAGGAGTTCTATATATCAATCCGCCTAACTCACTAAATCTGTTTTTGCCGGTTTGCGCTACAATAGCAGCTACATTTATAAATAGCAACAACTTAATGATAGTATGAATCAAAGTATGGTACAAGGCTCCTGCAACTCCATAAGTTGTGCCAAAGCCGATAACGGCTATGATATAACCTAGTTGTGCGATAGATGAGTATGCAAGCAGTCTTTTGACTTCATCTTGTGTGATGGCTTTGAAAGTGGCTATGATGGAGGTAGCAACTCCTATCCAGGCCAAAGTGTATCCAAAGTCAGTTCCGTTTAGTATGACCCCAAAGATCTCTTTTAACTGAGTGTATCCTACGATATTTCCATATATCAAAAGTAGTCCGTATATGCCCATTTTCGACATAACGGCAGAGAGGATGGAGCTAAAGAGATCCGGTGATTTGGAGTATGTGTCAACCACCCAGTAGTGCAAGCCTATAACGCCGGCTTTTATAAAAAAGCTTAGTGAGAAGAGCACTATGAGGGTTACTTTTATATTCAGAGGCATCGAGCCAAAGGCGCTTGAGACCGTAGAAAAATCAAATGAGTTTGCAAAAGAGTATGCGATCACCATACCTGCTATCAAAGAGAAAGCCGATGTAAGTGAGAAAAGTATATACTTTTGCAAAGTTTTTGTATCTATATTTTTTGATTTTGAGATTAGAAAGTAACTACTCCAAGTCATAATCTCCCAGCCGATAAAAAATGTGATAAAATCACCTGCCATCACTATAACAAACATGGCTATCGAGAGTAAAAATTGCAATACATAATAATTGCAGGAGAGTTTTTTACTCTTCTGGGCTATCGTAACAAGTAAAAATGAGATCAAACTCAAGTATGCAAAGAATGTACCAAGTGGAGTCTGCGTAAGGCTTAGTGTAAAGCCGGGTGCAAAATTTAGCTCTATATGCAGAGCTCCTCCAAACTGGTACAAAAACAGTATAGGCAGTAAGTTCAAAAGTAAAAAGATCGAATTCATAGTCCTACTCCTAATGCATAATTGAGATAGCTAGTCGGATGCAGTAGTGCATTTGCGGCTAAATCCGTATAGTGAAGCAGAAATGACGGATATATGCCAAAAAACACAATGAGTGCTGCTAAAACAGTGAGTATGGCATAGTTTACAGCTCCAATATTTATCACTACTTTTGCTCTTTTTTTGTCTGTCATCATAGCGATAATTCTAAAAAAGTATATCGCTTCTACAATCGATACTAAAAGTATAAATGCAACAGCACCGTAGTTGTGTGAAAGTGCAAAACCTTTTAGTATAAGTATTTTTCCTATAAATCCACTAAACGGTGGAATTCCGAGGACCGATAAAAATGATATGATAAGCACAAGAGTCAAAAATGTTGATTTAAAACCGCCTAAGATATCTATTTTCATACTTTTTAGTTTATGTATCAATATACCCAGAGCCAAAAATATCAACAGTTTTGATATAGAGTGGCTGGTTAGCTGAAATAGCGCACCCGAGACCGTAGTGAGTGAATCTGTACTAAATGCCATAAACAAGATACCCAGCTGTCCGAGTGTTGAGTAGGCAAAAAGCCTTTTGACATTTGTTTGATTTAGTGCGGTAAATTCGGAGACAAGAAATGTCACGCCACCTATAACAAGTACAAAAAGCATATATTTTGAGTTCAATCCAAATAGATAAAAAAGGTGAAAAAAGACAAAAAGGTAGGCTTTTGCCACAACTGAGCTAAAGAGTCCGTTCACAGGAGTTATGCTACCTTGGTAGATATCCGGTGCCCAAAAGTTCATGGGAAAAAGCTCCGCTTTTGTGCCAAACCCCATAAAAAGCATCAAGACAATAAGAACTGAGATTTTTGGATCTATCAGGTGAAATCTTTGTGCTATGAGACCTAGATTTACAGTACCGATCTGCAGATATATGAGCATGATTGCAAAAACTATAAATATAGAAGCGATGGAACCGATAATGAGGTACTTGATACCGGATTCCAGCCCCGGCTTGTCTTTGTTGTATGCTGAAAGTGTGTATGAGCAAATACCTGTAATCTCAAAGAAAATATAGAGGTTAAATATATCGCAGCTCAGTATCATGCCGATACTGCCGGCTATGAGCATATTGAAAAAGACATAAAATCTAGCCTCATCTCTCTTTTGGTGCGCTTTAAAAAACCAAGGCATATACAAAGACACCATAAGCCCGGAAAATGTAAAAATCAACAAAAAGAGCAAAGAGTACCCATCCAGTATAAACGCGATTCCCAAAGGAGGTTTTATAGAAAACTCAGAAATCTGTGGAAGAGTTACACCTGTGTAAGCTAAAGTTTGTAAAAATAGAAGTAAATTTAAGACTATAGAACTAGCTCTAAGGACTCCTAGTTTTTTAAAATACGGAGTTAAAAATGAAAAAATTACGGGTAGTAAAAAATAGTAACCTAAGCTCATATCAATCCCTTAATTCATTCATTTTAGATATATCATTTCTGCCTGTGAGTTTATAGTACTCTATACCAAACGACAATCCAAGCGCCAAGATCGCAAGTCCTATAACGATGGTTGTCAAAATCATCGCCTGAGGAACAGGATCCACCATATTTGTAAATGTTTTTAGATTTTTATCAACTATCGGTGCTACCAAACCAACTTTATAGTGAAGTCCTATAAAAAATAAAAAGAGGGCTGACTCCATGATATCAAAAGAGACGAGAAGTTTTACCAGGTTTTTTTGTGTGGCGATTCCGTAAAATCCAACAAAAAAAAGAGACATGGAGCCCACTATGATGATAAAATGTATAGTCTGTGTATCATTAAAAAACTCAAGCATCGCACACCTCTTTATAGTAATCTTCTTTTATAAAATACTCCACAATCACGCTCATCTCGCTTCCGACTTTTATACCTACTATGATGTAAATCACAGGGATAATACCACCACTTATCAACTCTCCTATCTCACTAATCGGGTGAGGCAGGAAGTTTCCAAGCAGGATATTCATCTTGAAGAGTCCGATGATAGCAATCAGGATATATGCTAAACCGCTTAAAGATTCACCAAGTGTCAAAATACTATGGCTCAGAGACATATTTGGATTTGCTAAAAACAGCAATAAGAAGGCTGTAGCTATAACAACACCACCTTGAAATCCTCCACCGGGACTTAAATGTCCATGGATGATGATATATACACCAAAGAGAACAATCACACTCATCAGCAGACGACCCCCGACATTTAGTATGAAGCTATCTTGTTTTACAACTTTTGCACAAGTTCTCTGGGTAGTGCTAAGCATCAGTGCCACACCGGATGTTGCTAAAAACAACACTGTGACTTCACCGACAGTATCAATTCCTCTGAAAAATGTAACAACAGAAGTTACTGCATTTGCTGTGGCTGTTTGCATATTTAGATTTAAAAACAGATCCCCGACTGTTTCAAATGTATCTGTTTTGACTTGCATAAGAAGTCCTAGAATTGACAGAAGAAGAGCAGAAGACAGTATGGATAGAACTATATGCTTGAGTCTTAACTCTTTTTTTAGATTCATGACTCCACCTCCTCTTGTGAAGTGTGCCTTATACCGAGTAAAAATACAGCTGCACTGAGCCCGGTACCTATAACAGCTTCAGTAAGTGCAACATCAGGAGCTTGAAATATGAAGAAAAGAACAACGCTTCCAAGACCGACTGCCATAAAAAGCATAACAGACTGCGTAATGTCTTTACTTAAAATTGCTCCTACAGCTACTGCGATAATCGACAAAAAGGTAAAAAGTATAAGTAAACCTATCATTCTTCATTCTCCTTCGAAGTCTCTTTGAGTGCATCAGTTCCACTTGTATTGTAAACACTTTTATAAAATCTTTTATATGTAGTCATCGCCAACACAGAAGAAGATATAGGATTTGTAATGAGTATAAAAACAGCTAAAACGATGAGTTTAAATGCCCATTGTGGCTCAAAACAGGCAACTGCCAAAATCACCAGCAAAGAGCCAAGCGTCGAAGCCTTTGTTGCTGCTTGCATCCTTGTTAGGGTGTCTGGCATACGAAGCAGTCCAAGACCGCTTATTAAAAACAGTACAGCTCCTAAAAGCCCAAGTATGTAACCTAAGAAAACCAGCATTAAAACTCCTTATCCAAGAATTTGGCAAATACAACAGTACCTACAAATCCAATCAGTCCAAAAACAAATGCCACATCAAGATATAGACTTTTTTGAAAATAAAAAGAGAGTACAACCAACAGTGAAGTGGCAATGATACTCATCGAATCAAAGGCTACAACCCGATCAGCGAGAGTTGGACCTCTTAAGAATCTAACCAAGACCAGAAGCAGTGATAACGCTATAAGCAAAATCAAAAAATTTAACATAATCACCCCATTAAAATTTACTTTATGCAAGATTATCTTGAATATGCTTTTTGATTGCTAAGCAATTGTAATTATTTTATTTACTTAATATTAATATTAGAGAGATAACAAACAAATGACAAAAATATATGCTATTTTTTATTTTCTAAATAGTTCAGCAGATTAAACAATTCTTGATTTTCTTCGTTTAATTTGGATTTGTCAAGGGTCTTGAGGTAGTATCTTAAAAATGTCAAAGAGCTGTATGGATAGGGTATGTTTGATTCTTCAAAGCGGGCTATTATAGCTTTTGAGTAACTTGCTTTTTTCCACATAAGTCTGTCAAACAAAAATGCCATAGAATCAAGTATCTCTATAAGGCTTTTTATATTTTTTTCATATGAGGATTCAAATTTTTCACTAAATTCATTGAAAAAGTGTTCAAAATACTCATCAGTTATGGGTAAAAGCATTTCATTTTCTTCTCTTAGGGTGCCAATATAGTCAATAGCATCGACATAAAGACTCTTTAGATGCTTGATATTATGCTTAAGAGTTGTGAGTTCCAGATCATCTTTGTTGAGTTCTCCTAGCTGAGCCATTTTCTGTTTAATTTCACTTTCCATTACGCTTAGACTTGCTTTTAGACTCTTCATGGCGGAGATATTTCTCTCTAAGCGTTTTTTTGCCTCCTTGTATCTTGTATATCTTAAAAATATATTTGAAAATGCAATTTTTGGGTACATATAGCTTTTTTTGTATATATTGTATATATCATTTATGTTTTGAATGTTTTGATAGACTTCTGTGAGATTTCCATCAGCAAGTGAACTGTCTATCTCCAAAAGATTGTTATAAGCGGTAAATAAAAATCTTTTTATCCTAAAATAATCCAATCTCTCGTCACCTGATTGAAGTTCATAATCTTTGTATTTACTGACAGTATCCCTTAAAGAAGAGAAAAAATTGTTCATTGTGGTATTTATAAAGTTTTTTGGAACAGTTTTTATAGAGTAAAAATCCGGGTCAATTTTTTTATCAATTGACTCTATATTCTCATCTGGCAAGCTTGTTTGGAGTATAGTCTTTTTTGCATCTTGTATATCTATGGGATTGTTGGTTTTAGTATCGGCTTTGGACTGCTTCTTGATACTTTTGGCAATCCCGTCTTCCAAGACAAAAGAGACCTTTAGTCCAATCTGCGGTAAGTTGTCTAAATCATCCCAAGATTCTATATCAAATCTATACTTCTGTTTTTCATTTGAAAGTATCAAACCAGTGCCATTATCAGTATTGTAAAATATAATAGTTCCATTCATATAAACACCTTTGACATAAGCATAGCATATTATTTTTTAATATCCTATATGATAGAATTCTACCTATGATTAATGAAACTTTTTTACTCGATATCGCAGATTTTATCGGAATAGCATCCTTTGCACTTAGTGGTTTTTATATCGCAACCAAGGATAGACTGGATATATTGGGTGTATTTATAGCCTCTTTTTTGACGGCACTCGGAGGCGGTATCATAAGAGACATTATAGTAAACCGTGCACCTTTTACATTTTTGCACTCTTATCCCTCTTTGATTGTTGTTTGCGTGTTGGTTTTAAGTGTTTTGTTGGGACTGCATAAAAGCGATAGGATTTTAAAGAGCAAGCTTTTGATTCTTAGTGACTCTGTCGGTCTTATCTCTTTTTCTATCTCAGGTTCCCTAGTGGCTTTACAGGCTGGATTTAGTCTCTTTGGGGTCAGTTTGCTGGCGGTTATCACAGCAACGGGAGGAGGAGTTATGAGAGATATTCTTCTAAATAAAATACCACTTCTTTTGGTAAGTGAACTCTATGGCACCATATCCATAATGGTGGCTGTGATTATTTTTATTTTAAGTATCTGTGGTGGTGTAAATTTTTTCACACTGGGCATAGTGTTTGTTGTGGCTCTTGCATTTAGGCTTTTGGCATATTATAAAAAATGGCATTTACCACATTTGAGCGATTAAAGTTAATTTGCTATAATTGTAACAAAAGGAAAAAGATATGTATGAAGAAATGGACAAAGATTTTGTATTAAATACTTATGCGAGAAATTGTGTAAATTTTAAGCAGGGTATCAATGCAACACTCTATGATGACAAAGGCAAGGATTATATAGATTTTACAAGTGGCATAGGTGTGAGTAGTGTGGGGCACGGCAACGCAAGACTTGCAAATGTCATATGTGAGCAGGCAAAAAATCTGATACACACTTCAAATCTATATCTAATCGAACCACAGGCAAAACTTGCCAAAAGACTTGTTGAGCTAAGCGGTTTTGATATGGCAGTATTTTTTGGGAACTCGGGTGCTGAGGCAAACGAGGGCGCTATAAAGATAGCCAGAAAATATGGTGAGAAAAACTTTGATAACAAAAAATATAAAATTATCACATTGGAAAATTCATTTCATGGCAGAACCATCACAACAGTAAAAGCAACAGGGCAAAAAAGCTTTCACAAATCGGATTTTAGTCCATACCCGGATGGTTTTTCATATGATAAAAATATAAAAAAGATATATGAGTCTATAGATGATGAGACTGTGGCTGTTATGATTGAATTGGTTCAAGGAGAGGGCGGAGTCCAGCCTTTTGCAAAGAGTGAAATCAAAGAATTAGCAGATTATCTAAAAAAGAGAGGTCTCTTGCTTATCGTAGATGAGGTGCAGACAGGAGTTTATCGAAGCGGTGAGTTTTTGGCGACAAATCTGTACGATATAGAGCCTGATATCATCACTTTGGCAAAAGGACTTGCAGGCGGTGTGCCTATCGGAGCTGTGATGACAAAACATAAAGATATATTTGAGCCCGGAGATCACGGAAGTACATTTGGAGGAAATTTTTTAAGTACAAGAGCTGGATTGGAAGTTATAAGTATATTGGACAGCTATAAAAACAGCGGTTTGCTTGATGAGACATTTTTGTATTTTGAAGAAGAGTTATCAAAAATTTGTAAAAGTTTTCCAAACTTTTTTACAGAGCATGTAGGTCTGGGACTGATGAGAGGTTTTAGATGCAAAGATGCCGATACCCTCTCTAAAATCATAGATGCTTGTTTCAATGAAGGACTTTTAGTTTTAAAAGCCGGTAAAAATACACTCAGAATGTTGCCCCCTGTTACGATAAGTAAAGATGAGATAAATGAAGGATTTAAAAGGATGACAAGTGCGCTTGATTGGCTGTCTTAGTTTAGGTATTGTTTCAGTTTTTACTATGGTGCAAGCTGGAAATGTAACGCTTTTGTCAAAATTAAAACAAGATATACTTGCAAATGAAAAAAAGACAAATGAATTAAACAGTGACAATTTAGAAAAGAGCTGGATAAACAGTGTAGTAGGCTCTTTTTCATATAGCAATAGCGACTCAAGTGGTGAAAGAAGAGAGTCAAATACCCTTTCTGTGTCTATAAATCAGCCGATTTTTAAGAGTGGAGGTATATATTATGCTATAAAATATGCTGATGCAAACAGGGGTTTTTTAAGAATCAGTACCAAGCTTAATGAACAGACAGAGATAAAGACTGTGCTCTCTTCACTCTATAGCCTAAAAAAACTAGATTTGCAGATTCAAAAGCAAAAGTATATGATTGACAATGCCAATATAGATATAATCAGAAGAAAAGAGCAATATATAAGCGGTTTTTTGGATAGCAGTTATCTAAATCAGGCTATACTTTCGCAGAGTACTCTTCAGAGGTCACTATTGGATATGAAATCAAGCAGGCTTGAGCTTCTAAGAACACTAAAGTCATATAGTGATGCCGACATAGATACTGTTTCTCTTCCTCATTTTACGCTGATAAATAAAACAGAATTTTTAAATAAATCTCTATTGTTGAGACAAAAAAACAGTGAAATAATAAAAAACAATTACCTTAAAAAGATGACACTCTCAAGCTATCTGCCAACAGTGACTTTCAGTGCAGGCTACTATGATACACGAGATTTTGGTACCAGAAAATATACAAGCTTTGGGTTAAGTGTGAGTATGCCTCTTGTGGATATAAACAGAGGCAGAAGCATAGAGATAAAAAGATTGGAGTATCTTAAATCAAAACTCGAACTTCAAGATACAAAAAGAGCAGAGAGTGAAACTTTTGATTTGGCTGTAAAAAAGATAAAACTTTTGGAGAAGAAAATTGCTTTGGCAAAAGTTGATTTGAAACTGTATGATTCGCTTTTGCTGTCCACAAGGGACTCATACAAAGCAGGTGAGAAGACTATATATGATGTAGATACTCTGAAAAATTCTAAAAACACGATGGCTCTTGATATAAAAATCTTCAAAACAGATATAGAGCTCTCCTTATTAGATTTATATGCGAAGATGAATGGAAAAATTTAGCTCTTATATGCAAGATTGGCTCTATGGCAAAGGCGGATACTATGAGAGCCACAAAGAGATAGGTAAAAAAGGTGATTTTTATACTGCTGTTAGCAGCTCTATGTTTTTTGGCGGTTCAATCAGTAAGAGGCTTGTGAGCGTTATAGAGAGTGGTTTTTTAAGTCCAACTTGCAATGTTGTTGAGATAGGAGCTCACAAAGGTTACCTGCTGGCTGATATAGTTCAGTTTATATATACACTGAAACCTGAGCTTTTAAAGACATTGAATTTTGTGATAATCGAGCCTTTTGAGCAAAATAGAGATGCTCAAATTGAGTACTTTAATGAGTCATTTGGAGGTGCTGTAAAACTGAGCCATTTTTCATCGCTTGCAGAGTTAAAGTGTGAAGAGGCTTTTTTTGTAGCAAATGAAATATTTGATGCATTTACATGTGAAGTGGTAAAAAACGGACAGATGCTGATGCTTGAAAATGGAACTTTAACCTTTGGGCAAATGGATGACGCAACCAGGAAACTTTCAAATTATTATGATATACATAAAGGCGAGATACCTTTGGGATATGAAGAGTTTGCGCAAGATATGTTTGGAAGTGCCAAAAAATACGAATTTATAACATTTGACTATGGTGACAGATATGCACGAGAGGACTTTTCTCTCAGGGTTTATGACAAGCACAATGTGTATCCTTTTTTCTCACTTACAAGGTTTGTGAAAGATGAAAACAGAGATAAAAACTTCAAAGATTTTTATAAAAAAAGTGACATTACTTATGATGTAAATTTTGACTATCTTATAAAAGCTTTTGAAAAAAGTGGAGCAAAACTAGAGATGTTTTCCAGTCAATTTTCGGCTTTGATGAAATTTGGCTTGGCTGAACTTTTGGAAATATTACAAAAAAATTCCACAGAAGCTGTCTATAAAAGAGAGATAGACAAAGTAAAAATTCTCATAGACCCATCTATGATGGGAGAGAGATTTAAGATGGCAGCATTCAGAAAAGAGTTCGAACCCAGTTTATAAACAGATAAAAATTGTCTTATTTAAAAATAAGTATAAATTTGTTATAATATAATTATAATCTAATTAAATTATAAGGAATTAAAATGAAAAAAAGTATATTGACCATAGGTATTGCTACTGCTTTATTGTCACTTTCAGCCCAGGCTGCTGGTGATAAAGAGATTAAAATGGAAGCAAAGAGTGCTATTATGAAGCTTGGCAAGACATTAAAAGCTGAAGTTGTTAAAAATATGAAGGCTCACGGACCGCAGAGCACCGCCTATTTTTGTTATAAAAGTGCAGGAGATCTTACAAAAAGAGTTAATGCTACTTATCCAAAAGGGATAAGCGTGAAGAGGATTTCCCTTAAAAATAGAAACAAAAATGCTTATCCTGTTGCAAAAGATGAGTTTGCAATGCTTAAAAAACTACAAAAACAGGTAAATAATGGCAAAAAACTTCCAAAGATGATAGTAGAAAAGATCTCTGAAAATCACTACAAAGTCTATAAGCCGATTTTTGTTGGTAAAAAATGTCTCGTCTGCCATGGAGATGCAAAGCATAGAAACAAAGATGCGTATAAGACTATAAAAGAGAAGTATCCGAACGATAAAGCTATAGGCTATAAATTAAATGACTTTAGGGGTGCATTTGTAGCGGAGATAATAAAATAGAATGATAAAAGGCTCTGGTGTGGAGCCTTTTACTGATCGCTTTAAAGTTCCAAGTCTGTATTTTTTTGTTTTATTTTTGTATCTATCTGCGCTACAGCGATTGCAAAACCACTGTCATGTGCTATAGACAGGTTTAAAGCGATTATATCAAACTCATTTATTAAGTGCTTGGAAAGTTTAAAGTAGGGTTTATTTTTTTCATCTTTAAAAATTTGTATATCAAAGAAGCTACATTTTTGACTTATTCCTAAACCTAATGCTTTTGAAATTGCCTCTTTTGCAGCCCAAAATCCAGCTATTGTATTTGTTGATTTTGCCAGTTTTATCTCTTCGATACTAAGAAATTTACTAAGCGCTTTGTCGCCAAAACGCTCTGTAAATCTTTTTATTCTGTCTATTTTTACTAGATCTATGCCTATCATTGAACAACAAAGTCGGTAAAAAATATATTTTTTATCTGTCCATCTGCCAAAACATCATTTATTTTACTGACGATCTCATCTTTTAGTCTACTTTTACCTTTCATGGTGCTCACCTCTTCAAAAGTTTTTGAAGACAATACTCTGATGATGATATCTCTTATAAGAGGTTTTTTCTTATCTAATTCAGCAGAAAGTTCAGGCTTATCCATCTCCAGGTCGATAGTGGTTTTTAAGAACCTGCTACCATTTTCGCTAAGTAAATTTACTATAAATTGGCTCATAGGATACATAGGTCCTACAGTTAGATAATCAGTAGACCTTTTAGTTGCCCGCTTTACCGTCTTGGTTTGTGCTTGTGGTGCAGTAGCATCAACCGCAGCATTATTTGAGCCGCTGAGTAAGAAATAAGCAGCCAATCCTCCACCAACCAAAAGTAGAACAAGAAGTACTATCACGATGATAAGCACCATGTTTCCGCCAGATTTTTTTTCTACTACCTCTTCTTCATCCGTTTTTTTATCTGCCATAATTGGCTCCTTGTTTTATATTTTCTATAACTTATATCGTAAAATCTAAAAAAAATTTTACATCCACTCTATCAACTTTGGTACTTCATCGATATTGTAACATTTTATTCCATCTATCTCTTCGATTGGAAGCGTAGGGACTATAGCTTTTGTAAAATGTTGACTCTTTGCCTCTTTAAGCCTTGCATCAAGGTTAAAAACATCTCTTATGTCTCCTATGAGACTTACTTCGCCCAAAAATACAGTGTCTTTACTGATAGGCCTGTCTCTAAAGCTACTGATGATAGCAGCTATGATAGCAAGATCTGCTGCAGTTTCATTTATTTTGATACCGCCTGCTATGTTTATAAAGACATCGTATTGATTAAGTGGAAGGTCTAGTTTCCTCTCTAAGAGAGCCAAAAGCATTGTAAGCCTGTTGAGTTCATAGCCAGTAGCGCTTCTTTTTGGATTTGGATATCCGCTTTCGCTTACAAGTGCCTGGACTTCAAGTATGATTGGGCGAGAGCCCTCCATGACAACTGTCGTGGCGGAGCCTGATTGGGCATTGCCTCTTGTGAAAAACTTTTTGGAGACATCTTTTGCACTGAGTAGTCCTCTTTTTGTCATCTCAAAGATTCCAACCTCACTGGTAGAGCCAAATCTATTCTTAAACCCTCTTAAGAGTCTTAGCTCTCTTGAACTGTCACCTTCAAAATATAAAACAGTATCAACCATATGCTCCAATACTCTGGGTCCGGCGATGGAACCTTCTTTAGTGATATGCCCTATGATAAAAACTGCTACACCACTCTCTTTTGCATATCTCATCAAATCAAAAGTTATCTCTCTTACTTGCGAGACACTTCCGGGAGCTGCAGTAAGTTTATCACTAAATACTGTCTGTATGGAGTCAATTATCAAGATACTGAAATCTTGTTTGCCTAACTCACCAAATATCGTATCTAGTCTGATTTCCGATAAAAGATAGAGATTGTCACTATTGCTTTGTAGCCTGTCTGAGCGAAGTTTTATCTGACTTGCTGACTCTTCCGCACTGACATACAAGACCTTTCTGCCATTTTGTGCAAGGTTTCCGGCAATTTTCAGTAGAAGTGTTGATTTGCCGACCCCGGGACTCCCGCCTATGAGGACCATACTGCCATTTACTATGCCTCCTCCTAAAACCAGATCCAGCTCTTTGTCGCCACAGCTGTATCTTTGTATCTTTTCATGCTCGACTTGAGTTATAGGAATTGCTCCAATAGAATCTTTTTTTTGTACTCCTATGTCTTTCAATGCCTCTATCTGCGTTGAATTTAACTCTAAAAATTGATCCCAAGCACCACAGTTTGGACACTTTCCCAGCCATTTACTGCTTTGGTGTCCGCAAGCCTGGCACTCAAACAGAGTCTTAGCTTTTGCCATCATCTCTTACAAAGATAGACTCTAATATAGTCTCTATATACTCATCGGCATCAAACGCCACAAGGTCATTTTCACTCTCTCCGACACCAACATATATGATGGGAAGCTTTAACTCCTTTGCTATTGCAAACAGGGATCCGCCTTTTGCAGTGCCATCTAGTTTTGTGATGATTATAGCATCAACTCCAACTATCTCATTAAAAGCTTTTGCCTGATTTATAGCAGAAGTTCCCTGTGTACCATCTAGTATCAAAATCTTCCTGTCTGGTGCTCCTTTTTTTGCTTTATCGCAAATCCTAACTATTTTTTTAAGCTCATTTGAGAGGTTTGTTTGATTGTGCAGTCTGCCTGCGGTGTCGATAATTACATTGTCCATATTTTTAGCAGTTGCAGAACTTATGGCATCAAATGCAACAGCTGAAGGATCATGTCCCTGTTTTGTAGAGACTATAGGGATATCAAGTTTGCTAGCCCATCTGCCAAGCTGCTCAATAGCTGCAGCTCTGAAAGTATCTGAGGCTCCCAGTAAAACTCTTTTTCCTTCCTTTTTATAGTTGTGTGCAAGTTTGGCTATGGTTGTTGTTTTTCCTGCGCCATTGACACCAATCACCAGGTCAACAAAAGGTTTTTGTACCTCTTTATCCTCTGATTTATCGTATATAAAATATGATTTTAAAACTCTCTTTATGTCTTTTTCTTCCACTTTTTCTTGTGGAGGCAGATAGTAGATGATCTCTTCTACGAGTTCATAGGGCACATCCGATTCTATAAGAATCTCTTCAAGAGTATCTTTGTCAATTTTTTCAACTTTTTCTGGCAAAACCTCTTTTATGACATTTATGGTTTTACTGAGCCCTTTCTTTATAAAGCCTATCATTTTTTTAGTGCCGACGCTATATCGGAATCTATCATCTCTTCAGGAATGGCGCCCAGATAGTGCGTAACATAATCACCTTTTTTATCATACATCAGCATAAAAGGTATATTTCTGACTCCACCTATTTCGGCTGCAAAAGCTTGATTTGTGGGTGAATTTGTGATTGTGTAATTGATAGCATGGTAGTTTATAAAATCTTTTAATTCATTTTCATCTTTATTGGACTCTATCAATACACCTATGATTTTAAGTTTTCCTTTATACTTCTCCTGCAGGTTGTTTAGATGGGGAATTTCTGCTTTGCAAGGCGGACACCAAGTTGCAAAAAAACTCACCAATACAACCTCATTTTTTGCATTTGAAAAGGTAAAGCCTTTGGCTGTTTTTGTTATCTCTATTTTTTTACCATCAGTAGTTGTTAAAACTATACTGTTGCTGTTTTTTTGTATGATTTTGGCTTTTTTAATCTCTTTTTTAACATTGGCATTTTTAGTTTCATTTTTTTCTTTAGAGCATGAAGCGAGGATTAGAGCTAAAACAAGCAACAAAAGATACGAGTATTTTTTCATCATAAAAACCTTTTTATAAAAATAAGGATAATATTGTATAAAAAATTTGCTTAAAAGCTAAAACAATGAAAAAAGAAAGCTAAAACAATGAAAAATATAGTATTTGAAAACAAACAGGATTTTAGAAAATTCTGTAAAAACAGACTAAAAAACAGTAGAAACAAAATCAAAAGAGATGTGCTTGTAAACCAAAAATTGCTAAATTATATAGATGAAATAAAAGCTAAAAACATACTGTTATATTTGCCTTTAAAAGAGGAGGCAAATATAATCAAACTTCTTCAAACAATCAGAAAAAGAGATCGATGCACTGTTTCTGTTCCATTTATGGAAGGTGTCAGCTTTAAAATGGTAAAATTTAGGTTGCCTCTGTATATAAAGAAATTTAATATAAAAGAGCCTAAAAATTCTTTTGCTATAAGCAAAAGGATAGATTTAGCTATTGTTCCATCTCTTGGGGTAGATGGAGTATTTAGAAGAATTGGTTTCGGAAAAGGGATGTATGATAGATTTTTTGAATCTCTTCCTTATAGACCAAAGATAGCATTTGTAGAGTCGGTTGAGTGTTTTACAGCTTCACATGTAGGAGAGTCACACGATATACAAGCAGATATATATATAACCCCTTATAAAATAATGAGACGAGGGTAAAGATGATATTAGAATCAACCGTAGTTGGTGTAAGCGCCATAGTGGGTGCTGGGATAGGGTTTTTTGCTGCAAAAAAAATAGAAGCGGCAAATTATGAGGTGCATGTAGAACAGGCAAAAGCAAAGGCAAAAGCGATAGAACATGAAGCTGAGCTCATACTGAAAAATAGCAACATAAAAGTAAAAGAGGCTGAACTGGAAGCCAGACAAAAGTATGAAGATAAACTCATAACATACAAGAAAGAGTACTCCGGAAAGATGTTGGATCTTGAGAAAAAAGAGGAACATTTTAAAGAGGAACTCAAAAAGATAAACAAAGAAAAGAGTGAACTTGGCAATATACAAAAAGAGGCAAAAGAGCTATATGCCGAGGGAGAAAAACTCAAAAACGAATATACCAGCAAAGTTCAGGAAGCCTTGAATGTACTCGAAAAATCTGCAGGTCTTACTCAAAGTGAAGCAAGAGATATAGTCCTCAAAAAAGTAGAAGAGCAATCTCGTTCAGAGATAGCCCATATAGTCAGAAAATACGAAGAAGAAGCAAAGCAGGATGTAAGAAGAAGAGTAAACTATATACTGGCTCAAGCTACAAGTAGATTTGCCGGTGAATTTGCGGCAGAGAGACTCATAAATGTTGTAAATATAAAAAATGATGAATTAAAAGGCAGGATAATAGGAAAAGAGGGAAGAAATATAAAAGCTCTAGAGATGCTTTTGGGTGTGGATATCATCATAGATGATACACCAAATGCTATCATTCTGAGCAGTTTTAACCTCTATAGAAGAGCTGTTGCTACCAAAGTTATAGAGCTTTTGGTGGAAGATGGAAGAATCCAGCCAGCCAGAATTGAAGCGATATATGAAAAAGTAAAAGAGGAGTTTGACAAAGGCTTGATAGAAGAGGGTGAAAATATCCTTATGGATTTAGGTCTCACAAAAGTACATCCTGAGATAGTTAAGCTCATAGGAAGACTAAAATTTAGAGCAAGTTATGGACAAAATGCTCTTGGGCACTCACTAGAAGTCGCACATCTTGCAGGCATCATAGCAGCAGAGTGCGGTGGAGACGAGATGCTAGCTAGAAGAGCTGGAATTCTACACGACATAGGAAAAGCACTTACTCATGATTTTCCTGGAAGCCATGTTGACTTGGGTGCTGATATATGTAAAAGATACAAAGAGAAAGATGTTGTTATTAATGCCATCTATGCGCACCACGGACACGAAGAGCCGACAAGTGTAGAATCAGCTGCAGTTTGTGCAGCAGATACACTCTCAGCTGCCAGACCGGGAGCCAGAAGAGAAGTGCTGGAGGCATTTTTGAAGAGGGTCAAGAGTATAGAAGAGATAGCCACCGATAAAGACGGTATAAAACAGGCTTATGCTATAAACGCCGGAAGAGAAGTCAGAGTCATAGCAAATGCCAAGCTTGTAAATGATGATGAGGCTGTGCTTTTGGCAAAAGAGATAGCAAAAGAGATAGAAGAAAAAGTGCAGTATCCGGGTGAAATTAAAGTCAATGTTATAAGAGAAGTTCGTTCTATCGACTTTGCCAGATAGCTCTATATGTAGAGGTGAATTTTAGATATGTACAGCTTCGATAAGTTTTTTGAAGAAGCTAAGAGATATAAAAAAGAGCTGATATATGCAAATGTATTGGCTCTTCTTGCTGTTATAGTCAGTACTCCCGCGCCTCTTGTTATGCCTGTTCTTGTAGATGAAGTTTTACTTAAGAAGCCAGGCATCGTTACAAACAGCATAGATGCTTTTTTTGGTCATCCTTCTACAGCTTATGTTTATGTCGGGATAATGCTTGTTTTGGTTATCTTGCTTCGGGCTTTGTATTTTATTTTGAATTATTATCAAACAAAACTTTTTACTGTGGTTTCTAAAAATATCTCTTTTAAACTAAGAGAGGATTTATTGAAACATTTAAGCTGTGTTGCTATAAATGAGTTGGAATTTTTTGGCTCAGGCAAGAGTGCCTCTTTGATGGTGGTTGATGTAGATACTATAGAGAACTTTTTGGGCTCATTTGTGAGTCGTCTCATCATCTCTGTTTTGACCATCATCGGAGTTGGTATTGTCCTTTTGATGATTCAATGGAAATTAGCACTTTTTATACTCTTTTTAAATCCATTTGTTGTAGTTTTGACAACAAAAATAGCCAAAAAAGTCTCTGTCTTAAAGAGAGAGCAAAACAGAGCTTTTGAAGTTTTTCAAGAGTCTTTAAGCGAAACATTGGAGCTTTTTTCTCAGGTAAGAGCTGCAAATCAAGATAAAAATTTTTTCTCAAGAGTGATAACCAGCGCAAAAGAGATAAAAAACAAATCGATAGAGTTTACCTATAAAAGTGACGGCGCAAGCAGACTCTCATTTTTGGTATTTTTGTCAGGTTTTGAAGTTTTTAGAGCAGCTAGTATTTTGGTGGTTGCGTATTCGGACCTGACTATCGGTTTAATGTTGGGAATCTTTGGTTATCTTTGGGTTATGATGAATCCTATCCAGGATATTTTAAATATCCAGTATGCATATCAAAATGCAAGAAAATCTCTACAAAGAATCAACTCTATATTTGCTCTTAGGTGCGAACCGCAATATAAACACAAATACAATCCTTTTGTAAAAAATCCAACAAATAAAATAGAGGTAAAAAATTTAACATTTGCTTATGAAGATGAAAAAAATATACTCCAAAATATAAATCTAAAGATTAGAAGAGGTATGAAAATCGCAATAGTCGGCGCAAGTGGGAGTGGCAAGACTACCTTGGCAAATCTACTGGTCGGACTGTATGCTTTTGAAAAAGGAGATATACTTTATGATGACTGTTCTATCAAAGATATAGGCTTGGATGTGGTAAGAGACCATGTTTATCTTGTTTTGCAAAATCCACAAATGTTCAACGACACTATCAGGGCAAATTTGACATTTGGTGAAAAAGTAGATGATGAAAAGCTGTATAAGGCTTTAGAGATAGCGCAATTGGGTGGTTTTATCGAAGAGTTAAAAAATGGACTTGACACACAGATAGGCAGAAATGGTGTCAAACTTTCAGGTGGACAGAGACAGAGGATATCTATAGCCAGGATGATAGTTCAAAATCCAAATATAGTCATACTGGACGAGTCCACATCGGCACTTGATGTGCATACGGAAAATAGACTGTTTGAGTCGTTAAATGATTATTTAAAAGATAAGACTACAATTATAATAGCACATAGACTAAGCACCATAAGAAAAGCTGACTATATCTATGTGTTGGATCACGGAGTTATAGAAGAAGAGGGCACTCATGACGAGCTGATGAGCTTGGAAGGTACATTTTACAGTTATACAAAAGGAGTTTAAATATGAAAAGGATTCTGTTTTTATTTATGTCAGTTTTGCTGTTTTCGAGTAGTTTGTTTGCAGGAGCAAATGAAGAGTTGCTTGATTCAGCAAACAGTTTAAAAGAGATACTAAGAGTAAATAAGATACCAACAAAAATACTCTTAAGATCAAAAGCGATAGTAGTAATCCCAAGTGCCACAAAGATAGGCTTTTTTATCGGTGGTGAGTTTGGAAACGGGGTTGCTAGCATAAGAAAGGGTGATGGATCTTGGAGCAATCCTTTCTTTGTGAAACTTCAAAGTGGCAGTTTGGGCTGGCAGTTTGGATATGAACATAACTCTGTTTTGCTGATTTTCAATAGTACCAAAAGTGTAAATTCACTATTGAGCAGAAGCATAACTATGGGTGCAGATGCCTCTGTATCAGCAGGTCCTCTTGCTAAGACTTTTGAGAAAAACAGCAAGATAAATCTTAGTGCAGAAGTTTATGCTTATAGAAAATCAGAAGGTCTGTTTTTGGGTGTTTCGCTAAAAGGAGCTGTTATAAATCAAGATTTGGACAGAGATATAGAGTACTATGGCAATGGCATAAAAGCAGCAGGTATTGTAGCGATGCCTCAAAAACACGACTCTTATGCCATAAAAGAGTTCTTTAGTTCCATAAATACTATACAATAAGGAAAAATTTGCAAGATATATTAAATTCACTATCAACCTATGGGTACATAATCTTATTTATATACTCTCTAGGTGGTGGTATGGTAGCACTTATAGCTGCCGGTGTACTCTCTTACTCTGGACAGATGGATTTGAGTCTCTCTATTTTAGTGGCTTTCGTGGCAAATGCCATAGGGGATTCACTGCTTTTTTATATAAGTAGATACAACAAAGCCCAAATGATGCCATATCTGAAAAAACACAGAAGAAAGTTGGCTTTGAGTCACCTTTTGATGAAGAAGTATGGAGATAAAATCATCTTTTTTCAAAAATTTGTTTATGGGATAAAGACACTCATTCCTATAGCCATAGGATTCACAAAATACAGTGCTTTTAAGTTTAATGCTTTAAATATAATCTCAGCAGCACTTTGGAGTCTTATAGTGGCATTTGCAAGCTATAAAGCAGGAGAGACTTTGATGAAAGCAAGCAAATACATTTCGTCAAATCCTTGGCTCGCACCTTTGATACTCATATCGCTTTTAGGACTGTTGTGGCTCTATATGCAGTTAGCAACAAAGAAGAAGAAGAGAGTGGTTTAAACTCCACTCTCAAATATTTTATACTATAGGCTCTCTTTTATCTCTATACTCTCTATCTTGTCACCTTGTTGTATGGCATCAAGGACTTTCATACTCTCCTCATCACCATCTTCTATACCGCCAAAGACTGTGTGGACACCATCTAGGTGTGGTAGGTTGTCATAACAGATAAAAAACTGGCTTCCACCTGTGTCTCTTCCTGCGTGAGCCATGGAGAGCTTTCCTTTTGAGTGTTTGCTTGTTTGGTTATCGCACTCACAAGCTATACTCCAGCCAGGACCACCTGTGCCAGTTCCCAAAGGACATCCGCCTTGGGCTACAAAGCCTGGAATCACTCTGTGAAAATTCAATCCATTGTAAAAACCGTCATTTACCAAGCTGGCAAAGTTTGCAACAGTATTTGGAGTCTCCTGCGGATATAGTTTTACTCTCATTTCACCATCTTTTGTTTTAATGACAGCCCACTGAAACTTGTTTAGTTCCTCTTGTGTATAGTCGTATTTTTTTAAACTCATTTTTTTGCCTTTGTAAAAATTTTGAAGCTAATTATATCTAAAGTAGAGTTAATTTTCCATTTTTTACTTCGTAAGTTTTGTCTGCTATTTTTTTGCAGTCATCTAACTCGTGAGTGACCATTATAGTACATATCTGTTTTGTTTTTGTGATATTTTTTACAAGTTTTAGCATATGCTCTCTGGTGTTAAAATCAAGTCCGGTAAATGGCTCATCAAGCAGCAGTACAGGTTTGTTTCTTAAAAGCGATCTGGCAAGCGCTACTCTTTGTTGCTGACCGCCTGAGAGGGTTGAGGCAATTTTTTTTTCAAAGCCTTCGAGTCCTACCTCTTTAAGAATTTCATATACTTTTTTCAATATATTATTTTTACAAGAGCCACTTATGCCCAAAAGTACATTTCTTTCAACACTCAAATGTTCAAATAAATTGTAATTTTGAAACAGTATCGTGACAGGTCTCTTTTCCGGTGGAAGATGAGTCAAATCTTTTTCATCAAGAGTTATTTTACCGCCAACTGGCGATAAGAAACCGGCTACCAGATCCAAAAGCGTGGATTTTCCATTGCCGCTTGCTCCTATGATGCCCACCACTTCCCCTTTTTTTGCATCCAGTGAAAAATCATATCTGTCTTCATCTTTATAATTATAAACAACTCTATCAACTCTTAACAACACTTTTTCCTTTAAACAGTTTTGGTACAAATATAAAAACAGTCAAAACCAAAACAAGCAATATAAGCGCAACACCTGAAGCATCACTGTTTCGATATGAGCCCATGAGTCCATACAGATACCAAGGCAGGGTTGAAAAGTCTTGACTTCCGAAAAGAGATATGACTCCCAAATCACCCAGTGACAAGCAAAAAGAGAGGGCTAAAACATAGCCTATAGACTCTTTGAGATATGGCCATTCACAATATCTCCATCTTTCAAAGCCACTGATACCCAGACTGAAACACAGTTTATCATATCTTTTTGCAGTTTTTAGCATGGATGGATACAAGACAGAGAGAGAAAAAGGCAGAGACATAAGGACATTTGCACTTAAGAGTGCGAAAATTGCCCAAAAAGTGAGTGGAGCTGAAAATCTCTGAGACAAAAGAAAAAATCCAAGCCCTAAAACCAAAGAGGGTATAGCGAGATACAGAGTTCCCGAAAAAGAGATGACAAATGCTAGAAATCTTCCTGTTTTTCCTCCTCGTATGCGATGATTTAGTGCAAAATTTCTTTTAGAACCGGCAAGTGCCAGTGTAAACATAACCGTGATAATGCAAGATATGGAAGCTATAATGATGCTAGTGAAGAATGATTTGAAAAATATGGCTGATTTTATTATTCTTGTAAAATCAGATGTTATGCCATCAAAAAATATAGCGACTAAAGGCAGGATAAAAAATAGACCAAATATAGTTATAGCAGTCTTTTGCAATGCTCTCACTCCAAATGGCTCTCTCCATGGTATGAGAAACTCTTGTGTTTTTATGTTTGATATACCTGTTTTTAAACTCGAAGAAAAGAGGACCAAAATCACAGATATGCCAAGCTGGACAAATGCCAACTCAAGCGCTAAAGATATATCAAAATCAAGCTTAACAGCTTCATATATGGCAACTTCAAGCGTATTGTAACTAGGGTTTCCGCCCAAGATCAAAACTATGGCAAATGAAGTAAAACAGAGTAAAAATATAGTAGAAGATGTGCTAAAAAGGGTTGATTTTATAGCTGGAAACTCTATGATTTTAAATCTCTGAAGCGTGGAAAAACCCAAACTTTTTGCGAGTTTGTATCTCTCTTTTGGTATGGATTCAAAGCTGTGCAAAAGTGCTCTTGCGGCAAATGAGGCATTTAGATATGTGTGAGCTATCAGTATGCCGCTTAATCCATATAAAAACCCTTCAAAGGAGTGGTTAAAAAGATAGAGGCTTAGATGGTTGAGCCAACCGTTTCGTCCTAATATAGTGATGAGCCCAAAGACAACGATGATAGTGGGCAAAACCAAAGATGAAGAGAAAAGGGCGATGAGAAGTGAACGCGTGAAAAATCTTGATTGATGAGCCAGACTCCAAGCCAAAAAAGTCCCCAGCAGAGCAGAAAACAGAGTGGAAAGTGCAGCTTGAAAAAGAGTAAATTTTAAAAGCCCTATAACTCTTTCATTGAGTACTTCAAAAAGAGATGTGTTGCTGTTGGCTACCGTATAAAGGGTGAAAAAAAGTGCAAAAGCAAGAGAGAGCAAGAAAAAGGAGATAAGAAGCCCAGGTATGAGTGAGCCTCTAAATCTCAAATACTCTTTTATCATCTATCTTGCTAATGCTTTTAGCCACTCGTTTATATATGCTTTTCTGTTTTTTTCTACTGTTTTTCCATTTATCAAAATCATTTTTGAAGGAACATACAGGAGACTGAAAGCTTTCGGAAGACCTTTTTTGGTTTTTACCACAGGGTATGCCCAATTGGTAGTTGGTATGATATCGGCAAACTCATCGCTTAACATAAAATCGAGAAATTTACCTGCTAGTTTTTTATGCTTTGAGGATTTTAGCATTCCGGCTATCTCTATTTGGGCGTAGTGACCTGCTTTGAAATCTGCAGTTTTATAGTTGTATTTTTTCTCTTCGATGATGTGATAAGCAGGAGAAGTGGTGTATGAAAGCACCATATCAGCTTCACCTTTTAGAAAAAGATTGTAAGCCTCAGACCAGCCTTTTGTGATGGTGAGTATATGAGGAGCCAGCTTTTTCCAGTACGCACCAGCCTTGTTTCCATAAGTAGCTTTTACCCACAAAAGAAGTCCAAGTCCGGGAGTGGAACTACGAGGATCTTCTATGATGATTTTGAAGTTTTTTGGCATATTTGCCAACTCGTCAAATGATGATGGAGCGTGTTTTGTTTTGTTTGAGTCATAAACAAAAGCAAAATAACTATAATCAAACGGTACAAATGTATCGTCATTCCACTTTATAGGTAAACTAAGCTTGGAAGTATCAGTATGGTGCTTTGCAAAAAGTCCGGTTCTTCTAGCGAGTTCTGCGGTGTTTGTATCGAGTCCCAGCACGATGTCCGCTTTGGTATTTTTGCCCTCAATCTGTACTTTTCTAAGAGCTCCTATAGCGCTATCGGTCGCGACAAACTTTAGAGTGCAGTTGTACTTTTTCTCAAAAGCCTTCTTTATAAGTGGAGCAGGACCCCACGAAGCAGCAAATGAATCATAGGTATAGACAGTAAGAGTCTCTTTGGCGATCAAAGAACCAAGCATCAAAACAGCGATAAATAAAATTTTAAACATTTTTTTCCTTTTCTAAGCATATAAACAGTAGATATTTTACACTAAAAACTCTTAAAAGATGCTCTAAAAGAGTGATGATAAAAATTATTGCCATTAGTTGTGCTATACTTTTAAGAAAGAAACTAGGAAGATGATATGGAGATAAATATTATAAATTTTGTTATGTTATTATTGCCGATTTTGGTGATTTTTACACTTGTTTGGTTTGGTTTTACGATAAGAAACAAGAGTAAAGATGAACTATTGCAGAGCATAAAACAACTCCAGGATGAGAAAAATGAGATGAGTGACGCTTTGGAAATTCAAAAGAAAATGGTTTCACAAAGAGATATACTTATAGCTCAAAAACAAAAAGACTTGGACAATATCTTGTCTGCAAAAGCTAATCTTGAAGAAAATTATATGCAGATTTTGCAACAGTACGAGAAGCAAAAAGGGGACAACAATGATCTCCAGATGCAAAATCATTCACTTGTGATAAATCTAAAAGCACTTGAAGAAGATATCAAAAAATCAAAGCAAGATTATGAAAAGTGGCTAAAAGAGAAGAGTTTGAGCCTCAATGAAGCAAACGCAAAGATAGAGAATATGCACGATGAAATCTACTCTCTCAAGGAGGAAAACTCAAGACACAAAGCTCAGCTTGAAGCCCAGCTTGAGGGGAATAAAAAATTAAAAGCCGATCTTGAAGAGCAGGGCAGGAAACTTGAGTTAAAGATCAATGAAATCATGCAAAATCTATTGGATACAAAAATGAAAAAATTTGATGACAGCTCTATGAAGTCGCTGAAAAATCTACTCAAGCCTTTCAAGGACAATCTTGAGGAATTTAAACATAAAGTCGAGTACTCTCAAGAGCACAGTACCAAAAAATTTGCCGAACTCTCAAAAGAGATAGAGCAGATCACAAAGATGAGTGTCGATATAGGCAAGGAAGCCAGAAGCTTGACAGAAGCCCTCAAAGGAAAGAAGCAGACTCAAGGGCGATGGGGTGAGATGATCTTGGAGAGTGTGTTGGAGTTTTCCGGACTTATCAAGGGTAAGCATTATGAAACCCAAGAGAGTTATAGAGATGAGCAGGGTGCCACAAAACGACCAGATGTCGTCGTCAAACTACCACAGGAGAGGACTATCATCATAGACTCAAAAGTCTCTTTAAATGACTATGACAGCTATATAAAAGCCGATAGTGACAAGCAGAGACATATATGCGCAAAAGCAGTGGTCAATTCATTTAAAAATCATATAAATACACTTGACTCCAAAGACTACTCACAGTACAAAACCGGGACTTTGCAGTATATATTTATGTTTGTGCCTATCGAGGGTGCTTTTGCTTTGGCGGTACAGGAGGATCAAAGTCTCTATGAGTATGCACTTGACAGGCATATTG
Organism: Sulfurospirillum sp.; assembly: GCA_045047115.1. GTDB lineage: Bacteria > Campylobacterota > Campylobacteria > Campylobacterales > Sulfurospirillaceae > JAADIZ01. Next base: position 130,782 of record JASFYR010000008.1, read on the forward strand.
CCATCGTGACTCCATCTACACTGACAGTCTCTTTGCGCACTATATATCTGTATTGGCAGAGTGAACAATCAAGCTCAAATGCTCTGAAGATGTTTAATGTAGCGGGAAAACTTTATGATAAGATGTTGATATTTGCGGAGAGTTTTGGCAAACTAGGAAACCAAATCCAAACTGTAAACAATACTTACGAGAGTGCCAAAACTCAGTTTGCAAGCGGTAGCGGCAACCTCATGAAACGAACAGAGACTTTAAAAGCACTTGGTGCAAAAACAACAAAATCCCTAAGAAACAGCAAGGTTGCATACAGCGACTTTGATGATGAAGAGGCAGAAGTGGAGCTTTTGGAGGGAAAAGAGTGAATTACCAAGCTGTTTTAGAGGAGATAAGAGAAGAGGTGAGAGGGTTTTTTGGAAAAGGCAGAGTAGCAGACTATATCCCGGCTCTCAAAAGAGTGGATTCTGCCCATTTTGCTATGAGTTTACAGCTTTTTGACGGCTCTTTCTATGGGGTCGGTGAGGTTGATTGTAGATTTTCCATTCAGAGTATATCGAAAGTTTTTACTTATGCTATGGTTCTGCCTCTATATCAAAAAGATCTCTACAAGAGGATAAGCCACGAACCATCAGGAAACCCTTTTAATTCGCTGGTTCAGTTGGAGTATGAAAAAGGCATACCGAGAAATCCTTTTATAAATGCAGGAGCTATCGTAGTTACAGATATGTTAAAATCTACATACGGAGGCGAAACATTTTCAAAAATTCTTGATTTTATCAAAGAAGTAAGCGACAATGACAGCATAGGCTACGATAAAGAAGTGGCGCTTTCTGAGCTAAATTTTGGTTTTAGAAACGCAGCATTGGTCAACATGATGAAAAGTTTCAAAAATATTTCAAATGACACAAATTGTGTGATGGATACATATTTTAAACAGTGCTCCATCTCTATGAGTGCGAAAGAGCTCAGCAGGGCAGTTCTTTTTTTTGCAAACCATGGTGTTGATCCGATCACCAAGAAAAGGTTTTTAAGTGAGTCTCAGGCGAAAAGATTAAACTCTTTGATGCTGACATGTGGGCACTATGATGCCTCAGGAGATTTTGCTTTTAGAGTGGGCTTACCAGGTAAAAGTGGTGTAGGAGGCGGTATAGTAGCACTTGTTCCAAATCTTATGTCGATCTGTGTTTGGTCGCCGGAGCTAAATGAAAAAGGTAATTCGCTTGTGGGCACCAAAGCACTGGAGCTGTTTACAACAAAAACAGGACTCTCTATATTTTAGTTAAAAGTAAAGCTCTGACCCTATCATTTTGAATGAATTTTATGCTATAATATTTTTTATGAAAACAATCGAGATCAAAAATGCTTTACCATTATCAGTATTTTCCCATGAGATGCTTTATGCATTGATAGAAAAAACTGTAAGTAATGTCAATGATAAAATCTCAAATCTTGTAAAAAGTGGTGAATTGATAAGACTCAAAAAAGGTTTTTACACTTTTTCAAAACCATACCTTACAAAACCTATAGATCTAATCAGCGTCGCAAATATACTCTATACCCCATCTTATGTATCATTTGACTATGCACTTAGTTTTTATGGGATGATACCTGAGAGAGTAAGAGAGATTGCATCAGCCACAAGCAAAAACAAAAAGATTTTTGACACTCCAATTGGTTATCAATTTGTTCTATCTTTTAATGCATTATAAACTTTATTATTTTCTCGTTTACCTACACTTATCACATAAACAGTAATCTTAGTATCTTGCACTTCGTAAGTTAAACGATAACCGATATTTCTTAATTTAATTTTATATATATTTTCATGACCACTTAATTTATCTTTAGTAATTCGTGGATTTGTCAGTCTCTTTTTAAGTTTTTTATGAAACTGTAATTTTATAGTAGAGCTTAATTTATCCCACTCTTTTAAGGCTTTAGGATGAAAATCAAGTAAGTAAGTCATCTATATCTACTCTTATAGATTCTAGCCCATCATTTAATCTCTCATCAACAACTTTACTTAAATAATAGTCATCTACTATATCTATCATTTTTTCGTATAATGTACTAGGTACAAGATATGCTGAAGCTACATTGTGATTTAAAATTGCAACTGCTTCATCACCTGCATTTTTTAGTAATTGTGTTGGCGATTTTTTAAGTTCCGTTATACTAGCTGTGTAGTTCGCTAAAATTGGTTGCATATTTAGTCCTTTATTTAGTATCTTTTATAACTCATTATATCATATTTTCAATTAGATTTCATGCCTAATCGTTCAAATAAAAAATTTACTATTCACCATCCACAATTATCCATTTTCAATTATTTTCAGCAACTTCCCCTCAAACTCTTCTCGTCCACTTTCAAAATATGAAAATGATAATGGGAAAAAACAGTTCAAGAATGGTTATATACATTATAAGTTTATTTCCAATACTTCTCTTTAGTTAAAAGTAAAGCTCTGACCCTGCTCTTTCTAATTCTGACCCCACTATCCTCCGTAATGATATTTACATGATACGATATTTATATCAAAATCATTAACTTCATAAACCAATCTATGCTCATCTGCAATTCTTCGTGACCAACAGCCTGCTAATTCATATTTTAAAGGTTCAGGTTTACCAATCCCTTCATAAGGATCTCTTTTTATATCTTTCAATAAACTATTTATCTTTTTTAATACTTTTTTATCTTTATTTTGCCAATCAACATATTCATCCCAAGACCTATCACTCCAAATCAATCTCATTCTAAAATATCTTTTTCAAATCCTTTGCCATTTCTTAATTGATTTAAAGATGCTAATAAATTTTTTTTATTTGCGGGTGAACTAAGTAAATAGTTTGTCTCTTTCATAGAATTATATTCATCAAAAGGGATAACTACAACATTTTCTTTCCCTTTTCTATGGATAATCACTTCATCATTATCATGATACACAGCATCAAAGATATATTTAAAATTATTCCTAGCTTCTGTCATACTTACAACTTGCATAATTATATCCTTACATTATATTGTACAGTATTATATCATAAATTTTATAAAAGCATTAACACTTTGCTAAATCTACTCGTTACCCAAAATAATTCTCCATTATTCATTATTCATTTTTAATTAAATAATGGTTTATTTCCAATACCTGACCCCGCTATTTTCCGCTTAAAAATTCTTCACAATTCATTATCTCAATACCGCAGTTACAAAACTTTTTATCATTTGTTATTAGTATATTGCATCCATTTTCTTTTGCACATAAGCATTGAAGCAAATCTTCTAAGTCTAAATCTTCTTTTAGAGATAAGTTTGTAGCTTTTGAGAGTAGATCTATCCCAAACATAGATACATTCCAATCAACATATACCAATCCTCTTAAAAACTCTAGTACTACTTTTTTATCTCTTGAAATATAATACAAAGTTGTTATCATATCCTCACTGATGTATATATTATAATCTTCTAATGTTAAATTTTTCAACAGTTCTAATGATTGTAAATGTTGTATCCGAGCAGGGTCAATAATATCTACGACAATATTTGTATCCAAAAATATATTTCTATTGTCCATATTTTTCCAATGCTACTTTTTCCTTGATTTGACTTGATGTTAAGTTATCGAATCTTTTATATATTTTGACTTTCCCTGTATATTTTTCAATTCTATCGAGTTTTTTTTGCATCTCCTTAGATATTTTATTATCCAAAAAAGCCTTAAATTCATCGGCATATCTAGGATGTATAAACAACCCTTTATATTCATGAGTTTTTTTATCCTTAACCTCAACATAATCATAACCATCTAAGATATTTGAATTTCTAGCTAGTTCTCTCACGCCTACTATCCTTGTCATTTTATATCCTTTGTTGTCTTTTGATATATTGTATCATATTTTCATTCAAAATTAAACATTCATCATTCACAATTATTGATTAGCTCAACATTTTTAGCTTTTTGAACAACATCGTTAGGGTAAAAGTAAAGCTCTGACCCCGCTAATTGCTATTTTTTAATGCTTTTGACACAGTAGTCCTTGAGAACTTCAAAAAATCAGCTATTTTAGTAATGAAATCTGCATTGTGCAATTATTATCAAATCATCCAAGATTTTACACACGAGCCTATGCTCAGCTGTAATTCGTCGTGAGTAATAACTACTGAAATTTTCTTTTAATCTTTCTGGTCTTCCTAATCCATCTTTGTTATATGGATTTCTTTTAATATCCTTTATCAAAAGATTAACTCTTTTTAAAATCTTCTTATCATTCTCTTGCCAGTAATTATAATCTTCCCAACCTCAGTCTGCAAAGCCTAAAATCATACATCAATTTCTTTTTGTAAAAATTTTGAATTTTCTATCTGTTCAACCGCTTCTGTCAATCTATCCCTGTTGTTTTTAGAAGAGAGCAAGTAGATTGTTTCTTTCATAGAGTTATATTCTTCTTGTGATATCAAAACAACCGACTGTTTTTCTTTTGTTGTAATAATAAACTCTTCAAAATTCTCACATACTTGGTTTATGATACTTCTTAGATTATTTCTAGCTTGAGAATATAATACTGCCTGCATTGTAAATCCTTTTTTTGTCAATATATTGTCATTATAACACATTTTTCTATTGACTGAAGTCAAACTCCCCCGTAACGCCGGCTTCTGAGTATAAAATCATCTTCTTAATTCCCATACCCATCTGGATTTTTTAACTGCCAATTCCAGCTATCTTCACACATCTTATCTATACCAAACTTAGCTTCCCAGCCAAGTTCCTCTTTAGCTTTTGCAGCATTGGCATAACATGCGGCAATATCTCCAGCTCTTCGTTTTTGTATAGTATACGGTATACTTTTTTGACTGGCTTTTTCACAACCCTCTTTAAGAAAACTAATTCTATCAATAAACTTCGTCATGCGTACCTATATCTATAGGTATTATCTCATTATTTTGTATTATAAAATCAATCACTACTCTATACTTCATTGTTATAGAAACACTATAATATACATTTAACTTTCCTTGTAATTTATGAAGTCTCAAAGATGGATGATATGGATCATTTTCTAGTATTTCAACAGCTTTAATGTATCTATCCAATACTTCAGGATGTTTTTTGATAAACTTTTTTAGTTTTTTAAAGTATTCATCAGTTCTTACAATTTTATATTTCACTAACCAATTCTTCTATATGTTCAGATGCAGTTTGTATTTTATAGTTACCTTGCTTTATGTCATTCATGGCTTTCATATGTGCGATATCAAGTTCACCTTCTCTAAATGCTTGATATCGCTCTATATCAAGCACCACATACTTATTTTTACCTCTTACATTTATGATTAACTCATCAGCTTTATTTAATATGTTATCAAATACCGATACTCCATTTGTCTTGACTTCATTTGCAGTTATTGTCATAATCGTATCCTTAATAATACTTTTAATAGTATTATATCATCTTAATAGTTAAAGATTTACTTATCTAAAGCAATTTGTCGCTTTTTAATCCCTTTTAAAATCATCCTCAATGCGAATAATATCATCTTCACCTATAAGCCCACTCTCATGTGAACCAACTGGATTAAAATATCTTAAAATATCTTCTATCATAAGTTTTGTAGTCCCATAAGGATGAATATTTTTTATAAAAAGTGAAGCTCTGACCCTGCTATTTAATAAAGGAACCCAAACAACCAAAGAGGAATCTTGCTGCCAAAACCTACTTCGATATCATCTGCTACAACAAAGCTATTTTCAATATCTTTTATCTGCTTAAAGCCCTTATTCTTACCTCCTATTTCGAATAAATAGGTATCATCTATAAGAAAATCCCCATCTTTTGGAATTTTAACATTATGCACAACACTTAAAAGTACAGCAAACACTGTCTCTCTAATAGTTCCAATATTTGCATCTTGACAATAGCTGAAATTTAAATTAGGATTATTTAAAAATATCTTATCAGGCTTAGAAAAAATATTATCACCCTTTGTTTTCGCCCTTATAACATTAAAAATTTTACCCTTATGCAAATAATCTAGGTAAAGATATAAAGTATCTCTGTCTATACCAACTTTGGAACTTAACTCTTTTATATTTAGCTTAAACGGGTTGGAATTACAAATAAGCGTAACCAACTTTTTTAAATTTATAATATACTCATATTTTATTTGAAAAATCGAAGGTATATCCACCTCTATAACCGTATTCACAGTTTCATTTAACTTCAACTTATATCTATCTGGATTTTCAAAATAAAAGGGGTAATATCCAAAATCAAGGTATTCGCTCCAATACTCATAAGGCTTAATTTTTTGCGTTATCTCAAATGCAATGTCAGTATGTTTTTCTAAAATCTCTTTTAATGAGTAGCTTTTAAAAGATACACCTGTTTTAAATTCTAAAAACTCCCTAAAGCTAAGCCCACTCACTCTATAAATTACTGCTCTTCTGCTAAGGTCTGCTTTAGAATGCTCTAACTCTATTGCTGACGAACCAGAAAAGATAACCTTTAAATCCAGCATATCGTGTATCTGTTTTAGCTCTATTTCAAAATTTTTATACTTATGTATCTCATCAATAGCTAAAACTTCTCCACCAATTTTATAAAACTCTTTTGCGATATCCAACAAAGAGATATTGGCAAGCTCCACACTATCAGCACTAATGTATAATTTTTTGTTAAGAGCAATATCTAAACTTTTAAGATAATTCAGGATATAAGTAGTCTTACCAACACCTCTTGCACCAATAATACCAATAAGTTTATCTTTATGCTCTATAGTTTCATAAAAATATCTTTTATGAATACTTTTTAACGAGTTCAAATAAAGCACAGAATTTTCTAATAATCTTTCAATCATAGCATAACCTAAATTTTTGTATATTATAACACAATTAGGATTACACTCCAACTTTTTTTAGATTTTTTTGGATTATAGTAGAAATAAAGAATAGTAAATATAAATCTCTGACCCTGCTATCTTTTAGATTGTTTTAACTCTATCATTAACAACAAGTTTATTCCCAATACCTGACCCCCTTTTCCTTTTAAATTCTCTTAAAATCATCTTCTATTCTTACAATATCATCTTCACCGGTATACTCGCCGACTTGAACTTCTATTAGAATTACTGGTATTTTACCTTCATTTTCTAAGCGATGGACTTCTCCCATTTTTATGTAGGTTGATTCATTAGGTCTTATTAGTCTAGTTGTATCTCCTACTGTTACTGTTGCAGTGCCACTGACGACTATCCAGTGCTCATTTCTGTGAAAGTGTTTTTGCAAGCTGAGTCTTTTCCCCGGTTGTACAACTATTCGTTTTATCTTATATCCTGGTGTATCTTCAAGGATTGTATATGTTCCCCATGGTCTGTATCCTGTTAAGTGGATGTTGTGCAGGTCAGAGACTTTTTTTATCTCTTTTACGACCTCTTTTACTTTTTGAGAACTGCCTTTTTTACTCACAAGCAAAGCATCGCCAGTATCTACTATGATCAGATCATCTACATCTATAGTTGCTATATACTTATCTATTCCATGTACTAGATTGTTTTTACTATCTATAGCTATGTGTTTAGCATTTAAAGTATTGTTATTTTCATCTTTTGGCAACTCTTCATAAAGAGCATCAAAACTTCCAACATCAGACCAGTCAATGTTTGATGGTACAACTTTAACTATGTTTGATTGTTCCATAACAGCATAGTCGATAGACTCATCTGGAATCGCTTCCATATGAGAATGTTGAATTCTTAATGTTAAATTATCAATTTTTTTATTTTCAAATGCTTTCTTACTTGCATCATAAATTTCAGGAGAGTACTTTTTAAGCTCATCTAAAAACACTTCTGCTTTAAAACAGAACATCCCGCTATTCCAATAGTATTTTAATGGTAAATTTTGAATGTTTAATTTTGAATTTTCTTCTAAATATTGTTCTGCTATTTCTAAGTCTGGTTTTTCTTTAAATAATTCAACATTCAAAATTGAACATTTATCATTATATTCAGGCTTTGCCTGAATATACCCAAATCCAGTTTCGGCAAAGTTTGGTTTTATACCAAATGTTACAAGATTATCCAACTCTGCCAGATCTTTTGCTCTTTTTAAAACTTTTGCATACTCTGTCTCATTTTTGATTAGATGGTCAGATGGAGTAACCAGAACTATCTCTTCACTCTCGAGTGCCATACATGCAAGAGCGATTGCCGGGGCGGTATTTCTACCTACAGGCTCTAGCAAATATCTATTGTTTTTCTGTTTTAGTTCTTCAAGCTGATCAAGTGCCAAAAAGTATTGTTCACTATTTGAAACTATAAAGTTTTTATCACACACTTTAGAGTTTCGCTCTACTGTTAGTTGAAAAAGTGACTTGTCATCAAAGAGTTTTACAAACTGTTTAGGCATCAAAGTTCTACTTATCGGCCAGAGTCTTGTACCGTTTCCACCGCATAGTATTATATTGGTCATTTTTTCCCTCTGTTTAATTTTTAAATAACTCAGAATGACTTCCAACTCTAGTCAATGCAAGTTTCAAAATATTATTATTAATCTTATATATTAATAGTAAATCAGGTTTGATATGGCATTCTCTACAACCTAAAAAGTCACCACTTAATTTATGGTCTTTATATTTTTCATCAAGTTTAATCTTATTTGCAAGCTTCACAATTACTATTTTTAATAATTCTTTATTTTCTGATGATAGCTTTTTGTAATCTTTCTTAAAACGGTTAGTTCTAAAAACAGAATACACTATTATTTATCCAATTCTTCAAATAATTCATCTACATTTTGAAAGCTTTTACCTTTTTTTGATTCTAATTCTTCCAAAGCCTTTTGAGTATCTTTTGTAGGTATTTTTACTTCAAATGGCAATCCTTTATTTAATACAATCATACTGTTAAATACACCTATAGCCTGAGAATATGTTAATCCAATCTTACTTAATATATCTTTTGCCTGAAAATAATTACTTTCTTCTATTCTTATTGTAGTCTGTGTTTTCAAAATAATTTCTCCTAATAAATCTTTTATGCAATATTATATCCCAAATTGAATATAATATCAATAATTCTACTCATTAAAAATTCAACATTCACAATTTAACATTAGAAAGATACCACTCATACATCATTTTTATCCCCTCTTCAAGTTCAACCTTATGTCTCCATCCAAGAGCATGTAGTTTACTTGGGTCTGTAAGTTTTACCATAGTGCCATCTGGTTTAGTGTCATTAAAGTAGAGTTCACCCTCATATCCAACTATCTTTTTGATAGTCTCTGCTAACTCTCGTATGCTTATGTCTACTCCAGTGCCTATATTTATATGGGTGTTTCTTATCTCTTTAGTTTTCACACTATTTGGAGTACAGCTATCATTACTTCCATCTGTACTTTCATATGTATCTTTAAAATCACGATTCTCTAGTAAAAATACACAGGCATCAGCCATATCTTCTGAGTAGAGAAACTCACGTCTAGGTTTACCACTTCCCCATATCTCTACTTTAGGCTCATGATTTAATTTTGCTTCATGCATCTTTCTAAGAAGTGCTGGAAGTACGTGAGAAGTCTCTAGGTCAAAGTTATCATTTGGACCATAAAGATTTGTAGGCATTACCGATATAAAGTTTGTGCCATATTGTAAATTGTAAGACTCGCACATCTTTATACCTGCAATTTTAGCTATAGCATAAGGTTCGTTTGTGTATTCTAGCTCACTTGTAAGCAGACTATCTTCACGCATTGGTTGTGGAGCATTTTTTGGATATATACATGTACTTCCTAAAAATAGTAACTTTATAACTCCATTTAGATATGACTGATGGATTACATTGTTTTGGATTTGAAGGTTCTCATATATAAAGTCTGCTCTGTAAGTGTTGTTAGCTACTATGCCACCAACTTTTGCGGCTGCAAGTATGACATACTCTGGTTTTTCCTCTTTAAAGAAGTTTGCTACTGCTTCTTGATTCATAAGGTCTAACTCTTTATGAGTACGATAAACTAAATTTGTATAACCTTTTGATTTAAGATTTTTCACTATTGCAGAACCTACTAAGCCTCTGTGCCCTGCTATGTATATTTTACTACTTTTGTTCATCTATCTTCTCTTTATTGAATTTATTAGAATAATCAACTGAAGTGTGATATATTCTTATTATAAATATTTCATTTAATACTTTATTTACTTTGTAGATAACAATATGACTTTCATATACCAGTACTCTACAATCTCTTTTAATGAGTTTATTTTTACATTCTGTACCCATAAATGGATTCAATTTAAGAAGTTCAATTTTATCTTCATAGTTTGCTAAATAATTTAAAGCATTTGTTTGACTCTCTTTTGCTATATGCGATATAGCATCTTCCAAATCTATTTGTGCTTGTTTAGAGTATTTTATATTATACATATTTTCTTTTTATATCACTTATAATCTCATCATGTGATTTTTCACTTACTCCAGAGTGTAATCCTTTGTCAATTTCAGACTC
>JASFYR010000009.1:0-167598 GCA_045047115.1 Sulfurospirillum sp.
ACGAACAACAAACAACAGGAGCCACACATTAAGTTTATTTCCAGAAAACCCTACGGGATTTCCTGAAACTAAACTGAATGGTGCTCAGCGCACCCGTTATATCAAAGGAGAAACAAAATGAAAGCAGTAAACCTTTTAGAAAAATTTGATTTAATTGATGAGTACTGGTCGCCAAGATTGCTGGGTGAGCTAAATAATCAAGCAGTTAAAATAGCAAAATTAAAAGGTGAATTTATATGGCATCATCATGAAGATGAAGATGAAATGTTTTTTGTTATAGAAGGTTCTATGACAATAAAATTAAAAGATAAAGATATAATATTAAATAAAAATGAATTTTTTATTATTCCAAGAGGTGTAGAGCATAAACCAGTTTCAGAAGATGAAGTTTTAGTTATGATGTTTGAACCAATAGGTACAATCAATACTGGAAATGTAGAATCAAATATAACAATCAAAGAAATTGAAAAATTATAAAAATATTTGAAATTTCATATTATTTTGATAAAATATCATGTAGATAGATAAAAGGATGCACATGTTAGCCTTAAAACAAGAAAAGCTTTTTGAAGAGATAGATATATTGCCTATAGATTTAAAAACTAAGATAGTTGATAAAATTTTAACAAGTATTACACCGTTGGATAGTTCTATCGATGCATTATGGATAAAAGAAGTTAAAAAAAGGAAAAACGATATTGAAAAAGGAAAAATATCTCTTGTGGATGGAGATGAAGTTTTTCAAAAAATATCACAAAGATTTTATAATAGATGAACTATCTATTTCATCCTGAAGCAGAAAAGGAATTTAATGCTACTATAGATTATTATGAAGAATGTAAAACTGGCTTGGGGTTGGAATTTGCAAATGAAGTTTACAGAACTATCCAGAGAATTTTAAAATTTCCTACTGCTTGGCAAAAGTTTGATAATGAAATAAGAAGATGCTTAATAAATCGTTTTCCCTTTGGAATTATCTACTATCAAAAGGATAACGAAATTATCATACTTGCAGTTATGCAACTTAAAAGAAAACCTAACTATTGGAAAGACAGAAATATATAACAAATCATTGGAGAGAAATATTTGACCCTGTCGGCTCAAATATTTCTCAACTTGCCACCTGTCCTTTGCTGGTCTCCGCTTCGCTTCGCCCATCAAATGCCAAGAGCCACACATTAAGTTTAATCCAGGAAAAACCTAACGGTATTTTCTTAAATTAAACTTAATGGTGCTCAGCGCGACCGTTATGTACTTTTATAACATTCAATAAAGGAATTAAAAATATGGACAATATTTTAGAACTAATATAATGCCCCTAAAAATCAAGACAGCATCTACTTTTACAGTCCCCTCAGCTTAATATTCATTTTAAAGAAAGGCTCAAAGATGCTTTAGGATTATGACATAATTTTAGGAGAGATTAGGTGTTGACACAGAATTTATTACACCCCCAAGTAGTCTTCTGAAATTTTAAGTAAACATGATAAGTGCATTTTCTCCCAAGACTTTCTTTTTTGTTCTAACTAAAAAGTGATCCCAGACTAGTGTTCTTTTTATAGTTCCAAATGGATGTTTTACAATAGAACTTCTTAATTTTACTATTTTTTTTGCTTGTGGTGTTGCCATCTTTTTATTGTAGTTGTCTATAATGTTTTCATGCTCCCACCTGTATACTTGTTTATTAGGTGTTTTATCTGATAAACAGTTTTGTTTTAGTGGACATACTTTTATATACTGGTACTTTATCACTCTTGAGAGCTTTTTTAACTGTATTTCTACTTATACCTAAAAGCTCTGCTATTTTTCTTGTTCCTAGCTTTGGATTTTTAGCTTTGATATTTCCTGTCAAGTGACATGCTAATACTTACCTAATCTTCCATTTTTAACACTCCTGTATCCTTCTATTGTTTTTTACAACAAAAGTATAGTTTATTTACTACACAGGTGGGTCAAAAGTTTTCAAAAAAGTGGGTCAATTTTCAGTCAAAAAAAACACAAAATAAACTCAAATATAAAAGATTATGAAAATATAGATATAGATGACAATGAAAGGAAAAAACTCTTTAAAGATTTTGCAAATGCAAAAAGTGCCATCACTAAAAAAATCCCTATTGAAATACTAGAACTTGAACTTAAAAACTCAAATGATGAAAAAGAGATTTTAAAAAATGTTGTCTATAAACATAAAATAAAAACTATAAAAGCCAAAGATAAAAGAACCCTAAAAACATTACAAAGATATATTGATTTAAAAACCAAATATGAAGAGCAAAAGCAACATAAAAAATATAATAATCAAGTATTGCTAAAAGAGGTTTTATTTAAAATACCAGAAAATCAAAGACTAAATCTTAGCAATGAGCAGTGGCAAATTGTGATAGACAATTTCAAACAAAAATACTTCAAAGAATATGAAATGTTTTTTAGCACCATTCATAATGATGAAGGCAATAGCAAAGAGATAAAAGGTCATGTTCATATGTTTCTTTCAGGCTTTAATTCAAACAAAAATGACTTTGATATAAAAAGAAATATCTTTGATAAAATCTCCAAAGAGCACAACTTAGATTTAGATTTTAATGACAAAGAGAATCATAAAACAATTATGAACTTATTTCAGCAAGATTTTTATGATTTTTTCAATGATAACCTATCAAAAATGGGTGTAGAACAGCAAATAGCACTAAATGAGTATAAAAGCATTGATGAACTGAATAAGAGGCTAGAAATCAAAAAAAGTGATCTACTTACAATTGATGAAAAACATCAAAAGTTAGCAAATCAAATCATAGAAGAAAAGTTTTTAGAGCTAGATACAAAAAATGAATATATGAATTTAGAGTTTGAAGTATCTGAAAATATATTAAGTGATAGTTTAAAAATCAAAACCAATCTTGCATATGATAGTAGCAATGATAATGCAAGAATTGAGATTTTTAGCAATATGTTAAAGGTTAGTCAGTATTTTAGTAAATATGTCAAAAAACTAAATGAAAAGATAGATAAATTAAAAGATTTACTACTTGCTAAAACAAAAGAGATTATGAATCTAAAATCTGTTATCAAGCAAAAGGACAAGGAAAAAGAAACAGAGTTTAAAGAACTAGAAAATAACCTAAAAATCAAATATGAGAACCAAATGAAAAAAGATATTCAAGGTATCATTGGAACTCACAATATAAATATGTTTAAAAAAGATAAAGAGATAGAAGCGCTTTCAAAAAAGAATGATTTACTGTTTAATATGAAACTGAGATATAAAAAGTTTGAAAGAGTGTTTAATGTTGATATTAGACAAAAGATAAGAGATTATGAAAAAAGCAAAAAGAGCAAGAAAAAAGATTTATCTTGTGAAATTTGTATTTAAAAATGGCTTATAAAAAATACTTTTTATATAAATAAAATAGAAAATGATATAATTGTAATGAAAATTTTATAAGGTCAAAGAGTTTTGCTAAAAAATGAACTTTTGTTCACTTAATATAATATATTCAGACACAATAAAAATCTTTAATTATGGAGAAACTTAAATATGCAAGCAGCTTTAAATGAAGCAAAAGATTTAATGAATCTGAAAAATAAAATATTAGAAAGTGATGCACATGAATATAAATTACAAATAGCTTCAGCAAACAGAATTTATAAAATTGTCATATTGTCTTCTGATTATAAAACAATAACTACCCAAGATGAGATATGGAATCTAAATAGTGGAGAATTTCAAGAAAACAAAAAAATTTCAGATGGAATATTTTTAGGTGAAAAAATTGTTATAGATGAAAATATAGACTGTTGGGTTACTTGCTTTGCAAAAATTTCAGATGGGATATATGCAATATCTGCAAAAGGTTTGAATGGATTGTCCATAATTGGTGCTCCAACTGATACATTTTTTGGATTAGTAGAAGTAAAAAATGAAAAAATATACAAAATAATAAAAACTTTTGATAGATTTACAGAAGATAGTAGTAGCTCAGATATGGGTTATGATAAAATGGTAACCGCAATACTTATAACATCTGATAAAAATATTTTCTATACACAAGGAAGATATCTATATTACTTAAACATAAAAAACAGTAGCCTTCATATTTATTATACTGCTCCCAAGGATAGATGGATAGAGGCTATAGCAATAACACCTGATGAGAAATATATATATTGTGCATACAAAAATTATATAGACAAGATTGATATTTTCAATTATAAAAATGTAGAACCTTTTATAATTGAAAAAGAAGATGAAGAAAATGATATTCTTAGCATTTCAGCTACAAACGATGGAAAAGATATAGTTGTATCTTTTAAAGATATTATAAAAATATTAGATGGGATTACAGGAAAAGAAAAAATAAATTTAGTGTTTTTTAAAGATAATAAATTGCAATATAACAAACAAGATGGATATAACTATTTAATTAATTCTTTTTATTCAAGTAGAAAACCAAGTAATATTAAATATCGAGAGTGGGTTGCATATACAAATGATGGATATTACGATTGTTCATCCGCTGCTAAGCAATATGTAGGTTTTTTTAATGGAGATGTTTTGCTAGATAAATCAGACAATATATATGAACAAAAAAAAGTATATAATCTTGTGAGCAAGATTTTAAAAAATGATATTGAGGATATTTATGGCAATATACTCAATATATGACAAAGATAAAGCAATTAATATATTACAAAGGCTAAAGTCTCTAAAGCTTGCAATATCGCTTTTAGATAATGATGCAATAGATTTTCAAATAAACAAACTTCAAGAATTAGGTTTTAAAGGAATCAAGGATTTCAATATATGTGATGATATTTTTAATTGTGAAGAAAAATTGTGTAAAGATATAAATAAATATATAAAAAAAATAAAAAAAGAACTAAAACTGTTTGAGAATGTAAAAGATGTTTTTGGTACAATGGAAAATGATAGATATGAATTATATGAGCTTATTAGAATAAAAAATGATTGCTTTTCTACAATTTTAAATTTTAATATTCCTTATAAAATTTTGCTTGGTAAAAAGATAGAAAAAATATTAAATACTGAAGAATTTTTGCCAGAGGATGATACACAATATTCAGAGGTTGAATTACAAGAATTATATCAGTCTTTAGAAGATACAAACTCCGAAAAAGAAGAAGTTATAGGTATCATAAATGAAGTGGAAGAATTATCAGAAAATTATGATAATGATGATCCCATAGAAGACAATGAACCAAATCTTACCTATGAATTAAAAATTAAAAAAGACAAGTTAGAACAAAAAATAGAAAATATAGAATTTGAGATTAAAATGCATGAGTATGAATGTTTAGAAAATGAAGAAAATAACAGTATAAATATAGATATTTTAAAGAAAAAAATATTTAACCAAGAATATCAAGAGTTAATAATGAAAAGTCGTCATCACTCTATAGAAGACATTATAGAACTTGAAACTTCATTTCATTTAGGAAATAATTATTGCCAATATCATTATAAAATATATGGGAAGCAAAAGCAAGTAAAAAAAGCAACCAAGAACTTAGAAGTTGCCTATAAAAATTTTGATATCATCTCTATAAAAAATATTATAAGAGATATTCAACATAGAGATTTATTGAAGCTAAATCATAAAAAAATACTTAATAGAGAAAATCTACTATTTTTTGAGAAAAAATATAAAAAGTTAATTTTCAAACTTAAGGAAGAAATAGATATTACTATGTCAAATAAGTTTTATCAAAGCATTATAACTATTAGACATATATATAAAAATGATAAATATTATAAAAGTTTAGAAGAAAAATTAATAGAACAATACCCATATACAAAACAAATTGAAGTTGACTACCCTAAAGATTAAATAAATACACAATAAATATTGATGGGCATATAAAATATACAGGTGATAAACTAAAAAA
The DNA here is from genome assembly GCA_045047115.1 of Sulfurospirillum sp. Lineage (GTDB taxonomy): Bacteria > Campylobacterota > Campylobacteria > Campylobacterales > Sulfurospirillaceae > JAADIZ01. The sequence goes on from JASFYR010000009.1 coordinate 5,905, forward strand.
ATACTTTAATTAGTCATGGCATAATAAATTTACATAAAATCTTAAAATTGGAACTTTTCTAAATAACCCTAATTATTGATTTTTTGCTTTGTTTAGTAAATTATACTAAAATATAATTTATATGGCTTTGAGGGTCAATTATTGTATAAATTAAGAGTGTTATTTGAGATGAACTTTTCTTCTTTCTGATATTATTTTTACTCTATCCAATAAAATTTAACTGCTATAATTTTTTGTCAATTTTATCTGATGGACTTGTGATTTTTTTTCTTTTCTTTTTTGTGTATCTTTTTTTTGGATATCTATTTTTATTAAGATTTAAAAATAAAAAAAAGATGTGATAACTTTGTCAATTATAATTACCAGAATTCCGGGGACAGGATACTTAATTATTTGTAGTATAAATTATTTATTCACCCAAATATCACTACCAGCTGGGATAGTTGTAATAGTATTTATACCTTTTGCATTACTTATGGCTGTTTGCATTACACTATTTGGACTGTATGCACTCCATGAACTTGTAGCATTAGAATATATCCAAATGATTTTTGCATTATTAAATACAGATAAATCTGTGATAGCTAATGGTGTACTTGCGAGTGTCCATCCTGTTGGAAAGTTCCGGGGACAGGATACTCAATTATCTTTGCTCATTCCCATCATCATCGATTGGAATGACAATAGGGGTCAGTAACAAAAAAGATAATGAGGGTCAGAGGTTTACTATTAATCAAATCACCCTCTACACGTGAAGTCCATTATAATCAAGAAAAATGGAGAGAAGTTTGCTTAATTATTTTTGCTCATTTCCATCATCCAGATGGGAATTTTTAGTGTTAGATGATGCTTTATGAATTTTGGCGAGTAATAAAGCAATTATTTATAAATACCACCACGATATCCGATATCTTGAATGATAGCTTCGATTATGATTTCATCGTTTATCAACTTTAGCATAATCCGAATATTGGCTTTTCTAATTCTATAAATATCACTTATGTTCCCTTGCATCTGCTTATAATCAATATTGGTATCAATATTATATATTTTCTTTTTTATAAATTTGATAACCAATTTATCGCACTGTTCTTCAGTGAAAATATTTTGATTTTTTGCTAAAAACTTAGTAGCCTTCTTAAGATATGTAAGCTTAATATCTTTTTTCATTTTAAATATCAACACTTATAATTTTTGAATGGGAAATGGTTTTATCTTCTTTGGTTCTATTTGCTAAGATTTCTTCTATCTCTTTTTGCTCCAAAGTATCATAGGCCCTTTGAAGCAATTCATACTCTTCTATACCAACTATTACAGCTTCAGGCTTATTTCTTCTTATGATTGCTATTTTATTAAACACATTTGAAGTAACTTTATCCAAGTAGCTCCCTAATGATTTACCAAGTTCTGTGATGCCTACCATCTCGTCTTTTGCATAAGTTACCATATTATTCTCCATATTTAACTATATATTATTCTATGTATTATAACCAAATAATCTTTAAAGTCAAGATTTACTGGTATTGGGCAATGTGAAAAAATACAAACAGTAAAAATAAGCTAAATTTAAGAAAGTGTGCCTCCAGAGCTGCACCTTTGTTATCAAGGGCTCTGCGAGGGTATCATTCGTCCTTATAAGCCGGAGGTCGGGTGTCTATATCTGTTTTTTAGAGATATTTTATGTAGCTAAAATTTATTTTACAATTTCTTCACAATTCCTTATTATAATGTATTATTAACAAAAAGATAATTATATAATTAATTTTAAGTTAATATTATTGGTAAAAGTGTTAAAATTGATAAAAAAGGAGAAAAAATGCAAAGTATTTGTCGAAAAATTGTGTTATTGATTCTCTTCTCTTTATTGATGGGCACTTTATCGGTTGCGTCAGCCGATACAATAAAGGACGAAATTGTGTTGGGAGGAGATCAGGTTGCGATTGAAAATGCGGTGGTGACAAAGAGGCCAGATATTATTTGTCAATGCAAAGATATTGATGTATCTTCGATCTCTATGGTTATGCTGGATGATACTGATATTACTGCGAATATCAAGCATACAAAAAATGGATTTGCCTACAAATCTGTTTTAATATTGCCTGCTGGTGAACATACTCTTAGCATTTTTTATATAAAACAAGGTGAGGATGCTCAAAAAGACTATACTTTTATAACCAGGCAATCGAAAATGTTTGAAAGAGCACAGAGCGATGTAGGTATATCTGCCAATTATGAAAATATAGTAAAAAAATCAAAAAATCTTACAGGTGTAATATGGTCAAAAGCCCAAGCAGATATTGGGTTGAAAACTTCTCTTGGTGAGAAGAGATGGAATTATTCATTTGAGACAGATTTAAGATTTTTAGACCAGAGTTTGGCCGTACAACCTCCTGAAATAAAAGGTATAAATTTAGCCAGTTATCTTTTTAGTGTTGATTTTAATGGTGACAATTTGCAGGCTGGGTTAAAACTTGGTGATGTTACAGCGGATGAGTCTGACTATAGCGTGCAAGGACTTGCAAGTAGGGGCGTTGCATTCAGTGCGATATACCAAAAATATGAATTGCATACTTTTTTGATGGATGGTGTGCAAAATTATGGATGGCATGGTGGCATGGGACTTAGTGCGAGAGATAGTGATCACATATATGGAGTGTCTCTGCAGAGAACATTTTTAGAAGATACTAAGTTGAAAGTCATATATGCAAAAGGAGGTAGAGTTGGGGATGGATTTGGCACATCTTCGGAAGATTCAAGCAGTGTAGCAAGAAAAGGTGATGTTTTAGGGTTTTTATTTAATACATCTCTTATTCAAGAGAAGCTAAATCTCACAAGTGAGATTGATTTTTCCAAATTTGACCAAGACAGCAGTGATGGATTTGGGTATGAAAGAGATAAGGCTTATAATGTAAAATTTGACGGTTCGCTAAACGAAAAGTATTCGTATAATTTGATGTATGAGTATTTGGGGCCAAAATACAACAGTATTGCTGCAGATGGACTTGAAAAAGACAAGAGTGGCTTTTCTGGTGAACTGGATGCAAATTTCAATGACATACATGCTTTAACTTTTGGTTTTTCAAGATATAATGATAATGTTAAAAATGACAGTACATATGCCAGAGTTTACACTACTGAGGAATCATTGAATTATACCTATTTAAAATTTGAAAATATTCCTATGAGTGCCGGATGGAATCACTCTGTGCAAAAAAGCGAACATGAGCCAAGTAGCAGTGATATAGTCGAAACGCTTACAGATACGATAAATACACAAATAGGCTACAATGTAAACAATTGGAATTATGGACTTAGCGTGGAGTACACCAAGACAAATGACAAAAGTACGGCCGATGCTGATACAACAAGTAAGACGGTATCGTTTACTCCCGCATACTCTATAGAAACATTCCATTTGGAAGCAAGTTTTACATTTAATCGCTCAACCAGCAAGCAAGATGTGGATACGGATACTTTTACTGTTTCTTTGGGATTGGGAGGAACTTTTTTTAGTGAAAGGGTGGGATATGATTTTTCATCGAGTTACGAAAAGAACAGACCAGATGTTGGTGACGATACATATACTTTGAGTATAAACGGACAGATAGCATATAATTTTGTTGCACCAAAGAGATGGATGGATCATCCGATAGTGGGTATAAAGGGAGTTTATAACAATGGAAATGCCGATAGTACAACCTCGACAGAAAATACAACAGGTGAGAGTTATAGCGTGAGTCTTTTTGTATCTATACCTCTTAATTACTCATTTTAAAAGGAGAATGAAATGAAAACAATCAAATTAATATCGATTTTTATAATAGCACTATTTCCAGCGTTGTTGGTAGCTTCTGCAACAGCATCAAAGCCATCTGTAAAGGTTGTTAGAAACACACCATACTCTTTTTTTGAGAGATATCATCTAAGTGATGACACAACAATAGATGTGTGCGATAAGGCCACTTCTGTGCAAGGTGAATTTCAAACTGTTAGTGGGGTAACACTGGGTACCGTAGCTAAGAGTCTAATAGCAACTTTGAGTGGACCCGGACCACATGTTGGAGGTGTAAATGAATCCGTAAGAGTTCCATACAGCGTGATGAAAAAAGCACAACAATTAGGTTTAAGTGCTTTTCTCTATAACAGGAGTTTCTCTTTTACCGGGCCATCTTGTAACACAAATAATGCTCCGATTAGTATAAATATAAAGATGACAGGTGCAAGTTCTGTTGCTCTGCATGTGAGTAGAATACAGTTGTACTTTATAAATAAAAGGGCGGATATAACTGTGGATAAAAATCAAAATCTTCCACTTAGCGTTGATTTGAAAATTTATGGAAAAGGCTTGTTGAAAGGTTATTGGGAAGTTGATGGTAGAATCTTGTCCGGAGTTTACAAGCAGATAAATTTTGGAAAAAGTATCACGCTAAAAGTCCCAAAAGTGCCGGGATTACCGACTTATGAAACAGGAACTCATAGAGTCCGTTTTGTGGTAACTTCTCCGGAACCAAGCATATCATTGCCTCAGGCCATATACTTTGTAAAAGAACAGCCCTCCATCGTTTCTTCAACCATAAATTTAATATCTCCAAAAAATGGTGATATATTAAATGGAGATGTGTGGGAGTTTACCTGGAAGCCGATACTTAAAACAGATACATATTTGATAGAATTTTATAAAAAAGGCGGAGATAAACCAATGTTTTCTGCTCTAAGTAAATCTCCTGCATATACAGTACCGGGTTATATAATGAAAAAGATTTTCAACATGAGTGGAATATATAGTTGGAAAGTGACCGGATACAACTCTCTTTCAAATCAAATAGGAAACAGCGAGACAAGAGACTTTCTGGTAAATTGATTCAAAATATCCTTGTATTTTAACACAGGGATATTTTTATTTTATCTCTATTGTGCTACTTTTGGATGCAGCTCCCTGGACACCATTTTCTGCTCTGTAAATAACCCTGTATAATAATTTTGCATTGCTATTGATTTTCAAATCAGCTATAGTGGCCGTATCAGAGATATTTGCAACATATCTCCATCTGTTGTTTTGTTTTTTCTCTATTATGGCTACCATCCTTTTTGGAACAGAGGCTATCTTTATCAGTACATGTGGCACAGGTTGGCTTTTGTATGACAAGATTGGTTTTAGGGGTGTTGGGATTGATGGATTTTGGGCTACAACTGTGCGTGATTGACTAAAGCTACTTCTATTTCCACTCTTATCAACTGCCACCAACCTATACCAGTATCTTTGTCCATATTTTACAAATTTATCTACTATTTGGTGTTTGGATGCGGGTATCTTATCTCCTATGACAAGGCCTGCATCATCGGGCGATACACTTCTGATGAGTAGAAAATAGTTAATATCCCCATATGGAGGAGCAGCTTTGAAGCTTATCTTAACCTGCCCGTTATTTGGATCAATATTTGTGATATATGGAGGGTTTGGAGATATAGAATCTTTTAGCTCTACATGTATAGGTTTGCTTGGCTTGCTCTGTTTCGTATCGTTTCCGATTGTGACTATACGATAATCAAATGATCCATAAGTTGATGCACTGTATGAGTCCTCATAAAATTCATCCGGAACAACATAATTATTTAGTTGAGACCATTTTTTGGTTCCCTTTGGGCGACGAAAAACAAGATAGCCTGCTACATCTATTTTTGGTTTTTTCCATTTTAGTTTTATCTCACTTACTCCCACATCGGCTTTTAGATCTGTTATAACAGGCGGTTTGCTCTTGGAAGTAGGCACTGCCATCCTTGCATGTGAAGGTGAGCCGACTTTTCCTCTGACATTTATAGCTCTTAGCCTATAGTAGTACGCAGTTCCGCCTTTTAGATTTTTATCGGTATATTTTGTTTTGCTTTGCTTTAGTCCTTTTGGTGTTACAGCAATATAAGGACCTTTGCTTAGATATGATCTCTCAAGAAGATATCCGGCACAATAAGGACTTTGATTTTCACTCCACTCAAGCTTTACACTCTCTTTTTCACCTTTTATTGTAATTTTATCAGGAGGCATCAATGCACTTAAATCTTCAACAAAAACTTTGATGCTCTTAGGTTTTCCCCTGTTGGCAAAAAATCCTACACTAAAAACTTTATATATCACATTTTTTTCCAAAGGGGCGTTTATATCAGTTATGATTGCTACTTTGTTTTTAAATACATTATCTGCTACGACAAGAGTTTTGTCTTTTAAACTCTCAAGGGAGCCATCGGGGTCTATTCTCTCTATACTATATCCGACTACAGGATTTTTTTTGTCAAGTTTTGGTTTTTTCCAAAGAAGTGAAACGCCATCCAATACTACAGTTGCTTTTACATTTGTCACGCTAGGAGGAAGGGGTGATTTTTTATAGGGGTTTACAGTTTTACTTTTGCTCCAAGCTATGATTTTACCGTTTTTATCTAAGGTGCTTAGTTTATAAATCCTACTGCCTTTTGTTTTAGAGTTATCATCATATCTTAAACCCAAAGCTTTTCCGTAGTTTCTATTGGTTGCTGCATATGAACCAAAGACAAATTTGGCCAAATTTGCTCGATTTCCTTTCATTGCCCCTGATTTAATCTGCACAGCAAATTTTTCTATCTGTTTTATGTCTTTTGTGGATAGTTTAGACAAGGCATTTTTGTCTTTTGCAGGGAAAATATTATCGGCTAGAAGTGTTGTTTTCCCATTTTGTATTTTCTCTAGTCTCCATCCGCCTCTTGACCAGGTTTTGTTCGGAAGCCAAAATAACTTGATATATCCTTTGCCGTCACTATATGACCAGATATAAGGTTTGCTTAAATTTACTTTACCTAAAAGTTGTGTACCCAATAAAAGCCCAACACTTAAAATAAACAGTATCTTTTTCATTTTCACTTCCTTTTATAGACTAAATGAGCCACATACACCACCAAGTGGCCATGGTAAATCAACACATGCATGAGCAGAAACTTTTAAAGGTAGAGCTTCGGCTTTTACCCCTGCTGATATCGAAGGACCTACGCATACTTCACAACAGCATATCTTGGCTTCAAATGCACCCTCTGCATATCCCATGATGTGTGGTGGAACTCTTATCTCAAGCCCCATATCAAGATTGCCCGATATATGACCTATGCCCGCATTTAGATAAAAAGACATACCTCCGCCGACAGCTAGAGCATGAGGATCAAGCATAAAATAACCATTTGTATCTAGTATAACGATAAATACATGTATCCTGGGACCCTCTTTTTTGCCTGCATATATGTGCCAATCTCCGTGTCCAAAGTGCATGGTCATGGCATCGTGTGGTATGACAAATTTAACCATACCTCCAAGATAATCCAATTTACCCTCAAGTGCTCCGTCAAAATTTCCTCCACCATATTGTATGTAGCCTTGGAAGTTTCCATCTCCTGAATGATTTGTACTTAAAAGCCAAGCTCTAAAGTCCATCCTTGCAGCTTCTCCTATCTTGATAGTCAAATCCCCATCTGTGGTGACAGTAAATTTATCCGAGCTTCCTATTCTGATTCCTGCCATAAACATATATGAGCCATCGATATCAGGATATACACTATTTATAGTGCCGGCATGTTTAAAAGCATCTACTGGAAAATTATGTCCTAAGCCACCCCTTATCTTGTAAAGATTCATAAGAGGAGGGATAAAAGGCACACCACTTTGTCCTAAACCTACAGTTGCTCTTATCAGCCAATAATCAGCTCCACCCTCGTATCCAAGTCTAAATTCTGCTTTGATGGGAGGTCCTCCATACATGGCTAAATCTACGCTTCCTTTGTATTGATCATTTTTAGTGCTTCCTTCACCGGTGCTTGCATAAGCCGGAGTTGCAAGTGAAAAGTTGGATATGGCATCTGCCAAGTGCTCAAAGTTATTTTGCGAAATTGATGCAGTTTTGCTTTGACCGGCATCTTTTTTATAATCACATGTGACTTTTGCCTCAGCATTTGGATTACCCGCAGGAAATGCTACGGGAACATCAAATTTTGGAACTTGTGGACCAAGTGCAGAGTAAGTGTCTCCAACGATATTTAGTTTGTAACATACCGGAACGGAAACTGTTGGTAAAACTTTTGATATTGAAAAATTTGTTTTGATTGTAAAGTCAATGAGACTTTTGCCGTTTTTGGGATGAAGTTTTAAATCCGCTGCAATCAAATCAACTGTCGTTTTGCCAAAAGATGCTTTTCCTCCAAGCGGAATCGTAGTGCTTGTTTTATCTTTAAGGAGATGAGCTCTTCCATCCATGCCAAAAATCAAGCCGTTTAACACTGCCTTGTCCGTTACGAGTGAGCTTTTGGTAGAGAAAGTAAAGGCAGTATCGCTCCAAACTCCCCATCCCACTCCTTCAAAACTTCCAAATATCAGATTATCAGCTGTAAATTTGAGGGTTTTATATGATTTGCTGATAGCCGGAGATTTTAACCCTTTGAAATTTGCTGAAGCCTCAACTCCCGGCTGACCGTCTATAAGTTGGGCATCTCCTTTTAAGTGAGTGTCTAGCCAAGGAACTTTTACATCCATATTTTTATATATTGCTTTAAAGTTTCCGCCTTTTGTATCTATATCTATTTTGTCAAATGAAATTTTGCCTTTTTTAAAATTTGTTGAAAAATGCCCAAGCGTTGTTTTTCCGCAAAGTCCTGTTTTGCTACCGGTTTGAGCTATGCCCCAGTCTGAGATTTGTTTGGTATATCCATTTTGCACAAGGTCAAATGTATTTGGTGTGAGAGTGGCATTGCCTAGATGTATGCCTGTCCATTTCACACCGTTTTTTCCTTGTTCGCTACATTGTGAACCAACGCCTTTTCCATTTTTTGTATCCAAATCCAAAAGCATACTGTTGGATTTTATCCTAAATCCACTCCATCCTATAGAAAATTCTCTCTGCTTTGTATCTTTATAGAGCCAATCACCCTCATCACTCAGTTTTGATGTGATATCTTTCCACTCAAGTGCTTTTGAAGAGCCCGGAATTCTTAGTGTGTTTTCTTGGGCGGACATATCTAATTTCAGCTCCATATCACTTTTGTTTGCCTGGCAATGTAGTTTTTTGAGTGATATCTTCATCCCGTTTTCTGTAATTTGATGAGAGAAATCCGTATCTAGAACTCCTTTTATCACATCCATACCATCAACTTTCCAATGGTCTATGTTAACAGGCAGAAGAATCTCGCTTTTATCGCCGGCATTTAGGCTTATATCTATATCTCCTGTTCCGCTATATACTCCTTTGCTTACCTCTGTGACACTTTTTGATATATTTTTTACTGTAAATTTATCTCCTGATTTTGTTGTGATAACAAATTTGCAAGGCTTTCCTTGTGCGTGAGGTGTGACTTTAAAATCATAAGAGCTTGATTTGACATAGTATGGTTTTTTCTTTGGAACATTTTTATATGATGGTGTGATACCTGTTGCATGTGATATAGCTTGATTTACATTTGCAACCATAGGCATACCTTTTGCCAAATGTTTTGAAGGTGAGAGAACTCCAAACTTTGCACCGCTTTTTTGTATCTGTGTAAGATATGGATTATTGATAGTATTTGAATTGAAAGCAACTCTGAGCATTTGTGGTGTTATAGTATTTGAAGCAATTTTTTGAACATGCGGTATGGCATCTGCTATCTCATTTAGCATCTCTTTTTGCGAGAGAGTTGAGGCAGTAAATGGGTCAACCGTAGCATCTACATATAGTCTGTATTTTTTATTGATTTTGAATTTATCCAACTCTAAAACTTTTGAATCTACAGGAAAATAACTAAATGAATCAGACGAAGGAGTGTTGAAATTATCTTGTGTCAGATTTTTTCTCTGTTTGGATGGTCCGAGGGGTTTAGAGTATGTTCCAAGTAAAAGTTTACTATCATCCGAGCCATAAAGAGTCCATTTGAATTGTACATTTCCTTTTCCATAGTACCTTAGTTTTGCATTTGCCTGAAGAGAGTCACAGTTTGTAAATTCGGCAGTCTCTTTATATTTCACCCTATTTTTGCTTATATTTTTTATGTTGCTGGTGCTTGTTGATTTTTTTGTTGATTTATTACTTAATTTATAGCCGTTTTTTACGCTACTTATGAGCTTATTTGAGCCGGACTCTGTTGTTTTGGAACTGCTCTCTCCTCCATTTGTCTCTGCTATTGCGATACTCTCAAGATGAAGTGGTCCAGATGCTACCAGATCAGCTCGCGGATCTATAACTATCTTATGGCAATAGAGCATATAAGCATGTTTTGATATTTTAACCATATCCATATTTGGAGTCGGAAGATTACCGCCTAGTTGAAGCGTTTGATAGTATGGATCATTTTGGGATGTGCCAATTGTCTTAAAATTTGTGTTAAGTGATGCACTTTTTGTACCTGCATAGTAGTTATATGCTGCAACTATTTGAGATGGATTGTTGTGCTGAATATCATCTTCGGGAAGCATAAAAACACGGATTTTTCTAGCACCCTGACTCAAGTAACGGTGAGTCATAGAGTTGATTTCATACTCTTTATCAGCTTTTTTTAGATTTAACGGCTCTACTACACCGTCACCCCAGCTGATAAAGATGTTGCGAGGTCCTATCCAGACTGCATTTGAATTGTACTCTCTGTATGCCCAAGGCGATTTTTTCAAATCAAACGAACCGGAGAGTTCTATATGATCTCCTGTATAATTCACAGTTGCCGTGACTCCAGGTTCCTTGCCTTTTCCTAGATCTAAGTTTTGGATATTTATATTTGATGTTTTATGGTCTGCCTTGCAAGTTAAACCTGTTGTGAAGTCATTGATAGATAGAGGCCAACTATCTGATTGTTCAACCACAAAGGTGACCAATTCCATCTTTGGTGTTTTTTCTATACTTTGCTTTTGTTCTTTTTTGGCAGTCCCGTTTTTCTTGTAAGCTCTTGTGCCTATAACTTTCCAAAACAGTTTGATTTCGTTTCGGTGAGTGTTCATGTATTGATCACGGGGAGAAACATTAAAGTTATTTGCCATATTGATATCGACGCCATTAGCTGGATAACCCACGCCACTGTTGATGTTTTTGTTTGAATGAGGATTATTGGCAGGATTTATCATTTTGGTTTTTGTTATTTTTTCGATTTTTGCACTTGAAGTTTTTTGCAATTTTTTGAAGTTTGCAATTTTATCATTGCCTTTTATCGCAAAACTGTGAGTCGGTCTTTGCATTAACTCTAAAATTTTATATACAAAGTTTGAATCTGCATGAAAAGCTTTTGTTTTTCCTAGATTTTTAGCTAAAAGTATATCACCGTTTCTGTTTATAACCTGCAATTGAAAGTTTTCGGCAAGACCCGGATTTTCTTCTCTAAATGTAAAAACTGTCTTGTCATTGAGCTTTGGTATTCCTTTATCTTGATATACATCTCCACCGCATCCAAATGAGCCAAATTCCGGTTTTTCGAGCAGAATTTTGCCCATAGGAAATTTAATATCCGGTGTGATTGGCTTGATTTTAAATTTTGGCATAACTTTTTTAAAAGTGACGCTTTTTTCAATCCAGCCATATAATTTAGTTTTGATAAATTTACCTACTATACTGTTTTTTATATTATATAGCAGGTATGTTTTTCCGGTTTTGGCTTTTGTTGATACTTTTATTTTGAGTTTTATCTCTTTTTTGTTTAAAAAAATTTGGGATAAAATGGAAATATCTTTTGAAAATCTAAAATCTAATTTTTTATTTAATTTTTTACCTTTTATAATAATATTGTATTTTTTGCCTTGTTTCCAATGACTTGGAAAGATTGAACTGAAAATGATTTGCTCTTTGTTAGAAGTTGAGACAATTGGTCTAGTTGTCACATGTACAGGTTTTATCGGTAGTAATTTTGATTTACAGTTTTTTACTTCAAATTTAAATAGTTTTTTATTGTTGTTATCATAGGTATCATGCTCCTTGATACCGTCTCTAGCTGTACAGTTTGCATTGAAGAGTAGCTTGTATCTTCCTGCTTTCCATTTTTTAGCAGAGTTTTGAGGCCATTTTAGTATGAAGGTTTTTCCTGATTTTATAGGTGGTATTTTTGCATAGCCGATTAGATAAGCAGGGCAAGAGGAAGAGAAATCTGCCGTTGTAAAACTCGTTGTTGAGCCAACTTTTGTGCATTTGACACACATGGTGCTTTTTGGAGCATCGTGATTTCCTAAATTTGCTATTTTTACTTTTATTTTTGGGTTTTGGTTTAATCTTTTATTTGCACAAATTTTTTTAGAAAGTTTTATGTCTCCTATCGCAAAATCTATATATTCGTTTGATTTAACTTTTATAGTAAACTGCTTTTTGTTGTTGCGTGTATTTGACTCTTTCGTTTGGTTTTGATTATTTGTGAAAGTATGGGTTGGTTTTAGTTTTACGCTTGCAGTTATGTAAAACAGTCCCTCGCTCCATCTCTCTTTTGAGTTTTTGCCCCAGTATATCTTAAGAGTCCTGCCACATTTTATCGGATTTAGCATTATGTAACTATTTAAGATTTTAGGACAAGTACCCTGTCTTGCTCTACATGTGAGTTTTAGTATCGATTTTGGGGCTTTAGCTTTTCCAATATTTGTGATGTTTAGAGATATTTCTCTGTTTTTACCTATCTTGCTTTTAGGCTTGATATTTGGTTTGATGCTTACCGATCTTATTGCTAAATCCGGCAGTTTGTTAGTTCTGAATTTTATATTTTTATTTAGATGAAAACTGTTTTTATTTAGACTTATGCCACCAGTGCCACTCTTGTGCGTTAAGTCTAAAGCGTATGAAGAAAAAATACCAAGGCAAATTGCCAACATAAATCTCATAACCCACATGATTTATCCTTTAGTATGACATATTCCTATATCGCAACAAGTCTATTATATGAGTGGTTAAATTAATAATAGCTTAATTAATTGTAGATTAATAGAAAAGTTTTGTAGCGTGTTACTTATTGGTTGGTATTGTGATGCCCTCAATTTTTGAGATTATCAGAGATTTTATCTCTATATTGTCCAGGTTTTTTCCTAAATACAGGTCAGATATGATGGCTCTTCCAATGATATATCTGCCCTCTTTTCCATCCTCTTTCGTTTTGATTCCCCATAAATTATGTAGCACAACGATATCACCTTTTTTGTTGCCAATATAGAGCATTATATGTCCTTTGAGATATATGAGCGTTTGAAAAGGTATGCCAAGCTCTAAAATTGTTTTCTCTTTTTCTTTGTTGCTTTTTCCTTTTAGAGATATGTACCTGAGCATATTTTTTTGAGCAGCTGAATTTCTTGGTAGCCATATACCAAAGAGAGTAAAAAAATCTTTTGTCAAAGCAGAACAGTCTCTGTTTCCCAGGTATCCTCCCCAGCCGTATTTTTGGTTTAAGAGTTGGTTTATGGTGATTTTTATATTGTTTGGGTTAAAAGCCAATGGAAATTTCTTTGCTAAATTTTTTGGTATGGTAAGTTTAATTTTCTTGCTTTTATTTTCAAAATTGTTTATAAAAACATAAGAGTAGTAGAACTGTTTATCTTCTTTTATATAAGGAAATATAGCCCCTAAGTTTGTATGTGTGAAAAATTTTTGATGTTTTGTGTATATTGGGGCTTTGTCTTTGATGATGATGATCTTTTGGGCTTCTTTGAACTCGCCTTTTTGTTTCGTATTTAGGATTGCAATGTCATTTGTGGGTATCCAGCCAAGAGAGAAGGGATTTTGTATAAATGCCCAAGAACCATCGCTGTTATAGTGAGAGATGAGCAGAGGAGTGTTTATATGTATGCGTGAGTTTTGCAGATAATCAAATGGATATCCCTCGCCGGCTTTTTTGAAATCTCTAAAAAAAGGTTTATTTGTCGGAAGGTTTCTAATTTGTGTATTTTTAGAGGTTATGGCATATAGATTTGATGCATTGTAATCATCAAAATTTGTAGATTTTATGATGGATGATATGTTTTTTGAATTCCAAGGCATAGTATTTTCACTAAAAAAGATTTTATTTTTTAAAAAGACTCTGTTTGCCCAAGAAGCACTCTTCTTGCTACTCCTCATGAAACTACTCTGCCAAGGTGAAAAATAGTGAGAATTGAATTTTCTTAGCTCTGCATGTAGAGGTTTTATATTTGTGATATAAGGCGTAATATCTTGCTTGTAACTGATAACCTGAGGTTCTTTTTGTGCACAATTTACAAATATAATGAGAATTATAGACAAGAGTATATTTTTCATAGAAATATAATACCATAAATTTAGATTGTTTTCTTTAAGTTCTATTTTGTTTGTATTCGATAAAATCTCGGGTTAATAATTTTATGGGAGGGGTGTTTTGAAAACAGCTAGATTTGGCAGGATAGGTTTTATAATGGCTGCAGCAGGTAGTGCTGTCGGGCTTGGAAATATATGGAAATTTCCATATATGGCAGGTCAAAACGGTGGTGGTGCATTTGTGCTCATATATCTTTTGACAGTAGTTTTCATAGGGTTGTCTATTTTTATCGCTGAAGTTCTTATGGGTAGGATTTCAAGAGGTGATAGCGTGAGTGCTTTTGAGGAGTTGGCTCCAAGACATGGAAATCTTTGGAAATATGCAGGTTTCATGGTTTTTACCGGAGTTTTGATACTCTCTTTTTATACGATAGTAATAGGTTGGATTTTTAAGTATATCTTTTTATCTTTTTACTCGTTACCAACAACAGTGAAGAGTGCAGGCACTCTTTTTGGTGGCATGGTCGGTGTAGAGTGGTTTCAGCAGTTTGTTTTTTTCAATATGGCATTTTTCCTTACAATGTGGATAGTTGTGCGAGGTGTTAAAAGAGGTATAGAGAAGGTAAATGTTATCTTAATGCCACTGTTGGTTTTGATTTTATTAGCTCTGTTTTTCTACTCTATGACTCTTGATGGTTTTAAAGATTCACTTGCTTTTTTATTTTATCCTGATTGGTCAAAATTGACAGGTACATCTATCTTAAAAGCTGTTGGACATGCTTTTTTTACACTCTCTTTGGGTATGGGAACAATTATGACTTACGCTGTCTCATTGCCTAAAAATGAAAATATAGTAAAATCTTCATTGATGGTGGCAGTAATCGATACTTTGATAGCTTTGGCTGCAGGAATCATTATTTTTACTTTTATATTTCATTTTAATGCCAAGCCTTCTCAGGGTCCCGGACTTGTTTTTATCTCTCTTCCTGCTCTGTTTTCGCAGATGGGCTTGCTTGGAAATATCATATCCATATCATTTTTTACGGCACTTGCATTTGCGGGAATTACATCGGCAGTTTCAATAGTAGAGCCGACTGCTCTGTATCTGATCAATAGATTCAATATGACAAGAACTAAAGCGTTATTGAGTATATCTGCAATCACATATATATTTGGTGTTATGGCCATATTTTCAAATGTTAAAGTTTATGCTCACTACTTTACATATTTTGGAAAAGGGTACTTTGATATACTTGATTATCTAAGTTCTGCCATATTGTTGCCGTTAGGAGGTATGGTTATAGCATTTTTCGTGGGATTTGTTATGCCAAAGAGCAGAGTTCATGCTGTTTTATCAAAATATATGAGCGAAACTGTATTTAATTTATGGTATTTTTCAGTTAAGTATGTTGCTACTATCGCAGTAGCGATAGTGATGATCAATAAACTTTTCTTTTAAAACTACTTATCAGAGTCAAATAGCATTTTGGCTCTGATTTTTTTATATCTTTTTGAAGTCATTTTTTTTATCTGTTTTTTGGTCAGTTTTGAGCCGTTTATGATATTGTTTGGTAGTTGCATATCTAAGACTTCATAGCCTGTTTTTTTTGGGTTGATTATCAAAGGATTGTTGTGGCAACTCTCGCAGGATTTTGCTCTCTTGCCTGTGGTGTGAGGAGAATAGGGGAGCCATACTTCTATCTTTCTGCCGTCTATCTTGTTTATATCATCTAAAATCATTTTACCATTTTTATCTCTGTAGCTTATGCGATACTGAAAGAGAGGGCGCACTATCATAATCCTGCCATCCTTTGAATTTGCCAGATTAAAATGTTCCCATCTTTTATATCTGTAGCCACTGTACCAGATACCGTCTTTAAACTTGTGCGTTATCCAATCAGGCATCTTTGGTGGAATTTTTCTTTTGCTTTTTAGTGCTTTGTGTAAAAAATTTGTCAAATATCCATCTTCTTGCAGTGTCAAGTTTCCCCACTTTTTATAATCGCTTGTGTCATCTCTAAAAACAGAGAGTTCATAGGAGTTGTTGTTCCAAGTAGAGTGACAAGTGGAGCAGGCTAATTTTGTGTGATAAGAGGTGTGGTTTTTTTTACTCAATTTTTTATGACAATCCCTGCAACTTGCTTTTTTTATGCCAAGCATATCATCTTTTTTATGACAATCAATACAAGTCATGCCAAGTCGATAGTGTATATCGCTACTTAGATGATGAAAATCTATACCGTATTTTTTGGGTGGATATCTGCCGTCTTTTGTGAGCGGTGCTCGATAACTTTTGTCATAATCTTTTGGGAAAAGTCCTAAATAATCTCCGCCTACAAACTCTTTGTTGTGACAGCTAAGACACTTTTTCATATTTATTTTACTTTTTTGGCACTTGCCTTGTTTTTGGTGAGGAGTATGACAGGCTAAACAATCTTTGCCTCTATTCATGCCTTTTTCACCGCTACCTTTGTTGTTTAGATGACACTTTAAACACTTTCTTCTTAAAAAATCATCCACTAAGTCTTTTGTATTTTTTATCTTGGTTTTTGGTAGTGGAAGAGTTTGGATTGTTACATTGCTATCTTCTATACCCCACGCAATTCTTGTGATATTTATGGCTTTTTTAAGAGTGTAGTGCAAACTTTTTTTGCAGTTCTTAGTAACTTTGGGATGGCATTTTATACAATCATTTGCAGATAAGAAAAGTGCTATGAATAGCAAGAGAGCTATTTTAGGCATGATGTTTTTCCGCTATAAAAGAGTTTTTTTGATTTTTTAAAATCAACATATATCTTATCACTATATTTGTTATGGCAAATGATACACTTATATGCTCCTATTATTTTGTTCAGTTCACCTGAATTAAAGCTTCTAGCCTCTTTTCTTGAAGTGCTTTGAAATTGTTTGCCTTTTGGTGATACAAAGGCATCTATCGGGTAGGAAAAAGGCATACCACTTTTTGTTGAATCATAAATCGGAGTAAATGATATGTTGCCATCTTTTATATCCAAATTTCCTCGCCCAAGTCCCAAGGAGGCAGGATTAAAGTGACAGTCGACACAAGTTCTTGAAGTTTTTTGAGTAGTATGCGGATCCCATCCTGCCATTGCTAATGAGTGAAATTGTTTAACTTTTTTATCTTTAAATACAGTGCCAATAACTTGACATCCAGGAGCAAAAGGCATAATTTTTTTATTGTAACCAATTCCTAGAGATGGCGATTCAAATCTTAAAAAACTTCTTAACTCTTGCCATTGTCCTTTGGTAACTTTCTTTTTTACCCAATCAAACTGCTTTCCATTTTGAAAATATATCTCATGACAACCATAACAGCTTGGTGCCCATGAGCTATGACAAGCTGAACAATCAAGCCTTTTGTGAATTGCTAGAGTATGATATGGTTTGTCACTCATTTTGGGCAAATTAAACTTTTTACCATCAATTTTTCTATAAAAATCAGTTTTATTTCCATCTTTTTGTACATTGTATAGCGGCGAGTTGAATTTTTTGGTATAAGCTATGATTTTTGGCTCAGGTACTTTTTCATTTGTATCCGCTAGCGTAACAGCAAGGGTATTTGCCTTTTCAAAGTGGGGTTTATGACAGTCTTTGCACTTGATATCTTCGGCCTCTTCCATGTGATAGTGCTTTTTACCGTCTCCCATCACACCTTTTTCGGTATGGCAATCTATACAACTCATGTTTGCACTCTTATGGTGTATGTCATCAGGAAGATTATAATAAAATCTTCTGCCGTCACTCATCTTGTGTGTGAAATCTCCATGTTTGTAAGGCGTGCCGTAACCCGCACTCTCAAAAATACCCTCATAAGAGAGTCCTATGCGGTTTGAGCGATTATGGCATTTGAGGCAGTTTTTTGTGGGAATTGCCGTAGTGAATTTAGCATGTAAGTTGCCTTTTGTTTTTGAGCTTCTATGACAGTCACTACATCCACCACCTCTTGCAATTTTTTGATTTTTAAAAATTTTTTCATCTTGATTGATATGACAAGCCGCGCAGAGTTTTCTAAAGTGGCTTTGTGCGAGCGAGATATTTGTATCTCCTCTTATGTCTGCTATGCCTATAGTTGAGTTCAACTCTTTGCTTTCACCCCATTGGTATTTCAAAACATTTAGGATTCCACTTTGGGATTGCATCATGGATTTACTTACTCTTTTTATTATTTTTTTGTGGCACTTGATACAAAATATAGAGGCATGTTCGAGTCTTGCAGGGTTTAAAACCATGCCTTTGTGAGCATCTGCTTTGTCTGTTGCCCATCTGTTTCCGCCATGACACGAGGCACAGCCAAATATCTCTTTTGGATGAGCATGGTCTATATCGCTCATATTGCTATGACAACTCATGCATTGGTCCGGTTTTGTCATCTTTGGAGTTTTTTTTATGCCGTTGGAAAAGATAGAATACACTAAAAGTGCTATAGATATAAGAGCTAGTATAAAGAGTATATTTTTATATTTCATAAACCAAAAACCGATATATATGCATAAAACAAGAGCCAAAGAATCAAAAGAGTTTTGATGAGTAGCCTGTAGCTGGTAAAAATGTATAAAAAGAGGAATGCAAAAGGTATAAAAAGTATAAGATTTACACTTAAGGGCGATAGAGATTTCAGTAGCATATTTTCTGCACCTTGAAAAAACCAGGGGCTTGAGAGTGTGGTTGCTTTTTCGTTTAAATTTATATCGCTTGGCATATTTAGGGACACAATCGCTAAAACAGTGATGCCAAAGGCGATACTTAGATATTCGGTCTTTACATACAGAGTATCGATGTGTCTATATATCGCATATCCAAGCATAAGAGGTAAAAATAGTATATGCCAGATAAAAAACTTATAGTAAAAAACAGTATTGTCTTTAAAAAGTGATAAAAATGAGTTTAAAACAGGAGTGTTTTTGATGAGGTTAAATGCTACTTCTGCTGCACCGTTTGCACTTAAATCTGCTTTTAGTACAAATCCGCTAAACATTAAAATCACTACCGATGCAAAACCTAAAATTGAGTAAATCCAGGATTTATTTGTTATCTTGATTCTGGATTTGCTTAATTCAAGTAGAATATGCATTAAAAGAGAGATGGTAAATATTTCTGAGCTAAAGTAGTGTAGTTTTCTAAAAAATTCTCCATAAGGTATGAGAAAATTTATCTTTTGAACACTGGCAAATGCAGCTGATGGATGATAGGCAAAGACTACTATAAGACCACTAAGCATACTAACAAAAAAGAGCCCAAGCGTAAGAAAGGATACAAATCTAGACATATCTACCCTATAAAAAGTTTATTATTTTTGATATTGAAAGCTATTTTATCCAAATCTCTCTGTGCCGGTCCTTTGATTCTGTAGCCATCTATCGTAAATTGGCTGTGGTGACAAGGACAAATAAACTTTTTTTTATCTTTGTAGAAGTTTAAAATACAGCCCATATGGGTACAGTGAGCATCAAAAACCTCTATTTTATCAGCATTTTTATAGATAAAAATGTTATGTTTTTTTATCTTTGTGATTCCATCTTTTATATTTTTAGAAGAGATCCAAAACTCTTTATCTGTATCTTGACTAAAAAATATAAATTTTCCGATAGGATATGCCAAAACTCCTGCCATGGTATATGGCAGGAGTTTTAGAAATTTTCTTCTTCTATTATTCAACATTTAAAATTCAACATTCAACATTAAATTAACATCCCTCGAATTGAGCTCCACCACTAGCTTTTGGAGCTTGTGCAGCTGTTGTTTCGTCTATAAAAGTATTGAAATCTTTTATATCTCCATTGTCTGCCAATCTTTGTATAACATCATTATAATTTGCCCAAGCTGTTTTTTCCCAAGGGTTTGCTTGTACAGCTTTTTGAGCATATACTTTCGCAAGCGGTAAATTATCGTTGCTTACCATCTGTCTTGAAAGTTTAACATAGTGAGCACAAAGAACTTTATCCATACTGTAGTTTTGACTGTTTTGGGCACTAAGATTTATACCAAGTAACCCTAAAAGTAACCCTAGACCCATAACTGCGATGATTAGTTTTTTTATTCTCATTTTATTCTCCTAATAATTTACTGTGACATAATAGACATTTGGTGATGTCCCTTCGTCCTCTTTTAGTTTAGCTATACTAGTAGCATCTCTTAACAATTTTGAAACATTGCTGTCTTTATCATTTAGATCACCAAAGTTTCTCGACTCCCCAACACAAGTTGCAACACAAGCCGGATCAAGTCCGTTTGAGATTCTAGGCAAACAGAAAGTACACTTATCGACTGACTTTTTCTCTTCATTATAATATCTTGCATCATACGGACAAGCTACCATACAAGCCTTACAGCCTATACACATGTCAGGCTCAACTAAAACGATACCATCCTCATCTCTTTTGAAACTTGCTCCTGTCGGACAAACATCTACACAAGGTGCATTATCGCAGTGGTTACAGAGTGTAGGCAAAAAGCTGATAGTCGGATTTTTATGTACATCTTCACCCTCTACTACAAAAACCTTTGTTCGGTATGCCTCTTTCATGGCAGGCACATCCCAATCAGTTTTGCAAGCAACATAGCAAGCATTACAACCGATACATCTATCTCCGACTATAACCATCGCTAGGTTTTTTTGTTTTTTTGTTTTTCTTTTTAATAAACTCATATTATGCCCTTACTATTTTTACAAAAGCATTGTTATATGCAGCTGCTCCACTGAGCGGATCAACCCCATCACTGACAAACCAAACATCTTTAGTGCCTTTTTTGTATCCTCTAGTCCATCTTTTTGTTGTATGTCCAAAACCATGATGGATAAATACAGCTCCATCTTTCATTCTTTTGGTAACTTTTAGTCTTTCGCTATGAACTGATCTATGTCCCGTTTTTGCATCTACTATGTACACCATATCACCGTCTTTTAAGCCCAATTTTTTCGCATCTTTTGGACTCATCCATACAGGGGTATCGTCTTGTAACTCAAGAAGTAACCAGTTGTTTTGACTTCTGGCATGTGAATGGTTAGGTGTTTTTCCAGACAAAAACCTAAACTCATCTTTTTTTGGCATTATAGGATCTTTGTAGATTGGAAGTGGAGAAAAATCATCCCCGCTTTTTTTATATAGCTTTTCCAAATCAGGCACATACAACTGAACTTTGCCAGTTGAAGTTGTAAAATGCATAGCAGCCCCACTTGCATTTGGATATGGATCAACATCTTCAAAGAGAAGCACACCCTCTTTTTCCAAAGTTTCCATTTGTTCTTTGCTTAAAATTTTTGGTAATTCTTCAATTTGCTCTTTTGGAGATTTTTCAAACCATTTTTCAAGTCCAAATTCTTTTGCTATACCCTTACAAATATCAAAACATCCTTTTGTATCATATATAGGATTTATGGCAGGTTTTCTAAGAGCTATAAAAGGTATTTTATCACTTTGTACAAATGGAGCGTCATACCTTTCAAGATAAGTTGACTCAGGAAAAATGACATCCGCATACATGACT
Source organism: Sulfurospirillum sp. (assembly GCA_045047115.1). GTDB lineage: Bacteria > Campylobacterota > Campylobacteria > Campylobacterales > Sulfurospirillaceae > JAADIZ01. The sequence goes on from JASFYR010000009.1 coordinate 27,606, forward strand.
GTATCACTAAACTGGGTATCTATCGCAATGATAAGATCTAAATTATCCATAGCTTTGTATAGATGATTCACGCCAATTGACGAATGAGATAAAGGATTTGTTCCATATATCAACCAGGCTTTTAAAGGATATGGTTTTTGTGTCAGGGTTGCTTCATATATACCGTTTGTTCTACCAAGATTTGTTGGTGCTAAGAAGTATTTTTCACCTTTGCCTGCTCCATCGGCTCTTCTGGCTTTAGGATGTTCAGGATGTTTTTCTTTTGGAAAATCAACTGGAACTTTACTTCTTATCCATATGCCACCTGGCACTGCCCAACTCCCCATAAGAGCATTTATGATAGCTATAGCTCTTACTGTTTGAGTGTCATTTCCATATCTTGCCATTCTTCTAGCTGGAATTGCTACGACATTTGGTGCATCTTTTGCAAACTCCCAAGCTATTCTTACTATGGTTTTAGCATCTATCCCACACTTTTTACTAGCCCATTCCGGAGTGTATTGCTTTACATGTTTAACAAGTTCGTTATAACCGTAACAATACTTTCTTACAAAATCCATATTTACCAGATTGTCTCTGATAAATACATGTATAAACCCCAATGCCAAAGCCAAGTCTGTGCCAGGAATAATTTGTAGCCAATCCGTTGCATTTACGGCTGATTCGCTCTGTCTTGGATCTATGTAGGTTAGCTTTGAGCCTCTTGCCAATCCCTCAGCAAAATCTTCAGCTTCTCTTACTTGAACAGCTCCTGCCATATTTCTTCCAAAAATCATCATATGTTTTGAATTTGCCATATCGTAAGTTTCATGTCCGCTAATTCCGGTACCAAATGTAAGAGCCCATGCCATTTCACGACTACCTAAACATTGAGAATATGCCGGTATTGTTATATTTGGACTTCCAAGTGCCATTGTAAGCATATGAGGATAAGGCTCACCAGTTCCGTGCATAAAGGTTGCCAATGTTTCTGGACCATGCTTTTTTATAAGTGGATTTAATTTCTCATATACATATTTACTTGCTTCTTCCCAAGATACTTTTTTAAATTTGCCTTCTCCTCTTTTGCCTGTTCTTATCAGTGGAGATTGGACTCTGTCTGCATCATATGTTGACTGAATTCCTGCATTTCCTTTTGCACAGAGATGTCCTCTGTTATTTGGATTTAACGGATTTCCTTCTAGCTTATGAACTACACCTTTTCTTGTATATGCTTTTACTCCGCAGTTAAAAAAACACATTTCACAAAAGCTTGGTGACTCAACTCCTCGGTCGTATTTTAGAAATCTGGCACCTCTTGTTGCTTCTTGTTTGGCAGATGCCTTTAGAGGAGATGGAAGGCCTGTAATTCCGGCAGTAACAGCAACTGAACTTGCGCCTGCAAGTTTTAAAAAACCTCTTCTTGATATATGGTGTCTGCTCATTAGTGTGTCTCCTCTTCCAAATTAAAAAACTTTTCGCCTAAAAAATATACCAAAGTTGCGACACCTAAACCACCTATAAAAATGGAAAGTTCGCTGTTTGATACATGATAAGTGTGCAGAGTAAAATTCATATGGATACTTGGGCGAGAGAGAAGTTGTCCGCCAACTATCATATCAAATCTTGCAAAAAACATACCTATGACCATAAAAAACCCTGCCAATGCAGAAAAGAAAGGAGACTTGAAACCGCTGAGAACAAGTAAAATTACAGGTAAAATGATACCTAGACCCAATTCAAAATAGTAAAAATTATTTGCCAATGGACCATTTCCAATAAAAAGTTTCATCGTAGCGTCTAGTTCGCTTTGGGCTCCATATGTATTTAGGAAGATATTCCATGTGTCTACAAAAAACATCAAACATAAACCCAAAAAGAGCATCTTGCTAAGTGCTCTTACATTTTCTTTGAGTATCTCCCCTCTGCCACTTACAAAAATCATCATAAGCACTATAGATGCTCCTGCAGCTACAGCTGAGATGATGAAAAAGAGTGAAAATGATGTACTGTGCCAAAGTGGTCTAGTAGCATTTGAAGCAAAAACGAATGCAAGGGTAGAGTAGGCAATTACTCCCAAAAATAGTCCGAAAAGTGAAGCAAAAAAGGCTGATCTATTTTTTTTGCTCATAAGAAAATATACCTCTATTGCTAGGAGAGGTAATTCTATCATGTAAAGTGTTACCATCCACCATATAGGTGAGGTTATCTCAAAGTTTGTATAGTATTTCAAAAGTCTTAGAGTTTGAAGCTGATATGGTCCAGCCAATTCCCAAAAGATGATAAAAAATGCGCCAATTAGAGCTGCAAGTGAGACAAGAGCGACTCTTTTACTCATCACATGAAAGGCTGAAACTTTAAAAACATGTGCGAGCGAGCCGATTATCGCTGTCCCAGCACTGATACCTACTAAAAAAGAGTAGCCAATGATTAAAATACCCCAAGGTACTTCTCTACTGATCCCGTAAGATTCCTCTTGGCCATAGATGAAGACATGATACATGCCATATAAACTAATAGCCGCTATAAAAAAAGACAAAAATAGCCACACGCTAGCGGGCTTTTTTTGCAGAATAGTTGCGTCTGTACTCATAATTTTTCCTTAAAAGAGTTAATTATTTTTATTGAAATATTTAAAGCATAACTGAAATATTTTACATCTGTAGCCAAATTCAAAGAATTTGCAAAATCATTTGTCCAAGTTAAAAACTTGGCAAACTCTTTTATCTCTTCTATTTTATTGTCTTCAGCTAAAATTGCTATAAATGAAATCATTGAAGATATATTGTCAGCTGGCTGTTTTACTTTTTCAGCATCAAATTTATATCCACACCTAATATAAAAATCATGAATTTTTGACAGAGTTCTTCCTGACATTCTTCCATCAATCCACCAAGATGCATAAGGAACACATCTTAGTTTTGTAGAACTCATCGAAAAAACTCTTAAATACTCAGCGCATAAGTCATCAAAAGCAACTTCTTGTGAATTACACTTGGTATTTGTCAAATCTTCTAATTTTTTTATATTGTTTTTATACTCACTGTTTGGATAGTCTAAAATATCCGCACACAAAAAGAGTGCGGATATTTTATCATTAAGTGATAGCTCCAATTTACTTATCACCCTTGATAAGTCTTCTTTTTGGCCATCTTGTGTAATCAGCCATACTTCCGCTGTACATTCTTGATTTGTCACCCATGCCAAGAATATATCTTGCTGTAAACCAGGTACCAGTTGCTAAGTGACCGGTGTTACAATAAGAGATGATTGGTTTGTTTGTATTGAGTCCAGCCTTTTTAAATTTTTTAGCAATAAATGCTTTGCTTCCTAGATAGTAAACTCCATCTTTTTTCACAGTTAAAATTTTTGGACTAAGTGGTATTGCACCCTTTAGATGACCTTCGTGTAATCTTCTTGGGTCTTTTGCCGTTCCGTACCAGTGCTTATTTTTTCCATTTGCATCCAGTGTTTGGGCGTCGCCTGTCCAAACAGCTTCATCAACATTTTCACCCGTAGCCATGATAGCTTGGTTAAATTTTCTGCCTTTGAAGCTAAAGTTTCCTCTAGTAACTTTTGGTCTTATATTGTTAACTGCTCCACCAGCTTTTTTCCAGCCAGCCAGTCCACCATTTAAGATAGCTACATTTGAAAAACCGTAGTATTCACATGTGAAATCAGCAAGCGTGGAAAACAAGAAGTCTCCTGGCTTAGCACCGCCACTATAAAGAACTATAGCACTGTCATTATTTACACCACTTTTTCTCATTGTTCTCTTAATTGTAAGAGGAGCGGCTACATAACCGGGAATTGGTTTTTTAGTGATTCTGCTATAGTATCTACCCTCTCTAAAATCTCTGCTTTTCCAGGCAACTGCACCCTTTATGTGTTTTGCCTTATAGCCTTTTTTCCTCACATCTATAATTACAAGGTTTTTATCACCCATGTGTGATTTTAACCATGCAGCATCAACAATGTGATTTGCAGGGACAGTTAGAGCCATTGCTGAAACTGATATAAGAGCTGATATAATCAACCCACTTGAAATTTTCTTCATATACTCTCCTTTAAAATTTGTTGTAAAATCATTCTATAATAAAAAAGGGAGTAAAAAGGGAGTAAATAGAAAATGATGAATATATTTTAAAAAATAATAGTAAAAATTGCCCCAGTGTGTAGATTTTTCACATCTATTTTTCCATTATTGTTTTTTTCGATGATCATTTTGGTCATATATAGACCTATGCCTGTACCGGAATTTGCATATTTTGTTGTAAAATACGGTTCAAAAATTTTATCGATTGGATTAGTGGTTATACCACCGGCATTGTCTTGTATAGTTACTGTTTTTTTTGAGTTTTTTATAAAAGCTCTGATTATGATTTCAGGATTTTTTATCCCTCTTTCGATGCAGACATCTTTTGCATTGTTTATAATGTTTACAAAAGCCTGTACGATTTCGTTTGGGAATCCGATTAAGTTGAAATTTTCCCCCATATTGATTGTTAGTTTGATTTTATTTTTATCTAATGTTGCACTTAAGAGTTGTTCTGTTAGAGATATGACCTCTTTGATTGTATACTCCTCTTTTGGCTTCCCGGATGAAAAAAAGTTTCTAAAATCATCAATAGTATTTGACATAAAGGAAATCTGTGTATTTGCTTCGTTAATTTTTTCTTCTAGTTTGTTTCCTGTCAATTTACCTCTGTTTGAGTTTAATTCGATATTTACGAGTATGATAGAAAGTTGCGCTAGAGGTTGTTTCCATTGGTGGGCTATGTTGCCAATCATCTCGCCCATAGATGCTAGTTTGTTTTGGTTTAATAAAAGAAGATCTTGCCTGGCTTGAAGTTTTTGGTTCTTTTTATAGATAATGTATAGAAATATGTAAAAGATTATAAAAACAATCAAAGCTATGGAAATCGTAATCAAAAAGTCCTTTATGTGTGTCGAAACTATGTGCGAGAGTGGAATCTTTAGTGAAATAATAGCTCTTAAATCTCCTGTTTTTTCGTAAAATCCTGCCTTGTCTCCATACATCTGTATCAACTCTTTTGGTGCAATATTCGGTGTGCTGTGACATTTCATGCATGATTTTTTATTTCTTTCGATTGGAACAGCAACATAGAAGTAATTTTTACCGTTTTCTTTTAAGATTGTCGAAAATTCTTTAATTTTTTTTTTTCTAAATTTTTCCAAGATTCTTTTTTCAAAATCATTTGCTCTATTTATTGGATTTCTAGGGTTTGTTGCTGCTAGTTTGAATTTGTAAGGGATTTTATTTTTTAATTTTTGTGAATTAGTATACATGTGGTGAATAGTGTTTACTATATATGTTGATGACATAATTCTTGAATCAAAGAAATCCTTATACAACTTTCCTTTCTTTTTAAGATTATAAATAACAGGTTTTTGGATATTTTCTATATAGCTTCTTATTGTTTTTGTGGTATTTAAAATATTTACTACTTCTTGTTTTGCATCTTTTATCACAAGGTGCTGATAGAAGTTATAAAAAAAACCAACCATAGTAATATAGAGCAAAATTAGAAGAATAGCTGAAATTCTAAGATTTATTTTAAACATATTATTTAATCATATAGTTTTAAATATATAGCCAACACCATATATATTTTCTATCATCTCTTTTTCTATCTTTTTTCGCAACTCTTTTATTATAAATTTTATAGCCTCTTTGCTGGGAGTGTCAAGACCCCAGATATAACCGTAAATACTACTATAAGACACCACTTGGTTTGGGTGTTTTATGAAATACTCCAAGAGTCTGCTTTCATTTGTGGAGAGTTTATTGCTTTTTTGATTGATATATATAGTCTTTGTGCAGGGATTATATGTGCATTGTTCATGCAATTTTATATTTGTTTTGTTATCTGCTAGTTCTAGGCATACAGCTTCTAGTGTTTTGATCAGAGTATCTTTATAGCAAGGTTTTGAAAGATATTTTGTAATTTTTAGCTCAATTGCACGCCAGAGATACTCTTGCTCTGTATGAGCAGAGATGATAACAATAGGAATTTTTTTGTCTGTTTCCCTAATTTTTTTTATGGTTTCAATTCCATCAAGATGTGGCATGAATACATCAAATATAAGCACATCATAACTGCTGTTTTCTAACTCTTTTAGTGCCTCTTGTCCATCTGTAACACCAACAACTTTTTGGAAAAAAAATTCTAAAATCTCTATAGTATTTTTTGCAATTCCTTCATCATCTTCGGCATATAGTACTTTTTTATCTGAAAGAATATCTAGTAAATTAGCTTTTTTTGTTTTCATAATTATGCTATTTCTCCTTGATGCATTATAATATTATAGCATATCTATTTGCTTGGTTGAATAATATGATATAGTGCTAGATAAATATAGTGTTTTTAGATATAATTCAAAACTATATTTAAAGGATTTTTATGAGAGAGTTAGAATTGAAAAATATACTTAAAGTAGATGATAGAGAGTTTTTGGTTTCTACAATCAGTATGAATGTTCGTCACTCTTGGTTTGAGGGAGATAGTGAAAAGAAAGTATATGAAACTATGGTTTTTGAGATAGAAAATGAAGAAGTTTTATATGATAACCCTAGGTTTAATGAGAGATACAATACGTTGGATGAAGCTGTGGCCGAGCATGGTGCAATCTTGAAAAATCCGAAAGAGTTTTTTATTCTTTAGGTTTAATTATTTATTTCTATAACAAATACAGCCCCAACTTTGGAGTTTCTTGCATAAAGTTTTCCGTTAAAGTTTTCTTCTATTATTGTTTTTGACATATAGAGTCCGATACCGGTTCCGGTTTTTTGCTTGCTTGTAACATAGGCATCAAAAATTCTGTTTATAATTTTTTCATCTATGCCACCTGCATTATCTTTAATCTCTATAAATTTTTTTCCACTTTTTTCATATACTTCTATATCTATATATGAATTTTTTATATTTTTTTCCTCTAGTGCATCTTTTGCATTTTGTATGATATTTAGAATTACTTGAGAGAATTGGTTCGCAAAGCCTAAAACTTTAAATTTATTTTTTATTTGTAAAGAGAGTTCTATTCCTTCGTGTTTTATGGAGGCATTTACAATTTTATATGCATTTCCAATAGCAATAGACGGGTCAAAAAATGATTTTTCACTGTCTTCTTTATAAAAATTACGAAAATCCTCTATGGTTTCGGACATATAATCAATTTGTTCAAGTGAATTTTTGTAATACCTGTTAAACATCTCTTTTGTGAGTTTTTTACCGTCATACATTGATTTTAGGTTTTGCATTATAAGGGAGAGTCTCGTGATCGGATGTCTCCATTGGTGAGCGATATTGCCTATCATTTCACCGAGGGCTGCGAGTTTTGCCTGATTTTCCAAAAGCCTGTCTTTTGCCCTGTTTTTTTCTATCTCGACTTGAACTCTTATTTCAAGATTATTTGCCTGTTTTGCAATGCTTTCCGCCTCTTCTTCTAATGAATCATATAGCTTTGAGATAGGAAAAGATACAAGGTATGCAAATGGAAAAGATATAAAGACGGCAAACAGAACAGTTGTCAGGACTCTTTGTCGTATCAGTTGGCTTGTTAACTTTTTCTGTTTTAGATTTTCAAAGTATATCAATTTTAGATTATTGTAGCCGCTTATTTTAAGGGTCTTTATATAATATCTATGTTCTTTTGAGAAAAAATTCTCTTTTGAAAAATTCTCTTTTTTGATATTAAATTCATCTAAGGCATTAATCTTTTTGCCCTGGTATTTTGACCAATTGTTTTTCGGATTTTTACTGATAATAAAATTTCCACTTAAATCGCATAAATAAAGATCATATATAGAAGACTCTGTTAAATCATTTAGATAATGTTTCATAAAAACATTTAATATTAAAAAACCAAGATATCTGTTTTTGTCAAAAACAGGAATAGAGACCCTGATGACAGGCTTGATTGGCTGTTCAATTTTTCCGTGTTCAACATTTAGATCAATATTTGAAAACCATACTTCTTTATCTTTTAGACTTGCACATTTTTTGCAGTAATATCTTTTGGATTTATTTTGTAAATTTTTTTGTTTGAAAACTTCTGTGCCTATATCTTTTCTGTCAAATCTTATTATTTCATCACCATTTGAATTTATATATCTAAGCTGCATGTAGCTCTTGTCTGTTTTTATCATAGAGTAGAGTAGATCTTCAACAATTTTTTTGTCTTTGCCTGTTTTTACAAATGATATAAATTCGTTATTTGATAAAATTGCTTTTATAAGATTGGAGCTTCTGCTTAAAAAATTATCTATATATCTCTGTTTTTGTGTAGAGTTTCGGATTGTATTATTTAGAAAATGCTTTAAAGACTCTTGTGCCGAAATTCTAACATGTAACATATAGATAGAAAAAAGTATAAGGGTTGCAAAAGTTATATAAGAGATAACCAGAATTTTCCTGAAACGTTTTTTCTGCTTTTTGATCTTTTCTATATTTGTCATATATTGTATTTAATTTGCATAATTTTCTATTTTATAGCCACTTCCTCTGATATTTTTGATGAAGTCATAGCTGATTTTTGAGCGCAGTTTTTTTATCAAAGTCCTGAGCGTATTGTCGGATACTATTTTATCTTGCCAAATATAATCGATTATAACACCGGAGCTTAATATATGATTTATATTTTTAATGAGAAAAAAAAGTAGATTTCTTTCGTTTTCACTTAATTCAATAATTTTTTCGTTATCTGTTAGTTCTCTTCTTGCAAGGTCAAAAAATTGTTTCTCCCCAATCTGAATTTTTGATAAATCATCATTGAAGAGTATCTTGTTGATTCTGATTTCTAGTTCTTCAAAGTGAAAAGGTTTTCTTATGTAATCACTGCACCCGGCATCAAATCCGGATTTAATATAGTCAATATCAGACATAGAAGTAAGAAAAACTGCAGGAGTTTTTATCTCCATACTTCTAATCTCCTCAAGAGTATCTATGCCATTTTTGACAGGAGTGTTTATATCTAGTATAAATATGTCTGTTGTAAATATATTGGGACTGTCTAAAAGTTCTTCACCATTTGCAAAGATCTCTACTTGATGATCTTTCATCTCAAAATAGATTTTGATCTCTTGTGCGATAAAAGAGTCATCTTCAAGTAGAGTAATTCTCATAAAAAGTTTACCATGCCAAAACTGCTAATTTATAAGCCTGGTCTCTTTTAAGTACTTGTTTAAATCTTCTTTCTTATATATACCCTTGGCTACATAATTAACAAAGATTTTCATCATACTTGGATCGGCGTATCCCGGGAGTTGGATTATTTTATTCCAATTTTTATCAAACATGATTATCTGTGGAGTTGCTTTGACTGTAAAACCCATCTTTAAAGATGTTGTATTTGTCTTTTTTGGTGGATTTTTATCTCCCATAACATAATTATGATACTCATCAAGAGGGATAGAATAGACATGGAAATTATCTTTTAAAAGTTTATGCAAAACTTTGTCTTTTTCTATATCTTTTTTAAATACTTTACAGTATGCGCAGCTTTTTGTTTCAAATAGCAGCAAAACATTTTTTCCATTTGCTACAAGCCTGTCTGTATGCAGAAGTAAGCTGTCGCTTGCCTCTGCACTAACAAAGGAAAATCCTAAAAACAGTAAGAAAATTACTAATTTTTTTATCATTATATCTCCAGTCACTTTTTCTTTTTGATTATGTTTGCTAAGCCATGATCAATGTAGTAGTTTTTAAGAGCCTTATAGACATCACCATTTTTCCTATCTAGTCCTAGCCATTTTTGATCTTTTACAAAATCAAGTGTGATTAAAAACTGTTTTGCCGGTATGTAGCCGGGAACAACAAAGATACTTTTGCCTTTTTCATCTGTAAAAATCAGAGTTGGAGTTGCTCTCACACTATAGATATCTATCAAAGTCTTTGTGTCTACATCCAAATCTTTTCCTTCATGTTGAAGTTTATGAATTTTATTGTTTTTTATATTTAAAAGATATGTGGTAAAATCATTTTTAAGTTCATCTTTTAATTTTTTATTATCATGAATATCATTTTTCATTTTAGTGCAATACGGACATTCATCGCTACCAAAAATAATTATCATATATTTGCCCTTTGGAGCAATTCTCGCACTGTCCTTAAAAACATCACCCAAATCAAAATCTTTTTTAACAACACTAGTTGCTTTTTTTGCTGCATGTGTTTCAATTTTAACTGTTTTTGGTGTTTCAGTTTTTTTGATAACAGTCGGTTTTTCAATGGTGGTTACTGTCGTTTTTTCATTACCACAACCAATTAATAAAAATAGAGTTATTGCTAACAATCCTATGGTTTTTAAAAAAGATTTTGTCATATTTCTGCCTTGTTATTGAAAATTTTGTGTGCGACACGGATATTCGTGTCGCACTTTGTTAAAGAAATCTAGCGATCTCTTATTTAACTGATTTATGCAGTATACTATTAACTTTGTTAATATGTTCTTTATCAGTTAAGATTCCAGGGTTAGTGTTGACTTTTTTCCACAACTCTTTGTTTGTCATATTTTGATGACAGCCCATACAGACTCCACTTCTCTCCATCTTAACTCTCATGTCTTGGTCGAGAGGGCGAGATGCAGGCCAGTGTGAACCGACATTTGTAAGTTGTTTTCCATCTCTAGTAACAACTTGAGACCAGCCAAAATTCATACCAGGAATTGCTTCCATTTGAACTGTCGTATGAGAAGAAACAAACTTGCCGGTTGCAAGATCTTGCAAGTCGATCTTGACATTTTTGTCTTGATCTATCAGAGAGTTTTTCTTTCCATATCCAAGTGCTTTTTGGCTTGAATGACAGCTTTCACAAGTTCTGGCATGCAGTGTTGTTGTATGCGGTTGAACCGGAGACATGTCTATGGCGTCAACCATGTTACCGTTATCATGCACTCTTGCTTGCTTGTTTAGAATAAGAGTCTTGCCATTTGGACCAATAACTGTATAAGTTACTTGACAGCCAGGTATGATTGGAGTTACAAGGCCTTCACCGTTGATACCAAGAATTGGATTTTCCCATTCGGTATAACTTCTTGTTTCACTTGCTTTACCTATCTGTTTTTTGCCTTTTGTTCCAAGTACAGATTCACTGGTTTCACCGTTTTTGAAGTGTGTAGAACCACTTGCGATCCAGTCAATTTTGCTTTTGCCTTTTCTGTAATCAACCTTGACATGACAACCATAACATTGAGGTGCCCAGCTTGAGTGACAAGAGTAGCACTCCAGTTTATCCATGTGAGCTTTAACAGCATACATGGCAACTTGACCATCTTGGGTTAGTTGTTTTTTGATTTCTAGTGATTTAAGAACAGGTACAACCAAATCTTTACCACTTGCTAGATGAGCTATTACTCTGTTGCTTCCTTTTTCTTTAACAACATTTCCTAAAGGATTTCCTCTTGTACTTAGTAGATAACCGCCTTTTGGATTATAAACCATACCTTTTTGCATATAGCCGGGAAGTGTTTTTGCTAATCCTCTTGCTTTATTTGAAGCTTTTACGGCAAGATTTTTTTCACCATAACCAACTTTTAACTCCCATGGGAATTTTGTAGTTGTACCATGACAATCAGAACACTCTATCTCAACTTGACCTAGAGTTGTACCAAATAGTGTGCCATCACCATGCATGTCTATTGATGTATGACAATCTTGACAAGTCATACCTGCTCTAAAGTGTATATCTGATTTTAAGTGTTGGTATCTTTTACCATGAGTTTTGGTCTGAGCTTTACCGCCTGGCATAAGAGGTGAACCATAAGGCTGTTCCATCATACCCATGTACGAAACACCAATTCTTTTACCTCTGTTGTGGCAAGAGTTACAAGTTTCAGGATGAATACCACTAAATGTCACACCGGTTGAGGGGACATGTACTTTGGCATCTCTGGTAGCTTGCATTTCATGAACCAAAAGATGACCATGCTCTTTTTTATTGATAGTTGGATCATTTCCTTCATATATACCCTCATTTCCATAAGGAATATGACAGGAACTACAGCCCATACCTCTCCAGTCACCTCTGCCTTTTCTGCCTCTTACACCGATGTGACATCTTTGACAATCACTTCTTTGATAAGATATAGATGCAGCATAACCTAGTTCTTTTTCATTCATTGCAGAAATATCTTTGCTGCTTTGTGGTGGCAATGGAAGTTGTTTTAGCTCTGTTGGGAATTGATCAGGATATTTGTCCATCATAGCAACCATATACTTTTTATAAGTTTTAGTTCCCCAAGCAGGAGTTTTTCCATCAGTATCTTTTATGGCGTAATCACCAAATTTTACCTTTTGAGTATCTTCACTACCGAATGTGTGTAAATTTCCTTGTATCTTACCGGCTTCTGTAGCCATAAGAGCCTTTTTCATGTTTGCTACAGTGTCGGCATGACAAAGTCCACATGTTTTGTCCATGATCCAGTAACTACCGGGATCTCTAACAAATGCCTCTAACCCGCCTGGATGATTTGGTGCACCTTTGTGTGCCATCTCTTTAGTGGTGGCCTTTACATTACCTCCGTGGCAGATAGTACATCCCGCAGGATCGCCAACGCCGGCTCCTATGGCCTTAATTTGTTGCATCATGCCTGAATCTTGATGTCTTATATCCTCTATACCTTTGTGACACGACATACAGTCAGCAAATGCCCACGAAGATATAAGAGCTACAAGAAACAGAGCTTTTGTAAAGCTAGATTTCAACATATTCTCTCCTTTTTAGAATTTGTCAAATTAATGACTTATTGCAATTATAAGTTATGAAAGTGCTTAATAAGTGCTTTTGGGTAAAAATGTAAATAAATAGTTTTTTATGTTTCTTTTAAGGTTTCAAAATGTAACATTATGAGAATTTTAGGAGGTTTATGTGAAAAAATTATCTGTTCTAATAGTTTTTATTATCTTTTCAAATTTTGCTTTTGGGGCAAATGATATAGTGGATGGTTGGGAGACAGATTTAGAGCAGGCAAAAGAGGATGCAAATCGTCTAAAAAAGCCAATAATGCTTTTTTTGCACTCTGTGAGTTGTTTTTATTGCCCTAAAGTTATAGAGCAAGTATTGCCAAATCCGGACTTGGCAAAATATTTAAAGAATAATTTTGTGAGATTGGAGCTTGATACCAGTACCGGTTCTGATTCTATAGAATCAGATGTTACAGATCAGGCGCCTCCCAGGTTTATAGTCAGCATCACACCGGCATATATATTTATGGGACCAAATGAAGAAAAGTTGGCAAGAAATGGTAAAAAACATATGATAGTATATGGTTTCTGGGATGTCAATGACACTAAAAAATGGGCGCAGGAAGCCTTGAAGAGATTTAAAACATTATATGGAGACAAGTATAAATGAGATTTTTAGTTTTACTATTGGTTAGCACGGTTTTTGTTTTTGGAGCTCATGAAAAAAGAGGACAAAAATATTATTTGCAAAGATGTTCTTCCTGTCATGGAACAGGTAAGATGTGGGGAAATGTTGCTACTCAGGAAGAGTGGAAAGATTTTTTGACGAAAAATATTAAGGAATTAAAAAGTTTTCATACTAAAAATCCAAAGGTTTTGAACTATCTTGATTCTAAAGATTTTAAGAAAGAGAAAAATAGAATGATGAGATTTTTACAAGAATTTGCAAGTGATTCAGACTCAATACCAAGCTGTAATAATTAAACAGATATTTCTGCTTGTTTTTTTGGCATCGGGACTCTTTGCACTTAGTAACACTAAAAATATACTCTTGGTCCACTCATATCATAGAGGTTATAAATGGAGTGATGATATCTCAAAAGTTTTGGAAAAAAAGTATGAAAATAACTCTGGAACTTCTCTGACTACCGTTTATATGGACACAAAAAAGGTAGCAACTCCAACATATTTTGACAGATTGTTTTCTCTGTATGATGAGCAGTTTAAAGGTAGGCATTTTGATTTGGTGATTGCTGCAGATAACAATGCTTTAGAGTTTGTTATAAGATATCACGAGCATTTGTTTAAAGATTTGCCCGTTGTATTTTTAGGTATAAATAATTTTGATGAATCTATGATTTATGAAAATAACATGAGGCAATACACAACAGGAGTTGCAGAAAATGTGGATATTGCCAAAAATATAGATTTAATTTTAAAAATCCATAAAAATTGTAAAAAGATAGTGATTATAAATGACAGATCAAAAACTGGATATGCCATAAGAAGAGATATTTCCAAAGTTTTACCAAGATATAAAAACAGAGTAAAGTTTGAGTATGTTGATGATATTTCTTTACAGAACTTAAAAACTAAAATATCAAATTTACCCAAAGATACAGTCATGTTGTGGGTTTTGCTTTTTAAAGATAAAACAGGGAGAAAATTTACATACAAAGAGAGTTTGAGGCAAGTTAGGTCTATCTCGAATATCCCAATATACGGCTTGTGGGATTTTTATCTTGGAAAGGGAATAGTAGGGGGATTGCTTACAAGTGCCACATCTCAAGCAATTGCTGCCTCAAAGATGGTTGATGAGATTATCAAGGGCATAAAACCAAGAAATATACCAATCTTGCAAAAGAGCCCAAATGAGTATATATTTGATTATAACGAATTGAAAAAATACAGGATAAAGATACCTGAAAATATAAAAAAGTATGTGGTAGTAAACCAGCCTTTTTCATTTTATAAGCACTATAAAAAGCTAGTCTGGATAACACTGTCTGTATTTTTTATCTTTACACTGATTTTAATTTTGCTTATATTTAATGTTGCCAAGCGAAGAAAGAGTGAAAAAGAGCTGAAAAATCAACTACAATTTATAAGAGTTTTAATGGATACCATCCCAAATCCGATGAATTACAAGGACATTAATGGAATATATCTAGGTTGTAATAAGGCGTTTGCTGATTTATTCAATTGCAAAAGGGAGGATATCATAGGCAAAAGTGTGTATGATTTTTTTGAAGAAGACTGGGCACATGAGCAGAGTCAAAAAGATGAGGAGCTACTGTATAAAAAAGGAACAGATAACTTTGAAAAGACTCTGCACTTCCCAGATGGAAGAGCAAGAATGGTGAGTTATAGTAAAACAGCATATGAAAACATAGATGGAAATTTAGGTGGAATTGTTAGTATAATGGATGATATAACACAAAGAAACCAACAAAAAGAGTTCATAATCCAACAATCAAAACTTGCCGAGATGGGAGAAATGATAGCAGCAATTGCCCATCAGTGGAATGAACCATTAGTAGAGCTTTCGGCTATATTGCAAGATATGGAGTTTTCTTACAGACAAAATGAACTTAATGAAAAAAATATGAATGATTTCGTAAAAGACTCAATGGTGCAAATCCAGTATATGTCTAAAACCTTGAGCGATTTTAGAAATTTTTTGAAACCATCGACAAAAAAAGCACTGTTTTGTGCAAAAAAAGCACTTGATGAAGTGCTTGAGATTATAGGAAAGCAGATATTTTATTCGCATATAAATCTTAAGGTTATTTGCAGAGATGAAAAAGTTCCTATATATGGTTATGAAAATGAATTTAAGCAGGTTTTGTTAAATATTATAAATAATGCAAAAAACAAATTAATCAAGACGCAAAAAGGTAAAAGTATAGAGATTTTTGTTGAGGCACATTATGATAGTGTTAAAATTAGAATTATTGATGATGGAGAGTTGATTCCAAAAGAAATTTTGGATTTGATTTTTGATCCCTATTTTAGCACTAATAAAAACGGTACAGGGCTGGGTCTATATATGGCAAAAGTAATAATAGAGGATAAAATGGAGGGAAAAATAAGTGCATACAATTATGTAGATAAAGTAATTTTCAATATAATAGTCCCAAGTATTCAAAAACAGAACACAAGGGTAACAGTATGAAAATTCTTTTGCTTGAAGATAATAAGAGACTAAATGAGACGATAACAAGAAGATTAAAGGCAAAAGGGTATGAAGTTTTTAGTTTTTTAGATGGCCTAAAGGCTTATAATGCTATTGATGATGGATATATATGTTTTGTACTGGATATTAATGTACCTACGATTGATGGTACCGAAATACTAAAGAGAATAAGAGAGTTCAATAAAAATACACCTGTTATCATAATAAGCTCGACTGTAGAGCTTGACATCATAAAAGATTCATACAAACATGGTTGCAATGACTATCTAAAAAAACCTTTTTTTATAGATGAGCTTGAGATAAAGATAGAGAAACTGTGTAATTTTGATAATGATGTTATAGATATTTATAAAGGTTGTAAATTTTTCTTTAAAGAGAGTGCTTTGGAGATAGATGGAGTCAGGGAGCATTTGTCAAAAAAAGAGAGACTTTTTTTAAATCTGTTGCTTTCAAAAAAAGGAAGCGTTGTACCTTTTGATTCTATTCAAGATGTTGTGTGGGAGGGAGGCTTTACGAGTATAGACTCTATTCGCTCTTTGATGCGTAGAATTAGAAAAAAATTTCCTATCGATTGTATAGAAACTGTCGTAGATGTGGGGTATCTCTTTAAAAAATGTTTCGATTAGTAACGAATTTTAGAATAAATTTTGCATTAAGACAATAAATGCAAAATGTCATATACTTGTCATATATTGGAGTTAAAATGCCATTATACGTGAATGACATGTAATAAAAATTCAATTTAAGGAGAAAATATGAAGTTAGGAAAGGTTCTTGGAACTTTGGGTTTGGCAGCGGTATTGGCTGTAACTGCAAGTGCTGCAGATAAGAGAGTTAAGTGGAAGTTGGCTATGACATGGCCTACTAGCTTATCACCATTTACTGATGCTGTACATGAGATGGCCAATTTGGTAAAAGAGATGAGTGACGGTAAATTTACTATCAGAATAGATTCTAAAAACAAACATAAATCTCCATTTGGCATATTGGATATGGTTAAATTGGGTCAGTATGATATGGGACACTCTGCATCATATTACTGGAAAGGTAAAGATTTAGCAACTCTTCCTTTTACTACTATGCCTTTTGGTATGATTGCTCCTGAGCAATATGCATGGTTCTACTACGGTGGTGGAATGGCACTTATGCAAAAAGTTTATGCTAAACACAAAGTTTACTCTTTTCCTGGTGGAAATACAGGAAACCAAATGGGTGGGTGGTTTAGAAAAGAGATTAAAACTGTTAATGACCTAAAAGGTCTTAAGATGAGAATTCCTGGCTTTGCCGGTGAGATTATGTCAGAGCTTGGTGTTACAGTTACAAACATAGCTCCGGGCGAACTCTATACTTCACTTGAGCGTGGTACAATTGATGCACTGGAGTGGGTTGGACCGGGAATGGATATAAGAATGGGATTTCATAAAGTAGCACCTTACTACTATACAGGATGGCATGAGCCCGGTACAGAGTTGCAGTTTTTAGTAAATATCAAAAAGTTTAAAAAACTATCTCCAAAGTACCAAACTATTCTAAAAACCGCAATGAAATTGGCTGCATATGATATGTACATAGAGAACTATTATATGAGTGCAGTTGCTTGGGCTAAAATTAAAACTGATTATCCAAATATCAAAATCAAATCTTTTCCGCCGGCAGTTATAGCAGCGATGAAAAAAGCAAATACAAAATTACTCAAAAGAGATGAAGCAAAAAATGCTGAATTTAAAGAGGTTATAGAGTCTCAGCAAGCTTTTATGAAGAAAGTTAGAGAATGGACAAGAATGTCTGATTATCTATCACTTAAATACAACAATGTCTAAATAGTTTGTAAAACTGAAGTTTGCCACCAAATCTCTTGGTGGCAAATTTTTATAAAAACCGGCAATATTTTTACAGATTTTTATAAAAATTTAAAATAATTCTGATTTTAAAATAATTATCAAAAAAAGGACTTTAATGCTAGATAAGATAGAGATGTTTTATAAAAAAATCACTAAAGCTTTAGGAATTTTTTTATTTATTGTAATGCTGCTTATGACTTTTAATGTCGCTTATGACGCGATAGCCAGGTATGCTTTTAATACAGGATCAATCGCTATGCAGGAGATGGAATGGCATCTGTTTTCAGTGCTGATTTTAATTGGAATGTCTTATGCGCTTATGGAAGA
The DNA here is from genome assembly GCA_045047115.1 of Sulfurospirillum sp. Lineage (GTDB taxonomy): Bacteria > Campylobacterota > Campylobacteria > Campylobacterales > Sulfurospirillaceae > JAADIZ01. The sequence goes on from JASFYR010000009.1 coordinate 45,652, forward strand.
GGGGCATGTGAGAGTTGATCTTTTGTATGATACTTGGTCGGTGCAAAAAAAGGCCAAGATAAATATGATGGGTGCGGTCGTGTTTATTTTGCCTTTGGCTCTGCTTATCGCAACTAACTCAGTAGATTTTATGATGGAGTCTTATACATCACATGAAATTAGCGGAGACCCGGGTGGTCTTACCCATAGATGGATTATAAAAGCTTTGATCCCAGCATCTTTTTGGTTGCTGATATTTATGGATTTTGGTTATTTTATACAAAATTTAAATATTTACAAAAAAGACAAGGCAGCAAAGATGGATGTAAATTATAAAGAAGGAGAGGCGCTATGACTGGTATTGTAATGTTCGGGGCAGGACTTGTGATGCTACTGATAGGTTTCCCTGTAGCTTTTACTTTTGGTACGGTTGCTGTTATTTTTGGACTTTCATTTGGTGTGGTTGATGCACTTCAAAATTCTCTTCCTATATGGGAAACCTTTGTGGATACCGGCGTTGATATGTTTGGTTTTATGCCTTTTAGGATATATGCTATCATGCAAAATACCATTTTGATGGCGGTTCCTCTTTTTATATTTATGGGTATTATACTTCAGAAATCCAAATTGGCAGAAAAGTTGCTAGAGGCAATGGGTACGCTCTTTGGTGAAGTTAGAGGTGGTGTAGCTATCAGCACGGTGCTTGTTGGTGCTCTTTTGGCAGCTTCTACCGGTGTGGTAGGGGCGAGTGTTGTTGCTATGGGTGTCATATCACTTCCTGTTATGCTTAAATACAACTACAGCAAGAAACTGGCAACCGGAACAATTTGTGCATCTGGAACACTTGGCCAAATCATTCCTCCATCAATTGTTTTGATTATTTTGGGTGATGTTTTTCAGGTTCCTGTCGGCGATCTTTTTAAAGCAGCTGTAGTTCCGGGATTGTCCCTGGTTGGTGCATATGTTTTGTATATAATCATTGTTGCGTTTAGAGACAAAGATGCTGCACCTGCAATTCCCCCGACTGATTTAGATGAGACTAAGTTTCAGCAAATTATCAGAGCTTTAAAAGCTATACTTCCACCACTACTACTTATCATAGTAGTTCTGGGTTCTATTTTTGCCGGAGTTGCAACTCCTACAGAATCAGCTGCAGTCGGATCGGTCGGTGCTATGATTTTGGCGATTGCGTATAGGCAATTTTCTCTGGTGATGCTAAAAGATTCAGCACTGGAAACCGCAAAAGTTACAGCTATGGTTTTTGCGATACTTATAGGTGCGACAGCCTTTTCCATGGTGTTTACCTACTCTGGTGGAGATACTATAGTTGAAAACTTTATGATGAGTCTGCCAGGTGAAAAGTGGGGATTTATCTTAACTTCTATGCTTGCAATTATGTTTTTAGGATTTTTTATTGATTTTGTTGAAATATCATATATTATAGTTCCTATTTTAGTACCAATAGCAGAAAATTTGGGAATCAACCCTGTATGGTATGCTATATTGATAGCGATGAACTTGCAGACTTCATTTTTGACCCCTCCTTTTGGTTTCAGTCTCTTTTATCTGCGTGGAGTTGCGCCGAACAGCGTAAGAACGATAGATATATATAAGGGCGTGATGCCTTTTATCGTGATACAAGTTTTGATTTTAGCCATTTTGGTTATAGAACCAGGTTGGTTTGGAATATCAGCACTCCTTAAATAGGCTACCTTAAACTTGCGCAAATATTAATTTGTGCAAGTTTATTTTCTTTCTCGCTTTTTAGTGTTATAATTTTATTGAGGAGTTATATATGAAATTAAGTGGTGCTTATTTAAAATTTTACGAAGAAATTATCGAGGTTATTTCCAACAAGAGGGTTTTTACGGATTCTCTGCATACTTTGGTTTATGGTACAGATGCCTCTTTTTACAGGCTTATTCCAAAAATTGTTATATGGGTCAATAATTCTAATGAGGTATCAAAGATATTAAGACTATCTTCATCACTCTCTTTACCAATCGTTTTTAGGGCTGCTGGGACTAGTCTTAGTGGTCAGGCTATTACTGATTCTATTCTTGTGGTTACTTCAAGAGATTGGCGAGGTAAAAAGATAAGCGAAGATCACTCTTTGGTCACACTTGAGCCCTCAGTTGTTGGAGTTGATGCAAATGATTTTTTACTCCCTTATGGTAAAAAAATTGGACCCGATCCTGCCAGTATAAGTTGTGCTATGATTGGGGGAATTGCTGCAAATAATGCCAGTGGTATGTGTTGCGGTGTAGCCGATAACTCCTATAAAACTCTACACTCTATGAAGGTGATTTTTTATGACGGAAGCGAGCTTGATACCAATGATAAAAAGAGTAGAGAAAATTTCTTAAATACTCACGGTATGATGGTTGAGAGCATCAATCAACTACATCTAAAAATCAAAAAAAATAGAGCTTTGCATGATAAAATAGTAAGAAAATTTAAGATAAAAAATACTTGCGGTTACTCGCTGAATGCTTTGGTGGATTTTGAAGATCCTATAGATATAATCTCTCATCTTATGATAGGAAGTGAAGGAACTTTGGGTTTTATAAAAGATATTACCTATAGAACTGTTCCCGAATATAGTGATAAAGCAAGTGCATTGATGATTTTTAAAGATATAAAAGATGCATGTGATGCTGTGATAACCATGAAACTTCATTGCAGACAGAGTGTGAATGCTGCTGAAATTATGGATAGAGCTGCCCTAAGATGCGTCCAGGATAAAGAGGGAATGCCTAAATTTCTAAAAACATTAGAAGAGAGTGCTACTGCTGTACTGGTCGAAACAAGAGCTCCGAGCAAAACAGAATTGGAAAACAATATTAACATTATATTGGATAAACTAAAGGATTTTAACCCTGTTTATCCATTGGAATTTACTGATATTCCAAGTGAATACAATCTCTATTGGGATATTAGAAAAGGTCTGTTCCCGGCTGTTGGAGCAGTAAGAAAGACAGGTACGACTGTTATCATAGAAGATGTTGCATACCCGATAGAAGATTTAGCAGAGGCAACGCTTGAATTGCAAGACATATTTAAAAAATATGGATATGACGAAGCGATTATATTTGGTCATACACTTGAGGGAAACCTTCATTTTGTTTTTACACAAGCTTTTGATGATGAAAATGAGATAAAAAGATATGAGCAGTTTATTGCAGAAGTGGCAAACCAGGTGGCTTTAAAATACAAAGGAAGTCTAAAAGCAGAGCATGGAACAGGCAGGAATATGGCGCCTTTTGTAGAATTGGAATGGGGAGAAGATGCTTATAATCTCATGAAAGAGATAAAGCGTATATTTGATCCAAAAGGATTGATAAACCCAGGTGTTATACTTAATGTTGATAAAAAAATACATCTCAAAAACTTTAAAGCTATGCCAAAAACAGATGAACTGATTGATACATGCATAGAGTGCGGATATTGTGAGCCCAAATGTCCATCTAATTTTCTCACTCTTACACCAAGACAAAGGATTGTTTCAAACAGGTACATGTCAATACTGAAAAACAGCGGTAAATTTGAAGAGCTTATAGAATTTGAAAAATTATATCAGTATGATGGTATTGAAACTTGCGCTACATGTCAGCTTTGTTCTATCTCTTGCCCTATAGATATAGATACAGGAAATTTAACAAAAAAATTAAGAGCCAAGCAGATAGGAAAACTAGGACATAAAATCGCATGGAGCGTAGCAAATAATTATGGAACAGTTTTAAGTGTGGGTAGATTTGCATTGAGCGTTGTAAAAGGAGTGAATGCTATCATACCAAATAGTACTATGGAAAGCATAAGCAGAGGTTTGAGAACTATAACAAATAACGCTATGCCTCTTTGGAGCTCATCTTTGCCAAAAGGTGAAAAATTTAAGATAAACAGAACAATTTTTGACGCAAAGCAGAAGGTTGTCTATTTTTCATCTTGCATAAACAGGACCATGGCAAATCCAAGAGGGAAAAAAAGTGAGCCAAGTATCAGTGAAGTAGTTGTGATTTTACTTGAGCGTGCTGGATATGAGGTGATAATTCCAAAAGATATAGATAATCTGTGTTGCGGTATGCCTTTTGGTTCAAAAGGCTATAAAGAAGAAGCCAAAAGCAAGTCTGATGAGCTTGAAACTTCATTAAGAGATGCAAGCCAAAATGGCAAATATCCAATTCTTTGTGATATGAGCCCTTGCAGTAAAACTATAGAGCAAAATTTTCCTGCTAATCTGAAAGTTTACGATACAGTAGATTTTATAGCAGAATTTTTAGCAAAAAAACTAAAATTTAAACAGGTTGATGATCCGATTGTTATACACACAACCTGCAGTACAAGAAAGAGCGGATTGACAGGTAAGTTTGAAAAAGTGGCTCGTATGTGCAGTTCAAATGTAACGATACCAAAAAGTGTTAGTTGTTGCGGTTTTGCAGGTGATAGAGGTTTTACGTTTCCAAAGCTTAATGCTTCGGCTCTAAGGCATCTAAAAGAAGAGATTCCAAAAGATGTAAAATATGCCTTTTCAACAAGTAAAACTTGTGAAATAGGCTTAAGTGAACATAGTGACTTGGACTATAAATCTATTTTTTATTTAGTGGAACGCTGTACGAGATAATTTTATTAAATTATAGTTACTTTATTGGTTTTATTTAATAAAAGAAATGATAAAATACCTCAAACTAAGTACCTAACCAAGAGTAACAAAGTTACTCTTGGTTAGGTACTTTACTCTGAGTATATAGGGAGGAGACAACATGGACAATGTGAATCTTGTTGTAGAGGGTTTGAAGTTTATGGTTTTAGGTATGACTACCGTTTACCTATTTCTGTTATTAATGGTATTTGTGCTCAATATAATATCTAAAATAGTTAAAAAATACTTTCCGCCAAAAAAATTAACCCCTGCTTATACGAAAAGAGAAGTTCGAACAACGCAAAAAGTTAGCGAAGATGATGCTGTAGTGGCTGCGATTGTAGCCTCAATTCAACAATTCAAAAAACAAAATTAACCCAAATAGGAATGCAAGATGGCAAAAAAATACATTGACATAATGGATACAACCTTTAGAGATGGTTTTCAGTCGGTTTTTGGTGGACGAGCTCTCATGGATGACTTTATGCCGGCGGTTGCAGTTGCTAGAGAAGCGGGAATTACCCATTTTGAGTTTGGAGGGGGAGCCAGGTTTCAAGCACTCTTTTTCTATCTAAATGAAAATGCTTTTGATATGATGGATAAATTCCGTGAGGTTGCAGGACCTGAAGCAAACTTACAAACTCTCGCACGTGGCGTAAATACAGTTATGCTCGATACAGGCAGCAGAGAGCTGATAGATCTGCATGCAAAGATGTTCAAGAAACACGGAACTACAACAATTAGAAACTTTGATGCTCTGAATGATGTGGAAAATTTAAAATATAGTGGAGAGAGGATCTCTCATCACGGATTAAAACATGAAGCAGTTGTTACTATGATGGATCTGCCACCGGGATGCAGTGGTGCTCATGATGTTGCTTTTTATGAAAAAACTCTAAGAGATATACTTGATGCCGGAATTCCATACGATAGTATTTGTTTTAAAGATGCAAGTGGAACTTCCAGTCCGCAAAAAGTTTATGAAACTATAAAAATGGCTAAAAAACTTCTTCCGGAGGGTGTGCATGTAAGGCTTCATACTCACGAGACAGCAGGAGTGAGCGTCGCCTGTTATCTGGCTGCGTTAGAAGCAGGGATAGATGGAATTGATTTAGCTGCAAGTCCTGTAAGCGGAGGAACTGCTCAGCCGGATATCTTGACGCTTCTGCATGCTACGAAAGGTAAAGATTATGATTTGGGTGGCTTGGAGTTAGAAAAAATCTTAACTTATGAAGAAGTTTTGAAAGATTGTTTGAGTGATTATTTTATGCCTCCGGAAGCCACACAGGTTTCGCCATTGATTCCTTTCTCTCCTATGCCAGGAGGTGCACTTACAGCAAATACTCAAATGATGAGAGATAACAACATACTAGGAAAGTTTCCTGAAGTTATAAAAGCAATGAGGGAAGTTGTGGAAAAAGGCGGATATGGAACAAGTGTGACTCCTGTATCTCAATTCTATTTTCAGCAGGCATTCAATAATGTAATGTTTGGACCTTGGAAAAAAATAGCTGAAGGTTATGGAAAGATGGTGTTGGGCTATTTTGGTCACACGCCTTCAACTCCAGATAGTGAAGTTGTAGCTTTGGCATCCCAGCAGTTAAAACTTGAGCCGACAAGCGAAAATGCAGTAGATATCGCAGATAAAGATGAAACAAAATCTTTGGCACATGTAAAAGCTATTTTGGAAAAAGAGGGTATAGAGATAAATGATGAAAATGTATTTATAGCAGCTTCCTGCAAAGAGAAAGGCATAGCTTTCTTAAAAGGGGAAGCAAAAGTAAATGTAAGAAAAATAGATAAAAATGAAACAAAAAAAGAGGGGAATAAAAAAGTGGCAACAACAGGTAGTGGAGAATACACAGTAGTAGTCAATGGCCAAAAATATAATGTTCAAGTAAGCGAAGGACTTGATGCAAGTGTTGAGGTAAAATCCATCGCGTCTGCACCTCAATCCGGAGCACCTCAGAGTTCAAGTGGTTTTGAGGTCAAAGCTACACTCCCGGGTGTAGTTTTTAAAGTAGTGAGCAGTACTGGACAAAGTGTCAAAAAAGGGGATGTTCTGCTTGTTTTGGAGGCTATGAAGATGGAGATAGAGATAGTTTCTCCAAGGGATGGCGTGGTGAGTTCTATCTTGGTTAAACAAGGTGACAATGTAGAAGATGGCCAAGCATTAGTTATATTGTAGGAATTAAAATGAAATTACAGAGCAAAGCTCGTGCTTCAGTCGCGAGGAATTTAAGAGGGGTTTTACTCCTCTTAAGGGGGCAGTAGAATGAAAAATCTAATTTTTGTGTTTCTGACATTTTTTGCTATCAGCTTTTTGGCAAATCCACTTTATGCAAGTAGCAGTGAAAATGCTGTCCAAACTCACAAAGTTGTTCAGCAAAAAGAGCATGTGGCAAAGAGTATATCAGCTATGTTTAGCAACTTTTATAAAACTACCGGAATTTATGCTTTTTTAAATCCAAGAGATGGAGCTACAAATGCCTTGGGTGAGCCACTGAGTAAATTTGCTCAAAGTTGGGGCAGAGTGATTATGATTTTGATAACATTTTTACTCTTTTATTTAGCTATTGCCAAAAACTTTGAACCTTTATTGTTACTTCCTATTGCTTTTGGTGGTTTATTGGCAAATATACCGCTTGCAGATATCATCGGGCACCATGGTTTTATAGGTACTCTTTTTGACGCAGGTATTAAGAATGAACTTTTTCCATTGATTATTTTTATGGGTGTTGGGGCCATGACTGACTTTGGTCCGCTCATTGCCAATCCTAAAACAGCACTTCTTGGAGCTGCCGCCCAATTTGGAATCTTTGGTTCGCTCGTTGGTGCAGTTGCGCTTTCCCAATACACTTCACTTTTTGATTTTACACTAAAGCAGGCTTCTGCTATTTCAATAATTGGTGGAGCAGATGGTCCGACATCTATATTTGTCGCTTCAAAACTTTCACCCGATCTTATGGGTGCTATTGCAGTCGCAGCTTACTCTTACATGGCTCTAGTGCCGATAATTCAACCTCCGATAATGAGACTTTTTACTACCGAGGAGGAGAGAAAGATTAAAATGGTACAGTTGAGAGATGTTGGAAAGATTGAAAAACTTATGTTTCCACTTACTGTCTTGATGCTCTCTATATTGATTTTGCCTGAATCTACTCCTCTTATCGGAGCACTTACTTTTGGTAACTTTGCAAGAGTTTCAGGTGTTGTTGACAGGCTTTCAGGCACAATGCAAAATGCACTTATAAACATAGTTACTATATTTTTGGGATTGGGAGTTGGCTCAAAATTGGCTGCAGAAAAGTTCTTGGTCGCAGATACTTTAGGGATTTTGGCTCTTGGACTTGTTGCGTTTGCGATAGGAACGGCAGCGGGAGTTTTGATGGCAAAAGTTATGAATAAATTTTCAAAAGATCCGATAAATCCACTGATAGGCTCAGCTGGAGTAAGTGCAGTTCCTATGGCAGCCCGTGTTTCAAATAAGGTTGGAATGGAAGAAGATCCTGCAAATATGTTGCTCATGCATGCTATGGGTCCAAATGTTGCCGGTGTTATAGGCTCAGCCGTAGCAGCAGGCGTACTGTTATCAATATTTAAATAAGAAGGAAATTATGTTGAAGGTTAATGGAATAGAAGATTTAGGTTTAAAAAATTTAGGCAAGATTTATCACAATTTGAGCTACGAAGAGCTTTTTGAGCATGAAGTTGCAAACAAAGAGGGAAGAGTTTCAAGTAGTGGTGCATTTATGGTGGATACGGGGGTATTTACAGGAAGAAGTCCCAAAGACAAATATTTTGTAAAACAAGATCCTTCACAAAAGTACATCTCTTGGGGAACAATAAATCAACCAACAACAAAAGAAGTGTTTGATGAGCTTTTGGTAGTTGCAAAAGAGCAACTTTCAAACAAAGATTTATATGTTCAAGATGCTTATGCCGGAGCTAGTTTGGATAGCAGAAAAAGCATAAGAGTTGTATCTGAAGTTGCTTGGCAGGCACATTTTGTCAAAAATATGTTCATCCGTCCAGATGAAAAAGATTTGGAAAATTTTAAACCGGATTTTACACTTTATGTGGCTTGTAAGACTGTAGACAAGGATTATAAAAAACACGGTCTTAACTCTGATGTTTTTGTTATCTTTAATGTAGAAGAAAATATAGCGATAATCGGTGGCACATGGTATGGTGGAGAGATAAAAAAAGGTGTTTTCTCTATGATGAACTATTGGCTACCGTTAGAGGGTAAACTATCTATGCACTGCTCGGCAAATGTTGGTGTAGATGGAGACAGTGCCCTGTTTTTTGGTCTTAGCGGTACAGGAAAAACAACACTCTCTACCGATCCAAAGAGACAACTCATAGGTGATGATGAACATGGCTGGGATGATAACGGTATCTTTAACTTTGAGGGTGGATGTTATGCAAAGTGCATAAATCTAAAAGAGAAGAGTGAACCTGAGATATTCCATGCTATAAAAAGAGATGCACTTTTAGAGAATGTTGTGGCAGATGAAAATGGCGTTGTGGATTATGATAATGGCAGCAAGACAGAAAATACAAGAGTCTCTTATCCAATATATTTTATAGAGAATTTTAAGGAAGATTCAAAAGCAGGTCATCCTGGAAAAATTATATTTTTAAGCGCAGATGCTTTTGGTGTACTTCCTCCTGTTTCAAGACTAACCAAAGAGCAGGCTATGTACTATTTTATGAGTGGATATACTGCAAAAGTGGCAGGCACAGAGAGAGGAATCACAGAACCGGTTGCTACCTTTAGTTCTTGTTTTGGTGAAGCATTTTTACCACTTCATCCAACAGTATATGCCAAGCTTTTGGGTGACAAGATAGACAAACACGGAGTTGAAGTCTATCTTGTAAATACCGGCTGGAGTGGCGGTGCTTATGGTGTTGGTAGCAGAATGAGTATCAAAGCTACAAGGGCATGTATAAACGCTATACTCGACGGCAGTATCAATAATAGTGAGTTTGAGAAACTGCCTATTTTTGATTTAAGTGTGCCAAAAACGCTTGACGGTGTTGAGGCAAATATTTTATATCCAAGAAACAGTTGGGCAGACAAAGAAGAGTATGATAAAACAAGTCAAAAACTTGCAAATATGTTTATAAAAAACTTCAAAAAATATATCACAGAAGATTCTGACTTTTCAGAGTTTGGACCAAGACTTTAAAACTTAAAAAATACTATTATAAGGAGAGAGGCTCTCCTTATGCCTTTACATGCAAGGAGTTAAAATGCATAAAGTTGCCTCAGGTAAAATAAAAAAATCAAGCGCGAAGATATTGGATGAGTTTAATGCCTCTATAATGTTTGACAAAGAGTTATACCTGGAAGATATAGAGGGATCTATTGCTCATGTAAAGATGCTTTCGAAGCAAGGAATTATAGATAAAATTGCCAAAGAAAATATCATAAACGGTTTGAAAACTATAAAAAAAGAGATACAAGAGGGTGATTATTTTTTTGATATAAAAGATGAAGATATACACATGTCTATAGAGAACAGATTAACTGCTCTTATCGGTGTTGATGCAAAAAAGATGCATACGGCCAGGAGCAGAAATGATCAGGTTGCTTTGGATTTTAGACTCTTTGTGTTGAAAAAAAACAAGCAGATTGTAAATCTATTGATTGGGTTGGAAAAGGTATTGTTGGAGATAGAGAAAAAACATACAGATACACTTTTGCCCGGTATGACACATCTGCAACATGCCCAGCCTATAAATTTTGCTTATCATCTACTTGCTTACAGTTCTATGTTTAAAAGAGATATATCAAGATTTGAGGACTCTTATGTCAGAGCAAATGTTTCTCCTATTGGATGCGCAGCACTTGCAGGAACTCCATACAGAACTGATAGAGAGTATGAAGCTGAACTTTTGGGGTTTGACAGTGTGAGTGTGAATTGCCTGGATACAGTAAGCGATAGAGATTTTGCGCTTGAAATTTTATTTAATATTTCTACGGTGATGATGCATATATCCAGGCTATCTGAAGAGGTTATTCTTTGGAGTAGCAGTGAGTTTGGATTTGTTGAGCTTAGTGATGAGTATAGCACAAGCAGCTCCATAATGCCTCAAAAGAAAAATCCTGATGTCCCAGAACTCCTAAGAGGAAAAACAGGCAGGGTATATGGAAATCTTATCTCTTTGCTAACAGTCATGAAGGGTTTGCCGCTTGCTTACAATAAAGATACACAAGAAGATAAAGAGGGTGTTTTTGACAGTATTAAAACAGCTCTTATCTCTATAGAAATTCTCACAAAAGCACTAAAGAGTATGAGTGTCAATAAAGAAGCTATGGCAAAAGCCACCAAAAAAGGACATTTGAGTGCTACTGATTTAGCTGATTATCTGACAAGTGAGTGTGGATATGCTTTTAGGGACGCTTATAAATTAACAGGCAATATAGTCGGTTATGCTGATGATATTGGCAAAGATATGAGCGAGCTAGAGTTGCCTGAGCTGCAAAAATTTGAACCAAATATCAAAGAAGACATTATTGAGATACTTAAACTCTATAACTCTATGAATGCTAGAAATTCACAAGGTGGAACTTCGATCAAAAGCACAAGAGAGCAGATAGAGTATTTTGAAAAATGGTTAGACAAGAGAGATTAATCTCTCTTGTCTTCTACAAAAAGTTCTTAGTATCGCTATCGGCCATATGTCCCCAGGATAATTTTGCTCCTCCAAGCAGATGAAAGTGTAGGTGCATAACCTCTTGTCCGCCATTATGGCCGTTGTTGGTTATGAGCCTGTATCCATTTTTGTCAAGTCCGAGTAGAGTGGCAACTTCTTGTATAAAAGATGTCATGCCAGCCATAATCTCAGGCGTTACTTGCTGGAAATTTTCTATTTCCGCTTTAGGAACGATAAGTATGTGAATTGGTGCTTTTGGATTGATGTCATGAAAAGCCAAAAAATCATCACTCTCTAACACTTTATTACAAGGAATTTCACCTTTTATTATTTTACTAAATATAGTCATCTGTTATATCCTTTATCTTCGGTTTATAACTAGTATTATACTGTTTTTTGTTTAAAATTTACTACGATTTCTTTCCGGTATTGATCTTGCTTAACTCTTTTTAATCAATATTTTTATATAATAAAAGAAAATTATTTAAGGCAGTAAAAATTGTATGATATAAAACAATCTATTAAGACTTGCAAGAGTCTAAAAGATTTGGAAGAGTTAAGACTATCTTTGTTTGGAAAAAAGGGGTTTTTTGCGACACAATTTGCAAAAATGAAAACTTTGCCAAACAGTGAAAAAAAAGATTTTGCACAAAAGTTAAATGCTGATAAAGAGTTATTTTTAAATCTTTTAAGTGATAAAAAAATGATTTTAGAATCCAAAGAGATCGAGCATGAGATGAAAGAGCAAAGTGTAGATGTAACACTTTTAAATTCTACGCCTACTTCAGGAGCTTTGCATCCTGTGATGGAGACTATGGATAAGATTATAGAGTATTTTGTGAGTATGAATTTTTCTATCCAAGAGGGTCCTTTGGTTGAAGACGACTTTCATAATTTTGAAGCTTTAAATCTTCCAAAATACCACCCCGCAAGAGATATGCAAGATACTTTTTATTTTAGAGACTCTATGCTCTTAAGGACTCATACAAGCCCTGTTCAGATAAGAACCATGTTGAAAGAGAAGCCGCCCATTCGTATAATATCTCCAGGAGCAGTCTTTAGAAGAGATTACGATTTGACTCACACGCCTATGTTTCACCAAGTTGAAGGTTTGGTGGTAGATAAAGAGGGCGCAGTTTCATTTGCAAATCTAAAGTATATACTGGAAGATTTTTTAAAGTATATATTTGGTGATGTTGATGTTAGATTTCGTCCATCTTTTTTCCCTTTTACGGAACCTAGTGCAGAGGTTGATATAAGTTGTATATTTTGCAAGGGTAAAGGATGTCGTGTCTGTTCTCATACGGGATGGCTTGAGATTTTGGGAAGCGGAGTGGTTGATCCAAATGTTTTTAAGGCTGTTGGCTATGAAGATGTGAGCGGATATGCTTTTGGTCTGGGTGTTGAGAGAGTCGCTATGTTATCTCATAAGATACCAGATTTAAGATCACTGTTTGAGGGAGATTTGAGATTATTGGAGCAGTTTAGATGATTATTACAAAAGAGTGGCTGGAAGAGTGGATCGACATAAAAGATATAGAGACGGATACTATAGCCAAAGAGCTTAACTCTATAGGGCTTGAGGTTGACAGTGTAACTAAAATAAGGATGCCAAAAGATGTTGTTGTGGGGCTTGTAGTCTCTTGTGAAAAACATCCAAATGCAGATAAATTAAATGTATGCAGAGTTGATATAGGCGATAAGATCGAGCAGATAGTTTGTGGAGCTAAAAATGTAGCAAGCGGACAGATGGTTGCTGTTGCAAAAGTGGGGTCGATACTACCAGGAGATTTTAAGATTAAGCCTGCAAAACTAAGAGACATAGATTCAAATGGCATGATTTGCTCCTCAACAGAGTTGGGACTTCCGAAGATTAATGATGGCATTATGGTGCTAGATGAGAGTATTGGAAAATTGGAAGTCGGTAAACAATTAAGTGAACTTCCTTTGCTTAATGATGATGTGATAGAACTGGAATTGACAGCTAACAGGGGAGATTGTTTGAGTGTTCGTGGTGTAGCTAGAGACCTATGTGTGCCGTTTAATTTAGATATAAAGTCTATAGAGGTGAGAGAAGAGGAAGATAACCAGCTTGGAATCGGGCGAGTTTTGAATATAACAGTTGGTGATAAAATTGAGTCATCTTTTATATTTAAAGCACTTGACAATAAAGAGATAAAATCAAATCTTTTGATAGATTTAAGACTTGCTTTAGTAAATGAGAGCGATGATGACCCACTTCAGAGATTACTTGCTTATGCAACATATTGTACAGGTGTTTTACTTAGAGCTTATGATTATGAAGCATTTGGGCATAAAGAAGAAAAAGCACTTTTGAGTCTAAAAAAACAGGATAATGATCTTGACGCCGTTATAGGTAAAAAAATAGTCTCATTTGTTGGTATTTCTCAAGAAGATGAGAGTAGAGCAAATTCTCAAATGAGCAGAATTATTATCGAAGCAAATTACTCAAACCCAAATATAATTTCTGAAAATACATACAATAAAAAAATAAATTCAGACAGGCACCTGTATAGATCCAGCAGGGGCAGTGAGCCTAATTTGGATTTTGGTATGAATTATTTGATTAATACTTTTCAAAGCAGTAGCGATATAATGATATATGCGGGAAGTCAACAGGTGATTCAGGATTTTGATGAAGTTATAATCAGTCTCCATCTTGATGATTTAAACAAGATGATTGGTGAAGAGATTCCAAAAAACAGAGTAGTTGATATATTAAAAAAATTAGACTTTGGTGTGATTTTTAATCACGAACAAGAGACTTTGAAGATAGTAGTACCTGCCTTTAGGCATGATATAGTAAACAAACAGGACATTTGCGAAGAGATTGTCAGAATGGTTGGAATTGACAATATCACATCCAAGCCATTGCTGTTTTTCCAAAGTGCCAAACATAACGAATCATATAAAAATTTCAAAAAAAGGCAGGCATACAGATGTAAAGCTTCTGCAAATGGTTTTTTTGAATCTTTGCATTTTATTTTTGACAATAAAGAGAGAAATGTTAAGTATGGATTAAAAAGAGTTTTAGATGAATTGGATGTTCTAAATCCGATAACAAGTGAACTTAATTCTCTTAGAACTTCACTGATTCCAAACATGCTGGATTCTGTAAATAAAAATATCAAATATGGTAAAAAAAGCATCCCTCTTTTTGAAATTGGAACTGTTTTTAACCAAAATAGAGATGAAAGCATAAAGTTAGCTTTTGTATTTAGTGGTGAAGAGAATTATGCAGATATATCAAATCATGCAAAACCATTGCAGATAGATTTTTACTCGTTTGCGAGGAAAATTTCAAATGTAATTGGAAAGTTTGATTTGATTAAAGGCGTTGCGGATACAAAATTATCAAATCCTTATGAGTTTGCAATTATCATAAAAAACGGTGTTGAGTTGGGATATATATCAAGACTTCACTCCAGTGTTCAGAATGATTTTGATCTCTATAAGACATATATTTGTGAGCTTGATTTTGATAAGTTGTCATTTGGAAAGAAAATAGTAGAACCATACTCTAGTTTTCAGGCGATTTCTAGAGATTTGAGCCTTTTGGTACCATTAGATATGCCATACCACAAGATAAACAGTTTTATAAAAAAATTAAAAATTAAAAATTTAGTAGATTTTAACGCTGTTGATTTATATAAGAGTAAAGAATTGGGAGAGCATGTAAGTCTTACTATTAAATTTAATTTCCAGGCAAATGACAGGACTCTCAAAGATGAAGACATAAAGAGTTCAATAGATATGATTTTGAATGAACTCAAAAAAGAGTTTGGTATTACTATAAGATGAGTTTGCTTAGTGTTTCTCCTCTGGGGAGTTTTAATAAGGAGATAGCAAATATAGCCAGTGACAAATCTATCTCTCACAGATGTGCTATTTTTGCTTTACTGAGCGATAAAAGTTCTGTTGTGAAAAATTATCTTCGAGCAGAAGATACGATGTGCACACTAAATATAGTTAAAATTCTAGGTGCCAAAATAGAAGATGACGGAAAAGATATAATCATAACTCCACCAAAGACGCTTAGTGAGCCAGCTTGTGTATTGAATTGTGGAAATTCGGGTACTGCTATCAGATTACTTATGGGCTTTTTATCTACATATAGAGGTTTTTTTGTGCTGAGTGGTGATAAATATCTAAATACCAGACCAATGAGAAGAGTTGCAGATCCTCTTAGAGACATAGGTGCAAACATAGATGGGAGAAGCGATGGAGAGTTTGCTCCACTGGCCATAAGAGGAGATGAGAATCTCAACTCTTTTGATTATGCAAGTAAAATAGCTTCGGCTCAAGTTAAAACAGCTTTGATACTTGCAGCTCTTAGAGCAAAAGACAGTTCTACCTATACAGAACCAGTGCTCAGTAGAGATCATAGTGAAAAGATGCTAAAAGCTATGGGAGCGCAGATAGTTACTGCCCAGACATCAATAACTATAGAGCCACTTAAATCACCATTAAAGCCATTGGATATTGAAGTTCCAAATGATCCCTCAAGTGGTTTTTTCTTCGCGGTTGCTGCTGCAATTACAAAAGGCTCAAAAATCAGACTTAAAAATATGCTCTTAAACAAAACAAGAGTAGAGGCATATAGAGTATTGGCTCGCATGGGGGCAAAAGTAGAGTTTATAAAAACAGATTCAAAATATGAAGATGTGGGTGATATCGTAGTTGAATATGCACCCTTGAATGGTGTGGAGGTGAGTGAAAATGTAGCATGGTTAATTGATGAGTTACCGGCTCTTTCTATCGCTTTTAGTGTAGCAAGCGGTAAAAGTATAGTAAAAAATGCAAAAGAGTTGAGAGTAAAAGAGAGTGACAGGATACATACAGTAGCTCAGAATTTGAAAAAGTGTGGCATTGAAGTAAAAGAGTTTGAAGACGGGTATGAGATAGAGGGTGGAGATTTTAAGAGTGCCAAAGTTCAAAGTTATGGAGACCACAGAATTGCTATGAGTTTTGCCATAGCTGGAGTATTAAAACCGATGATTATAGATGATGTTGAGTCTATAAAAACATCTTTTCCTAATTTTATAGATATTTTATCAGAAATAGCAGAAACAGAAATAAAAAAGAGGTAGATATGAAAGTTGTATTGGCAAAGCATTATGGATTTTGCTTCGGAGTAAAAAGAGCTATAGAGATAGCTGAAAACTCGAGAAATGCTTCAACGATAGGACCATTAATCCATAATAATGAAGAAATTATGAGATTGCAAAGAGACTTTAATGTTGAGACTCTAAATGATATGCAGGATGTTGATTGTGTGCAAAAAGCTATCATTAGAACGCATGGTATAGCAAAAGAAAACCTGAGATTTCTTAAGGAAAAAAAGATAGATATAGTTGATGCTACTTGTCCATTTGTGACAAAACCACAGCAAATATGTGAGCAAATGAGCAATGATGGCTATGATATAGTGATATTTGGTGATAAAAATCATCCAGAGGTTCAAGGTGTCAAAAGCTATGCTAAAAGCAGTGTTTATGTTGTCTTGACTCCCCAAGAGCTGGAAGATAAATTTTTGTCGAACAAGATAGCTGTTGTTGCACAAACAACAAGAAAAGTTGATGAATTTATAAAGATTGTTAATTACTTGATAAAGAATCATAAAGAAATTAGAGTTTTTAACACTATCTGCAATGCAACTTTTGAGAATCAAGATGCTGCAAAAGAGTTGGCAAAAAAATCTGATATTATGGTCGTAATCGGTGGCAAAAATTCATCAAATACAAAGCAGTTACATAGTATCTCAAAAGAGTTTTGTAAAGATAGCTATCTGATAGAGAGTGAAAATGAACTAAAGCATGAGTGGTTTGAAAATAAAAAAAGATGCGGTGTAACCGCCGGCGCATCAACTCCTGACTGGATTATTGAAAAGGTTATTGGAAAAATAAAGAAAATTTAAGTATAATATCAAACTTCATGCTTCCAAGCATGTAAAAATTTTAAAATAAGGGAAAGAAATGGTGAATGAGGCGAACGAAACAGTTCAATCACACGGCGCAAATGAACAAGAGGAGATGGATTTTGCGACTATGTTAGAAGAGTCTTTTAAAGATACAGAAAAAGATGCACTAATAAATGGTGTTATTGTAGAGATCAAGGATGATGTTATATTGGTTGATGTTGGTAAAAAATCAGAAGGCAGACTATATACTTCTGAAGTGACTGACAAAGATGGAAATATTACATGTAAAGTTGGAGATACAATTGCTGTTGTGATATCCGGTTTTAGAAATGAACGACCTATCGTTTCTCATAAAAAAGCCATTAAAAAAGTAAAAGTAAAAGAGTTTATATCTTCCTTTAAAGAAGATGAAGAAAAAGTTTTAGATGTTAAAGTGATTAATAAAAACAGAGGTGGCTTCATAGTTGAAAATGAAGATGGTATAGAGTTTTTTCTTCCCCGCTCACAAGCTGCCGTAAAAGATATCAACTCTTTAATGGGAAAAATAATTAAAGTTAAAATTATAAAAATTGATGCACAAAATGAGTCAATTATAGTCTCTAGAAAGAAATTTTTAGATGATGAGAGAAGAAAAAGAAAAGAGATTGTTCAAGAATTAATCGAAAAAGATGAAATTGTCGAGGGTGTTATCAAAAAGATTACAACTTACGGTATGTTTGTAGATGTAGGTGGAGTTGACGGTCTAGTTCACTATAGTGAGATAAGCTATAAGGGACCTGTAAATCCAAATTCTCTATATAGTGAAGGTGAAGTCGTTCCTGTAAAAGCTATCAAGTACGACAAAGAGAAGAGACATTTGTCACTCTCTATAAAGGCTGCTATGCCAGATCCTTGGGATGAGATAAAAGGCGAATTGGAAACAGGTGATACAATATCTGTTACAGTGAGCAATATAGAGCCTTATGGTGCATTTGTTGATTTGGGAAATGATATAGAAGGCTTTTTGCATATTTCAGAAGTATCTTGGGATAAAAATATAAAACATCCAAAAGATTATATAAAAGAGGATGAAGAGATAGATGTAGAGGTTATTGAAATTGATGCAAATGAAAGAAGGCTTAGAGTTTCATTAAAAAATGTTTTGCCAAAGCCTTTTGATGAATTTTTGAAAAAATACAATACAGGCGATATTGTAACCGGCAAAGTAACTACGATTACAAATTTTGGTGCATTTATAAGAATAGACGGTGTTGAAGGATTGTTGCACAATGAAGATGCTTCTTGGGATAGAAATAACAAATGTAAAGATTTATTTAACAGTGATGATGAGGTTGAAGTTAAAATTGTCAAAATAGATGATATAAATGAAAAAATTTCATTGAGTAAAAAAGCTTTAGAAGACAGTCCAATACAAAAATATGCAAAGATACACTCAAACGGTGATATTGTAAAAGGTATGATCAGAGATATAAAAGATTTTGGTGTTTTTGTTGAACTTGAAAACAGTGTAGATGCACTTATCAGAAAAGAGGATTTAGGTCCTGTTGGAGAAGATGAGTTAAAAGTTGGAGACGAGATAGAAGCAGCTATTGCCTTTATTGATGATAAGAAAAACAGAATAAGATTATCCGTAAGAAGTTTATCTAAATTAAAAGAAAGAGAAGCTCTAAAAGAGATAAATAAAGAAGACAAGATGACTTTAAGGTGATATTTTGAAAGATCAATTAAAGTAGTCAGGATTTATGCAAAGAAAGATACTTGGTGTTTTTTTTACAGTCTTGTTTTTAGGTGTGGTAGCTGTACTTTATAGCTTTTTTAACTACACCAACAACGAGATTGTAGAGACTAAAGAGTATCTTTCTCCTATCGATAAAGAAGAAAAAACACAAAACTTGAGCAGAAGCTGGATTGACAGCCTGGTTAAAAACAGTAATAGTAGTTACTTGTATCCCGTCAATGAACTATATATGCATATTGATTTGCGAAAACAGATCGCACCAAAAGTTAAATCATATAAATTGATAGTGCAAGATATAGACAGGTATTCATTGTTTTGTGTTATGCAAACTCTTCAAGGGTTTAATTTACCATTTGTTATCACAAAACAAAAAAAAGCTCCCTCCATATATATGGGGAGTGATAATAAAAAGAGACTCAAAGAGATTGAAAAAAAATTGAAAAAATACGGTATAAAGTCAAAAATTGTTGAAGAGTGGATATAGACTAGGCATATATATAGTCTTGTTATAATTGTATTCGTCAGCAGTTTTACAGCTTTAGTAAAAAACAAAATAGTAACTTTTCGCCAAAGGTGTAGCTTTGGTTGCGAGAAATTTCACAGGAGCTTTCAAGGAAGCATCGCTAACGCGACCGAATTTGCTTGCTTTGCTCATAAAAAAAAGGACATAAAATGAAAAAAATAATTATATGTGATGCGATACATCAAAAAGGTTTTGAGCTTTTAAGGGCAGAAAATGATGTAGAGGTGATAGATGCAGCCTCTTTGTCTAAAGATGAACTGTTAAATGTAATCGGTGATGCCGATGTGGCAATCACGAGAAGCCCGACAGCAATAGATGAAAAATTTTTAAAAAGTGCTGCTAATTTAAAAGCGGTTGTAAGAGCAGGAGTAGGAGTTGATAATGTTGATTTGGATGGTTGTAGCAAAAGAGGCATAATCACTATGAATGTACCTACAGCAAATACGATAGCTGCAGTTGAGATGACTATGGCTCATATGCTTAGCTGTGCCAGGAGTTTTGTAAATGCAAATAACAATCTAAAGATTGAGAGAGTTTGGAAAAGAGAAAAATGGTATGGAATTGAGTTAAGTGGAAAAAAACTGGGTATTATCGGTTTTGGAAATATAGGAAGCAGAGTGGGCATAAGAGCTAAAGCATTTGATATGGATGTTGTTGCTTACGATCCTTATATAGAGCCTTCAAAAGCTACAGATTTAGGAGTGACCTATACATCAAATTTTGATGATATATTAGCGTGTGATTTTATTACGATCCATACACCAAAAAACAAAGAGACTATAGATATAATTTCATTTGATGAGATAGAAAAAATGAAAGATGGTGTTAGACTTATAAATTGTGCGAGGGGAAGCCTTTTTAATGAAAAAGCCCTATATGAAGGCATAAAGAGTGGTAAAATTGCATTTGCCGGTATCGATGCTTTTTCTTCTGAGCCTGCAACTGAACATTTTTTATTGGATTTGGAAAATATTTGCGTCACTCCGCATATTGGTGCAAATACACATGAGTCTCAAGAAAAAATAGCAACTCAAGCTGCAGAAAGTGCACTTTTAGCAGCTAGAGGAATAAGTTATCCAAATGCATTAAATCTGCCTATCAGGGCTGAAGATTTGCCTCAACTTATTGTTCCATATCTAGAATTGACTCAAAAAATGTCATATTTTGCAGCACAGATAAATAGGGCACAAATTAAATCTATAAGAATTAAAGCTGAAGGAAAGATAAGTGAATATGCAAAATCTCTCCTGACATTTAGTGTCGTAGGAGTACTTAAAGAATCAGTTGGCGATAATGTAAATTATGTTAATGCTAGCTATGTTGCACAAGACAAAGGCATAGAAACATCTTTTGAGGAGAGTCCAAAATCTTCAGGTTATCACAATAAGATAACAGTAACATTGACAACCACAAAAGGCGTTACGAGCATAACAGGAACTGTTTTTGAAGATATTGAACAAAGAATAGTAAATATAAATGGCTTTGGTTTTGATTTTAAGCCAAAGGGTAAAATGATAGTATTTAAAAATAGAGATGTCCCTGGAGTTATCGCAAATATTGCTACTTTATTGTCTCAAAATGGTATAAATATATCTGATTTTAGACTAGGTCGTGGCAAAGATGATTATGCAATGGCAGTGATTTTAGTCGATGAATCAATAGACAAAGAGATGCTTGGCAAATTAAACTCTATAGATGCATGTTTGTGGGCTCAATACGCAATTTTATAAATAAAAACTATAAAATTAAAATATAATAAGGAATTATTAATATATATATAATTCCTTATTATCTTCAGAACTATTATCAAATATATTTATAAATAACTGCAACTTTTTTACACATTTTTATAAAAATTTCTAATAATTAATGATTTTATCTTAACTTTAAATCTATTATATGTTATAATAGAAAAACTTAAGGTAATAAAGATAATAAAGCATAACAAGGAGATTAAATATGGCAAGAGTTGTAATTTTAGGTGGAGGAGTATCAGGTCATACTGCTGCTACATTTTTGGCAAAGTGGCTTGGACGAGACCATGAAGTTGTTGTAGTTACACCAAATTCAAAATGGAACTGGATTCCATCAAATATCTGGGTTGGTGTCGGTGGAATGAGCAAAGAGGAAGTTGTCTTTGATCTTGCGCCTGTATATGAAAAAGCCGGAATAGATTATAGACAGGCAAAAGCTGTCTCTATACATCCAGAAGGCGGAGCAGATGTTGAAAAGCAGTATGTGACGATAGAGTATACAGGGCAGAATAAAGAGGGAAACAATGAAAAGTTGACTTATGACTACCTAATCAATGCAACAGGGCCTAAATTAAACTTTGGTGCCACAGAGGGATTGGGCCCGGACAATGGATATAGTGTATCTGTTTGTACGGCTGACCATGCTTTACATGCCAGTGAAAAATTAGATGAATTGATAGCTCAAATGAAAAGCGGTGAAGAGAAGAAGATATTGATTGGAACCGGACATGGCATGTGTACATGTCAAGGCGCTGCATTTGAGTATACATTTAATGTTGATCACAAACTTAGAGAAGAGGGCGTAAGAGATAAAGCCACATTGACATATATTTCAAACGAATATGAACTTGGTGATTTTGGTGTGGGCGGTATGCATATAAAACTGGGTGGTTATGTGACCAGCGGTAAGGTTTTTGCAGAATCACTCTATACGGAAAGAAATGTTAATTGGATAAAAAGAGCACATGTAAATAAAGTAGAAAAAGACAGAGTTCATTATGAGACACTTGATGGCTCAAATTATGAAGAAGAGTTCGATTTTTCTATGTTGATTCCTCCATTTGCCGGGGTTGGTATGAAGGCTTATGATAAGGCTGGTGAGGATATAACTTCTAAGATTTTTAATCCTGGTGGATTTATGTTTGTTGATGCTGATTATTCAAAAGGTGCTAAGCCCTTTGAAGAGTGGGATGCAGCTGATTGGCCAAGTTATCTACAGAACCCAACATATAAAAATATGTATGCCATAGGCATTGCTTTTGCACCTCCTCATCTGATTTCAAAACCGATGAAAAGTCCAAATGGAACCCCCATCAACCCAACTCCTCCAAGAACTGGCATGCCAAGTGCTATGATGGGTAAAGCGGTTGCGGAGAGTTTAAAAGATATCATATTAAACAATGCTACAGAACCAACCCATACAGCAAATATGAGTGAAATGGGTGCTGCTTGTGTTGCAAGTGCCGGAAAAGGCTTTTTTAGTGGTAGTGCGGTTGCCATGACCATGTATCCGGTAATTCCAAACTTTAAAAAATATGAATACGGAAGAGATTTAAACGGAACTTTTGGAGAGATTGGATTGGCCGGTCACTGGGTCAAGCACTTCTTGCATTTTGCATTCTTGTGGAAAGCAAAACTAAAACCATTTTGGACAATAATTCCAGAATAAGCTTTAGTGAGGGGAATTTTTGATGGGCTTTGCCCAAGGCAATTAGAGATAAAGAGAGACTCTTTGCAAAGCAAAAGCTTTAGTGAGAGGAATTTTTTCGAGGCTCTGCCTCAAAAAAAGGAGAAATAAAATGAAAATAAAACCATATAGTCAAAATGCTTATACACCAGTACCGTCTGCTTTTACAAAATTTAGAAGAAATTGTGTTATTTGGCAGTTTGTTAGATTTATTGTTATTAATATTAAAATGACAGTTTTAATCCTAAAATCACATCATTAAATTTATTTTATAGAAAACTTTGCTATAATAATAATCATTATTATCTAGAGTTATTGAGAGATAACTCTAGATATAACTAAAAAATACGGAGTTGGTAATGAAGATAATATTATGGCTTATCTTTGTAACTCTGCCTATTTTTGCCCAAACACAAATTTATACACATCTTGATCTGAACAGAGCTATTAAAATTTTAAAGAGAGACTCTTTAGAGATAAATATAGCAAAATTCAATGAAGATATAAAATCCTTTGAGCACAAGATAGCAAACGGTTACAATTATGGAAAATTGGATTTAATTCAGCTGGCAATGCGTTCAAATGACGCTGGTAATGTATTTGGCTTTAAACTGCAAAGCAGAGAAGCAACATTTGGAGATTTTGGTTTCTATGATTTTTTGCATCCACCTCAAGGCACAACTAACATTCTAGATGTTCAACCAAAGGATTTAAACTATCCAGGCTCAAGGAATCACTTTCAAACAAAACTACACTATGAAGTCCCTCTTTATACGGGTGGCAAGTTAGAGCAGTATAGTAAAATTACAGCCGCTCTGACAAAACTTAGCAAACTTGATACAAAAAAAATTATAAACGAAAAGATTTATCAACTCAAAAAGAGTTATTACAATATCTACCTTCTTGATTCATATCTTAAAAATTTAAGTATTATAAAAAGAAACATGTTGAAACTTGAAGATATGGCAAGGGCTATGATCCAAGAAGGATATGCAAAAAAAGTTGATCTATTGGAAGTGCAATCAAAAAAAGCAAATGTTGTTAGAATGATAAATACGGCAAAAGCAAATAAGAAGCTTGTTTTGCATTTTATATCATTTCTCTTGAATTCTAAAGTCAAATCCATCAGTGGTGTTTATACAAAAGTGATGCCTGAAACTTTGGATTTAAATGAGATATTGCGTAGAAATATCGATATACAAAAAGCAAAACAGGGTTTAAAGATAACACAGATGAATATCAGGCTAAAAGAGTCTGCAAATTTGCCGGAAATTGGTGCATTTGCTGAAGTTTCAAGTGCTGATAATAAATTTTTAAATGATTTTACCAAACACGATGCTTATACAATTGGTATGCAATTTAAATGGAATATCTTTCACGGAAATATAGATAAAAACAGTATTCAAAAAGCAAGAATAGAAAATATGAAAGTAAAAGCTCAAGTAGAGTTGGCGAAAAAAGGTATCACCCTAAAGGTTGCAAAGATCAAAACTGAAATTGAGAGTATGGATTTTGATATAGATAGCTTAAATACCGAATTAGAGCTTGCAAGAACGATATATAAAAATTATCTTGGTCGTTATCAAGAAAAATTAGTATCAATAAATGATGTTATCATTAAACAATCTTTAGAAATAGAAAAAGTTTTGAAACTAAAAGAGGTTCAAAACAAAAGAACAAGTAAAATACTTGAGTTAGAAAATATAGCAAATGGAGAAGGAATATGAAAAATTTTTTTGGTGGGATGACGCTGGTTTTTATGCTAGCGATGCAACTTTTTGCAGGAAATCTGAATTTAACAGGAAGTGTCATATCTGACAATCAAAAAATGATGACTAGCAGATATATGGGCTTTGTCATAAAAATTGGTGTTGATGAGGGTGATAGAGTAAAAAAAGGTCAACTTCTGTATGAGATTGATTCAAAAGAGGTTGATAGTGCAAAAACTCAAGTTGAATTGGCTATATCTCAAGCAAAACTTGCATCACAAATGTATGAAAACCAATATCAAAATGTAGAGTTGAACCTTCAAAGATATAGAAGACTTTTGAAAAAAGATATGGTCTCAAAATATGATGTGGAAAATTTGGAGTTAGCAGAAAAAAATCTAAAAGCTATGGTTAAAATATCCAAAGAGCAGATAAAGCAGGCAAAAGCAAAGCTGCAAGAGGTTTTAAACCAGTATAAATATCTTAGAATAACAGCGCCAAATGATGGTGTAGTTATAGCAAAAAATATAAAAGTCGGAGAAATGGCAATGCCTGGTATGCCGGCAATCATACTCTCTGACCTTAGTGATTTGAAAATTTCAACGGAGATTTCTGAGAGTAATTTAAAAGATATAAGATTGGGCGAAAAGGTTAGGGTGGAAATTCCTTCTATTGGCTTAAATTCTGGGGGAGTGATTGCTTCTATTATTCCTAGTTCAAATCCAATGACTCATACATTTAGATTGAAAGTAAAATTTGATCAAATGGGCAAGACAGTATATCCTGGAATGTATGCTGTAGTAAATATAAAATAGGTCAAAAAATGCAAAAAAGTTATAATCCAAAAGATGTGGCAGGAAAACTGGCCAAAGGGTTTTTACATAATCCACTCACCTCTTTACTTGGTGTGTTTCTGCTTTTAGTCGGCTACATAGCACTTGAAGTTACACCTAGAGAAGAAGATCCACAGATTGAGATAAGTGGCGGAGCTGTTATGGTTGTATTGCCAGGAGCCACTCCTAAGCAGATAGACAATATCATAGTCAAGCCTCTTGAGAGGCGAATCAAAGAGATAAAAGGTGTTGAGTATATTTATGGTATTGCGGCTAAAAATGTTGGTATCGTAAATGTGGTTTATTATATAGGTGAAAACAGAGAATCATCAAATCTAAAATTATATGATAAAGTTATGCAAAATATGGACAAACTTCCAAAAGGTACGATGCAACCGATTGTAAAACCTTTTGATATCGATATCGATATTCCTATTGTGACAGTTGCTTTTTATCCAAAGAATGGCTCGAACATCTCGCAAATTGCTCTATACAAAAAAGTAAAGTATATACAAAACGAACTAAATCGCATAGAAAATGTTGCAAAAACAACTCTAAAAGGTGAAAAAAAAGAGCAATACAATATACAAGTTGATCTGAAAAAACTCTCAGGTTTCCATCTTTCAATGGGGCAAATAGTAAATTCGCTAAAATCGTTGGCGGCAGATGTTCCTGATGTAAAAGACCGTACAAAAGATGGCAAATTGGTTCTTTTTGGTGTAAAAAATGCGATAGAGAGCATAAAAGATGTGCAAAATCTTATAATAGCACAATACATGGGCTCTCCAATCTATCTGAAAGATGTTGCAAGTGTGCAAATAGGTGAAAATATCCAAGATTTTAGAAGTGCAGAGATTCTATACAAAAAGGATGGAAAATTTGTTAAGAGCAAAAAACAGATTACGCTTACTCTCTCAAAACTAAAGGGTACAAATGCTGTTGTGATTGCAGATAAGATTCAAGAGAGATTAAATGAACTGAAGCCAGAGCTTTTAAAAAATGGTATAGCATTTAAAATTACAAGAAATTATGGTGTCAGAGCTGATGAAGCTGTAAATGAATTGGTATTTCACCTGCTTATATCTATCGTTATCATAGCGCTTCTTTTAGTATTTGTTTTGGGATGGAAAGAGTCTTTAATAGTTACATTTACAGTTCCGGCTATTTTAGCCGTTACCATATTTGTGGCATTTATGACAGGACAGACGATAAACAGAATTACACTTTTTGCATTTTTATTAAGTTTGGGACTGCTGGTTGATGCTGCTATTATAGTGATTGAAAACATACACAGACATTTGCATGATCATAGCTCAGTAGATAAAGATATGGATGAGATTCTTGTAGAAGCCACAGATGAGATAGGGGCTCCGACAAATATTGCCACTTTGGCAATAATTCTTACGATGGTGCCGATGGCATTTGTCGGTCAGATGATGGGGCAGTTTATGAAGCCGATACCTCAAAATGTACCAGTTGCACTTTTTGCATCACTAGTTGTGGCATATATATTTACTCCGTATCTTTCAAGAAAACTGTTGAAAAAACCAAAATTACACCATCACCATCACCATTTTCAAAAAGATGAAATTGAATCAAAAGGAGATATTAAATGAAAATATTTGAAAAGATAATATACTCCATTTTAAATTCAAAGTTTAAGAAATTTTTAGTTTTATTGATAACACTTTTGGCTTTTATCGGTTCAATCATGATGTTGCCTGCCAAGTTGGTTCTGGCAAAAATGTTACCTGGAAAAAGTGCAAATACATACTCCGTTTATATTGATACTCCAACAGGAAGCTCAATAGAGCAGACTAAAAAAGTTACTATTTGTGTAAATAAGATATTGAAAAAAGAGAAAGAAGTAAAGGACATAGAGACATATCTAGGTCTTGGTTCGCCTCTTGATTATGCCGGATTGGTTAAAGGATCCGGTTTTAAAAGAAGTGAAAATGTTGCAGAGATAGTGGTAAATCTAACCGATAAACATACAAGAGATGAAAAGTCCTTTATGATGGTACACAGGCTCAGACCTGTTATCCAAAAGAGTTGTGAGCCGCTTGTAAAAGGTACAAATATCAAGATGATAGAACAGCCTGCCGGCCCACCAACACTTGCTTCAATAGTTGTTGAACTTTATGGTGAAAACAGCAAGCAAATCCGTAAAATCGCAGGTGAAATTGCAACTATACTCAAAAATACAAAGGGTTTGGTTGATGTTGATGTGATGCAAGATGAAATATTTAAAAAGTTTGAATTACAAGTTAATAAAGAGAAGGTGATAAGATCCGGACTTTCAATAGAGCAGGTTAATCAGATACTTTATCTTGCTTTTGAGGGTATGAGTGTAGCTGTCAAAAACAGTGCAAATTCTCCTGAGCAGATACCGCTGTTTTTGGTTTTGAGTAAAAAAACAAAAGAGCTATCAAAATTCTCAAAGCATGATTTGATTGACAAACTCTCATCTCTAAAATTGATGAACAAAAAAGGTATGATGATACCGGTAAATGAGATAGTAACAGTAAATGAAGTAAATTCTTCACCTACTATTATGTCCAAAAATCTGAAAAAAATGGTAAATATTACTGCTGAGACTGATTTGGTTTCGCAAGTTTATCCACTTCTAAAGGCAAGAGATAAGATAAAGAAGTTTTTTAGCAAAGATTATGAGGTGACAAATACTCATCTTTTCAATTTAAAATTGAAAAACAAGAAGAGTGGTGAAGTATTTAATCTGAATTGGGATGGAGAGATGAAGGTTACCATGGATACTTTTAGAGATCTCGGAGGTGCTTTTATAGCGGCCCTTATCTTGATATTTTTACTTATGGTAGTTTACTACAAGAGTTTTGCCATCAGTGGAATCATACTTCTTGGCAGTTTCTTGTCTATTATAGGTGTTATTGTCGGTCACTGGGTGATGGATGTCTTTACAGTTGATACATTCTTTTTGACAGCAACTTCTCTGATAGGTTTTATTGCGCTTATGGGAATTAGCTCAAGAAACTCATTGTTGTTAATAGATTTTACTATTGGTTTGATAGGTAAAGGGATGGAGAAGAAAAGAGCGATAGCGGTGGCAACTGCTACAAGAGCAAAACCTATCTTTCTAACGGCTGCGGCAATTATACTTGCAAGTACACTGCTCGCAAGAGATCCAATCTTCGGGGGTCTTGGTGTGGCATTGATATTTGGTACAATTGCCGCGGTTGCAGTATCTCTAATTTTTGTACCAGTGCTTATGGATAATACAAAATCCATATAATAAATCGAAATGATACTTAGTGGACGATAGTTTATTCGTCCACTATCCTCTCTTTTCTTTCCCCATAAATATATAAATAATTCTATAAACATTACCCAGTAGAGATTCGAGTTTATTGCTTATCAATAAACAATTATGCACTTCATTTAAATCATTTTTTTCTTTTACAGTTAAATTAATCACAAAAATTTCCTTGTTTTTTAATTCAAATAGTATAACTAAAAACATATAAAATATACATAAAATACCATTATATATAGTAATTATAGTATAATATGCATATAGACTATGGTAAAATATAGTATTAAAACTATAAAAACTATAAAATATTTATAATACATACGGTAAAATGTATAAAATATAAATTAAATTAGGCGATGATTATTTTGATTATTTTATTGATTTTTAGATTGCTGATTTGTTGCAATATTAAATTGTCAACTTTCTTTATGATTGGTGCTTACACGGATTGTGCTCTGATGGGTAAATTCTTTAATTTTAATATATTTTTGATATAATCACTTAAAATAATACAGGAGAAAGTATGGCAACATATTCTATGGGTGATTTGAAAAAAGGTTTAAAGATAGAGCTAAACGGAGTTCCATATAAAATTGTAGAATACCAACATGTAAAACCAGGCAAGGGGGCAGCCTTTGTCAGAGTAAAAATGAAATCTTATGCGAATGCTAAAGTTATAGAGAAGACTTTTCATGCAGGGGATAAGTGCGAAGCTCCTGATCTAGAAGATAAAACTATGCAGTATCTCTACGATGACGGAGAGTTTATGCAGTTTATGGACGGTGTTACTTATGATCAGATTGGTTTAACAAGAGATCAGGTTGGAGATGCAGCAAATTGGATCGTAGATGGTATGAATGTCGATATACTTTTTCATAATGGCAAGCCAATAGGTGTAGATGCTCCGGCGGTTGTGGAACTGAAAATTATCGAAACACCGCCAAATTTCAAAGGTGATTCGCAAGGCGGAAAAAAACCTGCAACATTAGAAAGCGGTGCGGTTGTTCAGATACCATATCATGTCCTAGAGGGCGATACCATAAGAGTAGATACAGCCAAAGGCGAGTACCTAGAAAAGGTTAAATAGAAAAATCCGGCCGATAGACTTAGCTTTAGCAGTATATGAATTAATCAGGAATTCATTAGAGAGTAAAAATTAAGGCAATGCCACCGTCAGGTTGTGCTTCAATAGCGTGTGAGAATTGACCGGTAATTTACTTTCTGGTCCAGATGACAGTAAAATAGGAGGATGTAATGTTAAAAGTTTTAGTGCCATTAGCAAATGGTTTTGAAGAGATTGAAGCTATGAGTGTAATAGATATTTTACGCAGAGCAGATATTGATGTGATCATAGCCGGGTTGGGTAAAAAACAGGTCGTTGGTGCACATGGTGTAAAAGTTCAAGCAGATGGGCATATAGAAGATATGAAAAGTGATGATTTTGATATGATTGTATTGCCCGGTGGACTTCCCGGAGCTACAAATCTTCAAAAAGATAAAACAGTCCAAAAACTTTTGAGAGATTTTGATAAAGATAAAAAATTTATCGGTGCTATATGTGCTGCTCCTATCGCTTTGCAAAGTGCCGGAGTGCTAAAAGAGAATTATACATGCTATCCGTCATTTGAGACAAATATAAGAGAAGAGGGATATGCCCCGAATAAAAATGTGGTAAGTGATGAAAATATATTAACCTCAAGAGGTCCGGCTACCGCAATGGAGTTTGCTTTGGCTATAGTTGCGAAACTCTCGGGTGATGAAAAATCGGCTGAAATTAAGGGTCAATTACTTTTATAAGGATATGCCATGAAATTACTATTGTCTGTTTTGGTTTTGTTTCTTTTTTATGGATGCTCGGATCAATCAAAAAAAGATACAAAAAAGGCGAACTCTGTAGAAAAAAAGGTTGTGGTGGTTAAAAAAGAGGTTGTAAAACCAAAAAAAGAAGAAGTAAAAAAAGTTCTCAAGAAAGAGCAGCCAAAAAGAGCTGAAGTTCAAAAAGTAATCACTAAAACAAAAGAGAAAGTCAAAGAGATTGCAAAAACAGTTGTAAGTGTTACTCAAAATAAAGAGGTTGAGAAAGTTACTCAAAAGATAACAAAAGCTTTAGACAGTATCTCTTTGTCAGCAACCCAGTCTCCAACAGTTAAAGCTACACAAAAAGAAGCAAGCAGCAATCAAGCGAATGATATTCAAAATGTAGCAACTGACTTGATGGCAGGTTTTGGTTCTTCAGCCACGAAGCCAAAGAAAAACTCTATTGATGGTGTTGCGCTTTTTAAGTCAAAATGTTCATCTTGTCATGGTGTTAAAGCTGGAAAAAAAGCACTGGGAAAATCAGAAATTATAGCCAAGTGGGACAGCAAAAAGATTTTAGATGCACTCCATGGCTATAAAAATGGAACATTTGGTGGCAGTATGAAAGCAATCATGCAAGGTCAGGCAAAA
Organism: Sulfurospirillum sp.; assembly: GCA_045047115.1. Taxonomy (GTDB): domain Bacteria; phylum Campylobacterota; class Campylobacteria; order Campylobacterales; family Sulfurospirillaceae; genus JAADIZ01. Next base: position 76,858 of record JASFYR010000009.1, read on the forward strand.
GGACTTAGTGATGATCAGATATCTGTATTGGCAAATATTATATCAAAATTTTAAATCTTCAAGGAGGGCGAGTCCCTCCTTTATCTAAATTATGCTAAAATTCCTCTATGAATAAAAATATACAAATAGGTCAGCTCAACACTCTTGAGATTGATAGGATTACCGACCATGGACTCTTTTTGACTAGTAGCGATGGTGAAGATGTGCTTTTGCCAAATGCTTATGTGAGCGATGATATGAAACTCTTGGATGAAATAGAAGTTTTCATATATACCGATTCAGAAGACAGGCTAATAGCTACAACTCTTAGACCAAAAGCTATGCTTGATGAGTTTGCATATATGGAGGTGGTGGACGTTGCACCGTTTGGGGCATTTGTAGATTGGGGCTTGCCAAAAGATCTCTTTGTCCCAAAAGCTCTACAAAAAATTCCACTAAAAGTTGGTATGAAGTTTGTCTTTAGAGTCTGCTTGGATGAAGAGACAAATCGCTTGGTAGGTGCTCATAAATTTAAAAAATTTATAAGAGATGATGTGGAAGAACTTGAGGTAAACCAACAAGTGCATATTATTATAAGAGAAAAGACACCACTTGGTTTTAAAGTCATCGTCAACAACCTGTATGAAGCTATGATTTTTCATAATGAAATTTTTGAGGATATCTGGGTAGGACAGAAAAAAATAGCCTATGTCAAAAAGATAAGGGCGGATAGAAAACTCGATATATCACTTCAACCCATCGGCAAAACAAATACTGATACAGCAAGCCACAGAGTAGAAAAGATACTGAGAGAAAATGACGGGAGATTGGAATTTAACTACAAAAGCTCGCCTGAGGAGATAAAAGAGAGATTTGGACTTAGTAAGAAAAATTATAAAAGAGCGCTGACAACTCTGCTTGATGAGAAGAAAATCACTCTCGATGAGGATGGGATTTGCCTAAATCATTAGCAATCGTAGGGGCTGGAGCTAGTAGTCTTGTCGCGGCAATTGTCGCGGCACGGACTGGAGCAAAAGTAACGATTTTTGAAAAAAATAACAAAGTGGGCAAAAAGATACTTGCTACCGGAAACGGTAGGTGCAATATCACAAACAAAACAATCAAAACAACTTCTTATCACGGTTCAAATCCAAGATTTGTCAATATGGCAGTAGATAGATTTAACACCTCTGTATGTAGAGATTTTTTTGAAAAGATTGGTATAGATATGGTTGAGGGGCAAAAAGGCAGACTTTACCCTAAAAGTCTGCAATCTTCAAGTGTAGTTAATCTTTTGGTTTATGAGTGCGAGAGGCAGGGTGCTGAGATACTACTTAATCAAGAGGTTACAGATATAGTAAAAGAGGGTGAAAAGTTTGCTCTACATGTAGAGGATAAAAAGTATTATAGCGATTTTGTTTTGATAGCAACAGGTGGATTAGCGATGCCGAGTCTTGGGGCTAGCGAAAGTGGATATAGATTTGCCAAAAAGTTTGGGCATACTATTATCCCGACCTTTGCTTCTTTGGTGCAGCTGGAGACAAAAGAGGACTTTAAAAGTATAAGTGGCGTGAAAATACAAGGTGCCATCGAAGTGTTGCAAGGCAGAGAGAGGTTGACTTTTGCAAGTGGAGATATACTCTTCACAAACTACGGTATATCAGGCTCAGCTATTTTGGATATCAGCAGAGTGGTAAACAAGCTTTTACAGTACAACGACAAAGTCTCAGTAAATATTGATTTGATGAACGAATACTCAAAAGAACAGCTAAAAAATATCTTGATTAAAAGAGCTAAAAATTCAAATGGCAAAACTATATCTTTATGGCTGAATGGTTTTGTAAACTCTAAGTTAACACTCTTTTTGTCAAAAAATATGAGAGTAAAAAATGCAGATAATTTAAATACAAAAGATATAACAAATCTAGTTTATTTGCTAAAAAATTTTAAAGCCACAATCATCGGCTCAAGAGGTTTTAAAAGTGCCGAAGTAACGGCAGGAGGAGTAAGCACAGATGAGATAAGTCCAAGAACCTTTGAGTCTAAACTTCAAAAAAGACTCTATTTTAGCGGAGAGGTTTTAGACATAGATGCAGACTGCGGGGGTTATAATCTACACTGGGCATGGGCTAGTGGATATAGTGCAGGTTTGGCAATTGGCCATGAGTAAAACCTATATAGAAAAATTAATATAAAAATTGCCTATGAGTCTATCCACTCCTTTGCCGCTTTTAGCTGATTGTAGTCAAAATTTTTAACTTGGGCACTTACAAAATGACTTCCGACTTTTTCGCCTAAATCTCCGACAAAAGAGTCAGTGACAAAGGCTAGTTTTTTGATGTGCCTGTGGTGCTCTTTTATAAATTCCATATGAGATATAAATGCTCCAAATGATTTCCATCCGGGAAAATCTTTTGTGTAGATGATGAAGCCATTTAATTTTCCGTTTTCTTCTATAAGCGGATCTATGAGCTCTTTGGCTTCTATGAAGTCATCTTTGCTTAGAGCTTTAAGTGGTTCAAGAATCACGGTTTTTGTTTTGATATCAAATAAAATTTTTAAATTTGGATGTAATATATCTTTTTCCAAAAGCCAAACCTTAGCTTTTTCTATATCTTCGTTGCTAAAAGTTTTTATGTCACCAGGAATTGTAAAAGAAAAGGCTTTTACAGCATCTATAATCCAGCTTATATCGCTAACAACAGCTATCTTTTCCCAAGCTGAGTAAAACATAAAACCGGCCTTGGCATCATCTATCATGGCTGAAAAGTCATAAGAATCAAAATCTTTACCCACTTGATACAACACTTTGAGCCTGCTACCTTCTTTTAGTTTTGACCGCAATGCTGGAATAAGTACTTTTTCATAATCCTCACCAACAACCTTACCACTAAGTTCAAAACCTATCACATTGTCTCCAATATCATTAAGTATCTTGATCATCTTACTTCTCCTTTCGTGTTTGATTTGCACATATCATAGCACAAAAACAGTATAATGTCTGTAATATATTGAAAATTTTACAGTATAATTTCACAAAGCTCTACATGTGGAGGTGATGGGGTTCGCCGTGTGATCGTTCTTCTGAACTTATAATTCCTGTAAAATAGGGGGTAATATGCAGTTTTTTAGTATTCTTTTTAGGCAAAATACAAAAGTCGAAGAGCTCTCGTCTTCACTTGATTTTTATGCAGATTTAAACCTTGACCAAATCATAGAAACTGTAATTTCTTACAAAAAAAAGTTTGATATAAAGAAGTTTTTTTATATGCCACTTACCGACAAGGAGAGTATCGTATATAGGCAAGAGATTGTAAAAGATCTACAAAATAAGAAGTTTTATCTAAGGGTTGATGAGTTTTCACATAAATTGTTAGATATAAAGAACTACCGTGATATGATAAAAGATTTGGAGTTTAAGGAGTACAAAAACGGTTGGTTTTTGCAGATGGCTATGCTCTACTGTGAGGCGTTGATGAGTTTTTATGAAATTTTAAAATCAACTGATTTACACTCACAGGGTTTACTCGCATTTTATAAATATCTACATGACTATTTGCGCAGCGATGTTTTCACCTCTTTACAAAAAAAGATGATGCAAATTAGAGAGAAATTAGACTCTATAATGTACGATGTAACGATTGATGGACTGACATTTAAAGTTAAAAAGTATGAAAAGGAGGATGATTATACTAAAGAGATAGGAGAAGTTTTTTCAAAATTTAAATATGGTATTACAAAAGCTCAAGATTGTCAGTTTGACAAAAACAGAGGCATAAATCATGTCAATGCAAAGATTTTGGAATTTGTAGGCAAACTCTTTCCTGAGATCTTCTTTGAGCTTCATGAGTTTTGTCAAAAATATAGGGATTTTATCGATGAGACTTTTTTGACATTTTCCAACGAGATTGAGTTTTATATCTCATATCTTGAGTATATCCAAGGTTTGGAAGAGCAGGGTGTCTCATTTTGTTTTCCGCAAATAAACGAAGACAGCAAAGATATACTGATAGAAGAGGGATTTGATTTAGAACTTGCATATAGTTTGTCATTTGAGAAAAAAAGAATTGTGCCAAATGACTATTTGCTTCAAAATAGAGAGAGGATCATGGTTGTCACTGGAGCAAATCAGGGTGGAAAATCTACTTTTTCAAGAGCATTCGGACAGATAAATTATCTAGCCAAGCTGGGTTTGCTTGTTCCTTCCAGTAGTGCAAAACTCTTTTTGGTTGATATGATATTTACTCACTTTGAAAAAGAGGAAGATATAAATACATTAAGTAGTAAATTGCAAGAAGATTTATTGAGAATTCATGCTGTTTTTGAAAAAACTACCACAAAAAGCTTGGTGATATTAAACGAGATATTCTCTTCAACCTCTTTGCAGGACTCTTTGTATCTTAGTAAAAGAATCATGGAAAAGATAGATAAGTTGGATCTGCTTTGTATATGGGTGACTTTTATATACAGATTAAGCGGGATGAGTGAAAAAGCAATCAGTATGACAAGTGTAATAAATGAAAAAAATATAGAAAACCGAACCTATAAAATTATAAAAAAAGAATCTGATGGCAGAGCGTATGCCAAATCTCTGGCCCAAAAATATCACCTAAGTTTTGAGCAAATCATAAAGAGGATAGGGATATGAGAGTCTTCTTGATGTATGAAAACAAAGATTTTGTGGTTGATGAAAATTTACCAAAAAATGCTGATACGCTTATGAGTGATTTAGAGTTGAAGCCTCTGTTGGACTGTATGTCAAAAGAGGATGAATTCTTGTATGCTGTTTCAAAAAAAGCTCTGCTTTGCAGTCTGAAATCAAGAAGAAAAATCAGCTATCGCCAAGAGATATTAAAAGACTGTATGAAAAATCCAGCTGTTACAAAAGAGCTGTATAAACTCACGATAAAATCGCTTGCAAAGAAACAGGAGAGTTGGCTTGGAGTTTTTGGCAGATACCCGGGATCACTGCTTAGCAGTAGTGTCTCTTTGCTTGATATGTACTTTGAGCTCCTTGAAGAGTTGAGAAAAATCACAGATGAAAATATGCAAAATTTTAACTCAAGCGGATTCCAAAGATTTTTTAAGATGATTCAAAAAGAGTTGGATAATGAGTATCTTTTGCTTGTCAAAAAACATCTAAAAGAGTTGAAATTTAAAAAGGGAGTACTGCTTAGTGCAAAGCTCGGCGTGGCAAATGAGGGTGTGGACTATAGATTAAGAAGGAATAAATTAGCAACAAAAAGTTGGCTGGGAAAAATCTTGACTCCAAAGTCAAAAGAGTACTCTTTTTCACTGCATCCAAGGGACGATGCCGGGGCAAAGATACTTAGAAATCTCAGAGATGAGGGCTTAAACAAGATAGCAAATTTGCTTAGTTGTTCAGCTACCCATATAGATAATTTTTTCACTTCACTAAGAAAAGAGTTGGCTTTTTATGTAGGTTGTATGAATTTGCAGAAAAAATTGCAAGAGTTAAATTGTAACTTTGTATTTCCTGGTGTTAGATCTTTGGAGGATAAGGTTTTTTTCTCAAAAGAATTATATGATATCTCGCTTGCACTCATTAAAAATGCAAAAATCGTGGGAAATGATATAAAAGCCGATGCCAAACTGTTTTTTATAACAGGTGCAAATCAAGGGGGAAAATCAACATTTTTAAGAAGTGTAGGTCAAGCTCAACTGATGCTGCAATGCGGTATGTTTACATCAGCCCTTAGTTTTGAGGCTACTCTATGCAGCGGAGTCTTTACTCACTTTAAAAAAGAGGAAGATAGAGCTATGAAGAGTGGAAAATTCGACGAAGAGTTGGCAAGGATGAACGACATAGTGGAGTCCATCAAATCAAATGCCTTAATTTTATTTAATGAATCCTTCGCTTCAACAAATGAGATAGAGGGTTCATTGATAGCTTCGCAAATCATAGAAGCATTGGTAGAAAAAAATATCAAAGTTTTTTTTGTAACCCACATGTATTTCCTTGCAGAAAATTTTTACAAAAAAAAGATGAAAAGTACACTCTTCCTAAGAGCAAATCGAGGCAAAGAGGGTAAAAGAAACTTCAAAATCACTCCTGCTTCACCACTCACAACAAGTTTTGCCAAAGATATATATGACTCTATCTTTTAAGCACGATTTTTGTAGAATAAAAATAAAAAAAAGATAACTTATGGAATTTACACATTTACATTTACATACTGAATATTCATTGCTTGACGGTGCTAATAAGATAGAAAAATTAGCCGATGAATTAAAGGCTCAAGGTGTCAAATCAGTTGCTATCACGGATCACGGCAATATGTTTGGGGCAATTGATTTTTATAAGACTATGCGAAGTGTTGGTATAAAGCCAATAATTGGTATGGAAGCCTATATACACAATCAAGATGATATAGCCGATAAGACAACTAAACAAAGGTTTCATTTAACACTTTTGGCAAAAAATGAAACAGGCTATAAAAATTTGATGTATCTATCAAGCCAGAGCTATATACATGGTTTTTACTACTATCCCCGTATAAATAAAAAGATGTTAAGGGAACACAGTGAGGGACTTATCTGTTCATCTGCTTGTTTACAAGGTGAGGTAAATTGGCACTTAAATACAAACAATCCAAAAAATGTTCAATTTGGTGCAAAAGGGTTTGAGAGAGCAAAAGAGGTTGCGCTTGAGTATAAAGAGATATTTGGAGATGATTTTTATCTTGAATTGATGAGACATGGTATAAATGACCAGCTTTTCATTGATAACAGTACACTCAGAATTTCAAAAGAGACTGATATAAAAATTATAGCAACCAACGATACGCACTACCTAAAATCAGACAATGCAGAAGCACATGAGGCTTTTATGTGTATAGCTATGAATAAAGAGTTTGATGACCCAAATCGTCTGCGTCACTCAGTACATGAGTTTTATCTAAAATCGCCACAAGAGATAAGCGAACTTTATGTCGATATACCTGAAGCCATAGAGAATACTCAAGAGATAGTCCAAAAGTGTAACTTAGAGATAAAGTTAGGAGATCCAACTCCACCAAAATTTAAATTTACAAAAGAGTATGCAAAAGCCGAGGGGTTGGATATAGATAATGATGATGAATTTTTTAGATACCAGTGTGAAGAAGGTTTAAAAGATAGGCTAGAGCTCGTAGATGAAAGTTTGCACGAAGAGTATAAAAAAAGACTTAAAAGAGAGATGGATGTAATTTGCGGCATGAAATTTCCAGGCTATATGCTGATAGTTTGGGATTTTATACGAGAGGCGAAGAAAAGAGCAGTACCTGTGGGACCAGGCAGAGGAAGTGCAGCTGGGAGTTTGGTAGCATATTCACTCAAGATTACTGATATTGATCCAATGAAGTATGATTTGCTTTTTGAGAGATTTTTAAACCCTGAGAGAGTGAGTATGCCGGATATCGATATTGATTTTTGTCAGAGTAGAAGAGGGGAGATTATCGATTATGTGGTGCAAAAGTATGGCAGATACAATGTTGCCCAAGTCATCACTTTTGGTAAGCTTTTAGCAAAGGGAGTCATCAGGGATGTTGCCAGAGTTTTGGGTGTAGAGTATGCAAAGGCCGATAAGATGGCAAAACTTATACCCGATGAGCTTGGCATCACACTAAACGGCAAGATGAAAAATGGAAAAAAAGTTGACGGTGCTTTTCAAAAAGAGGAGAAGTTAAGAAAATGGATAGAGGAAGATCCTCAAATAGCCAGAGTTTGGAAGTTTGCCCTTGCTCTTGAGGGTTTGAATCGTAACTCAGGTATGCATGCAGCGGGAGTTGTCATAAGCGATGAGGAACTTTGGCACAAAACTCCACTATATAAGCCCTCAGGTGAAGACCAGCAACTCGTTACTCAATACTCACTAAACTATCTTGAAGATGTGGATTTGATAAAATTTGACTTTTTGGGCTTGAAAACTCTTACTGTTATAGACAATGCACTTAAACTCATAAAAAGAAGATATGATAAAGATATAGATTTTAATACCCTTGATGTAAATGACCCTGAAATCTATAAGCTGATTCAAAGCGGTCACACTATAGGACTGTTTCAAATAGAATCCAGTGGAATGCAATCTTTAAATGAGAGACTAAAGCCGACAGCATTTGAAGATTTGGTAGCGGTTTTGGCTCTGTATCGTCCGGGTCCGATGGAATCAGGTATGCTAGATGATTTTATAGATAGAAAGCACGGAGTAAAAGAGATAGACTACTTTTATGATGAGTTTACAGAGCCGCTTGAGCCGATACTAAAGCCAACTTACGGAGTTATCGTCTATCAAGAACAGGTTATGCAGATAGTGCAGACCATAGGCGGCTTTAGTCTTGGTAAAGCAGATATTGTTAGAAGGGCCATGGGTAAGAAAAAGTTTGACTTGATGAAAAAGTATAAGGAGGAATTTGCAAACGGAGCAAAAGAGCAGGGCTACAAATACGAGCATGCTATGGAGCTTTTTGAGTTAATAGAGAAGTTTGCAGGATACGGTTTTAATAAATCCCACTCGGCAGCTTATGCGATGATCACTTTTCAGACCGCTTATCTGAAGTGCTACTATCCGCAAGAGTTTATGGCAGCACTCTTGACAAGTGAACAGGACAATACAGACAAAATAGTAAAATATATAGATGAGGTCAAACGACTTGGCATAAAACTCTCCCCCCCAAATGTTAGAAAGAGTATGATTGAATTTACGGCTATAAAAGATGATGAGGGCGAAGAAACTATACTTTTTGGTTTAGGAGCATTAAAGGGTATGGGCTCTTCTGCTATCACAAAAATTCTTGAAGCTAGAGAAGATGGCGGATTTGAAGATTTGGATGATTTTCTTTCTAAAATAGATACTTCAAAAGTAAACAAAAGAGTTATAGAATCACTGATAAAATCAGGTAGTTTCGATGGTTTCTCTTATACCAGGAGGGCTTTGTTAGATAATATAGAGAAGATTGTAGATACTGCGGGCGAATGTGCGAGAGCCAAAAAGATGGCAGAAAATTCACTTTTCGGTGATGATAAAGAGCTAATAGCTCTACATGTAGAGATAGATAATATTGCTGAATTTGACATGAAAAAAGTACTTGAGTTTGAGAAAGAGACTATGGGATTTTATGTCTCCGGTCATCCGCTAGATGAGTTTAGAGCAGAGATTGACGAGATAGATTATACGCTATCGAGTGAAGTTGAAAATCTGGGTGACGGTAGTACGGCACTGTTTATCGGCAAAGTGGAAGAGATAGTAGAAAAAATCAGCAAAAAAGGAAATAAATTTGCGATTTTAAATCTTATGGACTTTCATGGCAATATTGAGATAACACTATTTTCAAAACATTTAGATAAGATACAAAACATGAACAAAGAAGAGCCAATATGTCTAAAAGTTGCAGTTTCAAGAGATGATAGAGGCATAAACAAAAGAGTCCTTAAAATTTTGGATTTAAAAGATGCCAAAAAAGAGAAGACGGACACAAAAACCATAGAAATTCCATCAGAACCAAAGACTCTCATTATAGACTTTAGTAAAGATAGCAGGATTTTGGACGATGTTTATAGGCTAGTAAGAGAAAATCCGGGAAACAGACCATTAAAACTTGTGATTTCCTCAAAACTCCAAGATGTAGTCATAGAGACATTTTTAAAAGTTTCAGACGAGATAGATGATAAGATAAAAGAGATAGAAGAGGTAAAAGTAGCCTAAAATGATGGCGGCGTGATAGCGCTTATGTATGAGGCTCTTTGGTTACTTCTGTTTTCTATTTTATGTGGAACTTCTGGGTTAAATCTTATGCTGTCTCCCTCGTTTAAAGTGTAATTGAGTCCACCGATCTGGATCTCTATGGTACCGCTGAGTACAAAATCGCACTCCTCCCCGCCTTTTGTGTGTGGGAGTGCATCGTCTGTGACTCTGCCGGCTTCGAGTTCAACCAATACAAACTCAATATCTCCTTGAAGATCCGGTGTTAGCATTTCGCATTTGTACAATGGGTCAGGAAAGGAGATTTTTCTTCTTTCATTTTTTCTAACTATATGAAAAGATTCATAACTATTTTGTTGTTTCAAATCTTCTTTGTTTTCAAAAAGAGATGCCAAAGTAGTGTTTAAAACTTTTGCAATTTTTCTAAGAGTTTCGACCGAGCCCTGGGTTGAGCCTCTTTCAAGTTGAGAAATCATACCTGCGGTTATCTTTGCTTTTTTAGCCAACTCTTTTGTGCTTATACCCTTGGCAACTCTAAGTTTTTTTATTTTCTCTCCGATGTTGAAGTTCTCTTCCATCTTTATATCCTTCTTTTGGTAACATAATTATACCAAAATATATAAATTATTTAATAATATTAAAGTTATATTGTTTTTTATGCAATATTTAGTTAATATTATTAAATAATTTAATAGTATTAAAGGATTTGTTATGAAAATAGGTCTTATCAAAGAGATAAAGGTTCATGAGTACAGAGTTGGTCTTACACCTGATTGTGTTGCTTCGTACACTAGTGCTGGCCACACCGTATATGTAGAAAAAGGAGCAGGTGAAGGGGCGGGTTTTGGCGACGAAGAGTATGTCGATAAAGGCGGGATTATTGTAGATGAAAAGAAAAAAATCTTTGATGACTCAAATATGATTGTTAAGGTCAAAGAGCCTCTTCCACAGGAATATGATTTTTTCACAGAGGGGCAAATTCTCTATACATACCTACACCTTGCAGCTGATCCGAAACAGGCAAAAGCACTGATGGACAAAAAGGTAAAAGCAGTTGCCTATGAGACTATCACAGACAGTAACGGTCACTTACCATGTCTGACTCCGATGAGCGAGATAGCAGGGAGACTTGCCACTCAAGAGGGCGCAAAATATCTCGAAAAGCCTTTTGGTGGAAGAGGAGTTTTGCTAGGTGGAGTTCCGGGAGTTAAAAGAGGCAATGTTGTAATTATTGGTGGCGGTATAGTAGGTATGAATGCCTGTAAGATGGCTGTTGGACTTGGCGCAAATGTTACTATATTGGATATTGCAGCCGATAGATTAGCGTATTATGATGATATTTTTGGTTCGCAGGTCACTACACTCTACTCAAACAGGACAAATATACTAAATGCTATAAAAGAAGCAGATTTGGTTATAGGTGCTGTTTTGATTCCAGGAGCTGCTGCACCAAAACTTGTCTTGGAAGATGATCTGAAACTGATGAAAAAAGCCTCCGTTATCGTGGATGTGGCAATTGATCAAGGTGGATGTTTTGAGACTTCGCATGCTACATATCATGATAATCCAACATATACAGTAAATGGTGTAGTGCACTATTGCGTAGCAAATATGCCAGGAGCTGTATCTTTGACTTCTACCTTGGCGCTTACCTCAAATACTCTAAGATATGGATTGGCAATAGCTAGTAAAGGCTTGGAAAAAGCACTCAGTGAAGATAAAAATCTTCTAAATGGTTTAAATGTTTATGAGGGAAAATGCACAAACAAAGCTGTAGCAAGAAGTTTGGGTATAGAATATGAAGAGATAAAATTCTAAATATTATGGATATGGGCTTATACAGCCCGTATCTACTCGATATCTTTTAAATAGTTTTCCATAACATCAGTCATGGTTAGAATTCCCTCTATCTCATTGTTGTCAACAACAAGGAGTCTTTTTACATTGCCTCTGACCATTAGTTGAACTGCATATTTTACATCTAATTGCTGCGATATTTGATATGCGGGTTTTGTGCAGACATCATAAACTCTAAGCAGGTCAATATCTTCATCATTTGCTATGATTGAAAAAAGAATATTTTTATAAGTTAAGATCCCATAAGCATCACTTGGTCTGATTTTATCCACTATGAGTGACTTTACTTTTCTGTCTCTCATTTGCTTAAGAGCCTCTCTTAGCGGCGCCATTGGTGAGATTATCGCCAAATTTCCTTTGCACATTATATCTTTGACAAGTTTATAGTTCATCTTCAACCTCCTTTTCAAAAAGTTCTATCTCGTCTGTGTCGAGTCCAGCTAAGTGAGTTAGGCTAAAAGTAAAAATTATACCGTTTTTATTTTCTTTGCTGTCCAATCTAAGCTCCTTCTTTAGCATTTTAAATATAGAGATAGATATCTTTTTAGGCAAAATAAATAGAAGAATTGAGACATTCTCTTCTAAAGTCAGTCCAAAAAAGACCTTCTTCTCTTCTAATCCTATATTTTTTCCATGCAGTATCGTTACGCTTCCCGCTCCTGCCTTTTTTGCTAGTTCTATAACTTTTTCTTCCTGTGCATCCGGGATTATCGCACATAGAGTGATAAATTGCATACTATTTTCTCCTTTTTGATATTTGTGTTGCCAGGATTCCATATCCCATAACTGTGATCATAGGAAACAGCGAAGCAAAGGCTATCAAGCCAAAGCCATCTATAAGTGGACTTCTACCTTCTATATTTTGTGCCAGCCCCAGACCAAGAGCTGCAACAAGTGGAACTGTGACGGTTGAAGTCGTAACCCCACCGCTATCGTATGCTATGGGGATGATGTATTTTGGCGCAAAGTATGTCATAATGATAACTAAAACATATCCTGTAATGATATAGTACATGATAGAATCTCCCTGTACTATCCTGTAGGCTCCCAAAGATATACCGATTGCCACACCAATTGCAACAGATACTCTTAGTGTCGTACTGTTTATATTTCCCTCGCTTATCTCATATGCTTTTGTAGCTATGGCAATTAGAGCCGGTTCTGCCATAGTGGTTGAAAAACCTATAAGAAATCCAAATAGATATATAAGTAGATTGTTTCCCATACCTGTCAGTGAGAGTGCTAAATTCTCACCTATCGGAAAGAGCCCTAGTTCGAGTCCAAGTATAAAAGCATAGAGTCCGATAGCAACCAAAAAGATACCGCTGCTGACCTTTGGTAAATGCGGAATCGGTTTTTTGATGATGAGATACTGGAAAAAGCCTATAACTAACAGTATAGGTAAAATATCTTTGGCGACATATAGAAAATCTATAAGAATCTTATAAAAACTGTATCTATTCTCTTGATTTATGATACTATTTACATCGACTGCTGTTTTGGTTATGGTTTGTGCATCTAAAAAATTATATACAACTATGCCATAAATTTGCACAAAAATCATGGGCATTAACGATGCAAAAGCTATAAGTCCAAAGCCATCAATTGCAGGATTTCTACCCTTGATGCTTGATGCCAGCCCGATGCCCAAAGCGGCTACGAGGGGCACTGTTACGGTTGAAGTCGTAACTCCACCGCTATCATATGCAAGTCCAATGATTTGAGATGGGGCAAACAGTGTTGTGATGACGACTATAACATAACCAACGATTATATAGTAGTGCACAGGATGACCCAGAAGTATCCTGAAAACTCCTAGTGATATAGCAAAACCAACTGAAAATGCGACAGTTAATCGCAAAAAAAGAGCATCTATTCTTCCATCACTTATGAGAGATGCTTTATCTGCTATAGCTATCAAAGCAGGTTCGGCTATGGTTGTGGAAAAACCGATAAAAAATGCAAAAAGCAGAAGCCAAAAGAGTGATCCTTTTTTGGCAAAGTCGTTGGCTAAATTTTCTCCGACAGGAAATATGCCTATCTCTAAACCTCTTATAAATATAGCTAATCCAACTATAATAATCATAACACCTATGACGATTGAGAGTAGATTTTGAGGTATTTTAGCAATTATAAAGGTTTGAAAAAATGCTACTACTATAATAATTGGAATCATATCTTTGAAAGAGTTTTTTAGATCAGATAAAAAGATATGAATTTCGTTTTCAAACAAGTTATTTTCCCAGTTTTATATGGAACTCTTTGGGATTCTCTTTTATCTCTATGATTCCGTTATGAGCTTTTACAATTTGCCAGGCAAGTGCTAATCCCAATCCGTTTCCTTTTGTTTTTGTAGTCTTAAACGGTTCAAAAAGTATGTCTGTATCTTCTATCTCTTTTCCACTGTCAAATATAGAAAAGATATGGTAATTTTTCTCTTTTTTATACTCTATTTTTATTTTACCATTTCCATTTTCACTCTCTTCTATGGCATCTATGGCATTAAATACAAAGTTTTGAAAAACAAGACTTAAGAGTTCAAAATCACCCTCAATTTTGTCATTTGGCAAGTTGTATATAAACTCAATATCTTTGGAATAAGTATAAAAGGAGACCGATTGTTCAATCTCCTGAACTAAATCGTCCAAACAGAAGAGGTTTTTTTCTACATGTAAACCTTTGGTGAAAAGGAGTGTCGCTTTTATGATTCTCTCAACTCTCCATATAGATTTTCTCATCTCAAGTACGATAGGTTTGGTTTTTATATCTACTTTTTTAAAAAGAGTAGATGCTAAAAGAGAGACTGAGCCTATGGGATTTCTTATTTCGTGAGAGAGATGAGCAGCTATTTGCCCCATGGATATGAGCCTTTCTTGTCTTTTTTCCTCAGTTATGTCAGTAGCACTTATAATTGTTTTTTTTGCCTGTTTGACAATCTTGATAATAAAGTATAAATCTTTGTATTTTATCTCTTTTGAGTCTCTGTTTTTCAGTATAATCTTTAAGAGTCCATCTATTTTTTTTGCTTCCGAGTTTTGCAAAAAGAGATCACCATTCTCATCTATAACCCATAGAGCGTTTGGCTGAACTTCAATAATCTGCTCTATGAAGTTTTGTAAAGAAGAGTATGAGGCGTTAAGTTTTTTGTACTCGCTCTCTATAACATAGGTTTGATTTATCAGATCATCGAGACCTTTCTTAAAGGCCTCTTTTTCACCGCTATTTAGAGAGTTAAGTAAGTTTTCATTTATCATGAGGGCATATCTTTTTTAGCCCCATTATACTAAATTTTTTCTATTTTACAAAGTCAACTTTTGCTAAATTATGTTTTATGCCTAGTTTATCAGGGCTTATGCCTAACGCTAGTCCTACCATCTGAGGCATATGAAGTATAGGGATAGATACATCTTGACCCATCTCTTTACTTATGCTTTTTTGTTGGACATCAAGTCTTAAGTGGCATAGTGGGCAAGGTGTTACCATTGTATCTGCATTGTTTTGGATAGCATCAAGCATAGCATTTCCTGAGATTTTGTTTGCTGTTTTTGGTGCTTGAAGTTCTACATGAAAACCGCAACACTTATTTTTGTGTCCATACTCTACACTATGACCACCAAGTGCTACGATGAGTCTGTCCAGTGATGTTGGTTTGTATGGATCTTCATTTCCATTTGATGCACCATGTACTTCGTGCGGTCTTATGTTGTGACAACCATAAAAAGGTGCGATATAGAGATCTTTGAGTGGATTTTTTACTCTTGAAGCTATAGTATCTATGCCAAAATCATCTATAAGAGCATATAAAAAGTGTTTTATAGGAGATGTTCCTTTGTATTCTAGTCCTACCTCTTTAAGTTTTTCATTTACTCTTTTTTTAAGTTTTTCATCATTGTCTAGTCTATGCTTTGCAGTCGCTAGGTTTAGTTGACAAGTGTTGCAGACTGTAACTATGGTAAGTCCTCTTTTTTCTGCATAGCATATATTTCTTGCATTTAGTACAAGAGAGAGAAAATCATCATAATCTTGCATATGAGATGCCCCGCAACATGTAGCCTCTACAAGTTCAACAAGCTCTATATCAAATGCTTCGGCAATCGCCAGGGTTGATTGCATAAGTTCTGGTGTGCTCTGTTTTGGTGTGCAACCTACAAAAAATGCGTATTTTAAATTTTCCATAAAGCTTCCTTACTTAAATTTTACTGTTGATGAACTTTTGATGAGTTTTTCAACTTCATCAAGTTTTTGTGATTTTGGCATTTGCCAAGGCATAATGAGCTTTCCGTTTTTAAACATATGCAAGGCTTCAGGCACATGCTTTAAGACTCCTATATTTCCCTCTGAGTATCTGACAAGTTCCCCCTCATCCAGGAAGCCATGTTTGGCTATAGAGTCTTTAAATCCTACAGCATGTCTTGTTGCAACATTGTCTGTTGCCATATTTTCTTCAAATATTTGATTATGTAGTTTAGTTATTTTATCTATTGGTGAGAGTTCTTTTGGGCATGCTTCTGCACATTCATAGCATTTTACGCAGTCCCAAACGCCTTTGCTTTCTTGATTTACAATATCCAATCTGTCTCTTTTTGCATCATCTCGTACATCAGTATTAAATCTAAAAGCTTTTAAAAGTGCAGCCGGTCCTATATAATCACCATTAACCTGAACAGAAGGGCAGGCATAAAAGCAGTTACCGCACTGGATACAGTAGTCTGCTTCATCAAGTTTATTTGCTTCGCTTTCATTTATGATGTATTCTGATTTTGGATGAGCATCTATTTGAGCTACAAGAAATGGCTTTACGCTATTGTATTTTTGCCAAAATCTCTCTTTATCTACAACCATATCTTTGATTGCCTGCTTTATATTTTGTGGCTCAAAGACTAATTCATAGCCAAATATCTCTATCAGGTCAAAAACTCTCTCTTTACAGGAGAGAACAGGTTTATTGTTCACTTTGATGGCACAACTTCCGCAAATTCCATGTCTGCAGCTTCTTCTGTAGCTAAAAGAGCCGTCTTTTCCCCATTTTATCTTATTGAGTATATCAAGCACGACTTCATCTTGAGCAACATCAAATGAGTAGTTTTCATAATACGGAAGTCTATCGATCTCTTTGTTGTATCTGAAAACTTTAAAATTTACCCTTTTTATATCATAATTTTTCATTTTTTCATCCTAATATGTTCGTTCTGTTGGCTTGTATTTGCCAATCGTTACAGGTTTGTAGTCAATTTTTATACTTCCGTCTTCATTTAGATAGCAATAAGTGTGATTTAAAAAGTTTTCGTCGTCTCTTTTTGGAAAGTCATCTCTAAAGTGTGAGCCTCTACTCTCTTTTCTAAGGATTGCTCCCTCAACTATAAAGGCTGAAAAATCAAGCATATGGCCTAACTCTATCGCCTCTTGAAGATCAGTGTTAAAGACTTTTGATCTATCATCAATTCCTACATTTTTATATCTTCGTTTTAACTCTTTAATGATCTCTTTTTGTTTTAGAAGTTTCTCTTCCGTCCTAAATACTCCAGCATTTTCAGTCATACTCTTTTGTAGTTCGCTTCTTAATTCGGGAACTCTCTCGCTCCCGCAAGATGATATGAGATCGTCTATCTCGTTTATCATGATTGTAGCATCATTTATGTCTGGTTCTTTATGCGTTAAAAACTTATCTTCCTCAAGATCTGCGATGATAGTCTGTCCTACATGGCGACCATAAAATACAGCTTCAAGCAATGAATTTGCCCCAAGTCTATTTGCGCCGTGAACACTTACACAAGCGCACTCTCCAGCGGCATAGAAGCTTTTAACATTGTGTTCTATATCATATCTTACTCTACCGTGAACATCGGTAGGAATTCCTCCCATGGAGTAGTGAGCAGTTGGTGCTATTAAAATAGGCTCTTTTATCATGTCCAACCCCAGGAAAGTAAGGGCCAAATCTCTAAGTTCAGGAAGTTTTGACATAATCTTCTCTTTTCCAAGATGAGTCAAATCAAGATAGACCGCATCTTTATCTTTACCTACTCCTTTGCCTGCCAAAATCTCTCTCGTGATAGATCTGCTTACCAAATCTCTTGGTCCCAATTCTAATTTTTCAGGTGCGTATTTTTCCATAAACCTTTCACCTTCGGAGTTAAAGAGTCTTCCGCCTTCTCCTCTTGCGGCTTCGCTTATGAGTATGCCTGTGCCTGCAAGTCCTGTCGGATGAAACTGTACAAACTCCATATCTTTAAGAGGAATCCCTCTTCTCGCAACTATAGAGAGCCCGTCACCTGTGTTTGCGTGTGCATTGGAATTTACCGCATAACTTCGGGCATATCCACCTGTTGCAAACAGAACAGCCTTTGCATAAAATATGCCTTTTTGTCCTGTTTTTATATTGTAAGCTACAACACCACTTACAATCTTTTCTTTGTTTCCACTATATATGATGTCAGCAACATACCATTCATCCCAAAATTCTACACCATCTCTGTGTGCCTGCTCAAAAAGTGTTTGAAGAAGGGTTAAACCTGTTCTGTCCTTTGCATAACAAGCCCTGGGAAAGGATTGTCCTCCAAAAGGTCTTTGGGCTATCGTGCCATCTTCCTCTCTGCTAAATGCAGCCCCCATATGCTCAACCCACCTTATAGTTTCAGGTGCACTGCTGCACATAAGCTCAACTGCTTCTTGATTTGCCAGGTAGTCACTACCTTTTATAGTGTCAAATATGTGTGACTGTGTACTGTCATCTTCTTTTAAAGCAGCATTTATTCCGCCTTGTGCAGCTCCGGAGTGACTTCTTAGAGGATGGAGTTTTGTCAAAACACATACATGTTTACCGTGACTCTCTAGCTCTCTAGCTGCCGCAAGACCAGCAAGACCGGCACCAACTATTACAGCATCATAACGATGAATTGAAATACCCATGTGGATTTCCTTAAATTGATATTTTTGAATATAGCTTTATTATATAATTTAATATATAAAAATAAGATTTAATTAAAATAAAAAAGTAAAATTTTTTCTAAATTAGCAATTTTTCAAAATCTTCCAAATCATAAAGTGTAACATTTCTCGCTTTTTTTAACTCAAGCTCTTTAGAAAAACCACTCTTAGAGAACAGAATGTATCTGTCTATCTCTAAATTTGCCTTTTTGCATTTGTTTTGCAATGAGTTGAGAACATTTTTGCAGATTTTGCTGTTTTTCCATTTTGCTTCCCCTGCAATTTTGAGATTTGATGTTTGTATATATAAATCTATCTCTACATTCTTATCCCAATAGCTTCCAGATGAGATTATCTCTTTATAGTCTTTAGCTACAAGCTGATTTGAAAGTTTTTCAAACTCCAGGCTTATAAACTTTTCCAAATATTGATTGATTGATTTTAGAGTTATTTTATTGTATTTTTTTAATTCCGGCGATATAAAAGTAAACCAAAATCTTGTAAAATTATTTTTTAGATGTATTTTATCTTGAATTTTATATCTTCTTAAATATTTTTTTAGTGGTTGGTTTTTGGAATTGCGAAGAGGTTTTTCTCTGCTTACTTCTTTTTGAATTTCTCCAATCTCAAAAAGGTGTTTAAAGAGTTCCCTGCCTTTTATCTGCGGTATGTTTTCCTTTATGTAAACATTGTGGTTTTTTCTATCTCCTTTTGAAAGTCTTGTTAGTATTTTTTCTATCAATTCTTGATTTTCTTGCATGTGATCGTATATAAAATACTCTTTGAGAGATTCTATTTTATCTAGTATCTCTTTTTGTATGACGGTATTGAAATCTCTTGAAAGGTTTATTTGGTTTTGCAGAGGATATCCGTCAAAAATAGCATAATATATAATTAAATCTTTGATATCCAGATAGGGAAATTTTTTATAAAAATCTTTAAATTCTGAAACCAACTAAAACTTTTTCCAAAATGTTTTACTTAGCATTATAAATACAGTATAGCACTCCAACCTTCCTATTATCATGGAAATTGAGAGCAAAAGCTTATCATACCAAGAAAAAAATGTATAGTTTTCAGCCGGACCAACCAGTGAAAAACCGGGTCCTACATTGCCAACAGTTGTCATAGCAGTGCTTATAGAAGTCATTTCATCATAGCCTCTTGCATAAAGATATATCATTACAAAAAATATAGTCAACATATACAGTGAGAAAAATCCGAAAATAGAGCTGATGATATTGCTTTTTACAGGTTTTTCATCTATAAATATAGATATAATTGAGTCGGGTTTTAGTGATCTTCTTATTTCTAAGGATATATTTTTAAAGTATATAATGTATCTGATGACTTTTGGACCACCTGCGGTTGAACCGGCATTTGCACCTATTATCATCGCTATCAGGATAATAGCTATGGAAAAATGTCCCCAGGTAGAGTAGTCCTGCGAGGCAAATCCTGTGGTAGTCATGATCGAAACGATGGTAAATGTGGAGTGCATAAAATCTTTGTACAAGTTTGTAAAACCATCAAAATGTGAAAAAGTAAGCAGTGCCGATAAAAAAGCAAGTAAAGCCAGATACCACTTGATCTCTTCAAGATTATAGCTTTTTAGATCACCGCTTAAAAATCGGATATGAGCCAAAAAATTGATACCGGAGATAATCATAAAAAATATCGTTGTCCATATAATTCCGTTATTGCCTCCCCAAAAGCCCAAAGAACTGTTTTTTGTTGAAAAGCCACCTGTCGATACAGTTGCAAAAGCATGGTTGACGGCATCAAACCAGTTCATACCAAAAAACTTCAGACAAAGTATATTTGCAATTGTAAAGAGCAGATAAACCCCCCACAGTTTATTTGCAGTATCTTTTATGCGAGGTGTGATTTTATCAGTAGAGATACCTGTTGATTCGGCTTTAAAAAGGCTAAGAGAACCACTCGGATTGATGAGTGGAAAAAGTCCGACACCCAAAACTATGATACCCATACCGCCTATCCAATGCATAAGGCTTCTGTGTAAAAGTATATTTCTAGGCAGATCTTCTATGTCACTATATACTGTGGCACCAGTTGTCGTAAAGCCACTTATCGCTTCAAAAAAACCGCTTGAAAAGTCTATACCTGTTTGTAGCATGAGAGGAAGTGCCCCGCCTATCCCCAAAAGAATCCAGACGAGATTTACAGAGACTATACTCTCTTTTATGCCAAAAGACATCTTGTAGTTTTTAAGAGAAAAAAAAATTATAAGATTAAGTAATAAAAGTGAAGATATTACAAAAAAAGTACCAGTTATATTTTCATAATACAGATATCCCAATCCGACAGGAATCAAAAAAAGCAAAAAAACAACAATCCCGACTGCAGATGTAAATTTTAATACGCTCTTTATATTTACCATTAGCTTTGATGTAACCAGTTTGAAATCATTTCAGAGTTTTCCTTTTTGGTTATTGCTACAATTATGTCGTTTTCCAAGAAACTTTCAATCGAGTTGTATTTGAGGATATTGCCATCTCTTTGTATGAAAAAACCACCTAAGCTCTCAAGTTTTGAAGAGAGAGATAAAAACTCTCCAATCATATCTGATGCAGCAAAAATCTTTCTTATCATCAGTACACCTTCTCCACCACAAAATTGTCTTTTTATGACTATCTTTGATGATTCTATCTTTTCGAGTATAGAGTAGTAGGCATTGATTTTTTCACCCCTTACAACTTCAAGGTTTAAGTTCCTCATCAATTCTGAGTATGCTATATCGTTATTTATCGTTATGACCTTATTAATGCCGTAGTATTTAGCTTCCATACATTTGGTTATATTATACTCATCATTGCCGGAAGAGACGATAAAAAGATCAGGATTTACACCGTCGCTCTCTAGCATATGATCAGAATCATAGGTGCTTTTTATAACTGTAACTTTGTCCTTTAAAATAAGATTTGCCTTTTCGCACTTTTTTAAGTCTCTATCAACGATTTGTATATTTAAATCTTTTTTAATGAGTACTTTTGCTATCTCCAGACCCAATGAGTCAGCCCCAAAAATTACGCAGTTTCTAATATCATATCTTGCGTCATCCTCGGGATACATTCTGTATTGCAGTTCTTTTACAGCTTTTGGATATGCATAAAAATATACCAGGTCTCCAGGATTTAGCATGTCTGCATCATTCGGAATGTAAAATTCACCATTTCTTTCTATGCCTGCTGCTACAATTTTTTGTTTTAAATCGTTTGTAAAAGATGAAATTATGATCGCCTCAAAGTCATCAGGAATTTTTAGGGATACAAGAAGTGCTTTTGTGTATTCAAATGATTTTACATTTCTTGCTATTGGAAAATCTAAAAGGTATTTAAATGGCTGGGCTGCTTCAAAAGCCGGTACAACAAAATCATTGATTCCCAATCTCTCTTTTACCAAGTCATCTGCAAAGAAGCTATTTCTTAGTCTTATTATTTTTTTATTGACTTTTGTTATTTTGTCAATAATCAAAGAGGCTACCATATTTACCTCATCAGAGTCTGTTACTCCGATGAAAAGATCTATATCTGAATCAACCGATAAGTAGGTATGAGGATTTTCTATATCGCCACAAACTGCCAAAACATCCAGATTTTCTTCTATCTTTTTTATGGCTGCCTCGTTTTTATCAATAACTGTTACATTATTATGAACCATAAGGTGTTTGGCTATCATGTAGCCAACTTTACCTGCTCCGGCGATGATTATTTGCATTAAAATAGTTCCTTAAAACAAAAATAAGAAAAATATTATAGCACAAGAGGTCTCTGGTAATTCTTAAATGAAATTTTTTAAAGAGATAAAAAGATTAAGTAGTGGTGGGTTCTAAGTGACTCGAACACTTGACCGCCCGGTTATGAGCCGGGAGCTCTAACCAACTGAGCTAAGAACCCACTCTTTTAAGGCTGAAATTTTACTGTTTTATTAATTAAAATTAGATTAAAAAAAAGATATTTATCTAATATTTCTGTATTTTACAGATTTGTGTGTAGGATCAAATCTAAATGCAAGAGTATTTTCAAGTATGCCAAAGAAAATCATAAAGGTGATAAAACTGCTACCTCCATAGCTAAAAAAAGGCAAAGGAACACCGACTACAGGGGCTAAACCTATGGTCATGGCTATGTTTACACTGGAGTAAACAAAAATCAAAAAGCTGATACCTGTTGTTATGACCTGTGCAAAATAGTCTTTTTTTAGTTTAAAATTAAGTGTAATCATATGAATGACAAGCAGTGCATAAAAAGATATTAACCCAAGAGCACCCCAAAAGCCAAACCTCTCAACATAATATGCGAAAATAAAGTCACTTGTAGCAATGGGTAAAAATTTATAATGTGTCTGAGTCGCTTCTTCCTTAACTTTGCCTGTGAGTCCACCTGAGCCTATGGCTATGATTGATTGTCTGACATGGTAGCTTGGTTTTTCGGAGATAAAATCAGATATTCTCTTTTTTTGGTAGTTATGCAGAGAGTTGTATAAAAAAGGCCCGCTGATACTTATGATGATAAAGAGTGTTGCCCAAATCTTTTTATTTACGCCCATGATAAAGAGTGTACCGTAGCCCACAAGAAGTAAAACCATAGCAGTTCCAAGGTCCGGTTCTTTTGCTATAAGAAGAAAAGGAAGAAGTATATAAAAACTCAACTTTAAAAAACTTCTCCATCCATAGCCTTTTTTATCTGGTGGATTTTGTTTGATGAGATATGCCAACATCAATATAAACATGGGTTTAAATATCTCTGAAGGCTGTATGGTAAAGTGCACAAAAGGAATGTCGAGCCATCTTTTTGCACCGAGTCTTGAGATTCCGAAAAAATCTACACTTATGAGTAAAAATATAGTTATCCAGTAGAAAAAAGGGATAAGCCACTCTAGTTTTTTAATAGGAATAAAGAAAAAAAATCCAAATGCAATCAATCCTATGGTAAAATAGATCAACTGTTTTTCTGCTAGTGTTATACTGACTTCGGATATGAGATAGTAAGACATAGCAATGATAGGTAAAACCAAAATGGGCAATAAAAAATCAAAGTGAGTTAAAATTCTTCTGTCGATTTGTAACAAAACATGCCTTAATAAAATGATGAAGTATTATATCGAAAAAGAGGAAAAATGACCTTTACATGTAGAAAGTGTGGAAGAGCTGATGTTGTATTAAGCGCAGAGCTTGAGATATCAAGATCTCAAATAGAAAAATTTATAAAAACTGTTGGCATCGAAATAAATGGTAAAAAAATCAACAAATCCGGTTTTAAGTTAGAAATTGGAGATGAAATATCTTAT
The DNA here is from genome assembly GCA_045047115.1 of Sulfurospirillum sp. Lineage (GTDB taxonomy): Bacteria > Campylobacterota > Campylobacteria > Campylobacterales > Sulfurospirillaceae > JAADIZ01. The sequence continues at coordinate 100,628 of JASFYR010000009.1, forward strand.
GAGTTTGAAAATATGGTGAAGCAAAAGAGTGAATATGAAGTAGATTTTGATGTAGATATTTTATATGAAGATGATGATCTGCTTGTAGTAAATAAACCTCCTTTTTTGACAGTTCATGGGGCACCTAGCGTTAAAGAGGCAACTTTGGTTGACTGGCTGAAAAAAAAAGGTATCTCTCTTTCGACTATAAGTGGAGAAGAGAGACACGGAATCGTTCACAGGATTGACAAAGAGACTAGCGGGGCACTTGTAGTTGCAAAAAATAACGAATCTCATGCCAAACTCTCAAAACAGCTTGAAAACAAAAGCATGGGAAGATATTATCTGGCTCTTATCGACCTTCCGCTTAAAGATAATATAGTAGTAGAAAAGCCTATAGCAAGAAATCCAAAAAATAGACTCAAAATGGCAGTTGTAGAGGATGGAAAACATGCAAAAAGTGCATTTTTAAAACTTCTCTCACTTGATTCAAAGAAATGTGAACTTATCGCAGCAAAACTATACACGGGAAGAACACATCAGATAAGAGTTCATTTAAATTCACTTTCACGTCATATTTTAGGGGATAGTTTATATGGTTTTAAGAGCCAAAAAGGTAAAATAAAAAGAGTTATGTTACATGCTTATATATTGTATTTTATACATCCAAAAAGTGGAAAGTTGATGCAGATAAAAGCACCCTTTTTTGAAGATTTTGAAAATGTAATGTATAGATTTTTTAATAAGGAAAAAATTCATGAAAATATTAAGACTGATACTATTATCAATAGTTTCAATACTATTTTTTAGTGGTTGCCAAACAATACCCAATACGCCTATGAAACCCAGGATTGATCCCAGCTTGCCTACAGTAACGGGACTAAAAGTTCTATCAGATATAACTGAAGTAGGTTTTGAGTGGAAACCAAACTATGATGAAAGGATTATGGGCTACTACGTATATAGGTCAAATCCAAAAGAGCAGACAAACAAGCTACACAGAGTCGCTACAATCAAAGATAGATACAGTTCTCATTATGTAGATACGGGTTTACAGCCGCAAACAAGATACTACTATAGATTTTCAACTTTCTCTAACGATAAAAGAGAGTCTGTTCCTAGCAAAATGATTACAGTTACTACCAAAAGGATGATATCTTCTGTTGTATTTTTAAAAGCGATTGTGGGGCTTCCAAACAGAGTGAAGATTATCTGGAGACCATCAGAGTATCCTAGAGTTTCAGCATACATTATAGAGAGAAATGACCTTAGTTCTATGAAGTGGAAAAAGGTAGCTACTGTAAAAGGAAGATTGAGTGCAGAGTATATAGATGCCGGATTAAAAAATAACTATTTGTACAAGTATAGAATCAGAGTTAAGACTTATGACGGTCTCGTCTCGAAGCCTAGTCAGATAGTTGAAGCATCTACAAAGCCACTGCCTCCTGTTGTTGAGAATCTTAGAGCCACACACAATCTTCCAAAGAAGATTGTTCTTACTTGGAATCTGTCTCCAAAGCCTGATATATCTTACTATAAGGTATATAGAACTCTAAATCCTATATTTTTTTATAGCTATCATGCAAAAACCAAAGACAATAAATTTGAAGATTTGATAAATGAAAATGGAAAAAGTTACTATTATAAAGTTACAGCTGTAGATAAAGATGGTTTGGAATCACCAAAGCAACCCTCGGCAATAGCTGGAACAACCTTGGATATTCCGCTTCCTGTTTCAATCACATCTCTCAGGCAAGACGGTAAAAGTGTGATGTTGACCTGGATGGGAAATGATAACAGAGCAGTAAGTTATAATATAAAAAAAGAGTATAAAGGTAAAACTGTAAATTTAACAGGTATCAGATCTTTTAGTTATCAAGACAGAGATGTGATACCCGGAGTCGAATACAAATATAGCGTCATAGCTATAGATAAATACGGTTTGGAGTCAAAACCATCAGAGCCTGTACTTGTGTCTATACCAAAGGAATAGATAAGATATATGCCAAACTTTAAAACTAACGGCGTCGCTATGCCAAATTTTCCTGTAAAATTTGGAGATAGCGAATTTTTATATCAGGCAATCTGTAAAAAAGACGAATCTTTGATAAGAGTTAAGCAGAAAAATGAGGACTTTTTTATTCAGATACGAAAAAAAGATGGGGGATATCTGATAAAAGCAGATAAAATCTCTCGCCCATCCCAAGTAGTCTTTGTGCAGCAAGCTCTAAGGGATTTTAGAGATTTAATTGGATGCAAAGTAGAGTATTCAAATATCGACCCCCAAAAAATAAAACCAAAAACCAAGTTTAGAGCACTTAAGGATATAAATTTTTTTGCAAATGAGTTTATTGTTACCAAGGAGATTTGGCTTGAGGTTGGTTTTGGGAGTGGCAGACATCTTTTGCATCAAGCCAAAAAACACGAAGACATACAGTTCATCGGGCTTGAGATACATAAGCCATCACTTGAACAGGTGGCGAAACAGTGTGAACTTCAATCTATTAAAAACATATATCTTCTCGATTATGATGCAAGAATTTTTCTAGAATTCTTAGAGTCAAACAGTGTTGGGAAGATATTTGTCCATTTTCCTGTGCCTTGGGATAAAAAACCCCACAGGAGGGTCATATCTTCTGAGTTTATCAGTGAATCTATCAGAGTTTTAAAAGAGCAAGGAAGGCTTGAGTTGAGAACTGACAGTCAAAAATATTTTGATTACTCTTTGGAAGAGTTTTTAAAACTGAATATACTCAATCTTTGCATAAAGAAAAACAGAGATTTGGATATAAGCAGTAAATATGAAGACAGGTGGAAAAGACAAGAAAAAGATATCTTTGATTTGACTATGATAAATGAGGAGATTTCTGAAGTAAACCAAAAAATTGAAATGATAAGATTTGAAAAAAGATGTGATTTTGCTAAGCTTAAAAAAGGTTTTGAAAAGATAGTTAAGAGTAAAAAAGAGTGTTTTTTACATGTGGAAGATATATACGAGATTGATGAAAATGAGGGTTTGTTAAAGATTTCTTTTGGTGCAAGTGCAAAAAATGAGAGAGTATATGTAGAGTTTTTAAAAGATAGAATTTCGTATTTTCCGGATAATATATTAGCAACAAAAGCAAACCAACTGGCACATAGTTTACTGGATGAGTGGCTAGAGGAAATTAGCGGATGAATTATGTTGTAAGTGCCCAAAAACTCTCTTTGGGTTATGGTGGTGATGAGCCTGTAATTTCCGAGACGGACATAAGTATCAATTCCGGTGATTTTGTATTTATAACAGGAAAGAGTGGTAGTGGCAAATCAACGATTATAAAGTCTTTTTATGGCGAGTTATTACCGCAAAAAGGAAATCTAAATATCTGTGGTGTTGATGTTAAAAAGCTAAATAGAACAAAGTTAAACAAACTAAGGAGATATCTAGGCATAGTATTTCAAGACTATAAACTCATAGAGAGTTGGACTATTGAAAAAAATATCATGTTGCCCTTGATGATAGGCGGTTTTTCCAAATCAGTTTGTGAGGCACAGGCATTGAAGCTCTTAAGACATGTAAAATTAACTCATAAAATAGGAAAATACCCATTGGAGCTTAGTGGCGGCGAGCAACAAAGAGTTGCGATTGCAAGAGCATTGGCACACAATCCCGTGTTAATTTTAGCAGATGAACCTACAGGAAATCTGGATGATTACTCTAGTGAGGTTATTTGGAATCTTTTAAAAAATGCAAGAGAACATTTGGGTACAACTGTGGTTATCGTGACTCATCACATACCATCTACTATAGGGGTAAATTATAAACACTTTTTTATCGACAAAGGAGTGTTGTATGAAGTCTCTTAAAAATCATATTTCAGTTATTTTGACTCTGTTTGTTTTGCTTTTTAGTGTCCAGTTCAGTATAGAGATGTATAAAGTTATAGAGGAACAAAATCAAAAATTGATAGAAAATTATTCTATAGTGGTTGTTTCTCAAAAGAGATTGAAAATAGAAAATATACATGATGCTATAAAGGATATAGATTCAATTTTTCCCATAAGCACAAAAAAAATTATCGATAAATTAAAGAACAGCATGACACCTGAAAATTTATCGATGTTGAAAATCGCACTTCCTTACTTTTATACTCTAAAGCTAAACACTCTCCCCGATAAAAATAGATTGGAGAAGATAAAACATACTCTAATGTCTGTCAAAAGCATCTCTAGAGTAGAGATATTTACCAAAACATATGAGGGTATATATAGGATTTTACAGATATTGCAGTTTTTTACATATATTTTTAATGCAATTATATTTTTTATGTCTATACTTTTACTCTTTAAGCATATTAAAATTTGGATACTGGAACATGAAGAAAAGATAAAAATCATGGGTTATTTTGGTGCGAGCTATTGGATAAAGAGTGCATTTTTATACAGATTGGTATTTATCGATTCTTTGGTTAGTACAATGTTTGTAGGGCTTCTGTTTTTTTATTTTTCAAACAGTCTGTATATTGAAAATAAACTTTCTATACTCAATATAAGTCTTCCAAAATTTAGTATAGTTTATGATGCTGGCGTATTGTTTGCTATTGCTCTGTCGTTATCGTTGGTGATTGTTACAATTGTTTCTAGAAAAATGAGTAGATAGCGCAATGACGAAAGCTGTTTTTTTACTCTTATGCGTCTCTGTCCTCTTTTTACATCTGGATGCGAGTGTCGGAAATAAGATAAAACAACAAGCAAATTATTTAAAATCCAAAGGGAGAATGGAAAAAAGAATCACCAGGAAACTGAATGATTTGGCAAATGAGATTTTGGGGCAAATTAAAAATCTAAATCGACTAAAGCAACAAATTGATAATCTGAATAAAAACATCAAATCCAATGAGGTTGATATAGAAAGAAAGTACAAAATACTCGATAAACTACTAAGCAGCAACAAAGAGTTATCTTCTCAAAAGAAAGATTTAGAAAAAAAGATAATAAAAATTATAGCAAAAGATTTTTCCTACTATCTTATCAATAATAAAAATTTTATTGAAACAAAAGACTCTATCGTAGCTGGTGAAGTTGTCGAGAAGATGGATACAATTTTAAGAAGAGAATTTAGAAAACTCTCTATAAGCTATGAAAATATAAACGGTAAAATTTCTACACGAAAAAAAGAGATAAAATCCATAAAAATATATATAGATAACTCTAAAAAACAAAAAGAGAGATTGTTGAGATTAAAAAAACGCAGAGTATCAGCAATCAAAAAACTAAATAATGAAAAATCAAACTATAAAAACAGACTGTACCGAATAAAAAAAGAGAAGCTGAGCATAAGAGAGACTTTGGAAAAACTAAAAATATTGAAAAAAGCACAAAATTTAAAAGCTCAAAGAAAAAAAGAGTTAAGAAGAAGAGTTAAACGACAGGGAAATTCAAAACTAAGTGTTCGTCAAATTGGATCATCTTATCAAGTCAGCAAGGTAAAAAGATATAGAGGCGCAAAGACAATAGCACCACTGACGAGTTTTGTTGTGAAGAGAAAATTTGGCAACTATATTGATCCGATTTATAATATAAAAATATTTAATGAGTCAGTAACACTTGCATCGAAAATTAAAAATGCAAAGGTTAAAAATATACTAAATGGCAAAGTTGTTTTTGCAAAGGATACAGCAGTTCTGGATAAAGTCATAATTATCGAGAACTACAATGGAATTCATACAATATATGCGCATTTGAGCAAGATCGCACCAACCATCAAAGTAGGGAAAAAAATCAAAAAAGGGTATATTATAGGAAGGGTGGACAGAGATTTGACCTTTGAAGTGACTCAAAAAAATTATCATATAAATCCTCTGCAATTGATAAAATTAAATTAGTTTTTTAGTTATATTTGGATAAAATTATAGGTTTTTAATGAGCTTTTACAAGGGGAGTAATAAAATTATGAAATCAAGAAAAAGAGTATTGGTCAAGTTTTCAGGTGAAGCATTGGCAGGAAAAAATGGTTTTGGAATTGATACTACAATTTTAAAATTTATTGCAAATGAGATAAGAACTTTGATAGAAAATAGCATAGAAGTAGGCATAGTGATTGGTGGCGGAAATATCATTCGTGGCGTAAGTGCTGCAAAAGACGGTATAATCAAAAGATCTAGCGGAGATTACATGGGAATGCTCTCAACAGTTATCAATTCTATCGCTATGCAAGAGGCATTAGAGCATGTTGGAGTAGATGTAAGAGTTCAAAGTGCCATCAAAATGGAAGCAATTTGTGAGACTTTTATAGTGAGACGCGCTAAAAGACACCTTGAAAAAGGCAGAGTAGTGATATTTGCAGCAGGAACAGGCAATCCATTTTTTACAACTGATACTGCTGCGACTCTTAGGGCAGTAGAGATTGATGCAGATATGATTATAAAAGCAACAAAAGTTGATGGGGTTTATGACAAAGATCCAAACAAATTCATCGATGCTCAAAAATACGCAGAGTTGACATATGAGATGGCATTGAATGACAATATAAAAGTTATGGACGATACCTCTATTGCCTTGGCAAAGGACAATTCACTTCCCATTATAGTTTGCAATATGTTTGAGAAGAATAATATACTGGGTATTATTGAGGGTGATTATAGCACCTGCTCAATCGTAAAAAAGTAAAACAGAGGTTTGCATAACTGCAAGGTTGTGCTTTAGTAGCGCGTGAATTTATCAGGAATTCACTTCCTGATAAAGATGACAATAAAGGAAAAAAATATGAGAACAGAACAAATAACAGCCAAAGCACTTAAAAAAATGGATGATGATAAATATTTACTCTCGATAGTAGTTGCAAAAAGAGCTGAACAATTAGCAAATGGAGCTACACCATTTGTAAAAGCTGACAACAGAGAAAAGTTTACTGACATTGCCCTTAAAGAGATAGCTGAGGGAAAAGTGGGATTAGAGTCTATAACTGATATAAAATGATATTAGAAGATCTAACCAAGAGAATAAAACAATCAAAAGATGTAGAGACATCCATCTCTATTTTGAAAAGTTTCACAGAGATTACTCCACTTATACAAAAAGGAATTGATTTTTCTATCAAGCAACACCACGGGCAATTTAGAAAAAGTGGTGAAAAGTATGTCAATCATCCTATACTTGTGGCTTCGTTGGTAGCCTTTTATGGCGGTGATGAAGCTATGATAGTAGCTGGTCTTCTTCATGATGTTGTTGAAGACACAAATTGTGAAATTGAAACAATAGATAAAAATTTCACAAAAGAGATAGGTGCCCTTGTGGAGGGCTTGACTAAAATCATGGAGATTCGTGATATTGAGTTGATACCTTCTTATTCAAACGAAAGGATTATATCCTCTGCTTTGACATTTAGAAAAATGCTACTCGCCTCCATAAGTGATGTAAGGGTTTTGGTTATAAAACTTTGTGACAGACTGCACAACATGATGACACTGCATGGTCTCTCCCCTGCAAAACAGAGAAGAATCAGCGAAGAGACAGTGGTTGTATATGCTCCTATTGCCCATAGGCTTGGTATATCTTCAATTAAGAAGTACCTTGAAGACAAAAGTTTTTTTTATGTTATGCCCCTGGAGTATAAAAAGATAGATGATTATATCAATGAACATAAACAACAGCTTCAGCTAAGGCTAAACCATTTTGCATCAAAAATAAGAACTTTAATGCTTAAAGATGGTTTTAATGAGAGTGATTTTACACTTATAAAAAGAATCAAACACCACTATTCAATATATCTTAAAATGCAAAGAAAAGGAATAACTATAGAAGAAGTTTTAGATCTTCTTGCTATAAGAGTGATAGTGGAAAAGAGTATAGATTGCTATAAAGTGCTAGGATTGATACATCTGCAGTTCAACCCTTTGATTTCAAGATTTAAAGACTACATTGCAATTCCAAAAGAGAATGGTTATCAAACTATACACACTACAGTTTTTGATAACAAATCCATAATAGAGTCCCAAATCAGAACATATGACATGGATAAAACTGCTGAATTTGGCTTGGCGGCTCATTGGAAATACAAAAGTGGAGGACTAAATCCAAAGCTTGATTGGCTTGATGAACTTAAAAACCAAAATGATGAGATTGAAAATATTGAGGAGTTCTATCAGATAGCCAAAGACAATCTGTATAGTGAAGACATCGCTGTTTTTTCGCCAAAAGGAGATATTTTCTCTCTTCCTCGTGGCGCTACTGTGCTTGACTTTGCTTATGAAGTTCATACGGAAGTAGGAATATTTGCAAAAGAGGCTTATGTTAATAAACAAAGAGCCCCTCTTTTAAGCGAATTGAAAAACGGTGATATAGTTAGAATTGTTACTTCGAAAGAGCCAAAATTCAGATGCAGTTGGATTAAGAGTGTAAAGACTGGCAAAGCAATCAACTCTATAAGGACAAGCTGTAGACAGAAGATCAAAGACATTAACCAAAAGATAGCTATAAATTTGTTGAAAAATACATTTAATACAAAAGAAAAAAAGATCGAAGATTGGTTGGAAAAAGAAAATTTGACAAAAAAAGTATTTAAGATTACTTCTGATTCGGTATATTTTAAAGATGTAGTAAATGCACTTAAAAAATATTCAAAAGCTGAAAGTTTGATATTTCCACTATTGAAATTTGATAAATTTAAGATAAAAAAACAAAAATTTGAAAATATAGTAGTTTATTCTAATCAAAATATATCAAATGTCTTTTTTGATTTTTGCTGTCATCCTAAAAGAGGTGATGACATAATGGGCTTCAAAAAAGGAAATCAGGTTTTTGTTCATCATAAATTGTGTGATAGGGCATATGAACTGTTGAAAAAAGATGCCAACATGGTATTTGTTAAGTGGACAAGAGATGCTCCGGAGAGATATAAGCTAATTGTAAGCTTGGAAAATAAAAGGGGCGCTTTAGCATCTTTTTTGGCATATTTAGCTAAAATGCAGATAAATTTAGTAACAATTGAGTTGGGAAAATCTGAAGAAGGTCATGTTGATTTTTTTGAAATGATACTTGAACTTCCTGATAAATCCATAAACTCTATTAGAAATAACTTAAAATCAAGATATAGTGTGATAGAGTTTGTTTCTATAAACGATGCCTATAAGAATTAGAAGGAAAAAAATGATAGAAAATGCTTTAAGAGAGATAAAGCGCGGAGTCAGCGAGATAATTGATGAAAAAAGAGTAATAGAGCTTCTTAAAAACTACTTTGAAAAAGGTGAGGGTTATTTTGTGAAAGCTGGTTTTGATCCTACTGCACCGGATCTTCATTTAGGCCATACGGTCCTCCTTCAGAAGATGGCGTTATTTCAAAAATATGGAGCAACAGTGCAGTTTATCATAGGTGATTTTACCGGTATGATAGGAGATCCTACAGGTAAAAGCGAGACTAGAAAAAAGCTTGACAAAGAGACAGTCTTAAAAAATGCTAAAAGCTATGAAGAGCAGGTCTTCAAGATACTTGACCCTAAAAAAACACAGATTTTATTTAACTCATCTTGGATAAATGAGTTAGGCTCTACTGGTATGTTAGAGTTAACAACTACTTTCAATGTTGCAAGAATGTTGGAGAGAGAAGACTTTGAAAAAAGATATAAATCAAACGCTCCTATCTCTATAAGTGAGTTTCTCTATCCTCTTTTGCAGGGATATGACAGTGTTGCTATAAAATCTGATATTGAGATGGGAGGAACTGATCAAAAATTTAACCTTTTGATGGGAAGACACTTGCAAAGAGCTTATAGTACTGGAAAAGAGCAAGCTGTAGTTATGATGCCACTTTTGGAGGGATTAGACGGGGTTAACAAGATGAGTAAATCTATAGGTAACTATATTGGAGTAACTGATGACCCGAATGATATGTTTGGAAAGATGCTTAGCATCAGTGATGACTTGATGTGGAGATATTATGAATTGCTTAGTTCTCTTTCGATAGAGCAGATAGACTCTTTAAAACAAAAAGTAAAAGATGGTTTGCTTCATCCAAAAAATGTAAAAGAAAATTTAGCGTTGGAGATAGTGCAAAGATATCATGGTGATGAAGCGGCCAAAAATGCAAAAGAAGAATTTGAAAAAGTACATTCAAAAAACCAACTACCCAGTGATTTGAAAGAATTTGTAACAAAAGAGTCGATCTGGATAGCTCAGGCACTGGTTGATTGTGAGTTGGAGCCTTCAACTTCTCAGGCGAGAAGAGACATAAAACAAAACGCTGTCAGTGTAAATCAAAATAAGATAAGTGATATGCAAATGCAACTTGGTATTGGTGAATATATACTTCAAGTGGGAAAAAGAAAGTTTGCAAAATTAAAGGTGATATGATGGTATTTAAACCCCTAAAAATTGGAAAATATACTATAAAACATCCTATAGTGCAGGGTGGAATGGGATTAGGAATCAGTTGGGACAATCTAGCAGGGTCGGTAAGCCTAAACGGAGGTTTGGGTGTTGTTAGCTCTGTCGGAACAGGATATTATAAAAATCAAAAATATAGCAAAAAAGAGATTAGTGACAGACCTTTTGAGGCTGAAAATTTCTATTCGAGAGATGGCTTAAAAGCTATAATAAACGGTGCAAAAAAGATAGCAAACGGCAAGCCGATAGCTGTAAATGTTCTTTATGCTATAAATGAATATGGCAGGGTTGCAAGAGATGCATGCGAACTTGGAGCCGATATCATTATAACAGGAGCCGGACTTCCTACAAATATGCCTGAATTTACCGAGGGTTATCCCGATGTTGCTTTGGTGCCTATTGTTTCGAGTGCAAAGGCGCTTAAAATTATATGTAAAAGATGGAAACAGAGATATGACAGACTTCCTGATGCTATAGTGGTTGAGGGACCAAAGAGCGGAGGGCATCAGGGATTTACTTATGAGCAGTGCTTCAAGGATGAATACCAGCTTGAAAATTTGATTAAACCTATAAAAGAAGAGATAAAAAAATGGGGAGATTTTCCACTTATTGCTGCCGGAGGTATTTGGGACCATAATGATATAATTAAAGTCATGGAGCTAGGAGCAGATGGTGTTCAAATGGGTACAAGATTTATTGGCACTCATGAGTGTGATGCAAGCGATAATTTTAAACAAGTGATTATTGACTCAAAAGAGGAAGATATCAAGCTCTTGAAGTCCCCTGTCGGATATCCGGCTCGTGGAGTAAGAACCAATCTTATAAAAATAGTTGACAAAAGAGAAGGTCCGAAGATAAAGTGTATCAGTAACTGCGTGAGTCCTTGCCATAGAGGTCAAGAGGCAAAAGAGGTTGGATACTGTATAGCAGATAGACTTTCCGATGCTTATTTGGGCAGAGTGGATACCGGCCTGTTTTTTACCGGCTCAAACGGATATAAACTAAATGAGATAATTAGCGTTAAAGAGCTTATGTATAAGTTGGTAAATGGAGAAAATGCTTAAAAAGATATTTTTTCTTATTTTTATCGCATTTTCACTTCTTGCTAGTTCTGCGTATCTTGATAGAGTCTACTCATATGACAAGCAGATGAGTTTAGCAAATAGTAGCACTATGCTCAAAATCTTTCACTCCTTGCAAAATATATACATAAAATCCATCATTCAAAACGATAGGCTTTTGAAAATTGAGACACTTAAAAGATTAATCAAATGTTCAAAAATTTTAAAAATTAATGAAAAAAATTATAAAAAAGAGCTTTCAACTCTGCTTAGGCACTCAAATAAAATCAAAAAGAAAAAAGAGGAGACCAAAAGCCGCAGAGTAAGTAAAACTACACCAAAACTCTTGTCGGTTACGACAGATAATAAAAGTATAAAATTTAAATTTAATCATTATATTAAGGATAAAAATATAAAATCCTTTGCTCTGAAAAGTAGTAAATTTTATAGAAAGATTTATGACATAAATGCTGTTTTGCCGATAAATATCAAAATTAAAAAACCATATTTACTAAGAAAATTAAGAGTTGCCCAATACAATAAACAGACCATAAGAGTAGTTTTGGAGACAAGAAAAAGCAGGAATTATTTTCTTAGTATTGATAAAAACAGAGTTATTATCAATTTTTTTAAAAAAACGAAACAGATAAAAAAGACTCTGCCAAATATTAAATTTCAACAAAGTTATTTTACTCCCGCAAATAAGGTTATAGTTTTGGATCCCGGGCATGGGGGTAAAGATTCTGGAGCGATAGGCTATCAAAGAAGATACGAGAAGAGAGCAGTATTACAAATTGCATTGAAGTGCGCAAGAGAGCTTAAAAAAAGGGGATATAGAGTATATTTAACAAGAAATAGAGACTATTTTGTGAGCTTAAGAAACAGAACCAAATTTGCAAATAGAAAAAATGCAGATCTATTTATATCCATACATGCAAATGCGGCTCCAAGAAGAAGCAAATATCTCTCGTCAAAAGGATTGGAGACATTTTTTCTATCTCCCGATAGAAGCAACAGAAGCAAGCATGTCGCAGCACTTGAAAACAGATCTGCTATGGCAGATATGGATTATTACACTAAAAATACATTTTTAAGTGTGATGAATCGTGCAAAAATTATTCAGGCAAATAAAATGGCATTAGATACTCAGCAGGCTATACTGAAATCTCTTAGGAAAAAATACAATGTCGTTGATGGTGGTGTGAGAGAGGCACCATTTTGGGTATTGGTAGGTGCTCAAATGCCAGCAATTTTGATTGAAACAGGATATATCACAAATCCCACAGAAGGCGTTAGACTGTTTAATCCCCAATATCAAAATCTATTGGCGAAAGGTGTTGCAAATGGAGTTGATAACTACTTTTTAAAAAACTAATACTCATTTGAGTATTTTTTGTCAACTTCATCCATCTTTTTTTTGAAAAAACTACACCATTGCTCTAGAATTTGTCTGTCTTTGTGGGCTAGATATATATCAACAGTTTTTTTATCTCCTTCTATCTTTGGCAGTGATGAGAGCTCTAAATCCTCTGGAAGTTCTTCCATAATGTCTATAAGGTCATTTTCGGAACAGTCTGCTTTGAAACCACAAGAGAATTTATCTGCTTTTTTTTCAAAAAGATTATCAAGTGCCCAAAGTACCATATGGTGAGCCATAGATGGGAAGCCCGGAGTAAAGAAAAATCTATCTTCAAGATAAAAGCCAGGGACTCTGTTTACTATGTTTTCTAAGAGTTTTGCGCCTTGAGGTATATTTGCCATCTTGACTCTGTGAGGATATGCTTCATCTTCAAACTCATCTTTTATGAGTTTTAGTGCCTCTTGATTTGTCTTGAGAACTCCACATGTGAAGGCAAGTGCTGCCACTTTTCTTGTGTAATCATCAGGAGTTGAGCCGATTCCTCCAAAGCAAAACATCACGCTTTTCGGATCTTTGGCTATCATTTCAAATACTCTTTTCATCAAAGCAGGATTATCGTTTATGACAAAATTTGCCTCATGTCTCAATCCTCTTTCCCTTAGTAACTTGTTGAAAAAGGAAAAATGCTTATCTTCTCTTCTGCCGTTTAAGAGTTCAGTACCGATTATGACGCTGTAAAAGTTGTGGCTATCCATATATCAACTCCATCATTTCTTCTACTATCTCTTCAATTTCTCTCTCTCCGTCAACTTTAACAAGAAGATTTTTAGAGCCATAAAAGTCTCTTATTTCATTTAGAGGTTCATTATAAACCTCCATCCTTTTATTGAAAATTTCCTCTTTGTCATCGGCACCTCTGGCTCTTCCTAAAACTCTATTTTTAGCAGTCTCTTTAGAAACTTCTACTTCTATCACTCTTTTAAGCTTGATATTTTTACTATTTTTCAGCTCTTTTTCAAGTTCCGTCATTTGCTCTACAGATCTTGGGAAGCCATCAATGATCACAGTTTTTTTATCTGTGCTGTTTATGGCTTTGACGATAGTTTCTACTGCAATTTTTACCGGTACTAGGTTACCAGCGCTTATCTTTTTATTTATAATCTTTCCCAAGTTGCTTCCGGATTTTACCTCTTGCCTTAAAAGTTCTCCTGTTGAAAAGTGTGCAGTTGTATCAGCGTTTTTATCTGCTATTATCTGCGCATCAGTTGTTTTGCCACTTCCGGGAGCTCCTATTATCAAAAAGAGAAATTTTGCCATAACTAAGCTTTTTTTATCTCTCTTAATCTGATACCAAGCTCTCTTAGCTGTGCATTGTCAACCATGCCAGGTGCACTTGTGAGGAGGCATTGTGCTCTTTGAGTCTTTGGAAAAGCTATAACATCTCTTATACTACTGGAGTTTGTCAATAGCATGATAAGTCTATCTAGCCCTATAGCTAAACCGCCGTGGGGAGGCGCACCAAATTTTAGTGCATCTAGTAAAAATTCAAACTTTTCATTTGCCTCTTCTTCACTGATGCCTAGTAGCTTAAATACCTCTTGTTGAATTTCCGGCTTGTGTATTCTCATGCTTCCACCACCTAGTTCAACCCCATTTAGAACTATATCGTAAGCTATTGATTCCATCTCGTCTATCGGAGCATTTAAATCTTTTGGCATAGTAAATGGATGGTGCAAAGCTTTTATATCTCCGTTATCAACTTCAAACATATCAAAATCCACTACCCATAAAAATTCAAATCTATCTTTAGGAATTATATCCATAAGTTCTGCTAAATATATTCTGAATCTTCCCATATAATCAAGTACAATTTTTTTATCACCAGCACCAAAGAAGATGACATCGCCTGTTTTTAGGTCTGAAACTTTTATGATTTCATCCAAATCTTCCTGGCTGAAAAATTTTGTTAAAGGACCTTTTAGACCGTCTTCTTTCATCTGAAAGTATCCAAGTCCGGCAGCTCCGAATTTTCTCACATAGTCTTCAAAACCCTTCATTTGTCTTTTTGAGAAGATATTGTCACCATTTGGTACTTTTAAGGCTTTTATGCGGTTATTTTTCTTATCTTTTGCTATTTGACTGAAGATCTCATTTGTTGATTTGGCAAAAATATCTATGACATCTATAAGAGGTAGATCATATCTGAGATCTGGTTTATCACTACCGTAGGTTTCCATGGCGTCTTTGTACTTTAATCTTGCGAATGGAGTTTTTATATCATGCCCGCAAGCTTTAAATATATCTTTTATTAATGCTTCAGTTACCTCGATGACATCATCTTGTGTACAAAAACTCATCTCTAAATCTATCTGAGTAAACTCAGGTTGCCTATCAGCTCTTAAATCTTCATCACGAAAGCATTTTGCTATCTGAAAATACCTGTCAAATCCTGAGCACATCAAAAGTTGTTTAAAGAGTTGTGGAGATTGAGGAAGTGCAAAAAATTCTCCATTATGAACTCTGCTTGGTACCAAATAGTCTCTTGCTCCCTCAGGAGTTGATTTTGTCAAAATTGGTGTTTCAACCTCAAGAAAATCTCTGGCATCAAGAAGGTTTCTTGCGGCTATTGAAGCTTTACTTCTTAACTTAAATATTTCATAAGCTTTTTTATTTCTTAAGTCCAGGTATCTGTATTTTAGCCTTACATCTTCACCCACACTGTTGTCGCCTATGACAAATGGTACAGGTTCACTGGCGTTTTCTATGATGAGTTTATCCACTACTATTTCTATTTTTCCTGTTTTTAGGTTTGGATTTTCAAGTCCTTCGCCTCTGGCTCTAACTTTTCCTTTGGCTTTTAAAACAAACTCGTCTCTTACTTTGTTGGCGATAGAGTGAGCCTCTTTGCTGTCAGCCGGATCACAAACCAGTTGCACCAAGCCACTCTTGTCTCGTAAATCTATAAATATAACTCCGCCATGGTCTCTGCTGTTGTTGCACCAACCACAAACTTCTACTATTTCACCTATGTTTTTTTCGCTAACTTCTGTACAATAATGACTTCTCAATTTTTATCCCTCATATCCAATTTTAAGCTTGCTATTTTATCTAAAAAGAGCTTCATTTCACTTTATATTAATATATTTAGTGTTAAAATAGAAGCTTATGTGATTCAAAAGGATAAGTTTTTATGTTTAAAACCTCGCTAATTTCAAGGCTGTTTGGTAAGTTTGCCTCTACAAAATTTCCGTCTTTTATACAGATTGTGATCAATAGAAGCTATGTAAATCTTATGAAAGTGGATATGAGTGAATTTCATAAGCCATCATTTTACAAAAGTCTAAATGCACTTTTTACAAGAAAATTAATAAAAAAAAGAGAGATTAATTTGGATAAAAAGAGCTTTATCTCTCCTAGCGACAGTTTCATAACAGAGTGCGGAGTGATAGAAGAGGATAGAGCCTTGCAGATAAAGGGATTTTCTTATGAAGTGTCCTCTCTTCTTGGCGATAAAATAGAAAAAGAACAAAAAGAAAAATTAGAGGATGGATATTATATAAATTTTTATCTCTCTCCAAAAGATTATCATCGCTACCATACACCGATAGATATGCAAGTGATAAAAGCGGTGCATATACCCGGTAAATTATATCCTGTAAATTTAACTTGGCTTCAAAAAATACCTTCTCTTTTTGTGGAAAATGAAAGAGTTGTTTTGGAGTGTAAAAGTGAGAGTGATGGACTCTTTTTCATGGTATTTGTAGGCGCATTAAATGTGGGAAAGATGAGTTTTGTTTTTGATAAACGAATTCAGACAAATTGTGATAAAAACTATGTTACATACTATGAGTATAGTGATAAATTTTTGAAAAAAGCGCAAGAATTGGGAAAATTTGAGATGGGATCCACTATAGTCATGTTTTTTGAAAAAGATTTTGTCAAACTTGTTGCCAAAGAGGACAAAGATATAAGATTTGGAGAGAATATAGCTACATGTCAGCCATAAAATCTATAATTTTTGATATGGATGGGACTTTGCTTGATTCTAGTTATGCTCTTACATGCAGTGTAAATTTCGTAAGAGAGAGTTTGGGATTGGAGCCTTTGAGAAAAGAGACACTAGAGTATTATATAAATAAACCGGACCAGGATATGCCGATGATTTTCTATGGTACGAGAGAATATCAGGATCAGCACAGAGAGATGTTTAAAGAGCATTATCTAAAAAATGCAAATCTATATGTAGAACCATATGACGGTGTATATGAACTTCTAAATTTTTTAAAATCTTATGGTATTAAACTAAGTATTGCTACAAATGCAGCTGAGTATTTTGCTAAAAATATGCTTGATTTTACAAAAATGTTAGACTATTTTTCTCATATAGTGGGTTCAAACAGTGTAGAAAAATCAAAACCAAATCCGGATATGATAAATTTTATCTGCGAAAAAACAGATATACCAAAAAAACAAACCATTCTCATAGGGGATAGCATAAAAGATGAGTTGGCGGCAAAAAATGCAAGTATGGACTTTTTATTTGCAAATTGGGGTTATGGAGAGAGTAGAAGTGAAAAAAAATTTGATACGATTTCTCAAATGACGGAGTATCTAAAAAGGGTGATATAAAACACCCCTTTATGAGACCACTCCATTGTGCAGTGGTCTCATTATGGATAGGTACTTAGTTAAAACAGTGCTTTTATATCTTTTGTAAGTCTCTTTTCACTTTGCATGCCTAGGTATGTTTTTGATGCTTCACCATTTTTGTCAAGTAAGATTGAGTATGGTATCTGCCCTCTCCAGCCTGTTTTTGATGATACAAAATTTGCAAGATCAAAAGCCTCTTTTGTTGCAGGAATAACAGGATAGTTGATATTATGAGAAGCTATAAAGTTTTCTATTTCCGGTTGGGCCATTTTTTGCTGTACATGTACTGCTATAATTTGAAACTTTTTTTGGAGTTCATTTTGAAGTTTTACAAAACCTGGAATCTCTGCACGACAAGGTGGACAGTTTTTTCCAAAAAAAGCCAATAAAACAACTTTCCCTTTGTATGTAGGCGAGTATATACCGCTATCCATGGTTTGAAGTTCTATACTCTTGCCTGTCGAATCTTTGAAATTATAGGTTTTGAGTATGTTTTTTGCCTGTAGATTAATGCCCAAAAAGGCAACAAACATTAAAACTATGATTTTTTTCATCTTTTCCCTTTTTTATGAATGTTATAGTAAAATTATAAATATTTTCTAAATAACTTATATTTGTACATTAACTGACCTTACGCACTACAATGAGCAAAGCCCATTGTAGTGGCAGGGACGGGGAGTCCCTACAACCCCCTAAAGCTACAAAAAGTGGGACTTTTCGAGAAAAAAGTGCCTAAGGTCAGACATTAAATCTAAAGTGCATGACATCTCCGTCTTGTACTTCATAATCCTTACCCTCTAATCTCATCTTTCCAGCCTCTTTTGCTCCATGCTCTCCATTGTTTGCTATAAAGTCGTCATAGCCTATGACTTCTGCCCGTATAAAACCTTTTTCAAAGTCATTATGTATTACAGAGGCTGCTTTTGGGGCACTCCAGCCCTTTCTTATGGTCCAGGCCCTTACCTCTTTGACACCTGCAGTAAAGTAGCTTATCAGGTTGAGTTTTGCGAATGCTGTATGAATTATCTTGTTTAGGCCAGACTCCTTGACTCCCAGTTCTTCCAAGAACTCCTGCGCTTCATCTTCTTCAAGACCAACAAGCTCCTCTTCTATCTTTGCGCAAAGCGTTATAACTTCTGCTCCAACTTCTTTGGCATGTTCTTTTACTGATTTTACATACCCGTTTTCTTCCAAAAGTGAATCTTCATCTACATTTGCACCGTATATGATAGTTTTTGAGGATAAAAATCTAAGCTCTTTATTTAGATCCAAAAAGAGTTCATTCTCTTTTTTGGCAAAACTGCTGACAGGTTTTAGCTCATCCAAGTGCTCTTTTAATTCAAGTGCAATCTCAAGTATCGGTCGCGCTGATTTATCTGCTTTTGATTGTCTGTTTAGCTTCTGTATTTTTTTATCAAGCTGTTCTACATCTGCCAGTATTAACTCTGTTTCTATAATTTCTATATCTCTTAGTGGGTCTATTCCACCCTCTACATGTACAACATTTTCATCTTCAAAGCATCTGACCATATGGAGTATTACTTCAACTTCTCTTATGTTTGATAAAAATTGATTTCCCAGTCCTTCTCCCTTGCTGGCACCCTTTACGAGTCCTGCAATATCTACAAAATCAACAGTTGAATATTGTAATCTTTCCGGATTTACTATTTTTGCCAACTCAGCCAATCTGCTATCGGGAACCGGTACTATTGCTTTGTTCGGCTCTATTGTACAAAATAGATAATTCTCACTTTGTGCATTTTGAGCCTTTGTCAAAGCATTGAACGTTGTTGATTTGCCTATATTTGGAAGTCCTACTATTCCTACACCTAGTCCCATTATTTCTCATCCTTGTGTACTCGGTTTTCTTTATAATAAAAATCTTTCATCCAATAAACACACATTCTCACTCCTGCTCCACTGGCTCCGTATTGGTTATAACCCCACTCTTTTTCTGTATATGCGGGTCCTGCGATATCAAGGTGTAGCCATTTGTGTTTGTACTCATCTTTTATAAAGTTATCTAAAAACAGTCCAGCGGTTATAGCTCCGCCATATCTTGAACTTGAGATATTTGATATATCGGCAACTGAGCTTTTTAGAAGTTTTTTTAAGTATCTGTTGAATTGAAGTGTGCTCGCTAATTCACCACTTTTTTTAGCTGATGTTAAGAAAGAGTGCTTAAGCGAAGAGTCGTGACCCATCACACCACTTGTGTATTCGCCAACTGCAACCACACAAGCACCTGTTAAAGTTGCCAAATCCACTAAATAATCCGGTTTTAAATCTTGTGCAAAATCTAAACAATCAGCCAGGACAAGTCTTCCTTCGGCATCGGTATTTCTTACTTCTATACTTTTGCCATTCCTTGCTATCAGTACATCATCAGGTTTATATGCATCTGCTCCTATCATATTTTCTGCAGCCCCTATGATAGAGTGAACTTCAAAAGGGAGCTTTAAAAGAGCGGCTGCTTTAATGATATTTATAGCTGCGGCTGCTCCGCTTTTATCTGATTTCATAGTGACCATATGTTCACTTGGTTTTAGACTGAGTCCACCACTGTCATAAGTCAAGCCCTTGCCAACAAAAACAAATCTTTTTGTACTATTTTCCGGCTTATAGCTAAGATGAATGAGTCTTGGTTTTTGACTACTTGCTCTGGCGACTGCCAAAAATGCACCCATCTTCTCTTTTTCTAAAAATTTTTCATCGCCTATGAAACACTCCAAGCTATCAATCTCATTGCTCAAATTTTGTGCATAGTCTGCCAGATTTTTTGGATCCATCTCTTTTGGAGCTGTATTTACGATATCTTTTGTACTGTTTGTTGCTTTGGCTATGATGATGGCTTCATCAACAGCTTTTTTGGTAGAGTCAGCATTGTAGGATTTGCCGTTGTAATCCTCGGTAGAAATTTTAACAGTTTTTATGGGAAAAGAGTGTTTTTTGCTTTTATATTTATCAAAACTGTATGTGCCAAGGAGTATTCCCTCTGCTAAAGCTCTAGCGTTTATAGGAGGACAATTATTAGTATATAATCCAACTTTGATACTTTCATAATTACTCTTTTTGATAACTTGCAGGGCATTTGAGACAGCTATTCTTATATCGTCACTCTCTAGTGAATCAGCTACAGCATAGACCTTGTCAACGTCCGCTAAAAAGCCTACCTCTTCACTCTCGCCTTTAAAACCAAGTTTGGTCAATGTCTCAGCGTTATCGATCCATCTGTGTTTTAAGTTTTTGTCTAAAATAAGTACAATTTCACAATCAGCTTTTATATCTTTTAATTTTTCATCTAAAATTTCAAAATTCATATTTTTTTCCTTACCTTTTCTTTAATTTTTTTCTCAGTAGTTACATGAAAATAGTAGTATATGCCACCACCCATCGCTAATCCTAATGGAGCAGCTAGGTACCAATGGGATTTTGCCCATTTGATGACCACCAATATCTCCTCCCCGAAGTACCAGGCAGGCATAATTGTAACAGTTGCCCATACCCATGCACTAAGCAGATTTATGAAGGCAAACTTTTTGGCACTATAACCTGTCAGTCCTATGGACATCGGTATAATCGTCCTTAAGCCGTACATGTAGCGTTGTAAAAATATGATGGGCCACCCATTGTTTTTTATAAGAACATGTGCTAGGGCAAATTTTCTTCTTTGGCTTCTAAATTTTCTGTACACAAATTTTTTGTTGTATCTGCCTATATGAAAATAGATCTGATCTCCACTGAAACCTCCAAGTCCTGCCACAAATATGGCGATATAGAGATTCATGTTTCCTGTATGTGACATAATGCCGGCCATAATCAATCCCATTTCACCCTCAAAAATACTCCAAAAGTAGAGGATTATATAGCCATAATGTTGTAGTAATTCTATAAGATATGCTTCCAAAATATTACTTTGCTAGGGTATATCTATAAGAGTTTGGGCTTGCACCATATCTTTGTCGCCCCGTCCTGAAAGGTTGACTATAATCAATCTGTTTTCAAGCTCTTCTTTTTTCATTTTTTTGAGGTAAGCTATGGCATGTGAACTCTCAAATGCAGGGATAATCCCCTCTTTTTGGCTCAACCAGACAAAAGCATCGAGTGCTTCTTTGTCTGTGATATTTTCATATCTGGCTTTTTCCAAGTCTTTCAAATAGGCATGTTCGGGTCCGATTCCGGGATAATCAAGTCCGGCAGAGATAGAGTAAGCCTCTTTTATCTGTCCGTCATTATCTTGAAGCAAGTAGCTCATTTGTCCGTGAAGAACTCCAGGAGAGCCTTTGGCAAGTGAACATCCATGTAACTCGGTATCTACCCCTTTTCCACCCGCTTCTATACCTATACATGTAACACCGTCTTCATCCAGAAAGTGGCTAAATATCCCTATGGCATTACTTCCGCCACCTATGCATGCTATGATAGTATCAGGCAGTTTCCCTTCTTTTTTCAAAATTTGTGCTTTTGCCTCGTATCCGATGATAGCTTGAAAATCCCTAACCATCATGGGGTAGGGGTGAGGTCCTGCTACAGTACCTATGATGTAAAAAGTATCTCTGGCATTTGTAACCCAATATCTTATGGCTTCATTCATGGCATCTTTTAGAGTTTTACTGCCACTTTTGACAGAGTGGACTTTAGCACCTAGAAGTTTCATTCTAAAAACATTTAACTCTTGTCTTTTGACATCAATTTCACCCATAAAAACATCACATTCAAGCCCTAAAAGAGCAGCTACTGTAGCAGTTGCCACTCCGTGTTGTCCTGCTCCTGTTTCTGCTATAACTTTTTTCTTACCCAGTCTTTTGGCGAGTAATCCCTGAGCTATAGTGTTGTTCACCTTGTGAGCACCTGTATGATTTAAATCTTCCCTTTTGAGATAGATTTTTGCACCCAACTCATCAGAGATATTTTTTGCATAGTACAGGGGTGAGGGGCGACCGACATATTCGTTTAGATAGTAGTTTACCTCTTCCCAAAAATCCTTGTCAAATCTTAGCTTTTCATACTCTTTATTTAACTCAAGCAGGGTTGGCATAAGGGTCTCAGGAACATATCTTCCGCCGTAAATTCCAAAATGCCCATTGTCATCCGGGTCGAATTTGGATTTTTTAGGTATATACATCAATCAATCTCCAAAACAGAATAGACAGGAGTTATTTTTTTTATCCCCTCGTCCCCGTTTAAAAATTTTAGATTTATGATAAAACATGCTTCGATGCAGTTTGCTCCTGCTTTGTTTATGAGAGTTACCGCTGCTTTTGCCGTACCTCCTGTCGCTATCAAGTCATCTATCAATAACACATTTGGCTTGGCTTTTTCACACTTAAAAGCATCTATATGAACCTCAACTTCATCCACACCATACTCCAGTGAGTATTTTTCACTGATGGTAGTGTATGGGAGTTTCCCCGGTTTTCTAATAGGAACAAATTTTACACCAAGCATTGTTGCAAGCGATGCTCCAAATATAAAACCTCTACTTTCAATTCCTGCTATATAATCAATATTCCGGTCTTTATATCTGCCGCTTAAGTGGTTCATCAAAAGTGTATATGCTTTTGCATTACCCAAAAGTGTAGTGATATCTTTAAAGCCAATTCCCGGCTTTGGAAAATCTTCAACTGTTCTTATGGAATTGAGTAAAAAATCTTTATCATTGTTTGTTAATGTTTTCATTTTAATCCTTAAAAATTTTCATTTTTAAATAAACAAAAAAGCCTGTTACAAAAAGTACAGTTCCATATGCTATTAAATCTGTCATAGCAGTGCCTCTATCTTTCCTTCTAGCTCTTTTATGTGTTGTCTGAGTTTTTCATTTTCCATTCTGTATTGAGAATTTCTAGTCCTGAGAGATTTCAGATCATTTTTAATTTTGTTTAACTCATCACTCAGTATATCTATGTTTCCAAGTGATCTTTGTAACTGAACCTGATACTTTCTTATGACGATTTCTGCATCACCCAAAGTCTCTTTTATTATGATACTGCCACTTTTTTCTTTGCGGAGTAGAGTACGATAGTAAAAAACCATCACGAGCAGATATATGCTAAGAGAGAGAAGAATTGTAGTTAATAGCCAATCGGTCATATCTAAATCTCTATTTTAGCAACTCTTTGTGCATGTCGTCCGCCCTCAAATTTGGTTTGGCACCATCCGTCCAAGATAGACTTGGCAACTCCTAAGCCTACAACTCTCTCACCAAAACACAAAACATTTGCATCGTTGTGTGCTCTTGCCATTTGTGCGGTGTAAGCATCATGGCAAAGTGCGGCTCTTATACCTTTATGCTTGTTTGCACTTAGGCTCATTCCTATGCCGGTTCCGCAGATCAAAATACCCTGACTCCCGTTATTTGCTAAAACCTTAAGACAGAGTTTGTGTGCAAAATCGGGATAGTCAACCCTAGAGTTGTTCTCTGGTCCCAAATCCACTACTTCATGCCCCATTTCTTTTAACATCTCTATGATATTTGGTTTGATATTGATACCTGCATGGTCTGTTGCAATAAAAAATTTCAAAAACTTTCCTTCGGTGTAATTTATAGGGGATTATATCATAAGGAAGTTTAGAAAAGCTGTAATTAAAATAAAATAGTATATCATAACAAAAAATTTAGGAGTAATTTATATGAATTTGATGGTATTTGGTGCACCTGGAGCAGGCAAAGGTACTCAGGCAAAATTTTTAGTAGAAAAGTACAATATCCCCCAAATCTCGACAGGAGATATGCTAAGAGCCGCTATAGCACAAAAGAGTGTTATGGGAATGGAAGCTAAAAAATACATGGATAACGGTGAATTGGTTCCGGATTCCACAATCATAGGAATTATAAAAGAGAGATTGGAAAAAGATGATTGCCAAAATGGCTTTATTTTAGATGGTTTTCCAAGAACTTTAGCCCAAGCTCAAGCACTTGATGTATTGATGGAAGAGAGTGGCAAAGAGTTGGATTTTGTTCTTTCGTTTGATGTACCTGATGAATTGATTATAGAAAGAATCGCAGGTAGAAGAGTATGTCCAAAGTGTGGAGCCTCATATCATATAGAGTTTAATCCTCCAAAAACTAAGGGAACATGTGATGCCTGCGGAGCAGAGTTGATAACTAGAGAAGACGATAATGCAGATACTGTTAAAAACAGACTTGCAAACTATCACAAGCAAACCGCTCCTTTGATAGACTTTTATAAAAAAATGGGAGTTTTTGCTCAGATAGATGGTTCACAAGAACTCAGTAAAGTAACAGAGGATATGTTTAAAGTTTTGAAAAAAAAGTACTAAGTCTTATATAGCCTTACAAATTATTAGTTTTGTGAGGCTATAACTCTGAGCATTTGGACAGTTGACACCTCTATGACACAGTTTGTAGATATTATGTTGTGTATGTAAGGAGTCAACTATAAAGAAACCTAACTAAAAAAGATTGATTTAAAGTTTCATTTAGAAACACTATAAGCTAAATTTTCATCAAATTTAGTTTTGTTCTTTAAAAGTATAAATATTGTTTTTAAAAGTTTATTGGCAACGGCTATAACAGCTTGTTTGAATTTTTTACCTTCTTCTCTTTTTTTAGTGAAGTAAGCATTGAATTTTTCACAGGAACGGATCGTTCCAATTGCCATTTGCCAAATAGTACGACGAAGGTTGGCATTACCTCTTTTTGAGATTTTGCCTCTATAGTTAACTGAAGTACCACTCTGTCTAACAGATGGGTCAATTCCAATAAAAGCACAAAGTTGCTTTACAGATTTGAACTTATCAACAGAGGATACTTCAACCATAAAGTTTTTAGAAGTTACTGCACCAATGCCAGGTATTGATTGTAAAAGTTCAATATCATCATTAATATCAGTATCTTCTAAAGAGTTTCGCAGCTCTTCATCAAGTATAGATAGTTCATTTTGAATGGTGATTAATCTTCTTATTTTAGAAGTTAATACCTTTTCAAGATACTTATCAGATACAGCAATAGAGTTCTTTGCAAGTGAGAGTATCTCATCTGCAGTGATTTTAACTTTATTGCCACTGGTACTATCTAGTAGTTTTTGAATTTTCTGCTTCTTCAAGTTCCTAACAGCCTTACGGCTAGGAGCTTGAAGAAGCAGATTTAAAATGCTTTTTGTAAATATGTTTGTGAACTTTGCCAATTCTGGAAACAGTTGAACTAAGTTAGCTTTTATTTCAGTTTTAAGTCTGGCTATCTCTTTAGAAAGTGATTCTCGCTCTCTAATAAGAGGTCTGATGCTTTCAATTGCATCAGGTGTAGCTAGATGCAATGACTGATATGATTTTAAACTAAATAGAGCAATTGAAGTAGCATCTTTTTTATCATTTTTAGTCTTTCTAAGAGTGGTTGAACCAATAAAACTCTTTATGAGTATTGGATTTATAACCACACTTTTAAAACTATTTTCTAATAAAAAAGAGAGTAATGGTAAATGATATATACCAGTAGCTTCCATTGACACTAAGAGCTTATCTTTGGAATAAGATGATAGATATTCTAATAGAGTATCAAATCCTTTTCTATCCATTGTAAGTTTCTCTTGTAGTTTAATTTCTCCACTACCCTCAAGTAGTGTAATATCAAAGCTATCTTGACTAATATCTATTCCACAGAATTGTTTATACATCACAAACACCTTTACAAGTTATTTTTACATGTAAACAGATAAGCAATCTTGCTTTTATCCTATCTCCATAATGACAGAGGCTCGAAGCCTAATCAACCTATTGGGATTACGAGCAAGTGATAGACTCCTTGGAGATTTAATAAAACTTCATTAAAAGTTCTATCATTGATCTAAAAAAAATGTGATCATCTTGCTTATCTCTTTACATGTAATTATACAAAATTTATTAGTAGGAGTTCAAATGTCAATAGATATAAAAGATCTTGCAAAAAATAGTAAGAATTTGAAACTTCTTTATGTTGAAGATGATAAAAATGCTCGTGAAACCACTCTAAAACTACTTGATAATTTCTTTAACAATATAACAATAGCTATTGATGGAAAAGATGGTATAGAAAAATTCAAAAACAAAAAGTATGATTTGATTTTGAGTGATATTAATATGCCAAATATCAATGGTTTGGAAATGTTAAAAAATATTAGAAAATTGGATACAGAGGTATCTGTTTTGCTGCTTTCGGCACATAATGACAGCGATTATTTTTTAGAAGC
Organism: Sulfurospirillum sp.; assembly: GCA_045047115.1. GTDB lineage: Bacteria > Campylobacterota > Campylobacteria > Campylobacterales > Sulfurospirillaceae > JAADIZ01. Next base: position 127,222 of record JASFYR010000009.1, read on the forward strand.
AATTGAACTGGATGTAGATGGCTATATTTTAAAGCCCTTGGTTTTCAAGCAATTTATAAAAGTTCTATTTAAAATAGTTCAAAAAATTAATCTTTTAGCTTTGAACGAAAACTATCAAAAACATCTCGAAAGTGAGGTAAAAAAAAGAAGTGCAGAATTAGAACACAAGTTGTATTTTGATTCTCTTACAGATCTTTTGAGTCGATATTCATTTTTTAAAGATATCGAAAAATTGGATTTACCAGTGATTCTTTTGCTTAATATTGATAAATTCAAAGTGATAAATGAGGTTTACGGCATAGATGTCGGTTCAAAAGTTTTACAAAAGTTTGCAGATTTTTTAAAGTTGATTATTAAAGATAATTCGTGTAAGTTATATCGCTTATCTGCAGATGAATTTGCAATTGTAGATACAACAAGACATATTGATACAGAAAAATACGAAGAGTTGATAAGAGATATCTTCAAAAAACTTCACTATTTTAAAATGTCAATAGATAAAAATATTATTTCCATAGATATAACCATAGGTCTTTCAACGGTTGAAAAAAATGGCTATGAAAGTGCAAAAATAGCATTGGACTATGCTAAAAAACATAAAAAATCTTTTATGATGTACTCCAGTGCTATAGATTATCGTAAAGAAAACAGTGCAGCTTTAAAATATAGAGATAAAATTTCTCTTGCTATTGATGAAAACAGGATAGTTGCAGTATATCAGCCTATAGTTGATAAAAATATGCTGATTGTAAAATATGAAACATTGATGAGATTGAAAGAAGAAAATTCTCAAAAGTTGATTTCCCCTTTCTATTTTTTGGATGTGGCTATAAAAACAAGGCTTTATAGTCAATTGTCACATATAATCATCTTTAAAGCATTGGAAATGGTGAATTCAACCAATAAACAATTAAGTATAAATTTTACATATAGTGATATTAAAAATGCTAATCTTATAGAAGATATAGAAAGTTTTTTATATTTGCATAGTGAGGTTGGAAATAAGAGTGTTTTTGAAATTACTGAGAGTGAAAATATTGAAAATTACGATGTGGTAAAAAATTTTATAACACGCTTTAAAAAATATGGAGTAAAGATAGCAATTGATGATTTTGGAAGCGGTTTTTCAAATTTTAATTATATACTGGAAATTGAGCCTGATTATCTCAAGATAGACGGAACGCTGATAAAAAATATAGATACCGATGCAAATTCTCATGCATTGGTTGAAGCCATAGTGAAATTTTCTCATAAATTGGGTATAAAAGTTATAGCTGAGTATGTGCACTCTAAAAAAGTATTTGATATACTAAAGGAGTTAGATGTAGATGAGTATCAGGGTTACTATTTTTATGAACCTTTGCAAGAGATACAGGAGTGATTATGTTTGCATATCTTAAAAATATATTAAAAAAACCACATATGGATTCTTTGGTATTTAGATTGATTTTTTGGTTTATGTTTTTATCGTTAACACCACTTGTTATTCTCTCTTTTTATCTGTATGAAAACAATACGCTTGTTATTAAAAAAAATATTATAAAGGAGCTTGCAAAATCTTCGGAGTTGAAACAAAAATATATAGAAAATTGGTTTAATTTTAGGTTTGCAGATATAACCAGTTGGTCCCAATCAATATATACGGTAGATTTTTTTAAGAGTTTGAGTGAGCATTTTAAACAAAACCGACAAGAAGTCAAAGTGTTTGTAAAATCTAAACAGTACAATCAAACAGTCAGAAAATATGAGAGTGATTTAATGAAATTGTTAAAAAATTACCATTATGTTTTAGATATTTTTCTCATAAATAAACAAGGAGACATTCTTTATGCCATGGCAGGAGGTAAAGAATTGGGAACAAATATACTGAAAAAATCATTTGCTAAAACAAAATTTTCCATAGTTTATAAGAAAACAGTAAGCGACAAGCTGGTTCATTTCTCAGATTTCGAATATTTAAAGGTCTCTGACAATAAAGAAACAGGTTTTTTAACTGCACCCCTAAATGATAAAAATGGAAAATTTATAGGTGTGATTGGGGTGCAGATTAATTTGAACAATATCTTTTCAATATTTTTATCTCAAAAAGGCTATAGAAGTTATCTGGTTGGATTTGACGGTGTTTTGAGGGTTGATATCTCTGATGATAAAAAAGTATTAAAAAGCAAGATAGATTTATCACCTTTTGTGCACAAAGGGAAGGGGCATATACCAGTATATAAAAACAGCTTTGACGAAGAGGTTATCGGGATGTATAAAACTATCGTTTTTGGTGATACAGAATGGATACTGATAGATGAGGTCAAGCTAAGTATGATAAGAGAAGATGAAAAAAAGTATGCTGTTTCAGTGCTGTTGTATCTGCTTATTATTTCCAGTATAGTTTTTTTGGTTGCAAATTATATCGCTATTCAAATCACCAAACCCATAAATCTATTGGCAAAAGCAAGTGTTAAGGTCTCAAAGGGAGATAGAAATCTTATCGCCAACACTAAGAGAGATGATGAGATAGAAGTATTGGTAAGAGCTTTTAACAAGATGATTATCTCACTTATTAAGAAGGAAGAATTGTTGGCTGAAAAATCTTATGAGTTGTATGAGTCAAAAAAGAACCTTCAAGTATATAATGATGAGCTTGAAGATAAGATTTCTCAAGAGATTCAAAAAAATACTCTGCAGCAACAAATGCTTTTCAACCAAACTCGTTTGGCACAAATGGGAGAAATGATAAGTATGATTGCTCATCAGTGGAGACAGCCATTGGGAGCAATAGCCTCAACATCTATAGATTTGAAAATGAAAATTGAGCTAGAATCATTTGATTTGGATGATAAAAATCAGAGGATTGAATGTCAGGATTATTTCTTGGACGGACTTGACAATATAGAAAGCTTTACCCAGGATTTAACCACTACCATAGATGATTTTAGAAATTTTTACAAACCAAATAAAACTCTAAAAGAAATTTGTATAGATGAGCCGATTCAAAAAGCACTTAAAATTATAGAGTACTCTTTAATTACAAGCAATATTGATTTGATTAAGAATTTTACAAGTAAAGAAAAAATCAAAATTTTTGATGGAGAGTTAATGCAAGTTATTTTAAATATATTTAAAAATGCACAGGATAATTTTAAACTCAAAGAGATATCGCAGGCAAAAATATGGATACAAACACGCGATGTCAAAAATGGAATCGTTGTAAACATATGTGATAATGGCGGTGGAATTGATGATAAAATCATAGAGAAAATTTTTGATCCGTATTTTTCAACCAAAAGTCAAAAAAATGGAACAGGTTTGGGGCTTTATATGTCAAAAATCATAGTAGAAGACAATCACAATGGAAAACTATCGGCAGTAAATAGCGATAAGGGGGTATGCTTCATCATTGAGCTGCCATCAAAAGTTAGCACGATATCCTAGTTTTGGAGTATTTGAGATAAAATTTTTAGGTAATTTCTTTCTTAATCGCTTAACTAAACTTTTTATTGAGTCTGCAGAAAACTCTTTATCCGGTTCATCAAAATATATATGGTTAAATATTGATATTGCACCAAAAGACTGATTTTTGTTTTTTAGAAGAAGGTGAAGAAGTTTGATTTCATTTGTACTTAATTCAACCTTTTTTTCATTTTGATACAGTGTGGCAGTTGTGATATCATACTCAAATCCATCATAAAGCGAGACTCTGTCGGAGTTTTTGAGTAAGTTGCAAGTATCAAAAAGAATTTTTAGCAGGTTGCTGGAAGTAAAGGGTTTTTTCATAAAACCATGAGCGCCTAGATTGATTAGTTCTACTAAATGCTCTTTGTCATCATGAGCAGATACTATTATGATCACTTGTTTTTTGTTTATCTCAAATATTTTTTTGGTTAATTCAACACCGTTTAGCCTTGGCATTTTGATGTCGCTTATGACAATATCATAGTATTTTGAAGTTGATTTATAGTAGCTATTGTACATATCCAATCCATCTATGCCGTCTTTTGCTATATCAACTATCTTAAAAAGCTCTTTAAAGATTGCAGCAGTTTTGTTTCGGATAATTTCATAATCTTCTATATAAAGAAGAGAGTAATTTTGTGATAATTGCTTTAAAGTCTTAAAATCCATCTGCATCCCAAGTTTTGACTAATTGTGCGTACAAATTATTTTACAATAATAATCTTAAATTGTTCTTTACTAATATTATAGACTAACTAAATTGACACTTTTGTGACACAATCTATAGTTATACTCTAGGAATATAAAAATTATTTATGAGGAGTTTACATATGCAAAAACCCAGTCCGAATAGTCATGAAAGTATTCTCAATATCAGTGATTTTATAGTCTCCAAAACTGATTTGCATGGGAAGATTATATATGGCAATAAAATATTTATTAAAATATCCGGTTATGAAGAGAGTGAGCTTTTGGAAAAACCCCACTCTTTATTGCGTCATCCCGATATGCCAAAAGTGATTTTTTCTCTGTTATGGAAACGAATAAAAAACAAAGATGAGATTTTCGCATATGTAAAAAATCTATGCAAAGACGGTTCGTATTACTGGGTTTTTGCAAATATTACGGCTACATTGGATGAGAACGGAAATATTCGTGATTTTCATTCGGTAAGAAGGAAGCCAAGCAGGGCGGCTATGAAAATTATCCCATCTCTTTATGCGCAGTTGCTTTTAGCTGAAAAAAGAGATGGTGAAGAGTCCTCAAGAAGAGTTTTAGATAAAATATTGGATGAAAAAGGAGTTGATTATGATGAGTTTGTCCTCAAGCTTCAGCAGCAATAAAACAGTGCTGAATTTTATATTAATTGTATCTGTTGTAATTTTTTTATTGATTTATAGTTTGTATACAGCCGCAATAGTTGTTGCATGTTTGGCTATAATTATACTTTTTATACCAGAGTCTTTAAATAAAAAGAGTTACGATAGTGATATCATTGCTCGAGTAGAAAAGATTTTAATATCAGCAGGAGATGGTAATTTGTCCTGTAGAATTACAGATATTACCGCTGGGGATAAGTTGGAAAATATAGCTTGGGGAATCAACGATCTGCTTGATCAGACTGAACAGATGATGCGTGATATCGTTGCTTCAATAAAAGAAGCAAGCAGAGGCATTAAGCTAAGGACGGTTTTTGCAGATGGATATAAAGGCGATTTTCAAGCCTCCTGCGATGAGCTAAACAGTGCTATTGTGACTATAGCAAACTCATATAAAGGCAGGATGCGTTCAGAACTTTCAAGAGAGTTTGAGAAAATTAGCGGTGGTATTTCAAAAGGACTTATGGATATTCAAAATGATATTATAAAAAACAGTAAATATTCTGAGATAATTAATGATGTAACTTCACGAACAACAAAAGATGTTTCCAGGAGTCAAGATAGTGTAAATGCAATCACAACTAATTTGCAAGGACTTATAGAGACGATACATAGCTCAAATGATGCAATTGGCTCGTTAAATAGTAAAACAAATGACATTGGTATGGTTGCTAATTTGATTAAGGATATAGCGGAGCAGACAAATCTTTTGGCATTAAATGCTGCTATAGAAGCTGCAAGAGCCGGTGAACATGGGCGTGGATTTGCTGTGGTTGCTGAAGAAGTCAGAAAGCTTGCCGAAAGAACTCAAAAAGCAACAACAGAGATATCAATAACACTTCAAACGCTCCAGCAGGAAGCCGGAGATATCTTGACCAGTTCTGATAATATGTTAGATACTGCTTCAAAAGCACAAGAAGAGATAAATAATTTTGAGACTGTGCTGGGAGATTTTGTAAATACTGTTTCAAATAGTGCAGATACTTCAAAATACATCAACAGTTCTTTGTATGCAACTCTAGTGAAGGTAGACCACATCATATTTAAACACAATGCCTACTCTTCTATTGTCAGTGAAGACAAGGAGAGAGCAGGTAAATTTACAGATCACCATGGGTGCAGAATGGGGAAGTGGTATTATGAAGGAGAAGGATTGAAACTGTTTTCAGGTACAAATGCCTATAAAAATATGGAATTACCACATAAAACAGTCCATACGACAACATTGTCTGCACTTGATTATGTGCTTAGAGGAACCAGTCTTATGCTTGAAAATAAAGAAGATATAGTATATAATATTGGATTGATGGAAAAGGCATCAAAAGAGTTATTTGTTTTGCTTGATAATATGGTTATAGAGGCAAATCCAAATGTAAAACTTTAGAAAATTTATCTGCGTAAAATCATTTAAGAAGAGAAAAAATGAAAAAATCTATTAAGAATTTAATTATACGAGAGATTGAAAGTAAAAAGATATTGATATCTGACAAATGGATGCAAAATAGAGATGTATTGGAGATTTTTACATCTTTTGGTATTAATTCAAAATATTTTAAGACACATTTTGCGATACAGATTATAGAGTATTTTATATCGGTCATGAAAAAAGAGAAAGAGGCAGGTGATTGTCCTGTTATGAGTAAATTTGTAAGATTTATGGTTACAAAAGGGATATCACCAAAGGAGGTATTTATAATATGCATGAGCTTTAGAAAGATTCTTATCGATGATATTTTAGGAATTAAGGGTGTTGTAAATGATATAAAAATAGTTTTTTATGAAATTGGTGATATGTTTGATACCAATCTTGCAGGGGTATTGGAAATTTTTGAAAATATGCAAAAAAAAGAGATTGAAAATATGCAAAAAATAAAAGATTACGGAGTTAAAATAAAACTTATTGAAGCTGTTTTTGAGACGATAGACACAAATATTTTACTTTTGGAAGGCAACAGAGTTTCTTTGGTGAGTAAAAGATTTTTACAATTATTGGGATTGGATGATTTAAAAAGTTACCATCTGAAATATAAAAACAGTACAGGTTTTATAAATGATAAAAATATTTTAGAAGTAAAAGATATTTTAAATAAAGATAAAAATATAGAAAAAGTTATGATTTATAACTATAGAAAAGGACTGTTTCAATATTTTCGTATTGAAACAACACTTATTCCTGATGCTGATCCGGCAAAATATATCGTAAAATTTGTATTTATTAGAGATTGTGAACCGCAAGAGCAAATTAGCAAATTAGCTTTGCTTGTAATTGATACAAAAAACAATATATATCAAGAGCTGTATCTGGAAGATAATTTGAATCTGTTTTTGCAAAAAGCACAGGAGCAAAACAGTACGCTGGTTTATACCCTGATTAGTCCTTATAATGTTGATATAAAAAAAGATAATTTTTATAAAAAACAAATGCAAAAGATATACAGTCTCATAAAAAAATCTGTAAAACAGGATGATTATTTATTTGAAAATAAAGATGGTGGGTTTGGTGTATTGCAGTTTGCTAAAAATATACAAGAAAATAATAAGAAAATACTTGAATTACAACAAAAAATTGCTAAAATTGCTAAAATTCATATGGTTAGCAGCGTAGTCCAATCAAAAGACAGTGGAAAAAAACTACTTGCAAGGATTGCTAAGCTTTTAAAGCTTTTAAAACTCAATGAGTCTTCACTAATGATACCGGATAATAAAAAGAGACACAAAATAATAAATGAAGATGAATATGCTAAAACACTATTGATTCAAAATAAAACAATCGAATCTATACTTTTTTATAAAGAGATACCTGTATATTCAGATTCTCAAATAACATACTCAAAAGAGACTTCAGATGTGATAGTTTCACTAAATAAAAAAGCATTTGGTGTGGTTACGATAAACAGTTTTGTATATTTTAAAATTTCATCAAGCTTGCATATAAAAACAAAAATAGAAAAAATTGACTATGAAAAAAAATGTGTTGTTTTGGGAAATATTTTATTTGATGATAATTCTCCGCTAAATAGAAAATCAGTATTTGTAGAAGTAGATTTTGAGCTGCATATTATTTTTTCGGATGAAAGTGAAGCAAAAGCAAAAGCAAATTTTTTGTCAAAAGATAAAATAGGATTTGAGATAGAAAACCAATACAGTTTGGATGAGATCTTAGATGCTTATCTTTCATTTGGTCTAGATGGCACGGAATCAGACGAAACAATTTATGTTCGAGCCCATATGGAAAAAGATAATAACAGAAAGTATATAGCTACTTTAAATTATGATACTCAACAATCCAAAACGATAAACGAATATATTTCTAGAAGGCAAATGGATATCGTTAGAGAGATTAGTAATAAAATACTTTAACTATTAGAAACTGACCTTGTGCACTGTGGGAGTGGTACAGGGTGCAAGGCCAGCTAGAAAGATGATAATTGCAACCGAAGTTTTTAGGTGCTTTGAGCATTATTTTATAAGATAATCGATTATATATCCAATAGGCGCAAAAAAGTACCTTGATAGTGGGGTGGCTATAAAAAGTAGAAGTATCAGCATACCATATCTCTGTATGGAGTCGAAAAAGTTCATTATGCCGTACCAGCCTCTTGATGCTGCAAGATATGCTAAGGCATGTGAGCCATCGAGTGGTGGGATTGGGTAGAGGTTGAAAACTCCCAACACTACATTGTATATGAGCGATTGCAAGACAAGATATACAAAAAATAAGCCCATATAGCTTGTTGGTTCGTTTAGAAAACTAAAGATTATGGTACAGATAATTGCCAGAGAAAAATTGTAGCCAATGCCTGCTAGAGAGACAGATATAGCCGCCTTGTATCCCCCGTTATTTATCACTTCTCTCATGTTGATTGGAACAGGTTTTGCCCAGCCAAAGAGAAATGGTGCGTGAGAGAAAAATAGAAGAGCAGGTAAAATTATAGTTCCGACTAAATCAACATGTTTTATAGGATTTATACTTAGTCGACCCGCATTTTTAGCAGTATAGTCACCATATTTATAAGAGACATATCCATGCATAATCTCATGTCCTATTATGGCTATCATTAAAGCCAAAATTTGAGCAACTATTTTTATAATTTCGGCACTATTTTCCATTTAAGTAACTCTTGTTTGTTTGTAGATCATCTATTATTCTGCCGATTCTGTTCCACCTTATTTTGTAGTTTTTATCCCATGAAAAGTATATAAACCAAGGTTTGCCAACGATGAGAGAGTAGGGTACACTTCCCCAAAATCTACTATCGTTTGAGTGGTCACGATTGTCACCCATCATAAAGTACTCATTTTTTGGTACTTTTTTATAGAAGGCATTGAACATTAAGCCCCGTTTTCTTGGAAGTCCTTTTACAATGATAGGTTGCATAGCTAATTGATCTGCTTGCATATATAGATTCATTTGCTCAAAAATATCTACATTTTTATCATAATGGATGCCGGGGTATTTGTATTTATAAGGATTTTTTACCCAAAGTTTTCCGCCTAATACGATTAATTGTCCGGGTAGAAAGTGATTTTTCATGTATGCATCCCCCTCACGAAACTTCAAATACAGAGTTTCATTTGCATAAAGTATCTCATCTCCGCCAAGCGCTACGCATCTTTTTACATAATGAATTTTTACATTGTTTGGATATCTAAAGACTACTATATCTCCTCTTTTGGGACCTTGGGCATCTATGAGATGTCCATCTCCTCTAAAATCAGGTAGTACAGGTACTTCAATCCATGGGATATGAGGGATAGGAACACCATAAGAGAATTTTTTGACAAATAGATGGTCTCCAATGAGCAGAGTATTTTTCATACTGCCACTAGGAATCACAAAAGCTTGAGCCACAAAAAATATAACAAGCAGTACGATTATAACAGTACCGGTCCAACTGTTTGAAAAATTATATAACTTTCTAATCTTGCTCATTTTTTTCCTTTTTTTTGTTTCTGTTTTTTGCAGCTTTGAGAGTGTTTGACAGAAGCATAGCGATTGTCATAGGACCCACACCGCCTGGAACCGGAGTGATAAAAGAGCATTTTGGAGCAACTTTATCAAAGTCAACATCTCCGACAAGTTTTCCGCTTTCAAGTCTGTTGATGCCGATATCGATAACGATAGCACCATTTTTTACCATGTCTTCAGTGATTAGTCCGGCTTTGCCCACCCCGACTATGACTATATCAGCTTTTTGTGTATGGGCTTTCAAATCTTTGGTGAAAATGTGGCAAATATCGACTGTAGCTCCTGCATTTAGCAGAAGATTCAACATGGGCTTTCCTACTATATTACTGGCCCCTACTATGCATACATCTTTACTTTTTGGATCTATGCCGTACTCCTTTAACATCTCCATAACACCAAGAGGCGTACAGGGTACAAAACTGTCTAATCCTGAAACCAATCTTCCTACATTGAAGGGGTGGAAACCGTCAACATCTTTGTCGTGGTCTATGGCTTCTATTATTTTGTTAGTATCTATATGCTTTGGTAGCGGAAGTTGCACTAAGATGCCGTCTATGTAGTCATTTTTATTTATCATATCGAGTATCTCTAATATTTTCTCTTGCGATATGGATATTGGCATTTTATGCACTATGGAGTAAATACCCGCCTCTTCACAGGCTTTTTCTTTCATGCTTACATAAGTTTTACTGGCGGGATCATCTCCTACAAGAATTACAGCAAGTCCCGGAGTGACTCCAACTGACTCTAGTATCTCTATCTCTTTTTTTACATTTTTTCTTATCTTTTGTGATAAATTCTTTCCATCTATGAGTTTCATCTGTTTTACTATGCCTTTATTCAAAATGTTGTATCATATCAAATATCTATTAAAGAGTTGATAAAGTGAGTTTGAATGAGAGTCCTTTTTGTTGTTTTTTTATTGGTTGTTTCAGTTTTTGCAGAGGATTTTATAACAAAGATGGAGTATGCGAAGATGTTGTACTATAATCCAAGAGGCATAGGATGCAATCTCTGTCATGGAAAAAGTGGACAAGGCTCAATCATAGCGAGATATAAAAACAAAGGAAAGAGAAAGGTTTTAAGGGCTCCGAAGATAAGCAGGCTTGGATTTGTCTCTTTTTCAAAAGCATTAAAAAAGAGACATAAAGTGATGCCTACCTATTTTTTGACAGATAAAGAGATAGCTATACTCTACTTCTATGTGACTAGCAAGGCTGAGAAGTGATAGAATTTATCGCTTCTTGCATTCTTTTTAAAATTTCTTCTAAATTTTTTTTGCTTGTAGCAAAATTTAGTCTTATAAAATTTTTATCTCCAAAATTTTCGCCTTCGCTTAGTCCGACTCCAAATTTTAGAAAAAATTCATAAGGATTTTTCTGTTTTAAATTGTTGCAGTCTATCCATGCCAAATATGTTGCATCACAACTGAGCATTTTCAGACTTTTATTCTTCTTGATAAATTTTTTTACGAGCCCAAGGTTTTCTTTTAGGTAAATTTTTAGTTCTTCGAGCCACTTGTCGCCTTCGCTGTATGCAGCCTTTGTTGCAGTGATTGCCAATAGATTTATCTCGCCACCCAAACCTCTGAGCTGTTTTTGAAAACCGAGGCGAAGTTTTTTATCCGGTATGATTGCAAAAGAGCTTTGAAGTCCTGCAATATTAAAAGTTTTACTAGGAGCCATCAATGTTATAGTTCGATTTTTCAGATCTTCGTTTAATGAGGCTATTGGTATGTGCTTGGCTTGTGGATTTATAACCAGGTCCGCATGTATTTCATCTGAACATATAAAAATATCGTGTTTTTTGCAAATGCTACCGAGTTTTTCCAATTCGTTTTTTGTAAAAACAGTTCCACCGGGATTGTAAGGATTGCAGAGTAAAAAAAGTTTACAAGTAGAGCTGATTTTTTTCTCAAACTCTTCAAAATTTATACTCCACCTATCTCCGATCTCTCTCATTGGAACTTTTATAGTATCTAGATTTGAGTTTTTTGGAGCCTTTGTAAAGTGTGGATATATAGGTGTGGTGGTTATAACACTAGAGCTGGACGGAAGCATTTTGCAAACTAAATTCATACTGCTTACTACTCCGTTTACCCAGACCACCCACTCTTTTTGTATCTCCCAGTTGTGATGTCTTTTTGTGAAGTCTATCACAGCCTGTACCGTCGCATCATCCATGGCGGTATATCCAAATATACCGTGCTCTACCCGCTTTTTTAGAGCCTCTATAACCGGCAAGGGAGCACTAAAGTCAGCATCTGCAACCCATGCAGGTATGACATCTTTTTCTTTATATCTATTCCATTTTTCACAGTTTGTACTTCTTCTGTCTATCTCTTTATCAAAAAACCCCATAGTTTTATCCTTTTTGAAAGTGTAATATTATATAATATTACACTTTCAAGAAACTAAAGGAACAATAAAATGAGAGCATTAATTAGTGTTAGCGATAAGGCGGGTATCGTAGATTTTGCCAAAGAATTAGAAAATCTAGGTTACGAGATAGTCTCAACCGGTGGAACTTTTAAACTTTTGCAAAAAGAGGGTATAAAAGCTATAGAGATAAGCGAAGTTACAAAATTTCCTGAGATGTTTGACGGAAGAGTCAAGACTCTAAATCCTCATATACACGGAGGTATATTGCATAGAAGAGACTTGCCTCTACATGTAGAGGTGGCAAAAGAGCAGGGCATTGTCGGGATTGATCTGGTTTGTGTAAATCTATATCCTTTTAAAGAGACCATCTCCAAAACGGATGATTTTGATGAAATTATAGAAAATATCGATATAGGCGGACCTGCTATGGTAAGAAGTGCTGCCAAAAATTTTAATGATGTTTTGATTGTAACTGATGTGCAGGATTATGATCTGGTAATCTCTACTTTAAAAAATGGAAAAAATTCTTTAGAATTTAGACGCAATTTGATGATAAAGGCATTTGAGCATACGGCATCTTACGACAGTATGATAGCAAACTATATGAACAAAAGATTTAGTGGTGGATTTGGACAGAAGCAGTTTATAGTCGGCAGTAAAGCTTTTGATACAAGATATGGAGAAAACCCTCATCAAAGAGGAGCTTTGTATGAGTTTGACTACTTTTTTTCAAATAACTTTAAAACCCTAAAAGGAGAGGCTAGTTTTAACAATATGACAGATATAAACGGAGCCTTAAAGATAGCAGCTTCATTTGGAGATGCGCCAGCAGTTTCTATCATAAAGCATGCAAATCCTTGTGGTTTTGCTATAGGAGATGATCTGTTTGATGCTTATGAAAAGGCTCTTAAGTGTGATCCTGTTTCAGCTTATGGAGGAGTTGTGGCGATAAATGGAACTTTAGATAAAAAACTGGCCCAAAAGATAAATGAGATTTTTGTAGAAGTTATCATTGCGGCAAATGTGGATGATGATGCTTTGGCTGTTTTTGAAAAGAAAAAGAGAATCAAGATATTTACCCAAGAAAGCAAATATCTTGTACTTAGTGACGATGAGCATGATTTTAAACATATAGATGGCGGTTTCGTATACCAAAACAGTGATAGGGTAAGTGATGATGAGGTTAAAAATGCAAAATGCGTTAGTAAAAGAGAAGCATACAAAGGGGGCATAAAAGATCTTGAAGTAGCATATAAGATTGCAAGTTTGACAAAATCAAACTGTGTTGTATATGTAAAAGAATCTGTGATGGTTGCAATCGGTATGGGAATGACAAGCAGAGTTGATGCTGGAAAATGTGCTTTGGAAAAAGCAAAAGAGATGGGTGTGGAAGTATTTGGAGCAGCAATGGCAAGTGAGGCATTTTTGCCTTTTAGAGATAGTATAGATGCTGCCGGAAAAGCCGGAATCAGATGTATCATAGAGCCAGGCGGCAGTATAAGGGATGAAGAGATTATAAAAGCGGCAGATGAGTACGATATGGCTCTGTATTTTAGTGGCGTGAGACATTTTTTACATTAAGGAATTTGTGATGAAAATTTTAAAAATATCTTTTCTGTTTTTTATTTTGGTATTTGCAGGATGTGCTCAAAGAGGTGTCCAAGAAGTTGATGCAAGTTCAACAAAGTATGTTCTAAATTATGAAACAGGCACAATAGAATCGATAAAACCTGTTGTAATTAAAGACAACGGCACAGGTACTTTTATAGGTGGTTTGGTTGGAATGGTTGTCGGCTCAACCGTTGGAAGAGGCAATGGCTCTGCTTTGGCTGCCTTGGCCGGAGGACTTGGTGGTGCCTATGTCGGCAATCAGATAGGGAAAGCAAATGCACAGGAGCTCACTGTGATGTTAGATAGTGGCAACAGAAGTGTTGTTGTTATAGTCAAAGGCAAAAAGCATTATGTCGGAGAGCATGTTCGCATAGTAAAAAGAGGCGGTAGAGTCAGTAGTGTAGAGGCATACTGATCTTAAGAGAAGGCTGTAAGCTCTGCCTTCTCTTCAATCTCCAGGTATCTTTCTATCAGCATGTCGAGTTTGGATTCTTTTTTCTCTAAATCTTCACTCAGCTTTGAAAGACCGATTTTTTCATAACATTCCGGATCTTTTAGACAGTTGTTTATCTCTTTGAGTTCATTTTCCAATCTATCGATCTCTTTTGGAAGTGTTTTATAGTCTTGCTGTTCTTTATAGGTTAGTTTTATGGTATTGTCTGATTTTTCTTTTTTGCCAGATTCTTTTTTAGTATCGCTGTTAAACTCTTTTAACTCTTTAATCTCCTTTTCGATCTCGAGATATTCGCTGTATGTCTGATAACTCTCTTCTATGTTTCCATTGCCTTTAAATATCAAAAGTTTTTTGGCTATTTTATCGACAAAATACCTATCGTGACTTACAAAAATAATAGCACCTTCAAAGTTTTGTATATACTCTTCAAGGATATTGATGGTTGGAATATCAAGATCATTGGTTGGCTCATCAAGGATAAGGCAGTCAACCTCTTTTGTGAAAAGTAGCGCCAAAGCCACTCTGTTTCTCTCTCCACCACTCAAAACCCCTATCTTTTTATTCAGATGCTCTTTGGGGAAAAGAAAATTTTTAAGATAACCAAATACATGCATATTCTTTCCCTTGACATCAACTCTGTCTCCTCCGTTCGGGCAAAATGTTTCCATTATATTTTTATCAATATCCAGCATTTCTCTTTGTTGGTCAAAATATCCTATCTTGAAATCACCTTTTTTAAAAATTCCACTATCGATACTTGCATCCCCAAGCAGTAGCCTTAAAAATGTAGATTTGCCTGAACCGTTTTTTCCGACAACAGCAATTCTCTCTTTTTGAAGTATTCTTGTTGAGAAGTTGTTTATCAGTAGCTTTCCTCCAAGAGATTTTTTTATATCATACATCTCAAAAAGCATTTTTTGCCTGTTTGTTGATTTTGTCTGATTGAAATTTTTCTGTTCTCTTTGTAGTTCAAGTTGCATCTTGTTTATAAGAGCAGGATTTGTTTTTGCTTTGTTTCTGAGCTCGAAGACTCTTTGTTTTCTGCCTTCATTTCTTTTTAGTCTTGCTTTTACACCCCGATTGAGCCACTCTTCTTCTTTTTTTAAAAGTTTTAGCATATTTTCATGCTCTTTATTCATAGAGTTTAAGAGTATCTCTTTTGCACTTAGATAATCCCCGTAACCGCCCTTGAATGTTCTAATTTTACAGTTGTCAATTTCGACAGTTTTTGTAGCTATAGTATCTATAAAATATCTGTCATGCGATACAAAGACTAGAGTAAACTGCTCTTTTAAAAGCATCTCTTCTAAAAATTTTACCATATATACATCAAGATGATTTGTCGGCTCATCCAAGAGTAGAATATCAGGTTTTTCTAAAATCAATCCAGCCAAAGTTACTCTTCGTTGTTCTCCACCGCTAAGTAGATTTACAGCCCTGTTTTCATACTCTTTTAGATCAAATTTTTGCAATACTCTATCTATCTTGTCATCAAGGCTCCAGGCATTATGAGTATCTAAAAAATCAGTCAACTCCTCTTGTCTGTTTAGTAATTTTTTGTTTTCAAAATCACTTTCAAGTTGCGAGGTTATTTTGTTATACTCCTTTTTTGCAGATTTTAGTTTTTCAAGCTTGTTTTCTATAGCTTCTTTTACGCTTATGTTATCATCAAATATCGGCGTTTGATCAAGCATATCTACTTTTAAAAATTTTTGCACTACTCTTCTGCCAACATCCATTTTTAAAGTACCGTTGATGATTTTCATCAGTGTTGATTTTCCACCACCGTTTTTTCCGATGATGCAGATTCGCTCGCCTTTTTCTATAAAAAAATCTACATTTGATAATATCTGTTGTGATTCATAAGCTTTGCTGATTCCCAGCAGATCCAATAGTGCCAATTTTTCTCCAATCTATTTCAGGTATAAAGATTTTACCAAGATTTAGCTAGAATATTGGTAAAAATAGCTAAATTTATACCCAATATTAATCTCTTTTGGGTACAATTTCGTAAAAAATAAGGTAAAAAATGTTGATGATAGTAAGTGCGTTATATACGCTGTATGCTTTGATAAGATTTTATGCAACTGTGATGGAGATAGGTTTTGTTGTTAAAGCCAAAAAAACAGAAGCTGTTATTTTGGGACCAGCCAATTTTATCAAAGCTGCGAATTATAAAATAGCAAATTCAAAAATGGAACTGGTAACCATATTGTATGATTTATTGCTTTTTATTTGGTGGTTGGGATATGGTTTAAATATGCTTGACACTCAGATAAGTACACAAAATGAGATACTTAGATCTGTTATCTATGTAGATGCCTTTATAGTTATAAATTATCTTTTTTCACTTCCGTTTGATTTGTATAAAACTTTTTCACTTGATGAAGAGTATGGATTTTCAAATATTGATGTCAAAACATATGTGATAGATCAGATTAAGGCTGGAGCTTTGTTTTTTGTATTTGGTTCACTTATAATCGCCTTGATAGCATGGATAATGCTCAGTTTTACTGATTGGTGGATATGGGGGTTTGTTGCAGTCTTTATCATAATCTTGTTTGTAAATATGATATATCCGACTCTTATAGCTCCTATATTCAACAAATTTACTCCACTCCAAAACGAAGATTTAAGAGCCTCTATAGAAGAATTGTTACAAAAAGCAGGTCTTAAAAGCAGCGGAGTATTTAGCTTGGATGCAAGCAAAAGAGACAATAGATTAAATGCATATTTTGGTGGACTTGGCAAATCAAAAAGAGTTGTTTTGTTTGATACACTCATAGAAAAACTTGAAAAAAGAGAGCTTCTCGCAGTGCTGGGACACGAATTAGGACATTTTAAACATAAAGATATAATCAAAAATATACTCTCAAGTGGCTTGATGCTTTTTATAATGTTTGCGATTTTTGGAAATCTTCCAAAAGATCTTTTCTTGGAACTTGGAGTTAGTAATAAAATCTATATGAATATTATTATGTTTTTGCTTTTCTCTCCGGTACTTTCATTTTTGTTTATGCCAATATTTGGAATGATAAGTAGGAAAAATGAGTATGCGGCTGATGAGTATGGAAGTGAATGTGAAAGCAAAGAGGCTTTGAGCTCTGCACTGATGAAACTGGCAAATGAAAACAAAAGTTTTCCTCTGTCTCATCCACTGACTATCTTTTTCTATTTTACTCATCCTCCTTTGGTTGAGAGGCTAAGAAAGCTAGGTGTTGATATAAAATCTACGATGGATTGTACAAAAGAAAAATGCCAAGCATAAGGGAATTACTTGAGCATGGCTCCAATAAGCTGAGAGAGGTAACACAAAACCCTCAAAAAGAGGCCTTAAGGCTTCTTGCTTTCTCTTTGCAAGTTGAATGTTTATGGCTTATAAGTCATGATGATTTTATCGTAGATGAACCAAAAGATTTTTTAGAAAATATAGACAAGAGAGCAAATTTTTATCCACTAGAGTATATACTCAAAGAGACTTCATTTTACTCAAAAATGTTTTATACGGATGATAGAGTTTTGATACCAAGACCAGAGACAGAGATACTCATAGATAAAGTATTCTCCATATGTAGAGATATGAAAAAACCTATTATTGCAGAGGTGGGTGCGGGTAGCGGAATCATATCTGTTATGCTATCTACGCTTTTGCCCGATGTTAATATAATTGCAACAGATATAAGTCAAGATGCCCTTGAAGTGGCAAAGATAAATGCAAATAGACACAGAGTTGAAGATAGAATAAGATTTGTACGGACAAATTTGTTAGAAGGCATAAATGAAAAGATAGATATTTTGGTTTCAAATCCGCCATATATCAAAGATGATGAAAAATTAGATAAAAATCTCTCTTATGAACCCGATTTGGCGCTTTTTGGTGGCAATAAAGGAGATGAGATATTAAGATGTTTAATTGATGAAGCGATCAAAAGAGATGTAAAAGTTTTAGCTTGTGAAATGGGATATGACCAAAAAGAGAAGATAAATAATTACCTTAAAAACCATAATTTAAGTGCTGAATTTTACAAAGATTTGGCTGGAATTGACAGAGGGTTTGTACTAAACCCTTAGTCCATCTGGTTTCGCATAAAAGTTGGAATATCAAGATAATCTTCTGCTCCTTCATATCCACCAACTACTTTTTTCATTCTGCTTATTCTTTCACGCATATTTATTTGGTTCATATTTTCTTCCATTTTTTCAGGTTCTAGTTTTTTATCAAAGCCTGTTGCAACAATTGTTACCTTTACTCTGTTGTCTTCCATTGTTTCATCAGTTGTAGTTCCAAAAATAACATCAGCATCTTCATCAGCACTATCATAAACTATACCCATAGCATCGCTGATTTCAGTGATAGGACAGTTTGGGTGAATATGAAAGTGAACTAAGACTCCAAGAGCTCCGTCTATGGACATATTGTCCAATAACGGCGATTCTATAGCGCTTTTTATGGCTTCTGCAGCTGAACCTTCACCACTGCTTTCCCCGACTCCCATAAGAGCCATTCCTCTATGGCTCATAACAGTTCTTACATCCGCAAAGTCCAGGTTTATATCACTTTGTCCGGATGAGAGTACAACCAAGCTCATTCCGCCGACTGCACGACTGAGAACATCGTCAACTATCTTAAAACTCTCTTTTATACCAAGATTTTTATCTACTATAGAGAGAAGTTTATCGTTTGGAATAACGACTATAGAGTCACTCTCTTTTTTGAGTTCGTTTAGTCCTATTTCAGCAAGTTTTGTTCTTTTTCTTCCCTCGAACCCAAATGGCTTTGTTATCACTGATACGGTTAATGCCCCAATCTCTTTTGCCGCTTGAGCAATGATAGGTGCAGCACCTGTTCCTGTTCCGCCTCCAAAACCTGAGGCTACAAAAACTATGTCCGCATTTTCAAGTGCACTTTTTATCTCTTCATAGCTCTCTAGTGCTGATTCTTTGCCGATTTCCGGAAGCATACCGGCACCTAATCCTTTTGTCTTCTTTTCACCAAGTTGTATCTTTGTGGTTGCTTTTGAGTGGTCTAGTGCTTGAGCATCTGTGTTGGCAACTATGAGATCAATTCCGCTGACACC
This sequence comes from Sulfurospirillum sp., assembly GCA_045047115.1. GTDB lineage: Bacteria > Campylobacterota > Campylobacteria > Campylobacterales > Sulfurospirillaceae > JAADIZ01. The sequence goes on from JASFYR010000009.1 coordinate 146,541, forward strand.
TTCGCTTATCATGTGGTTTACCATATTTCCACCACCACCACCAACTCCGATAACTTTTATTTTTGCACCATATGTATATCTTGTCTCTTCAACGCTAAAGCCACTCATGCTTTTTCTCCTCTTAAAATAGTTGTGTTAAACGGTTCCATAAACTAGTAAAAAAACCATTTGTTTTACTGTTATCGTCCATAATAGCCAACTCGGCGAATTTATCTTTTGGACTCAATATTTCATCTTTTTTTGAAACCTTCTCTATGCCTTCTTCTATAAAAGTTTCTTCTAAATTTTTTTGTGCTTCTATGATTTCATTTTTATATCTTAACTTTTTATTAGAATCTATTTCATATGGAGTAAAGTGTCCTCCTCCATACAAAACGAGTCCTATCGCAGTAGAATAGCTAGGATCTCTTAGGGTCTCAAATAGTCCTTCCATCTCTTTTGGTTTTGCAACTCTGGCAGGAAGATTGTCAAAAACAGCTGTTGCTAAATCTCTTATTCCACCTATTTTCGTGAGTCCGCCGGTAAGTACAATTCCAGCTCCTATTTGATCTTTAAATCCGCTGTCTTCTAACATTTTTGCTAGAATCATCAGAGTCTCTTCGACTCTTGCATATATAACATTTGATACTATGTCCAAGGAGACTTCATGAGTAGAGCCATCATCTCCTATTATAGGTAGTTCTATAAGTTCGCTTGAGTTATTATTTAATGCTCCGTAATTTATCTTGATTTTTGATGCAGAGCTTAAAGGTGTGTGTAGGGCCGTTGAGAGATCATTTGTTATATTGTTTGAGCCAATCCCTAAAAAGTCATTGTATCTAAGTGAATTGCCAGCGTGAATGATCATATTGCAAGTTGCTCCGCCGATATCTATTACAACGACTCCAAGCTCTTTTTCATCATCATTTACAACTGCAATCTCAGATGCATAACCACTCAGGACTATGTTGTCTATGTTTACACCTGCGAGTTTGACTGCCTTTTCCAGGTTGCTTAAAGAAGTTTTTTGCACAGTAATTATATGTACTTGCACCTCGAGTCTTGAGCCGTTCATCCCTAGAGGATCTTCTATAAATTCTTGGCCGTCTACTTTAAAATTATATGGAAGTATATGTAGTTTTTCATACTCGTTTGGTATGTTTGCGTTATGATCTGCCATTTGCATGGCACGATTTATCTCTCTTATGCCTATATCGTGATTTGGAACATTTACAACGCCTACGCTTTCTACACTTTTGGTATATGCACCGGAAATTGATACCACAACATTTTCATATTGAGTTCCAGCGACTCTCTTTGCATCGTTTAGGGCATTTTTAATTGAGCTTGAAGCAAGTTCAATATTTGTAATGATACCTTTTTTCAAACCTTGGGATTTTGCGATTCCTGCGCCAAGAACCTTGAGATCACCATCACTGTTTTTTTGAGCAATGATGGCACATATTTTAGTAGATCCAATATCGATGCCGAGTATTGTTGTGTTCAACTACTTTCCTTTATAGTATTGCTCTACGCTATATACTTTTCTAAGTTTTGCTAACAAGTTTCTGTTTAACTCATTTTGTTTGTTTGAAACGACACTTTGAGTTATGATACTTTTATATAGGTTAAACTTATCGTTATTAAGCAATTTCTGTTCCAAGATTCTGTACATTGAAGCCTTGTTCCCAAATATTTTAAAGCCTTTTAGTGTGCTTTGATCAAAAACAAAGTTTATAAATTCAGAACTCTGTGCATCACTCAGTCCATCTATTTTTTTAACAGAGTCTCTGCTAACAAAACCCAGGTTTTGTCCGCTGAAGATATCTAGTCTTGCTTTTGCCTTTTTCTCGAGTGCTAACACTAACGCATGTTTTTTATATTCTTTCAAAACTTTCAGTCTTGCTTCCTCAAAGCTCATAACTTTTGGCAGTACAACATTTGTAAGTTTTACTATCAGATATCCGTTTTCTCTTGGGATTGGCTTGAGAACCTGACCTTTGTTTGCTGTTCTTAGCTTTATAACGGGGAAATTTTTATCCCCTTCATATACAGTCAGTTTTTTAGTAGTAGTTATTTCGCCTTTTTTAAGTTTAAGATATGCTTCCAATGCTCTTTTTTTGCTCTTTTTTAATTTATAATCGAGTACAACACTATTTTTTGCTTCGCTAAAGGGTAAAATCTTTCCATTTTTATCTTTATAATTATATTTCTTTCCTTCCCAGAATTTTTTCAACTCATTATCTTTTACCCACTCTTTGCCAAGTTCGACTTTTACAGTCTGTAGTTCGTATTTTTTTCTGGTCTTATAGCTGTTTTTCTTGGCCTCCCAGAATTTTTTCAGCCCATTTTCATCAATCTTTATATCTGCAGGATTGAGAGAAATAGTCGAGACTGTTAGTTTATCTTGCATAAAGAGTGATGATGTGAAGACTTCTATTTCTCTTTTGCTGGGCGGTAAATTTAATATTTTCTGTAATTTGTTCAAAAGAAGCTCTTTTTTCAGCCCATTTTCATAGTCTTTTGCTCTAATGCCTTGGTTTTTCAAGAGTGAAAAATATCTATTTTTATTGAATACGCCATTAACTTGAAAACTTTTATCATTTATAAGTTTCTTTTCAATATCTGTTTTTAAAACACTAAATCCTAAATCATCAGCCAAATTTAAAAGCAGTGTTTCGTTTATGATATTTTGCATTACAACTTTTTCAAGACCCATTTTGTCTGCATCTTCTTTTGTCAGTTTTCCGCCCAGTTGCTGATTGTAATAGCTAAAAGTATTAGAGTAGGCTTGTTGGAACTCAGAAACGCTTATGGCTCTATGCCCAACTTTAGCAACAGATGTGGCGCGATCACTATTCATATCATATGCTCCCCATCCTACAAAACCGGCACCGATAAACGCAATTGTTGCAACCCAAATTGTTATAACCAGATACTTATTGTGTCTTTGCATCCAAGTAATCATTCTTTTCCTTCGAGTGACACTCATGAGAGTGCCTAAAAATTTGATATAATTCTACCTTTAAAGTTATTAAATATCGCTAAGGATAAGAACTATGAACAATAAAAGACTGATGGAAGAGGATATAAAGTATATTTTCCATCCATGTACACAGATGAAAGACCATGAGAAGATACCTTTGATACCTATAAAAAAAGGGAAAGGTGCATATATATATGATTTTGACGGAAATGTGTATCTTGATTGTATAAGCAGTTGGTGGGTAAATTTGTTTGGGCATAGTCATGAATATATAAACTTAAAAATAAAGGAGCAGATAGAGCAGCTAGAGCATGTGATTTTTGCCGGCTTTACTCACAAGCCAGCTATTGATTTGGCAAAAAGACTGGTCGCTATCACTCCAAAACCGTTGCAAAAGATATTTTTTGCTGACAACGGTTCCAGTGCGATAGAGATAGCGCTAAAGATGTCTTTTCAATACTTTAAAAACAGAGGCGAGAGTAGGGCCCTTTTTGTTTCACTTGAAAACTCATACCATGGTGAGACGATGGGTGCGTTGGCAGTCAGCGATACAGGCCTATATAAGGATATATACAAAGATATACTCCTAAAAACGGTTCAGGCAAAATCTCCATCTTTGGTTTGCGAGGATGAAGCTTTGGAAGATATGAGGGCAGTTCTAAAAAAATATCAAGGCAGGGTTGCATCTGTTGTTATTGAACCGTTAGTTCAATGTGCAGGTAGCATGAAGATGTATAATCCTAGCTATATCACAAAATTAAGAGAGATTTGTGATGAGGCAGGAGTATTTTTGATTGCAGACGAGATTGCAGTCGGATTTGGAAGAACAGGAAGTATGTTTGCGTGTGAGCAAGCCAGAATCAGTCCGGATTTTCTCTGTCTTTCAAAGGGGATAACGGGAGGATACATGCCACTTTCAGCTGTGCTTTTTACACAAGATATTTATGATGCTTTTTATTGTGACTATTTTGAAGGAAAATCATTTTTGGATTCACACTCATATACAGGTAATACTCTTGCATGCGCAGTGGCAAACGCGGTTTTGGATATATTTGAAAAAGAAAATATTATAGAAAAAAACAGAGAAAAGATAGAGTTGATAAAAACTCTTACAAAGCCTTTGGAAAAACTTCCAAATGTCAAAGAGGTGAGACAAAGAGGGATGATTTGTGCGATAGAGCTTCAAGGATATGATTCTAAAGAGAGAATTGGACTTAGATTTTTTCAAGAAGCCTTGAAAGAGGGTATATACATAAGACCATTAGGAAATGTTATATATTTTATGCCCCCTTATGTTATCACAAATGAGGAGATTAAAAAGATGGTGAGAGTTGTGGAAAAATTGTTACATATAGTGTAAAATTTTACAGCTGTTTTCAAGCAGGGCTATTGTCTTGGCTATCTGTTGTAAGTCTCTGTCATACATATATATGCCATAGCCTCTGATAAGCATTATGTTTGTTGAATTTTTTTTCATATAGTTATATATCTCTATTTCGGCTCTCTCATACCAGTCATCAAACTGTTTTGGGTCATAGACTAAAATCTCTTTGATGATTTTATATCCAAAATAATCAACAGGCTTTATACTTCGGTGATTCAAGGCATAAGAGGTTGCAAAAGGTGGCATAACATAGGCTATATACTTTGCTTCGCTTATGTTTTTATATATATTTAGATGTATATCTGCATCCAGGCTGGCTTCATTCCATCTATAATCTTTTTTTGTATAAAGTTTTATGAAATCTCTTTTTTCAAGATTATCAAAAATAGCATCTTTTTTATTTATAATGAATTGATTTTTTTCAACTCTAGCGGAAATGGAACCGTGAAATATGCCAAAAAAGTTTTTTCTAAACATAGAGAGAGCTATGCTTTTCATCTCATTTTTCAAATAATCATTCACAATTTAGCCTTTATTTACCCATTCTTTGATATTATACCCAAAACTACTAAAAGGGTTAATAAAGTGAAAATTCCACATATTCCTGTTTTGTTAGAGGAAGTTAAGCATGCATTTAATGATATAGGAGATGGATATATTGTGGATTGTACTGTTGGATATGGTGGTCATAGTGAAGCGCTTTTAGAACAAAATCCGAAAGTTAAACTCATCTGCTGTGATCAAGACAGAGTTGCTATAGATTTTAGTAAAAAAAGACTTCAAAAATATGAAGATAGAGTGATGTTCGAAAACGATAAGTTTTCAAATATCATAGGTAAATATCCGGATTATCCTATAAGAGGAATTTTGGCTGATATTGGAGTCTCTTCACTGCAATTGGATGATGAGAGCAGGGGTTTTGGCTTCAATAGTGAAATTCTTGATATGAGGATGGACAAAAACTCTCCTTTGAGTGCTTATGAGGTTGTAAATAATTATTCACAAGAGCAGTTGGAAAATATACTGAGAGATTATGGCGAAGTAAGAGAATTCAAAAGAGCCACCAGGATAATTTGCAGGGCAAGAGAAGACAAAGAGATTAAGAGTTCACGCCAGTTGAGCGGGATTTTCAAAAAATTTCCATCAAAAAAAGGTATAAATCCTGCCACTTTGATATTTCAAGCGATTAGGATAGAGGTAAATGATGAGTTAGGAGAGTTAGCAGGGCTTTTTAAAGCGATTGAAAGTGCAAATTTAAGTAACTGTCTGATAGCTGTTATATCTTTTCACTCTTTGGAAGACAGAATTGTAAAAAGAGTTTTTAAAGAATTTGCAAAGAGTTGTATCTGTCCTGTTGGTGCTATGAAGTGTGAATGTGGCAATAACCACTCTTTAGGAAAAATTATAACTAGAAAGCCAATCGTACCTGGTGCAGAAGAGATAAAGAAAAACCCAAGAAGCAGAAGTTCCAAAATGAGGTTGTTTAAAATCAAATGAACAACAAAAGAACTACAAAAAAAACCAGCGATAAAAATCAACTCTTAGATAAGATAGATGAAAGTATAAATGAAGAGAAAAATCTTGATTTTAAGCTGTTGGCTATTGTTTATCTTAGTATTGTAGTAGGGTTGCTTATAATTTTGCCTAAAATTTATATAAAAAATGAGATTTATTACACAAGCAGACAGATAAGTAAGATTTCAAGCGAATACTCTGTTTTAAAAGAAGAAAACAGATTTTTAAAACAAAAAGTAGAGTACATAAAATTTAAAAATCAAGTCTTAGATACGGTATTTTAATGGTAAAACGATTTATAACATTTGCAGTTGAAAAGTCTATACTTAATCATATTTTTCTTTTGTTTTTGATAGTTCTTGCATTTTTTTCTTATCAAAAAATTCCAAAAGAGATTTTCCCTCCGTCAAATTTAGAAACTATATCCGTGACAGGTTTTTATGCCGGTGCGAGCCCCGATATATTGGATAAAACAGCAGTAAAGCCACTTGAAGATGAACTAAGAAATCTAAATGATATGGACAGGATGGAGAGCAGTGTAAAGAACGGCTTTTTTAAAATACTCATATACCTAAGAGAAGGCTCAAATCAATCTGAAGTTCTTGATGATGTAAAAGATGTGATTTCCAGAGTAAAAAAAGATTTTCCAAGCGATATGAATGAACCTATTGCAAAAATCTTAAAGACATCATATCCCTTGGCAACCATCGCTATAGCATCAAATCAGTCCAAAGAGAAGATGCTTAAAGTTGCAGATGAGTTAAAAACAAGGCTATCAAAGATAAAAAATCTAAGTGATGTAGCGATTAGAGGAGATACCAATAAAGAGTTATTGATTAAAATAGATGAAAACAAGCTAAATGCCTATCATTTGAGTGCAGATGAAGTTGCTTCAAAATTGAGCTCCATCAGTAGTATCTATCCGATAGGACTCATCAAGCAAAGAGGTGGACATCTTTTTGTCAGTACACTTTCGGGTGAAAAAAACATTCAAAAATTAAGAGATATGCCTTTGACATTTGGAGCTATAACTCTAAGACTTAAAGATATTGCAACAGCAAATTTTCAACTTGCAGACCCAAATGAAGTATCCCATTTTAACGGCAAACCAAATATATCTGTAAATACTAACAAAGCTAAAGACGGAAACGCTATAACTTTAGTAAAAGATATAAAAAAAGTTCTTAAAAAATTTAAACAAAAATATAAAAATTATGATTTTGAAGTCTATACCGATACCTCTATATGGATAAGAAATCGTCTGAATACTGTCATCTCAAATATAATTTTTGGGCTTATACTAGTCTCGCTTTCAGTTTATATATTTATCAGTGGAAGAATTGCTTTTATAGTAGGACTTGGGATTCCAGTGAGCTTTTTTATCGGTTTGATAACGATGAATTTGATGGGATATAGTTTAAATATGCTCTCTCTTCTGGGGGCTTTGATAGCACTTGGCATGTTAGTAGATGAAGCTATAGTTGTGGCTGAAAATATATATAAACACCTTGAGTGCGGAGAGAGTCCGAAAACAGCAGCCATAAATGGAGCCAGTGAAATGTTCCCAGCAGTCCTGACAGCTACTGCTACGACTATATTTGCATTTTTGCCTTTGCTTATCATGTCTGGGGATATGGGTGTATTTATGAGGGTTTTGCCTATAGTTATCTCTATATTACTTTTAAGTTCGCTCTTTGAAGCATTTTTCTTTTTGCCTCTACATGCAAAGGATTTTCTAAAGGCCAAAACAAAAACAAAGAAAAATGAGTCTTGGTGGAATGGCTGGAACAGGGTGTATAAATCTACACTCACTTTTTTGCTTAAGTATAGAAAGAGTTTTCTTGCTTTTTTTCTGATTTTTACTTTGGTCTCTACTGTGTATCTTTTTAAAAGGACAAATTTTCAACTTTTTCCGGACTTTGACAATACACAGATATATATAAGCGGTAAAGTAAATATCAACTACAAACTTCAAGAGACACAAGAATTAGTGACCAAAGTAGAGAAAGTATTATTGGCTAAACTGCCAAAAAGTGAAGTTTCTTCTATCACTTCTATATCAGGTTTTATGCTTGATGCCAAGTTTCAACCCCATATGGCAGAGAATAACTTTCAGATTTTTATAAATCTTCACGAGCGAAAACCGAAAAATTTTTATAATAAATATATAAATCCATATCTCTCTCCCGCTTATGATGACAGCGATATGAAGAGAGTAATGAGTGCGAGAGAGTTATTGGAAAAGATAAAAAAACTAACCCTGCAATTTGAAAAAAGTAAAAATTTTAATGAGTTCAAAGTGATAGTTCCGGGTGCTGGCATAGTCAAGAGTGATGTTGAGCTTGCATTTAGTGCAAAAGATGACAGCGTTATAGAAAATGCTCTGCATTTAGTAGAAAATAAAATGAAAAGCATAAAGGGCGTATTTAACATATATGATGATAAAGAAGCAGGAGTTAAAGAGGTGAAACTAAGAGTAAATGAGTATGGTCTGGTATTGGGTTTTAGCGAGAGATATATCGCTTCACTTCTGAGGCCATACTTCTTTGCTTCATATGTAAATAAAATGACATACGATAAAGAGCTTATAAATATAGTCACACAAGATATAAATAAAGACAATAAAGAGGCTTTGGAGAATTTCTATGTCGATATTCCCGGGTCTTTAAAAAAGGTGCGACTCAGTGAAATAGTTGATTTTGAGTATAAAAACAGTGATGCAAATATATATAAAAATGATGGTGTCAGAGTTAGTACGATATATGCCTCTTTGCGCAAAAAAACGATAACATCAGCAAAGCTTTTGGAGAGGTTAAAGCCAATATTTGAAAAAATAAGAAACAAGGGTGTAAAGATAACGATAAAGGGTGAAGAAAAAGAGAACAGAAAGATACAAAAAGAGATGGCAGAGGCGGGAGTTATTGCGGTTTTTTTAATTTTTATTGCTCTGGTTTGGATGTTTGACTCTATAACTTTGTGTTTTGTTGTTCTTTCAACCATACCGCTTTCTCTTTTAGGTGTGTTGGTAGGACATCTTATAATGGATATGAATCTTACTATGCCTTCGCTGTTGGGTATAGTTGGGCTTAGTGGAGTTGTTGTAAATGATGGAATTATTATGATAGATTCACTTAAGAAAGCAAAAAGCATGCAAGATATATTGGATTTTGCCACAAAAAGATTGAGACCTATTTTATTGACTTCAATTACAACAGTTTTAGGACTCTCAACCCTGATGTTTTTTGCCGCCGGACAATCTGTTATACTCCAACCTATGGCGATTTCACTTGGTTTTGGAATTGCCTGGGCAACAGTTTTAAATCTTTTTTATGTGCCTGTACTTTTTGTCTCGATTAGGAGAAAATTTTTAAGCGTGATATAATCCAAATCAGTGTATTATGCCAGAATACAGATTTATTTTCTTACGGGAGTTTTTTATGTCGATCGCAAAAAAAATGTTTATACCTATTTTTATTATTTGGATTTTATTTGTTAGCTTTTTAGTATCTGACTATTATCTTATATATTCGAGTGAAAAAAATAAAATTTACAAACAAGAGATAGAAAAGTATCTTAACTTTTTTCGGGATGAGTATAAAACAAGAAAAGACTTTTCTCTTTTAAACTCTATCATGCTCAGTAAAAATGAATTTGTAGTATCAGGACTTTTGGATGGGGATCGAGGATATACCGAAAAAGGTTTAAAAAATATACTAAATTTATTTAATAAAAACACAACATATAAAAATTTGAAAATTCATATTCATGATGATTCACTTCATAGTTTTCTCAGAGTATGGAAACCAAAAAAGTTCGGTGATGACCTTTCTTCTTTTAGAAAAACCATAGCGGAAGTCAAAAAAACAAAAAAACCTCTTGTAGCTATTGAGCTTGGTAGAGCAGGAGTAGTTTTAAGAGGAATTGCCCCTGTTGTAGAACAAGGTACTTATATTGGTTCTGTTGAAATTATGCAAGGTTTTAATTCGATAGTTGCAGATGGCAGTAATGACAATCTGGATGTTATTATATTGCTTAAAAAAAATAATCTAAAGATAGCAACTTTACTTAAAAAAGCAAAATCTGTAGGTAAATATGTATTGGCTGTAGATAAAAATAAAATAAATATGAAGTTTCTAAATGAACTAAGAGGAGCAAATATAGCTAAAACAAAAACACTGCTTAAAACAAAAACTTTTCTTTTTACATCTATTGGCTTGAAAGACTTTAGTGGAAATATTGTGGCATATGCACTTGTTGGCCAAAATAAAAAAGAAGTGACAAAAATGTTAGATGCAAATATGAAAACTGTTTTGAATCAAATTTTGATTTCGCTTTTTGTCTTTTTTATTATGTTTGTCGTTCTGTCATTTATTACAAAGACCGCTATTTTGAATCCTCTGAATAATTTGGCAAGTAGAGCCAAAGATTTGGCTAGCGATGATGGAGATTTGACTAAAAGTTTGGAAGTCAAAGGTAATGACGAAATAGCAAAAGCAAGTTTGGAGATAAATAATTTCATACAAAAAGTAAGGGAGATAACTCAAGAGGCTAAACACATATCAAGTGAAAACTCCTCTATAGCAAACGAACTATCCTCTACTGCTTTGGAAGTCGGTAAATTAGTAGAAAATTCTACAACTGCAACAAATGAAGCAAATGCCAAATCACAACAGATAAAGACAAACTTAGAGAGTTCTGTCCAAGAAGCTAAAATAGCAAGAGGTGAGTTAGAGCAAGTTAACACTCATATGGTTGAGGCAAACAGATCTATTTTGACATTAGCTCATGATATACAGCAAAGCGCAGCTACCGAGATAGAGTTAGCCGAAAAAATACAACAATTAAGTTCAGATGCAGCCCAGGTAAAAGATGTATTGACAGTTATAAGTGATATAGCAGATCAAACGAACCTTTTAGCATTAAATGCTGCTATAGAAGCCGCTAGAGCTGGAGAGCATGGAAGAGGCTTTGCAGTAGTTGCCGATGAGGTAAGAAAACTGGCTGAAAGAACACAAAAGTCTCTCATAGAGATAAATGCTACTATAAATGTCATAGTTCAATCCATAGTTCAAAGTAGCGAAGAGATGAGTGCAAACTCCAAAAAAATCGAAGAATTATCTAAAAGCGCAACAAGTGTGGAAGAGAAGATAAACGATATGGCTGATATCGTAAACAATGCTGCCACCAAGACATCTGATGCGATTGAAAAAAGCTATAGCGATACTCAAAAAGATGTGGATGAAATAGCAGATCAGGTATCTGTGATAAATCAGATATCTACCAAAAACGCAAGAAGCACAGAAGAGATAGCAAGTGCGGCTGAGCATCTAAATGAGATGACAGAGGCGCTAAACAATAAACTAAATGAGTTCAGAACTTGATAAATAAAAAAGTATGGGTTTAGGCACCCAACCATAAAGTTCCACAACTGATAATTGGAGAACTTTGTGATCAGGTGTTTTTAGCAACCCATACTTGCATCACCACTCCCTGTTTGTGGAGTATTCGGGTTTCCTGAATCACCACTGGATTGGTATTTTTCTTCCATAGCATTTGTGTAACAAACATACCCCTTTTTGCTCTTTGGATCTGCTTGAATAGCTAATTTTGCATACTTTATAGCACCTTTTATATCTTCATCTTCAAGTGCACTATCAGATAAATTGACATACTTCATAACAAGTGCATCTCTTTTTGCAAGCATCTTTGTCCCATTATTTGCGGATATATATGAAAGCGCCAAAGCTGCAAGAAGTAAAACTAATCCGGCTAATATAGAAATCTTTTTCATTTAATTATCTCCTTGTTTTTCTCTTGTATTTTTCATAATATTCATAAAAATTGCCAGACCAATAGTTACAACTATCGTCACCAGATAAGATGTTGTGTAAATATTTCCGCCTATAAGCTTATCTACAGTAAATTTTCCGATGTATCCACTGTTGGCGAAGGTAGCAATTTGATCATATATATCAAAATAAAAATACATACCACTTAATAGACCCAATATAAAGATAAAAGCATCTATTTTACCGGAAGCAAATCCAACTATGGCAGTTCCGGGACACCATCCAGATATAACCATATCGCTCCACCAAAGAGTAAGCCCCCGACTAAATATGGCCAAACATAGGTATCCGGTATAAATATTTGAGTGTAATCAAGCCACCCATTATATGACGCTATTACTATAAGTGTTGAACATGTGATGATTGCGGAAACAATCACTTGTGAAACCTTTAAACTTTTAAAATGAAAAATAGCAGCTATAAACTTTGAATTTCCAAAGCCGGCTCTCTCAAGCACTACTCCGAACAGTATACCGATAATCAGTCCATAAAGCAGATTAGAATTTACATCTATGGAGCCAGTTGTAAAAAGTGGATACATAAAAACTCCTTATTTTGCATTTTCCCACTGTTTTTTAAACAGAGGGGCGAGGGCAAATCCTGTGCCAAAAGCAGCTAGCATAAATATCCAGGTACCTGCACTAAAAGCTGCAGCACCATCTAGTGCCTGCCCACTTGTGCAGCCCCTTGCCAGTCTAGTGGCTCCGGCCATGATAAATCCACCGATAAATGACCATATCAGTCTACTGTATGCTGGGGATACGCACTGCCTTTATCAATGCTTTGTTTGATTCGTCCCGCAAGCATTGCACTTATATATCCGCCTAAAAATACTCCAAAAACTTCGATAACAGTCCAGTTTGCTAAAGCATTTCCATTAAATAAGTATTTTGAAGCATATAAGTTTTGTGCAAATGTAGAGTCATACAGATATACAAGTTGTGCAGTTGCTCTAGCAAATGCTCCACTTGCTCCTAACCCTTGACCTGCTACCATAAAGCTGATAAACAGAACTATTCCTAAAATTACACCGGCAACCAAAGGGTGCCAGTATCCATCTTTTTGATTCATAAAAATCCCTGTTAATTTAATGTGATAGTGTAGTGGTCAGAAGCCTTTTGAAAGGCTTCTGAATAATGTGGTTAATCTACTGTTACAGTTACTGGAGTTGATTCCCAAAGACCGTGTTTTGTGCAGTATGCTTGAGCTATGAGATTTAGTTTCTTTGTAGTCGGAACGATTCTAAATGTGACTTCTACATGCCCTTTTGCACCTTGTCCACCTAGAGTTCCTGCTGTAAAGTCAGCTCTTCCCAGTAGAGTCTCTTTGTTGTAAAGTGCGATATTTGCTATGTAATGATCAAAATCATCAGGGTGAGTATATTCATTACCGACTTTTACTGTTACAGAAAATGGCTCTCCACTCTTTGCACTCTCGTCGCAGTGAACAAATGGTGAGTGTCTGTCTATGTAGTCTTTCTTAGATTCTCTTTCAACTGTGTCTATATCGACATAACGATTAATCTTTGGCATAATTTCTCCTTGAAATTGTTTTTATAATGTCATTATAGTCTAAATAAGATTAAATTTGTCTTATTTAGACTATTTTTGTTTTTATCACATGATTATCGAGTCCAATTCTTTTTTTATCTGTTATTCCAAGCGCCAGTAAAAGTACCTCTGCCAAGCATAAAACAGTTAGTCCTATCTCTCTTCCTACGCTTTTTTCCAACTCTTTTTGGTGTTCATCAAACATCGCAAAACTTCTAGCATCATTTATAACAACAAAATCTGCAGCATTGTCAAACATATCGAGCATTAAAGCCCCTGCCATTTCACAAGCGAGCTGTTCGTTTGTATCATAGATGTCATATCCACATACTTGGTTTTTTAAGTTATAATCTATGAGTTTTAATTCGGTAGCTTCAAGCAGTTTGCTATAAGATTTTATATCTGAATATCTTTGTATTTGACATTGATAAGAACCAAGATATAGTGCAACAAGAAAATTTTTAAAGTTCTTGCTTATATTTTTTTTGAGTTTTGCCATGCCGAACTCTTTTATTATAAAATCAGCTAAAGTAAAGATTTTTATATCAAGATTTAACTCTAAATTATTTTTTTCTAACTCTTTAATAGTCAAGTTAGCGAGTTTTTCATCTTCTTTTAATTTCTCAAGTGTAGTTCTTAAAGATAAAAATGAGCTGTCCTCGACGCAAACTATATCACTCTTTTCTTTTGTGGCCAAAGCTAAAGTCTTTGCATTTTCCCTAAAGAATGTTTCCTTATCTTCACCGATAGATTCAAGCCCTCTATCTCTAGACACTCCGCCTAAAATAGGGATTTCCAAATTCAAAACTTTTAATAACTCTTTTGCAGAAGTAGCAAGAGGCAGTGTGTGGTTTATGTCGATAATTGCATCAAAAAGTACATATTTTTTCATTTTAACTCCTCACTCTTAAAACTTCGTTTTTTAATCTGTTTATTTTATCTTCTACTTTGTAATCCACAGGAAGTACTTTTCCACAGATATTTGTATGTAGCCAGATGCCACCATCTTCACTATCTAACACATTAAGGATTTTATTTTTTTGAGAGGGGTATTTTTCAATCATCTCGTATGCAAATAAAAAGAGAGCATCTCCATAAAATTCATCATTATATCTGTATGTATCAGATGCATAATGATACACAACAAGCTCGTCAAACCTTTTTTTATCGCTAGAATCTACAAAAGGATCAAGTAAATCAAATTTTTCATAAAAATCACCATTGTTTATTATTAAATCTTTTAAGGCTCTCTTTTCACTCATAGGCATAAGCGTAAATTCATCTCCAAAGTTTTCAACAAGTTCACCAATTTTGACATCAGTAAAAAGGATTACCCCAGCTATTTTAATAGCTGCATTTTTGCCCGTTGGATAGTCAAATAATCTGTCCTCTTCTTTTATTACAGCCAGTAAATCATCCAACGTTTTGTCTTCGTTAATTTTAATGATATGCTTTTTGTAAAAAGGAAGATAATCACTTTTTGCATCAAATCTAAAAACACTCAATTTAAGCTTATATGTCATAACGCTCACTCCTAACATAATTTCTTATTAGTTTACTCTAAAAAAGCTTAAAAAGCATAAAATTGGTATAATAGCAGAAAAATATAAGGAATTGAAAATCAAACGATTATTTTATCTAAACCATTCGCCTATAAATGTGCTTTTCACTAAAAACTCAAGTGATTTTGTTGTAAATGAACTTCCTCTTTATGAGTTTGGTGGCGAGGGAGAGCATCTCATTTTGCATATACGAAAAAAGGACATGACAACTTGGCAGGCAGTACAGGCACTGAGCGAAGCCTGCGGTGCTAAGAGTAGAGATTTTGGATATGCCGGACTTAAAGACAAAGACGGTATGACAACGCAATATATTTCGGTACATAGAAATTTCGAAAAAAAACTGGAGAATTTTAAGCATGAGAATATTAAAATTCTCTCAAAAACCTATCATAATAATAAAATAAGAGTAGGACATCTAAAGGGAAACAGGTTTTTCGTAAGACTTAAAAGAGTAGATAGAGTAGATGCGCAAAAACTACAAAGTGCTCTTAAAACTCTTGACTCTCAGGGCTTTCCTAATTTTTTTGGATACCAAAGATTTGGAAGAGAGGGTGATAACTATATCTTGGGAAAAGAGATACTTGAGGGCAAAAGAAGAGAGCGAAAGAGAAAAATGAAAAACTTTTATATCAGTGCATACCAAAGTTATCTCTTTAACACCTGGCTCTCAAATCGACTGAAAATCGGACATATACTAGAGGGTTTTGATGATAAAGAGGCGGCAGAGGCGCTTGGCTTTTCAAAAGATTTAGTAAAAGAACTTAGAAGGCAGAGAAGATTTTTTAAGGTATTTGTTGGTGATGTGGCTCACCACTATCCTGCTGGAAAAGCTTTCGTGTGTGAAGATTTACAGAGTGAACTAAAAAGATTTAAAGATGAAGATATAACTATAACCGGTTGGTTGCCCGGAGGTAGAAGTATGCAATGTGAGGGCTTTGCTAAAGTGCTTGAGGATGAAGTATACGAAGAAGCCAAGCCATACTTGAGCCAAATGAACGGAGCAAGAAGATTTGCATGGGCTTTTTTAGAAGATGTAGAGTTCGAGTATAAAGAGGATCAAAATTGGTTTGAGATGCACTTCTCTTTGCCAAAAGGCTCTTACGCTACAGTTATTTTAGAAGAATTAACTCATAAGCTCAAATAAATGGTATAATTTCATCCAAAGGTACGATGAGTGATAGCCTGCTTATATAAGCAGGAGGAAAGTCCGGGCTGCATTGAAGCGTGGTTCCGCCTAACAGACGGCTGGGGTAACCCAAGGGATAGTGCAACAGAGAGTAGACTACATTTAATGTCATTCTTGCCAAAGGTAAAGCTTTAGTGAGATGAATTTTATATGGGCTTTGCTCATATAAAAGAAGACATTAAATGAAAAGGTGAAACGGCGGGGTAAGAGCCCACCAGAGTTTAGAGTAATCTAGACTGCTTTGTAAACCCAACCTGCAGCAAGAATGGATTGGTTTTGCTTCATATTTTTACCATTCGCTAGATTGTTATCGTAAGACAGCAAGTAGATAAATTATCACTCGCGACAGAACCCGGCTTATAGTCGTACCTTTTGCTTACCTGGCGATATCATAATCTTTTTTATAAATTTGAGTGAAAGTAAAAGTAAGAGTTAGAATTGCAAGAGCTATCAATGAAATGCTGATGGCTCCATTTTCTCCAAAGTGTTTCCAGATAAGTCCTGTAAAAATAGCTCCTAGTGCACCGCTTATGGCAACACCACCATAAAACAGACCATATACACTTCCTTTGTTTTTTGCGTAAGTTGAGATGTAAGCTCTAAGGGCATTTACGCTAGATACCATAAACAAACCTAAAAATATAAAACTAAAAATTATAAGATTAAAATAGAGTGATGCCATAGAAATGATTCCAAATATAAAAGAGATGCAAAGCACATTTATTGCCCCAAATCTATCTACCTTGAGTCCAAAAAAGTAGCTAACCAGAGTTTGTGTCAAATTTAAAACTATAACTAAAAGAGGGATATGTTTTAGGCTATATCCAGCTTCTTTTGCTTTTATAAGATAAAAAGAGTCGTTAAACATAAAAAAGACAAATCCAAAACAGAGCAACAATACCGGAAGCAACGAAATATCATCTTTTAATTTTATCTTTTGAATAGATTTTTTAGAACTATAAGGTGTATCTTGGACAAAAAACAGGACTACAATTACAGCAAAAATACCTGGTATCAAAGTAAAAGCAAATATATCTTTAAATATACCAGCCTTTTCTCCAAAATAATATAAGGCAATAAAAGCTATGATTGACCCACTTAATTCGCCTGCTATATCCATAGTTTTGTGAAAGCCAAATGTTTTGCCACTTTTGCCTTTTTGTGAGTAGGCTGATATGAGAGTATCTTTTGTAGCACTTCTTATAGCTTTTCCAACTCTCTCTATGCCTCTTAGAGTTGCTATGCTTGTCCATCCAGAACTAAAATAAAGCAGAGGTTTTGTGATAGCTGAAATCAGGTATCCTCCAACTACAAAAGGCTTTACTATTTTGTATCTGTCGCTGAGATATCCAAAAACAAATCTAAAACCATATGATACAAAAGTAGCAATTCCAACGATGAATCCTAGTTTATCAATCCCATCGTGAAGTATGTAAACCACAAAAATAGGCAATATGGAAGTAACCATACTACTTGCCATATCGGTAAAAAAACTGACAAAGCCAAGTGCTATTATATTTCTGTTTATCATTTAAAATATACTATAAAGCCAAGCCATATAAATATAGAGATAAAGATACTCATAAGCACCCCAAAAGCAGCTATATCTTTTGCATGTTTTGCCAGGATGTGATACTCGGGAACTGTCATATCTACTATTTTTTCTATGGCAGTGTTGAGTGCTTCTGTTAGAAGAGGGATAAAAAGTGAGGCAAACATAAACAGTTTTGCCCAGATGGGATAAGGCAGAAACAAAAGCACTATAGTAGCCAGTGCAAATGCAGCGATTTCAATTCTAAATGAACTCTCTTTTAAAAGTTCTTTTGCCCCATCTGTAGCGTATAAAAAGTTTTTACGGATATTATATTTTGGTTTCATTTTTTACCCTGATAATTTCAAATGCCAATGCCACTAAACTCACCCAAAATAGAGCCAAACCAATGCCTGCTACTACATCACTCAGATAGTGAACATTTAGATAAACTCTACTAAAAGAGATAAGGAGCGGGTATATTATACTTAAAATAAGCAAAATCTTTTTATATTTCATCTTCTCTTTCAGTATAAAATAGAGTGCAAAAGCCAATGCAGTACTGATAGTGGCATGACCTGAGGGGAAAGAGTAGCCGGAAACTTCTATGATATGAAGCTCTGGTCTTGGTCTTTGGACAAAAATTTTCACAACAAACATCAAGACAACCGATCCAAAAAGAGACGAAAGAAAAAACAGAATATCTCTATACCACTTTTTATATCCCATATAGAGACAAATTGATAAAATTATGAAACTAATCGGCAAAGGATTATCAACAGAGGTGATTAATATCATTGTTTTGGTAAAAATCGGTGTGTAAATTTGAGGTATAGTGGAACTTATCCATATGTCCAGCTTTGTAACAAGCTCCAAATCAAGCACATCCTCTGCCATTTTTGAAAATAAGTAAAGTCCAAAGATATTGATGATAAACAGTTTAAAATCGTCTCTTTGGAGTAATTCATTGTTTTCAAAATGTTTATAAGTTTTATAGATAATGATACTCAAAATTGTAGCAGCAATGATACCAACACCAAAGTATTTGCCGTAATTTTCAAAAGCACTCCCAAGATAGTAACCTCCCAGTAAAAATGCCGGTGCCCAAAATGCAGCTGTGAGCATATTTGCAGGTATAAATTTTTTAAGGCTCATGCCATTTGCGCCAGCTAAAAATGGAGCTATCCATCTTGTAAAACCGTTTGAGCGGCCTATAAACAGGACTTTTATAAGATTGTCATCTAGTCCATCTTTTATCTGCTCATATTTTTTACTGTTGATTTTTAATCTTTTGGCATGTTTTTTTAAAAAATCTTCACCAACTTTTTCCCCTAAGTAGTATCCAAAAATGTCTCCCGCTAAGATACCTATATACGCAGTGATTATCAGAATTCTAATGTCCACTATGCCTTTAAAGGCCAAGATTCCAAAAAATATGGTCAAAGTTTCCGATGGAAACATCATACCGACAATTGGAAGTGATTCCAATATGGAAGCTATTAATATAATCAAAATCAAAATTGTTAAAACCATATTTGATGGATAGGATGAAATCCAGTTGAAAAACTGCTCTAGTATATAGTGAATATTCATATTATGAGACCACTACACAAGAATAACACCTGCAAAAGCCGGTCTTTGGGTGAGATTTGAAATATAAATTTTCACAAAAATCGGCACGCTGTTGGTTTTGAAGGACTAGTCGGTTAATTTGAAAAGATTTCATTGTCTTAATCCTTGTAATCTTTTTAAATTGAAGTGTGTAAACATTAGAAGCTGCAAAATATAGACAAATATACCAACAACAGGAATCAAAAACAAAGATGCCGATATGATGGTGATAATCATAATAGTTGGTTTGTTTGTATTTTGCAATGTGTTAAACTCATCTTTTGTGGCGTAAGTAGATATAGAATCATAAAATGTTGGCTTTTTTATCAAAATTGACCACAAAATCAGATGAACAAATATATTTAAAACCGGCACAAACATTGCTGGAATAAAGATAATAAAGAGTACAAAAAATAGAATATTTTGCTTCAAAGAGATAAAAATACTCTCTATAATGCTTCCAAAACCTCTTTTTTCAAGATTGTAATATTTACTATTTATTTCATCTACAATTTTATCTGCTATGATTCCTACTATCATGATAGAGGTAGTGATGAGTAATTCATAATATATTAGTATTCCACCAACGGTTTCAACCAAAGAGTGAACCCAGCTTTGATCACCTATAAAAGGGATATGAAATACTAAATATGAGACAAATTGGCTTATATTTGTGTGAAATACAAAAAATACAACTCCCCAGAAAATAGCTGCTGTGATGATAGGTATCAGTGAACTAAAAAGTATCTTTTTATTAAACAAATCTTTAAAAGATTTTAAAATTGTATCTATCATTATATCCTCCTAATTTAAATTTAGCACATCTTTGGCAGATTGAATGCTTTGCTCTATAAATCCCGGTGCTTTAACATCTACTTTGATAACTTTGTACTTTACATGTGAGCCATCTACTACAATCTTGACATAGTTATAAAAGCCACTGTTTTTATAACTTTTCAGTGGTGCTCCGGCACCTCCTGTGATGACAAACGGAGTCTTTTGCCATTTGCCCTTGAAGTAAAAATGAATATGTGAACAAAAGAGCATGGTGACTCTGTATTTATCAAATATATCATTCAATTTTTTGGCTTCTTTTAGGCTTTTAAAACTGTGTCCTTTTGCATAATCTCCCTCTCTTGGGTCATATAGTGGAACATGTGTAAAGATAAATCTATTTGCATACTGCTGTGAGATTTTGAGTTGTTTTATTAACCATTTTTTCTGCTTTTTCTTTATGGTTTTATTAGAGCTATCAAGCACTATAAAGTAACTATTTCCATACGAAAAAGCAAAATGCGTTTTACCAAAAACTTTTTTATAGTTTGTTTCGCCGTCATACCAGGGAATCTCATGATTTCCTATAATAGAGAGCAGTGGTTTATTTGAAGTTTTTACCAGGCTTAAGTAGTTTGAAAATTCCTTCTTGTATCCATCTGGGACCAAATCTCCATTGTTTATAGAAAATGATATATTTTGATCAGCATTTACCAAAGAGATGATTTTTTTCAAAACATTGTCTCCATCACGATTGTCTCCCATAACCGCAAAAGAAAAACTCTCTTGGTTATGATTGCTAAGAGCTAAACTTTTAAGCATGTTTTGATTGTAAGATGATGCAAAAGTATATAGTGCTATACATAGTAAGAGTAATTTTTTCATGATTTTCCTTTTTGATACATCGTTTAAAATTATAGTGCTTAAAAATGAAATAAAAATGAAATAAACTATGATATTTAAAATTATTTCTTGTTGCCTGATGTTTTTTCACTTTTGTTTCATTTTGTTGTTTTAATATTTTATATACAAAAGGAGAAAAACATGACAAAGCCCATAAAAAGAAGAAATGCCCAAAAGTCAAAAAGGCTTATATTGGAAAGTGCAACCAAACTTTTTTCAGAAAAAGGA